>NZ_PGUZ01000013.1 GCF_002860165.1 Bacillus sp. V3-13 | reverse complement strand
CTGTTTTGTGGCAGAACGGAACCCTCAAAGCCGAGTTTTCATAGAACTTTTTACACTACCTGTTCAGAACCTTCACCCATTTTTGATTTTTGCTGCTTTCCAAAATGGCGTCGGTAATGCACATTGAGATATGTCCGTCCTCAAAGGTTGCAAAATTGGTCTTAGCGTTTTCAGGGTCTTTCCCATCACGAATGAAAGAATAAAAGTTTTTCATCATGTTTTTCAAAGCATCAGGCCAGCCCTCGTTATGACCGCCAGGATGATGGATTGCTTCCTTTGCACCCGGCTCGAACAAAGCCGCATCCGCAAGAAGGATTTCATTGGGCTTTTCCCGATGGCCAATCCACAGTTTTTCGGGTTCTTCCTGGTTCCAAAATGCAGCACTTTTGCTCCCTGCGATTTCGAAGCTCAGTCGGTTCTTGCGGCCTGCACTAACCTGGGAAACGGTAAATACCCCCCGCGATCCATCCTCGAAGCGTAACAGCACTGAAGCATAATCCTCCGTATTAATAGCCACTTCTTCATAGCTTTCACTTTGTGAGCCGCTGGACCCGAAGGTTGCCGCAGTTTCGCCGGGCTTTTTACGGAATGGTATAACAGTAGCCAGGTCGGCAAAAACCTCCACAATCCTTTTACCGGTCACATATTGGACAGTATCACACCAATGTGACCCAATATCCGCTATAGCCCGTGATTTCCCGCCTGCATCTGGAGCAAGGCGCCAGTTGTAATCGGTTTCATACAACAGCCAGTCTTGAAGGTAGCTTCCATAGACAAGATTAACCTTACCTAAGTCTCCGTTCGCAATCTTCTCGCGTAAATTTTGCACGCTGGCGAACTGCCGATAATTGAAATTTACACCGTGGACAACACCATGTTCTTTTGCGAGATTCAGCAATTCGGCAGATTCCCTGCTGTCCATAGCCAGCGGTTTTTCAGAAACAATGTGCTTGCCAGCCTTGATAATCTCTTTGTTTATTTCAAAATGAAGGTGGTTCGGAGTACAATTGTGTACAGCCTGGATCTCGGGATCCTCAAGCATTTCACGGTAATCCTTATATGCTTTCTGAATTCCAAGTTCACGGGCTTTTTTTTCTGAGGCTTGCTGGCTGCTGTCAGCCAAGCCTAACACTTCAACAAAACCGAGCCTTCTAATCGCTTCAATATGAGTTGGTCCGATGAAGCCTGTGCCGATTACTCCAACTTTTATTTTTTCCACGAAGCTTCCTCCAGTCACCGATGATTTCTATTTATCTCTTAATTGCTTTTCGTCCAAGCGCAACCGCTAGAATTATGATGATCCCTCTGATGATCATTTGCTGGCTTACATCAAGGCCCATAATAATAAGGCCATTATTGATGACCCCTATCATTAAAGAGCCGATCAGAGTCCCAATCACAGTTCCGACACCGCCCGCCAATGCTGTTCCCCCAAGAATGACGGCAGCAATAACAGAAAGCTCGTCGCCTTCACCAAAGGAAAATCTTCCTGCGTTCATGCGGCCTGCATACAGAAGACCTGCAAGTCCAGCCATAAGGCCTGTTCCTACGAAAACCAGCAGCTTAATTCTCATTACCTTGACTCCCGAGAACCGTGCTGCGGTTTCATTACCACCAGTAGCAAGAACCTGCCGGCCAAATGACGTTTTCCTGAGTAATACATGGGCGATTACGGTAAACACAAGTGTCCAGATTAACAAAACAGGGATAGGACCGATATCTCCAGAGCCAAAAATGAAGTTAAAGTTCGCATCAATAATCGGTACTGGAGCAGTGTCAGTGATCCACATCGCCATCCCTTTTACAGCTCCCATCGTTCCCAAAGTAACAAGGAAAGAAGGAATAGCTACTTTAGTGACCAGCAAGCCATTTATTAAACCTACCGCTAAGCCAGTGCCAACGCCTGCAGCCAAGCCGCCGAAGATCCCGGATCCCGCTTGAAGCGCCAGCGCCCCGGTTAAGGAGGATAAAGCTGCAATCGAACCTACGGACAAGTCAATTTCTCCTGTACTGATAACAAATGTCATCGCAAGAGCCATTAAGGAGATTGTGGCTGTCTGCCGTACAATGTTTAACAAATTCCCGGATGTCAAAAATCCTTGGTCATAAAGGCTTACTGAAAAGTAGATTAATACACCAACGAAAGCGAGATAGACGATATAATTACGCCATTCGAATTTTTTTAATGAAAATGCTGGACCTGTCTGACTAGAAACCTTGGATTGCATATTCCAGTTCCTCCTCTGAATTGATTTCCGTGCGCTTCATCTCCTTTTTAATTTGACCCTCATGCATCACAAGCACCCGATCGCTCAATGCAAGAAGTTCAGGGAGTTCTGAAGAGACAACTAATATGGCTTTGCCGCTATCCGCCATTTCGCGAATAATATCGATTATTTCAGTTTTAGCGCCAATATCTACACCGATGGTAGGTTCATCAAGCAGCAAAACAGTCGGATCATGTGCAAGCCACTTTGCAAGTACAATTTTTTGCTGATTTCCGCCTGATAACAAATTGGATTGTTTAAAAATATCATCCGTTTTAATATTTAACTTTTCGACAAATCGTTTGCTGATGTCATTAGCCTTGCGATTATCTACAAAAGGCCCTTTTTTAAGCTTTGAAAGAATAGGCAGGACCATATTGTCCTTGACATTATGCTGGAGAACCAAGCCTTGCATGCGCCTGTCCTCAGGTATTAAAGCAATCCCGGCGGCAATCGCATCGCCTGCATTTTTAATCGTGTGCTTTTTACCTTCTACAAACACTTCACCGCTGTCTATCCTGTCAATGCCAAACAGGCATCGCATTAATTCAGTTCTTCCGCTTCCCATCAATCCCGCGATCCCGACAATTTCACCAGGCTGGATTTTAAGGTTTACATTCCGGACTTTTTCACCCGCACTTAAATTTTTCACCTCGAAAACAGGAGGGCCTTCTGCAGAGTATGGGCGTTCCTGCCATTCAAATGCCTGGTCAAACTCTTTGCCGACAATGTGCTTGATCACACTATCCAGGTCTGTTTCACTGCACTTTTCAGTGGTAACGTATTTGCCGTCCCGTAAAATTGTAATTCTGTCGCATATTTGAAAGATTTCATCCATCCTGTGAGAAATATAGATGATAGAATAATCTTTTGCTTTCAATTCATTAATGATCTTGAACAGTACTTCAGTTTCGTTTTTCGTTAAGGATGAAGTAGGTTCATCCATGATTAATATTTTTGCATCCTGGGAGAGCGCCTTGGCAATTTCAGTCATCTGCCAATAGCCTACTCCCAAATCCTGGACGATATCGATTGGTTTGATATTAACTCCTAATTCATTTAGCAATTCTTCTGTTCTTCTTTCGCTCTCTTTGTCATTGAGCAAGCCCAGTGAGTTTTTCTGTTCACGCGCAAGAAAGATGTTCTGTGCAACCGTAAGCGTCGGAATCAAACTGAACTCCTGAAAGATCATCGATATTTTATTTGCTTTTGCATCATCAAAACTATTAATGCTAACCGGTTTTCCCTCAATTATGATTTCACCTTGATCTGCAGAGTAAACCCCGGTAAGTATCTTCATTAAAGTCGATTTCCCTGCGCCATTCCCCCCCATTAAAGCATGCACTTCACCTTTTTTTAAAGAGAAGCCAACCTTGTCGAGAACGGTGATGCCATTAAAAGCTTTACTAATATTTCTCATTTCCAGTATTGGTTGGTCCAAGAGAATTCACCTTCTTTGTCTATAAAGGCTGCAAACTTATGCCAGCCTCTATAAAATAGTTTGGGTTAAATTTTCATTACTTCATTGCATCCTGAACCGTTGCAGGAGCGTCAACACCATAGATTAATTTCCATGCTTCCAATACATTGTCTTTTGTTACTCTAATCGCTGGTGAAGCTACGTATGCCGGTGCTTCTTTTCCAAGAAGTGCATAGCCTGATAGAATGGCTTGGGCAACTCCCTGATCATAAGGCAATTGCGCACCCAGGCCTTGAACAATTCCATCTGAAGCAATGGATATTGCCACATTCGTACCTAAATCTACAGTTGTAACTACCAGATCTTCTCTTCCTGCTGTCCGAGCAGCTGACATAACTCCTTCCGCCGGAACGTCCCAAGGAGCAAATATACCGTCAATGTCCGGATTTCTTGTCAGCATTGCAGAAGCAACTTCTTCACCTTTATTCGGATCGGTAATTCCGCCTTGAGCTACAATTTCAATATCAGGATATTTCTCCTTAATCGTTGCTTCAAAAGCGTCTGAACGGTTCTTCGTTACGAAAAAGTTGACATCATGGTAAACAATCCCGACTTTTCCTTTTTTGCCTATTTTCTCTGCCATTATGTCTGCAGCCAGGGCACCATTCCCATAATTATCGCCTGAGACAATGCTGATATAGTCTTTGCCCGCTTCAAGCCCTTCTGCAGCTCCATCCATAAATACTAATTTCACGCCTTGCTCGACCGCTTTTTTATAAGCCGGTGCTGTGGAAACAGCGTCTACCGGAACGGAAATCATAATATCCGGCTGCTTTGCCAATACGGTTTCAATATCGTTTACTTGTTTTTCCGCTTTGAACTGGGCATCTGTTACGGCAACGACTTCAATGCCCATTTTCTCGAAGGTGTCTTCCATTGCCCCTACTGCTGCATTCATATAATCAGTTCCTGAATAATGCATTACGATCGCCGCTGTATATTCACCTTGGGCTATTTCTTTAAGCTCTTCTTCGGTTAGCTGCAATGATTTTGCAGAAACTGCCTGTTCGCCATTAGGGCCTTTATCAAGTACTTCTATATCTGGTATTTCTGGATTTATCGTTAATGGACCATTTGTATCTGCTGAATAGTTTTCGTTTTTCTGTTGTTTTTCTTTTTCTGCTGAAGTTGATTGATTATTGCCACATCCAATGAGCACAGTACTAAGAACAAGTATAAAAATTACGGAAAACAAGATACTCTTTCTCATTTGATTACCCCTTTGTTTTTTATTGGTTTCCTCTTGTTTTTATTTTGGCTGCTCAACTGAAGGAGCATCACCTCCCAAAACTGAAGAATTTTACCCTTTACAAATGTAATCGATTACTTTTTTCACAAAAAAATATATATTTGCAAAAACGATACTAATATAAAATTGTAATCGGATACATCTATCGGTAAAAAAAGCGGAATAGACCGAACATAATTCATCCATTCCTATTAGACTCTTTTTTCTCTTTGCTGGAATCCCTGATAACTAATTTATCAGAAAGCATATATTGTTGTTTTTCTAATTCGTCACTGTTAATCAGTTGGAGAAGCAGTTTCATGGCTCGCTTTCCTATATCATAAGTTGGCTGAGAGATGGTTGTCAGCGCTGGTTCAAAAATTGACGCAAACTTTATGTCATCGAACCCTACGACAGAAATATCTTCAGGAACGCTCAACCCTTTTGATTTCACTGCTTTAATTGCCCCCATTGCCATTTCATCATTTCCGGCAAATACAGCGGTTGGAGGGTTTTCCAGGGCCAGGAATTTCATCATAAGATTAAAGCCGCTTTCATATGAGAAATCTCCTTCCTGGATTAAATAAGATTCAACCGGAAGGCTGTGTTGAATCATGGCCTGCTGAAAACCTTTTAATCTATCTCTGCCTACCACTACGTTAAGCGGGCCTGAAATATGGGCAATTCTTGTGTGATTTAAACTGATTAAATGTTCAGTGGCCTTTCTAGCACTGCTAACATTATCAATTGAAACAGTTGGGAGTTTAGAACCTTCAAAATATTCACATGCCAACACAATTGGGTACTCTTCGGCAATTTCTTCAAGCATTTGCTGATTGCTTCTCGCTGTCAATAGAATCATTCCGTCAGCTTTCCTTTGTCGAAGGATATCAAAATATCCATATTCACGATCAATTATATTACCTGTATCACCCAGTAACACTTGATAGCTGTTTTCACCGGCAATGGCCTCTATCCCTCTTAAAACGTTTGAGAAAAAAGTGTTTGTAATATCAGGTACTACAACAAGGATTGTCTTTGTCTCCATCCTCCTAAGTTGTCTCGCCAGCACATTTGGTTGATATTTTAATTTTTCTATTGCATGCAATACTTTTTCTCTAGTCTCTCTTTTTACAGGTTCTGAGTTACTTATTACTCTGGAAACTGTAGCAGTCGAAACATTTGCCATTTTGGCAACATCTGCAATTCTTACCATTGGATGTCAAAACCCTTCTAGTTTATCTATGAATTTATTGTAATCGATTACATTTCTCTCTGCAAGAATTTTTTCATAATTTAAATAATATTTTTTATAGATTTATTTTCTTTGCTCTATCAAATGCCTAAATGTCCTGCGGATATCCCCTTCCTCCATGTTTGCCTCGCACATCTGACTGTCCATTGTTTTTTATCACAAATTTTGGTGGATCTGCTGAATTCCGTCTTGTTTTGATAGCTTTTGTCGGCTTGCAGGAAATAAGATGGGCGAATGCGGAATATAGTTATAATTAATTTTTGCTTTATGGAGCATGCAGGCGCGAAAATATATTTTTTGAAGAAAGGGCTGGCAATATGGATTCTCAAGATACAAGAACATATACGATAAAAGAGGTTTCTGAACAAATTCAAGTTCCTCCGCGAACGATCAGGCAATGGGAAAAAGATATGGACGGATTGCTTGTTATTCCACGAACAAAACAAGGGGCAAGATTTTATACCGAATACGAAATAGACCTCTTGATCACGATTAAGCAGATGCGAGAAGAAAACTTAGGCAAAGAACTGATCCGCGGTCTGCTGGAGAGGCATATTCAACAGCTGGCCGCCGAGTCCGCAACCGAACTAATCGAGATCGGGACAAATACTGAAACCGTTGATGTGGAAAGAAAAGAAAACGGCCATGGAGAAACACCCGATTTTACCGAGTTTTTTAATACGCTTGAAGCATACAAGGATAATCTGTTAATCGAAGTAAAAAAGGAGATTCGTCACGGGATTCGCAAAGAAGTGATGGACGATGTTAAAAAGGAGATTTCAAAAGCTTCGCTCCACACCGTTAAGGCCTTATCAGACTCAATCTATAAATCTGCAGAAAAGACAAAAGAAGATATTCAAGAGCTGGCCAGTAAAATTGACAAAGCTTCTGAGCAAACTTCCAAGTCTATTGAAGTATCTTCAAATGAAACTTACGAACAGATTTTCAGTCTATCAAGACGGATCACCGAGGCCTCCGAAGCTTCTTCTGAGGAATTCAAAACGTTAGTGCATTACATTTCAAAGGCAACCGAAGTAACAAATAACGAAATATCAACATTAGTTGACACACTAAATGAAGACCGTGAATATTACATCGAAACGATTAATCAAGAACGCCAGCAATACCGTGCAGAAATTAAGAAAAGGGAAGAAATATTTCAGGATCTCGTAAACAGTTTTCGTAAAGCGGCTGTGGCAGAACAACGCCGCCCTAAAAAATGGTGGCGCTTTTGGGAAAAGTGATGTCTGCAGGAGATATGGTTTAACATAAGGATAATAGCTGAGGTAAGCCATTTCATTCTTTTCCAGACGTTTAAAAAGACGTGGTAAAAATCGGACTCCACGTCTTTTTATTGATGCATCACAATCAAATATCCGGAATTGTCAGCGATAACGTTCTTCCTTATATGGATTGGCTGTCATCGAGTAGCCGAGCTCTTCCCAGAATCCCGCTTCATCCTCTTTCATAAATCGAATGCCTGAAGCCCATTTTGATCCCTTCCATAAATAAAACGATGCCGGCGGGATAAATCTTAACGGGTACCCGTGCTTCGGTGAAATATCCTGCCATTCATGATTTTCATCCTTCCAGCGATAAACAAATAAGGCGTCGTCCCCTAACAGGGCATCAAGCGGCATATTGGCTGAATAGCCAAACCGGTCACCATTGTAATATCCGTATATTTTTACAAAGCGGACGTCTTTGTTTACTTCAACCAATTTTAGAAGCTCACGTAATGCAATCCCCTCAAAGCTGGTTCCGAATTTCGACCATGTCGTCACACAATGCATGTCGACCGTTGAGACCGTTTTCGGCAGCTGCATAATCTCGGAATATGTAAGTGAAACATCCTCTTTCACTTCTCCAAACAGCCTGAAATCCCACGTTTGTTCATCGAATTGATAGACATCTCCCTGGTGAAGAATCGGCCAATTTTCCGTTTCAAACTGGCCGGGAGGAAGAATTTTTCCCATGATTGCTCATCCTTTCAATTCCGCAATATACTTTTTAGCTTCACAGCGGTTCTTTTTTAACATGATAACGATATTAAACAGGAGATACAAGAAATTGAATGGGCGGTTTTCTTTCCAAAAATTATCTTGGCTCACTGTTAGCGATTCAGAACGTATTATTTTGTGACAGGAGGACAAATTGATAAAATGTAAATAGGTTTTACAGTCAATACCAAACAGAATTCTCAGTTTACAGAAAGAAGATGAAAAGATGCAAAACACTTTAAAAGATAAAAAACAATTGAGCGACATCCGTTTTTCTGTCCTTGATCTTTCACCGATTGTCAAAGACAGTACGGCTGCGGAATCGCTCCGCAATACGCTTGACCTTGCCCGCCATGCGGAAAAATGGGGCTATACCCGTTATTGGCTGGCGGAACACCATAATATGCCCGGCATTGCCAGCTCTGCAACTTCTGTCGTGATTGGCCATGTTGCGGCCGGTACTTCAACGATTCGTGTCGGCTCAGGAGGCATCATGCTTCCCAACCATGCGCCTCTGGTCATTGCTGAGCAATTTGGAACACTTGAATCCTTGTTCCCGGGACGGATTGATCTTGGTTTAGGGCGCGCACCCGGAACAGACCAGCTGACAGCACAGGCATTGAGAAGAGAACGAAGAAGTGACGGCCATGATTTTCCAGAGCAGCTGGAAGAGCTTAGGACGTACTTTGACCCATCAATGGCATCTGGAAAAATGCATGTAAGAGCGATTCCCGGTGAAGGACTGAACATTCCGATCTGGCTGCTCGGATCCAGCGGTTTCAGTGCTCAGCTGGCTGGCCAGCTTGGTTTGCCGTTTGCGTTTGCGAGCCATTTCTCCCCGGCCTATACAGTACCAGCGATGGATTTATACAGGAGCAGCTTCCGCCCATCGGAAGTGCTTGAGGAACCATACGCAATGGTTGGAGTAAATGTGATTGCAGCCGACACCGACGAAAAAGCCCGCCGCCTGGCGACTTCGATGCAGCAGCAGTTTCTTAATTTGATCCGTAATAACCCGGCCCCGCTACAGCCCCCAGTTGATAATATGGATGAACTGTGGAGCGATTATGAAAAAGCTGCACTCGAGCAGCAGCTCGGCTCTTCGATCATTGGCAGCCCGGAAACCGTCAAAGAAAAACTGCAGGCGTTCCTAAACGAAACCGGTGCAGACGAAATGATGATCAATGCGCAAATCTATGACCATCAGGACCGCTTGCGTTCTTTCGAAATTGTGTCTGAAGTATTTAAAGCTAATTAGAAGTTTATTTTTAAAGGAGCTGGACTGTTTTTATGATCCAGCTCCTTTTTTGGCTAAAAAAAACATTCTAAAATTCTCCGTAATGAAGAAAAAGCTATTCAAAGATCCGCGCCAGCGATACAAAAAAGCCTTCTGCTATTCCTGACAGGAGGCTTTTCTTTACTAGTTTGAAATCGAATAATTACTGTTAAGCATTTGCAATTTTTCTTCAATTTGTTCTACTGCTTTGTCAATATCATCGGCTGCGACATGATAAAATTCTCCATTATAGTCGGCCCGTTTAAACTGGTAGCGCGAATCATAATAATAATCAAGGAGAAGGCGAATGATCTCTTTATAGTTTCTGCACCCGGCATTTTCATAAAGCAATCGGGTAACTTCCTGGTTCTTCATGCGCTTCTCAATTTTATCCAGCCCTTCCAGTACTTTTTCGTGAAACCAGGGCTCGTCCTGAAAAGGGACAACATATTCCTTATAAATCCTTTCAATCCTGGCTGCATTTGAAGTATCTATATGAAAATGAAACCCGTTTATTTTCTTTTCAAGTAAAATTTCAGGCTGGACAGTACGCCCGATTCGCTTGCTCTCTGCTTCCATAATAAAATAAGGAGAGTGTTTCAGTTTTTCCAGGCTTGCATACAGAAGACTGTCAAATGTTTTCTGGTTATGGCCTGTACCCGTTCCCAGCTGTCCAAATACCGAACCACGGTGGCCGGCGATCTCTTCTAAATCGAGGACTGGATAACCTTTGCTATCAAGAATTTTGAGAATTTCTGTTTTGCCAGAGCCTGTCATGCCATGGAGAACAACCGCTTTTGAGGGGATAAGTCCGGGAATCCTGTCAAGAATATACTGACGGTAGGCTTTATAGCCCCCGATCAGACGCGTGGCCGGCATTCCGGCGAATTGCAAAAATGTCGCGACAGCTCCGCTGCGCATGCCTCCCCGCCAGCAATAAATAACCGGCTGCAGGTTTTGTTGAGACAGCTCTCTGATCTCTGTAAGAATCACCGGAAGTTTTGGGGAAACGATTTCCATCGCCCGCCATTTGGCGGCATTGGCACCGGTCTGCTTATAAAGCGTCCCGACTTCCTGCCTTTCCGAATTCGTAAACAAAGGAATATTCACTGCACCCGGGACAGATCCTTCTGCAAATTCAAGCGGGGAGCGTACATCAACTAATATTCCGTTTTTTATATGTGAAAATTGTTCGTACGTAACTTCCTTCAAGGTAATGCCTCCATTGATTGCTGTTTTGCGTTTCTATCTATTTTATCATGAACAAACCGCAACTAAAAATGTTCGGTACAGCAATGAATGTACTTTGAAAATTCAGCTTTGTCTTTCTATAACAATTTCATCTACAAGCTTTTCTGCTGCCCTTCGATATAATTGGCTTATATTCACAAGTGAAGCGATCAATAAGATTTTCTCTAACTGAGCGGGCTTTTTGTCTTCCAGCTTTTCTACTTCTTCCATTGTTTCTGCCGCCCGTTGTTTTAGATCCTCTTTGAAGCTTTCAATATTACTGCGGGAAAGGGATAGATAGCTATTATAGAAGCGCTCTAAATCAATATCCCCGCCGATGATCTTTTCATTGATACCATCAAGGGTTGCTTTAATATCATTGATGGATAAACCACCTTTTAATTGATAAATTAAGCTAATCAAAATAAGGTGTTCTCTGGAATATTTTTTATTCTTAATCGGTATAAACAGTTTTCCTTTAGCATAGTTGTTGATCATCGTCTTGGTTAAAACTTTCTCGTTCTCATTCCTTTTTGATCCGCCGAATTTGTTTTCAAATAATTGAATCACTTGGTCCATGTACAAGTCAATGGAAGGGATATCCTCCAGGCCTATTTGATTTTCGAGGCCGAGCTTATCAATCAGATGGTTTAGATTGTTCATTATAAAACCTCTATTTTGTGATATTAAGAGTATTAAGCGCTGTTTAAAGCTTCTTATGTATTTTAGCTTATTTGATGTCTGGAGTAAACCTTGACTATTTGTTATAATATATATACTATTATATGTAGTATTAAAAACTACATAAATTGAATTGGGGGAGTTTTGAAATGTTGTCTTATATCCGGGAACCGATTAATGGGCTTACCCATTTAGCCGGAGCCATTTTATCATTCGTCGCACTGCTTGCGATGGTGATCAAAGCTTCATTATCTGGCGGATCTGTACTTGCGATCACTGCAGTGATTATTTTCGGGATCAGCCTGATCCTTCTTTATTCAGCTTCAGCGACATACCATATGGTAGTTGCCAAGGCTAAAGTGATCGCGATGCTGAGACGTTTCGATCATTCGATGATTTTTGTTTTGATTGCCGGATCATATACTCCTTTTTGCTTGATTAGTTTAAATGGACTGACAGGTTGGATTATATTTTCGATTGTGTCTTCTATCGCGATATGTGGAATTGCTTTTAAAATGATTTGGTTTAATTGTCCGAGATGGTTATCAACCGCATTGTATATCGCAATGGGCTGGATCATTATTTTTGCTGCTTCCCCACTCTCTTCCGCCTTAAACGCAAGTGGTCTGTTTCTTCTATTGCTTGGGGGAATCCTTTATACAATCGGCGGCATTATTTATGCCATTAAACCAAAATTTTTAGAATTTAAATATATGGGCTTTCACGAAATCTTCCACATATTCATCCTGCTTGGCAGCTTTGCCCATTTCTTGTGTGTTTATATGTTTGTGATATAGGCCATTCATGGATGAGCCAAAGAGCAGCAGCGAAAGCTATCTGCTCTTATTTTTTTATTATTTTTTTCCCGGAGTGGACATAGTTTACACCTTTCGGGTCCTTTATGAGTTGAAGCCCTTCATCTGGCCCAATGGAGTAAAAGACATTTCGATTTTTTCTCTCTTCCACCTGGCTTTTTAACGTATAAGTGATTTGCCTTTTTCTTTTAAGCCGTCCAATTGTCATATCAATCGTCACACTGTTTCCTTCAGTTAAAATCACTTTTGTACGGTTCTCGCTTATGTAGATAAAGTCTATAATATGAGCGGGAGTAAGCCAGATACAGCTGTTTTTTTGCGGAGAAAGAGTCGGAAACCAATAAAGCTCATTATCTGCGTGAATGATAATCGGCGCCATCCTGATATTTCCGAGAATTGCCCTGGTACCTCTCACCGCCCCGATCATACTATCACCGTAGTATTCTAAACATTCATTCAATAATTTTCGCGGCGGCACCATAACAAGAAAATTCTTTTGCCCTTCGATCACCTGGGAGCAAAGCCTCCCTTGACGGTCGTATTCCGGTAAAATAGCAGAAGTACTGCGGTTCACTAAATATTTCCTTACTATTTCCATTGTTTTTGATGCTCTCCTTTCTTCTATTAATCTCTAACATTCAGCAAATAAACTGAGTTCCCTACACGTAAGCTTACTTACCCGGACTCAGCTAAATATTAAAGTGAATTTTTGACTGAAATAAAGTAAACAGACAAGTTTAATAGGCATTGACCGGTGCTTTATGATAACTTTCTCAAAAAAGATTAATGGATAGAGTTGACACTGTTACATTATTTTTATTTCCAATTAATTGCCACCTCGAAATCTATTATAGTTACAATCATTCCTTGTTGTAAAATACTTTTTCGTTATTTTTCTAACAAATTTATTTAGTGCGCCGTTGGCAGCGGATTTCAATTTTTCCTTACATTGACCTTCTTTATCCTATAGCAGTATAATTTTGTATTGTCGTTTACGTAATGGCTTATTGCCTTTATTGACGAATTAACAAATAAATTCCACTTTTTCTGTTCTAACCCCTTTTCCAATCCTTTATTATCAAAGGCTGTTTAAAATGTTGCCTAAATTTTTTTGAATTGGTTGATGCTTTTAAGCTGCAAGCGTCCCGCATGATTTTCCGATTCTTAGCCTAAAATTAAATATTCAGAAAGTATTCAAATTTTCATCTCAAAAAATAGATTTTACGGAAATATTTCTACTGTTCACCTTTTGTCCTAAAAGAGTACTTTTGTGCTATAAATTGGCAGTAATGTATTGATAGATTTCTGGAAAAGCGGTATGCTTAAGACACAGGAATATTCCTAATAATGTAAACAAAGGAGCTTGATAGTAATGAAGTCAACTGGCATTGTACGAAAAGTAGATGAACTCGGAAGGATTGTGATTCCAAAAGAACTGCGCAATACATTTGAAATCCAGGAAAAAGATCCACTCGAAATTTTTGTGGAAAATGAAAAAATTGTTCTTAAAAAATATACTCCGTATAGAGCCTGTCTTCTCACAGGTGAAGTGTCAGACAAGAATTTAAGTCTTGCAGATGGAAAGATCATTTTAAGTCCGGCTGCAGCTGAAGAGCTTTTAAAAGATTTAAAGAAAATGCTTAAAATCGAATAATAACTGCTTTGCAGACTAATAATTTCGGAGAATATCAATGACATGTTGCCGTTACTACATAATTAAAGAGGCTTAGCAAAAAGTTGGATGACTTTAAGCTAAGCCTCTTTTCGTTATATTATTGGACGCGGACGACACGTCCGTTAAAATGTTGTTGCCAATAGCCGCTGGACATATTGGCAATTGCAACACCCGTGCTGTCCTGGGAGCCAATGAACTTGCCACCGCCTATGTAAATGCCTACATGTCCATCTGTTTTATATGTATTAAAGAATACTAGATCTCCCGGCTGCATTTGGCTTGCCGGAATTTGGGTTCCAGCATTTTTCAAAACATCTGTGCTGGCTCCGACCTTTATACCAGCTTGAGAGAACGCCCAGCTAACAAAACCTGAGCAGTCAAAGTATCCATTTGCAATATCTGAGGCGGTTCTGCCACCACCAAAGCGATAAGCTGAGTTTCCGATATATTTGTAACCTGCGGTAATGACATCATTGATGCTTCCGCTTGGCTTGCGTTCGCTGGCTGGAACACTTGTAGAGCCGGCATTTGTTTGGACAGCTGCAGCGGCCGCACGCTGTTCTTGCTCAATGGCCTGCTGAATGGCGGATATCTTTGAAGCGATCTGGCTGTCTTGTGATTGAAGATCAGCAAGTTTTGCCGCATTTTCCTGTTCTTTTTGTTCAACTTCTGCTTTAAGACGATCATTTTCTTGTTTTTGCTCGAGGATCTGCGTTTTCATTCCTTCAAGCTCGATTTTCTGGCTGTTAAGATCAGCCAGCTTCTTTTCAACTGTGCCTTGCTTCGTTTCAAGATCTTTTTTATCAAGATCATGCTGTTCCAGAAGGCTCTGGTCTGCTTCCACTATTTTTGCTACAGCATCAACGCGATCAACAAAATCACTGAAGCTTGAGGAACCAAGCAAAACTTCGATATAGCCAATATTCCCGCCGCTTTCCTGGAAGGAAAGAGCGCGTTCTTTTAATACTTCATTACGCTTGGCGATGCGCTCCTGCAATACGGCGATCTCTTCTTCAAGCTTTTGGATTTCTGCTTGTGCAGCGGTAATATCCGCTTCTGTTTTGACAATCATATCATTATTGTCTTGAATTGCCTGGTCGATTCGCTTGATTTGTTCATTTAAACTGGCTATCTCCACTTGAGCCTCTGCAATCGCTTGCTCCGCCTGGGATATGCTCGCTTTAATTTCTGTTCGCTGGCTTTGCAGGCTGTTAATTGATTCCGCATTTACATTCGGAATCGCAAATGTACTCCCCAACCCAATCATCACTGTCGTGTTTAAAACCAATAGCCTCTTTTTCATCATTTTCTTCCCCTGCTTTCCCTTAAGCCAAACCATCAAGATCCTCTCTATCTTTCCATGGACATCTCCAAGCGCCGATAAAAATTCCTGTTTTTAGCCAGTTTGGCCGTTTTGTTTTCGGTAAAAAAGTATGTGTTTCAAGAAGCGTGCATCGTAATATGTACCTATGACATTTATCTGGAAAATAATCTATTTTAAACCTTCATTTGCTACAAATAGTAGTATATCATCATATTTTGTCAAATATGTTATGAGAATATTACATTTATATTTCAGATGTGACACTAAACGCCTTTTTTATGAAATTCTTAAGCTGATTCCTTTTTCCTAGCAACGCTGATCAAGGATTTTGGCTTGATAAGAAAATAAATGGCGAAAAAGTGAAACCTGCGCTTATAGCTTCAATTTTTCAAAAAATTTCGGTATTATAATATTTAGGAAAGCGAAATGTTTTAAGAAAGAAGTGTTCGTTACCTATATCCGCCAGGAAGCTCCGATCGCCATGCAGGGTGAAGTTCTTGGTTATAATACAAGCTTGCGGTTTTTAGGTAACGTGGGCGGCCCTGTAATGGGCGGGATGGTTTCCGGTTATTTCGGTTTTTCGGCAGTATTTTTCATGACAAGCGCCTTGCTGCTTATCTGCGGTTTTATCCTCTCAGCCTCATTACATCGTCATCCGGAACCTGTCAATCACTCCGGATAAAATATAAAAAGCACATCTGTTGAACCGTATTCGGAAAACGAGATGTGCTTTTTTTACAATTTTAAACTCCAGGAAACCAGCCTGGTGTGTTAATAATTTCCTGCCAGAGAGGATCCGGTACGACAAGGCGTTCCTGTGCGTCTTTATCAATCTTTGTTTCGATGGCATCTTCCCTGCCGCTTTCAACCTTTTCAACCCAATCCGGTTCGATAATCAAACCACGTCCCAATGCAATTAATGGCACTCCAGTTTCAAGTGCCTCTATAGCATCATCTGCAGTATAGATAGAACCTACCCCGATTACCGGGACGAGATCGCCAACACGTTCCTGGATGATTTCCAAACGGGAACGGGTATCTTCAACACCACGTTTTGGAGTCGACCTGAAATCCTGCAATGAAACATGTAGATAATCCAAATTCTTCCGGGCTAAGTTGTCGATTAAAAACAATGTGTCTGCCATCGTGATTCCGGGTGTTTCCGGCTCCTCGGGCGAAAAGCGATAGCCGACCACAAATGGTTTATCTGCATATTTAGCAACCGTTTTCTGAACTTCATCCACTACCGCGATCGGGAAGTTGAGACGCTTCTCAAGACTTCCGCCCCAGCGGTCTTCACGGCGATTTGAATGTGGAGAAAAGAACTGCTGGATGATATATCCGTTCGCGCCATGAATTTCGACTCCATCATAGCCTGCTTCAATGGCACGCCTTGTCGCTTCGCCAAAATCGCGGATAAGTGCTTCAATTTCTTCCTCGTTCAACGCGCGCGGAGTTTTCACCCCTGCCCGTTCTGACGGGATTTCACTTGCACTGACGATATCTTCATTCGGTACGAGTTCCGGCGGACATTCACGGCCGCCATGAAAAATTTGCAGAATCGCTTTTGCGCCTTGTTCTTTAATCGTAGTGGCGAGACTGCGCAGGCTCGGGATCAGATCGTCGCGGTCTGCCCCGAATTCTCCATGAAATCCTTTTCCATTTGCTGAAACATATGTACAAGCGGTTATCACCATGCTGACGCCCTTTGAGCGGCGCGCATAATAGGCAAGTTCTTCATCGGTTACTGTTCCGTCTGGATTGGATGAGAAATTGGTCATTGGTGCCATCACAAGTCTATTTTTCAATTGTACTTCCGGTTTTAAAGTAAATGTTTCGAATAATGGTGCGTATTTTTGATTCATTTTATTCCTCCGTGTTTATCTTTGATGATAAGCTTAATAAGGCAAGGTATAGACTTAAAGCTTTCTCGCGATTTCATACCTTTCAGCACGCAACGGTTCAACTAACATGCCACTTGTTTCAGCCATGAAGCTTTTAAAGTGGGCCGTTTCCCCATGGAACTGGATTGAGGCAAGATCCTTCCACTCTTCGAGCATAACAAATGTATTCGGCTGTCCTGCTTCTTCATACAACCGGTAACTAATGTTCCCTTCTTCGGCCTGGGAATCTTTTATGATCCGCTCACTGAGCTCAAGAAACTTTTCGCGCTGTGCCGGATCGATCTTAATAAATGCATGAATAATAATCACCTGCATTCCTCCTGTCCGCTGCTTATAACGCATAATTAGTATGTGCTGTCACTTTCCAAATCTTTCAGGCAGTCCTGCACGATATCATCATAAATAAACTTATTTTGAATTACAATTTTCCTGCTTAACTGGAATTTATAATGATCAACTTAAAGTACTAAAAAATTCCTCTAAATATTATTTACTTATCCTATACTCATTGAAATGTGGCAGTTTTAAGTCTTTTCGCAGTTCGTTATACTTCGTTCTAACATATTTGTATAATTCTCCGTCATGGTCCAGCAACACATCTGTGATACCCCACAACTCAATGCTTTCCAAAATGAGGTCATTGCGGATAATCATATCCTCGAATTCTGGATCAATATAAGAGAGGCTGTTGTTGACTACTTCTCTGATCAGTTTATAATCGTTCTTTGTCAGTCCTTTGTACCCTTTACTTTTTACATATTCCTGAAAAAAGATCTTCCATATCGGTTCATAAATTTGCCCCAGCATTTTTTCTTTTATTTCACGGTCCTTTTTAAAATTTTCAATGGAAACCGCTGATTTTACGCCTAAGTATGCTCCTAAAAACACAGCAGCCAGTTGCACGATGACGACACCTGCTTCGAGCCAAAAATTCATAAAATCCCCCTGCACCTGAAATTTTCCAATAATGATAATATTTATGCACAGATCCACGAGTGTATTTATTTTTTTGCGAAGTTACTTTATCAAAATAAAAATTTATTTAAGTGATGTATATCATCACTTTATCCACTGATATTCATTATCATTAAGGAGAAAAGCGAATAGAAAGGAGAAATGATCATGGAAAAAAAATCCGCAGCCCTTTTACAAGAATTTAATGAAAACCATTTTACTAAGCGAATTATTTTTAACAATGGGAAAAGTACCGTTTTCTTGCTTAATTTTATGGCCGGCCAACAGCTTCCGCCCCATAAGCACCCCGGCACTGAAGTTTATTTAATGGTGCTTCAGGGAAGCGGGATTATCACGATTGATGGCGTCAAGACCGAAGTAACCGAGAAGGATGTCATTCTTGCTGAAGGAGATGAGGAGTTATCGTTTGAACATTCAGGAGCTGGTCCAACCAGCTTATATGTAATGTTAAATAAAATTCCTGGCAATAGGTTTGTACAGGATATTTGAGCAGGATAATCTTTTTGGTTTTTACTTAAAAGGCAGCGCCCTTTTCCAGGGAGCTGCCTTCATTAAGCTATGGTTGCGCTTCCCCGCTCAAGTATTCCGCTCTGATCTTTTCAGGGACCATGCTGCCCCCGGTTGCCCAAATAACGTGAATAGCGTTTTTCATCGTTTCATGCAATTGTTGCTGTTCTATGTACTGAAGTCCAGGGCCTCTGCGGAAGATGGAAATGGGCCCAAGTGCTCCCGCCGCCGCGGAAGGCTCGACAAAGATTTTCTCGGTTTTCCAAATATCCTGCATTAATTGAAGCAATGTTTCATCTTTGATTGTGAAAATTCCGCTCAACAAGCTTTTCATATTTCGGCCTACAAAACCAGATGCTCTCCCTACGGCCAATCCGTCGGCTGCTGTTTCGTTATCGAGACCGAATTGCTGTACGGATATGTTTTCATTTAACCCTGTCGCCATTGCCGCCAGCATGCATGGAGATTGGACGGGTTCCGCAAAGAAGCAATGAACATTTTCCTTGTATAAAGTCTTTAATCCAAACGTAATACCGCCTGGTCCTCCACCAACACCGCAAGGAAGGTAGACGAAAAGGGGCTGGTCTTTCCCGATATTTTTACCGAGTTCCACTAGCTGCGTTTGCAGGCGTAAAGCTGCCACTGCATAACCAAGAAAAAGATCCCTTGAGTTTTCATCATCGATAAAATGGCAAAACGGATCTTGTTCAGCCTGCTTTCTGCCTTCAGCAACCGCCTGGGAATAATCCGAATTATATTCAATGACTCCGACACCCAGTTTATTCAGCAACTCTTTTTTCCAGGCTTTTGCATTAGCAGACATATGAACCGTCACTTTGAATCCAAGCTTGGCAGCGATTATTCCGATGCTTAAACCGAGATTGCCGGTAGAACCAACCGATATGGAAAAGCCGGAAAAGAATTTTTTAAATTTATCACCGCTCATTACCGAATAATCGTCGTCCTTACTAAGGATACCGTGATGCAATGCAAGGCTTTCAGCGTGTTTTAGAACCTCGTATATTCCGCCTCTTGCTTTAATCGATCCCGAGATTGGAAGCTCATTATCGCACTTAAGCCAAACTTCACCGCTTATTTTTTGCTGAAACCTTTCCTCCAGCAACCGTTTCATTCTTGATATCATCAAAAGGGGTGATTCGATCAATCCCGCTGTTACCCTTGTTTCCGGAAACACCTTGGCTATATACGGAGCAAACCGTTTCAGCCTTGCTGACGCCTCCATCAATTCTTTTTCCGTCACGGAAATATTGCAGTTCTCACCGTAATCAGGATTAAGCCAAAACGCTTCCTGTTCATCTATGATCTTTTGAAGGATTGGCACACGTTTTGTCCATTCATCGCTTGTTTTCCCGGCAATCAATCCAGCACGCATTAAACCATCTCCTTTTCTTTCCGAACCAGCTGGCTAACTTTCCTCCATCTCACATAAAAAACGGGAATGGGGAAAACCCCTTTGCCAATTAGATAAGAAAGCTGACTTTTTTTGTTTTATTGATT
Source organism: Bacillus sp. V3-13 (assembly GCF_002860165.1). Taxonomy (GTDB): domain Bacteria; phylum Bacillota; class Bacilli; order Bacillales; family Cytobacillaceae; genus Bacillus_BJ. The sequence continues at coordinate 93,466 of NZ_PGUZ01000013.1, read as the reverse complement.
CGCTAAGGAGAGGATCGCTTCCTTTAAAACCTGAACTCCATTCACGCAATCAGGGAGTGAAGTCCATTCTTCAGGGGAATGGCTTTTTCCATTATGGCTCGGTACAAAAATCATTCCGGATGGCACGTATCTTCCAAGCGACATGGTATCATGTCCGGCACCACTTACGATGGAAAGTACGGATAAGCCGTTATTTTCCGAAGCGTTCCTGATCGTTTGTTGAATATGATCGGGAACGATCACGGGCGGGATTTTAATCCCTTCTTGAACTTCGACTGTAAGACCCCTCTTTTGGGCAATTTCAGCCGCCTTTTGATCTAAATGTGCAAGCAAATGATCCCTTGCTTGTTCATCAACATCCCTTACATCAACCGAAAGCTCTGTTTTGCCGGAAATGACATTCGATCCGTTTGGAAAAACAGTTATTTTCCCGACGGTGGCAACGGCACTTTGACTGAACCTTCTTGGCGATTTTTCCACTTCCAAAATAAACTCTGCGGCAGCTGCAACCGTGTCTTTTCGATATTCCATCGGCGTGTTGCCGGCATGGTCAGTTTCGCCATAAAAAATCATCGTTCCCCATGATGGCCCGGCGATTCCATTGACAACGCCGATATGCTTATTTTCCGACTCGAGCCGTTTCCCCTGCTCAATATGAAGCTCTAAAAAAGCAAATATATCTTCGTGCTTGCGATAAGAACTGGCGAGCTCGTCAGGATTGTAGCCGGCTTTTTTCATTTCATCGTAAAGGATATTTCCTTGATCATCGCTAAAATTTTTCAAATCGGGAGCAGTTACTTCCCCCATCATCACCCTGCTGCCAAAAAGTCCGTTTCCGAATCGCGCCCCTTCTTCATCCACAAACACAACGAGCTCAATCGATCTCTTTGGCTTCGTTCCCGTTTCTGCGATTGCTTTTATGGCAAGCAGACTGCTTAAGCAGCCGAGCGGCCCGTCAAACGCACCGCCATTAGGCACACTATCCAAATGCGAGCCTGTTAAAACAACAGGCAAGGAAGGGTCTTCTCCTTCAAGAACGCCGAATAGATTGCCAACCGAATCTTCTCTTACAATAAGACCTATTTCCTCCATCCAGCTTTTAAAAATTTCTTTTGCCCTTTTTTCTTCGTCAGTATAAGGAAAGCGCGTAACGCCACCCTCTGCGGTTGTGCCGATCCCGGCTAAAACTGATAATTTATCAGCCAACTCCTCAGGATCAATCCTCTCATAGAAAGAACAGTTGTTTAGCTCAGCCAGCAATCGCTGCTTTGAAAAGACTTTTTCCATAGATAGCACCAGCTTTCAATATATAAAAATAATAACTTTATAGAGAATTATAAACATAGATTATGGAGAAGGAAAATAAAAGTGGCTGACTCAAAAGAGCCAGCCTGAAACGATTATTTAATACAGTGCATACGGAGGATCGATACCTAGAACCGGTTCTCCATCAACAGTCAGCCAAATATAATAATGATCAATTTCGATGTTTAATCTTTCCTCGATTGTCGCAATTAGTTGCTCTTGATATTGGAAAGAAAGTTTTGCTGTCTCTTCCCCAAGCGGAATATCTTTTAAGCCAAGTAAATCTGCAAGCTGCCTTGCTTCTCCATACGATACTTCTACATACTTATCATGTTCGGACAAATATGCAGCTTCTGCGGGCTGAACCGCAAAGAACGCGCCAACCAATAAAACCATCAGCATAAAACCAAACTTTTTCATTTTCTTCTCTCCTTTACAATTCATCTTTTTGTAACTTTAGGAATGTATCAACAATGTACGGATTGTACAATGTTCCCCGGTTTTCATAGAGTTCACGCAGTGCTTCTTCTTTTATTCTTGCTTTTTGGTACACTCGCTCGGTAGTTATCGCATCATAGGAGTCAACAACCGCAATGATTGCTGCTTCAATAGAAATTTCTTCACCCTTCAAACCATGCGGATAACCGGTTCCATCGTATCTTTCATGATGCTGTTCAACAATTTTTCCGGCCTCCTTTAAAAAAGGCAAGCCAATTTCTTCGAGTATTTTTCTGCCATGCAGAGAATGCTCTTTCATGATTTCCCATTCTTCCAGTGTTAGCTTCCCTGGTTTCTGCAAGATTTCGAGCGGTATTCTCAATTTCCCGACATCATGTAAAAAAGCGGCAATGTTTAAGCATTTAAGCTGTTTTGTGCTTAAATTAATAGTTTCTCCTACCTGCATTGATAATTTTTTAATTCGTTCACAATGCCCAACCGTATAGCCATCTTTTTCTTCAATCGAGACAGCCAGTTCCAACAGTTCTTTTGTAGCCTTACTGTAAAGGTGGAATATAGGTTGAGAGGTTATATATAAAAATTCAGTTTGACCGTAAGCCTGAAACAAATAATTTTCTGTGATTGGTCTTTCAAAAAAAGAATCCCCAGGTTTTAAAGTTTTTGGGCCTTCTGGATCCAATAATTGAAGTTCGCCGGATAGTATATATATGTATTCTAATGCTTCCCATTGCTCTGCAGGCTCAAGTCCCCATCTTGTACCATTTTCCAGCTTATGATAAATCACTTCAGTGCCATCACCGGAAGCAATTAAAGAAATCTGCAGTCCTTTCATGTGGACCGTTTCAATGAAACTTTTTTCATTTATTATGCCCACTCAAAAACCCTCTTTCTAACCGTGACTATGTATATACTTAGATACTTTGTATTTAAAAGTACCTTGGATTTGCAATTAGAGGTTATAAAAATTAGCTTTAATATCATTCTAGTACATAATTTTCCATAATACCACAAATTTTTATAGGTATATATACTTATATTTGTAGATTTTACTTTTTTTTAATGTCTTTTTAACAGATTTTCGACTATAAACAACAGGAAAAAAGACTACCAAACGGCAGCCTTTCCTCTTGCCCAATTACCATGTGTTTTTCAAAACAATTTTTCCAACCGCTTCGCCTGATTCCAGATATTGATGGGCTTTGGCAACTTCATCAAAAGTAAAAGAAGTTTCATCCAGCAGAGGGCGAAGTTTTCCTTCTTCTATTATCGAAGTTATCTTTTTTAAAATTTCACCGTGTTCATGGCGGTGATCTTCATTCAATATTTTCAATAGCATAAATACAACATGAAGAGAAAGGCCTTTTGAGTGCAGTGGAGACAAATCGTGCGTTGAACGGGCAGCGATCGCCAGAACGGTTCCGTGAAGGGCTGCCGCTTCAAAAGATCTGTCCAAATTTTCGCCGCCAACCGTATCAAAGACGACTTCAAATCCTTTTCCATTTGTATATTTTTGAACATAATCTTTCACAGATTGTTCGCGGTAATTGATGACCGTATCAGCACCGAGCTTTCGGGCAATCTCTTCTTTCCCGGTTGTTGAAACCGTTGTAAAAACATTGGCTCCTGCCCATTTTGCGAGTTGGATTGCTACGTGTCCGACGCCGCCGGCTGCAGCGTGGATAAGAATATCCTGGCCGGCTGAAATGTTTGCTTTGCTAAACAGTGCTTCCCATGCTGTGATCGCAACAAGCGGAATCGCCGCGGCTTCTTCCATTGTTATATTTTTGGGCTTATGGGCAAGCAAGCGGACATCAGCAAGCATGAATTCTCCCAATGCTCCACCAAGCCCTTTAAACCCACCGGCGCAGCCGTATACTTCATCGCCGGCTCTGAAGTTCGTTACCCCTTCCCCAACTTCAGCAACCACTCCTGCTACATCCCCGTGTAAAACAGCCGGGAATTCAGGAGCAGCCGCAGGAACTGCCCCGCTGCGAATCTTCGTGTCGATCGGATTGACGCTTGTTGCCTTCACATGAATTAGAACATGGCCCGGCAATACTTCAGGCTTTTGTATGTCTTCTAATTGAAAAGCTGATGGTGAACCAAATGAGTGAATAACCTGAGCTTTCATGAACTTTCTCCTTTATGGATTTATACTGTAAACTTTGATTTTTATTTAACCTTATCTCTTAGTGCCCATTGCCGGATCGCTTTTGCTACACCGTCTTCATTATTTGTCGCTGTGATCCAGTCGGCTGTTTCTTTCACAATAGGCTGGGCGTTTCCCATTGCGATCCCCAATCCTGCCTCTTTGATCATCGCAATATCATTCAAACTGTCACCCACAGCCATGACCTCTTTCATTGTGATGTCCAGCCTGTCGCAGACACTTTTAATTGCCCGCGCTTTATTAATGCCAAGTGGATTGACTTCAATATTTGTCGGGCTTGAATTGGTGACTTCAAACATGCCTTTTGATTTCAATTCGTTTAAGACGATTTCCCTGATTTGATCGTCGTCAATATCAAAGCCAAATTTTAGCCATTCAAGTGCTTTAATATCGTCAGGCATTTCATTGTTCCAGACGCTATCGCTGCTGACTGCCCAAAAATTTGCTTTATGGATTTGCGTCAGCTCCCACATCCATTGAACGAGATCATTCTCAACCCGGTTTCTCTCAATCAGCTCTTCTTTTTCGTTCCATATTTCACTTCCATTCACGGTTACTAAATAAGAGGAAAGCTTGAGCGATTCGGCATATTCCCGGCATGTCATCCGGGAACGTCCGGTACTGAGCACAACATGCATGCCCTGCTGTTGCGCCTCATCGATGGCCTGTCTGTTTGCCTTCGATATCTCACCCTGCTTATTTAATAATGTCCCATCCATATCAAGGGCAATGAGCTTTATATCGTAATCAACCTGCTGTTCTGTCATTTCTGTCTTCCTTTCATCCGTCTGTATAAAATTAGCATACCATCTCAAAGTTATTTCCACCACGAATCAAACTTTGTGGCGGGAAGCCTCCGTTTGTGTTCTGTGGCCAAATAACGCTTCTCAATCTTCTCTGCCGCTTCGGCTGACACTGGTTTTCCTTCAAGATAATCATCGATCACTGCGTATGAAATCCCCAGTTCCGTCTCATCTGCCTGTCCCGGAACGTTATCGAGCAGATCTGCAGTCGGTACTTTTAAATAAAGGCGTTCGGGAGCTCCCAGCTCTTTTAGTAAAGCTTTGCCCTGGCGCTTCGTTAAACCTGATAACGGCAGGAGATCCGCTCCCCCGTCCCCATACTTGGTGAAAAATCCGGTCACGGCTTCTGCTGCATGATCAGTGCCAATGACCAGAAATCCTTTTTCACCCGCAACCGCATACTGGGCGATCATTCTCATTCTCGCTTTTATATTTCCTTTTTGATAATCGCTCAGTGGCTCTTTTGCAGCGTTGGTGTACTCCTCTTCTGCGGCATCGACCGCTTCCTTAATATTGTACGTATACTCCTGATCAGCTTTAATGAAATCCAATGCGACCTGGGCATCATTTTCATCAAACTGCACTCCATATGGAAGGCGGATGGCGATAAACCGGGTATCATAACCCTCATTTCTTACTTCTTCAACAGCCAGCTGTGCAAGCCGGCCAGCCAGACTGGAATCCTGGCCTCCACTGATCCCTAATACAAACCCTTTAGCCTTCGACTTTTTTAAATAATCCTTTAAAAAGTCGATTCTTTCCCTGATCTCTTCTTTTGGGTTCACTTCCGGTTTCACGTTTAAATCCTCAATAATTTGTATTTGCAAATTCGTCACTTTCGCACATCTCCATTTCGAAAAATTTTTTCAGAATGCTATGTAATTCCATGATTGCGTTTGGTGCAGGCTCTTTATTCTCTTCTACTTTGCCTTGCAGCATTCATCTTAAACCTCTAGAGCCAGGACAGTGGCTATTCTTATTTTAGCATTCTGTTTATGTGAATGTAATCCGAAAAGAACGGTATTGAATTTACCCTTTATCAAAGTTATAAATGCAAAAAAGCAGCGGAATGGGCTGCTCTTTCCGCTGCTTGATGGTGTTAGGCCGGGAACAGGATTTCATCAATAAGCCCGTATTCCTTTGCCTCTTCGGCACTCATGAAAAAATCTCTGTCCGTGTCTTTTGCGACCTTGTCGATTGGTTGTCCCGTCCGGTCTGCGATGATTTTGTTAATATGCTCTCTCAGCTTCAATATGCGCCGCGCCGATATTTCAATTTCTGTAGCCTGGCCTCGCGCCCCGCCAAGAGGCTGATGGATCATCACTTCACTGTTTGGCAAAGCATAACGCTTGCCCTTCGTGCCGGCAAGAAGAAGCATTGCTCCGAATGAAGCAGCCATACCGGTACAGATCGTCCTGATATCGGGCTTGATGTATTGCATCGTATCCAATATCGCAAATCCTGCCGAGGTTGAGCCGCCCGGACTGTTAATATAGAGCGAAATATCCTTATCCGGTGCATCTGCAGCCAAAAACAATAATTGGGCGATGGTCGAATTTGCCATCTGGTCATTGATTTCGTCGCCCACCATAATGATCCGATCCTTCAAAAGCCGTGAATAAATATCATAGGAACGTTCGCCGCGATTTGATTGTTCAATTACATATGGAATTGCCGTCATCCGTATTCCTCCTTGTCATATATATGGCTATGCTGCCATGCAGAAGGTGCTGAAAGGAGAATGGGCCTGTTTGGAAATTTTTTGTTTTCGAGCCCGCATTTGGATCGGCGCTTCATTTACCAATGAACGAATAGATGGAATTGCTTTAATGAGAACAGCCGGATCCTGTTCTTGCAAAGACTCATAAATAAGCTCGGAAATCTGTTTTTGCTCCTCGTCCTCCCAAAAGGAGTCAACCTGATAGAACTGGTCTTTATTTAAACGTTGTTTTGCGCGGAAAAGTGAGCTCTTGACAGCCATTTCGCTTACATTCAAAATGTCCGCAATCTCCTTCGCCTGATATTGAAAAGCTTCTTTCAAAGTAAAAATGATCGCTTGCTTCGGAGTAAATTGCTGTATTAATAACTCAATCGTTTCGATTAATCCGGTGTTTTTTTCACTCATGGATAATTCAGGACATGCAGCAATCATTTCTTTTTTTCTTTTTCGAACCGTGTCAATCCAGAGATGGTAAGCCATTTTGTTCAATAAAGCAGCGCTGATTACCGGCTTGTGCTGGTAATGCTGAATGGCTTTCAGTATGGTTGCCTGTGCCATATCGTCACCATCCCATTTATTTTGGGCCAGAAACCGGCAATATTTCTGCAGCCCTGGATATAATTTAACAAAAATATTTTCTGTTTCTTCCGCGCGCGGAGTTTCCGGTTGTTTATTTTTGCCAAACCTGTTCTCCATCATTTCACTCCTTCAGCACCTTTCTGCCTTTTAAACGATTTCGGGCAGGAGAAAGATACGGGGTCTAAAAATTTTTTTTATTTATTTTATCCCATATGCTGATAAGCGGCGATTCTTCACGTTCAATGCTTACAACGATTTCAGTGCATCAGGGATGGGAATATCCCCTGAAACAAGATCAAACGAACGGTAAAAAGTATTCTCTTCATCTAGAGCGGCAAAAATGGTGTGCGCCACATCTTCACGGGGAATCGAGCCTCTCTCCAAATTCTCTGCAGCTGAAACTTTTCCGGTTCCGGCTTCATTGATAAGACCGCCCGGGCGGATGATCGTATAGGTCAATTCGCTTTGCTCAAGGATTTTATCCGCATAATGTTTGGCAACATAATATGGCTTTATCGCTTCACTCCAGTTTTCCCTGTTGTGGGACTGAAGAGCGCTAACCATGATAAACCTTTTGATTCCGGCTTTTTCTGCTGCTTCCACCGTTTTTGCAGCCCCATCCAAATCGACAAGCAGAGTTTTATCTGCACCGGTGTGCCCGCCAGACCCCGCAGTAAACACAATCGCATCGCAGCCTTTTGCTGCTTCAGCAATAGCATCAACGCTGTCCTCCAGGTTGGCAACTGCTGTCTCGATTCCCTGCTCATTTAATGCATCTGACTGTTCTTCCGTTCTGACCATTGCTCGCGGCGTGTGTTCCTTGCTGTCTTTTAACAGCGCAATCAGCTTTTTGCCAATTTGCCCGTTTGCCCCAACTACCAATACTTTCATCGTTCAATACTCCTTCCTGGTTTTCGTTTTCTGTGTCAATTATTTCAAAATTAAAATGCGAGGGCAAATCATTAGATTCACAAATAGCCTTTTTATGATTCGTTATTTTCATCATAATATGATTGAATTACCACGATAGATTTAAAAGGAGTTTCTTCTGCCTGTTGAAAGAGTAATTTACACATTTAGGGTTCGCTTAATTAATCGCAGTTTTGCATGATTCCTTCGATTTTCCGCTTAAATGGCTGCTTTGATCGCTTAATTCCGGTTTGGTTTCGCTTGATTCCGGTCATTTTCCGCTTAATCCTTTATTGCTTTAATCGGTTAAATCAATAGATAGTATGCAATTAATCGATTCTGACAGTCTTCGAAAAACTTAAATATAAAAAACCTTTTCTTTTTGAAGAGAAAAGGCTCGAAATTGAATCGTTTTTTAGATTCCAACTGCAGTAGAGCTTTAACAAGGAATTCCGGTTAGTTTCGCGACTTGCTCGTTCATTCGCTGGATGGCGCTATAGTATTCCTTTTCTAAACTGTCAACAATCTCTGCGACCGTTTCGATTTTATTAATCGCGCCTACTCCCTGGCCTGCAGACCATATGTCGCGCCACGCTTTTGCGTTCGTTTCTTTTTGCATCCCGTCGAAATCAACTTTTTCTTTCTTTGTTAATTCGGCTGGATCAAGGCCAGCTTTCACAATGCTCGGCTTTAGCATATTTGCTTTTACTCCGGAAAAGGCGTCGGTTAAAATAAGATCCTCCTGTGTTGCTTCTACAAGCATTTGCCTGTATTCGTCGTTTGCCATGCTTTCTGTCGCAACGATAAAACGAGTGCCCATATAGGCAAGGTCTGCACCAGCTGATTGTGCAGCCAGCAAACCGCTTCCGGTTGAAATTGCTCCGGCCAGGATGATCACCCCATCCCAAAAAGAGCGGACAATATCGACAAAGGCAAAGCTGTTCAATTCGCCGGCATGCCCGCCCGCACCTGCGGCAACTAGAATTAAGCCGTCTACTCCAGCCTCGGCTGCTTTCTTTGCAAAAGCAACATCACTCACATCCGAAAAAACAAGACCTCCATAACTGTGGACGACTTCGACAACTTTGCGGGGGCTGCCTAAAGACGTAATGACAAGCTTTGGCTGATGTTTCCGGAGCAGCTCCAGCTCATTCTCAAGACGGCTGTATGAACTGTGAACGACCATATTCATTGCCCAGGGTGCAATCTTCCGCTCAGGCTCAATTTTCTTTGCTTCAGCCAGCTCCTCATTTAACTGGCCCATCCATTGGTCAAGAACCTCAATCGGTCTGGCGTTCGGTGCCGGGAAAGAACCAATCACACCGTTTAAGCACGCATTTTTAACCAAATCAGGCCCCGAGACAAGAAACATGGGTGCAGAAATCACAGGCAGCCTTAAATTGTTCCACCACTCCTCAGGGATTTTTTTGTTCATTTCAAGACCTCCAGGCACTTTTTTAAAAAAATTCTGAATTCCACAGTTTCACTTTATCATAAAAATGAATGAATAACCATTCAATTTATCGATAAAAAGAGGGAGAACCCCGCTTTTAAGTAGAGTTACCACCAGGAGCTTTCCCCGAGTGTTAGCACCTTCAACTTGTCTTTATCCAATTTAAGCCGCTCCCATTCTGCATACATTCTTGCTAAAGCTTCCGGTCCTGTATCATCCGCCAGCCGGTATGCTCCATAATGCATCGGGATAAACGTTTTTCCTTTTAACTCTAAAAAAGCTTTAATCGCGTCCTCTGGATTAATATGCGAAGTCGACATAAACCATTCCGGTTCATAGGCACCAATCGGCATCAGGACAATGCCCAGCTTAAATCTGTCAGCAATCTCCTTAAAGCCGTTAAAGTAACCGGTATCACCGACAAAATATACTGATCCGGTGCCCGCTTCAGGCCCTTCAAAAATCCAGCCTCCCCAATGTGACGTATTAGTATCTGTTAAAGACCTTTTTGTCCAGTGCTGGGCAGGGACAAATGAAATTTTCAGGCGAACCTCTGTAAAAGAATCCCACCAGTTCGCTTCAACTATGTTTTTATATCCTCTTCGCCTAAAGGCTGATTTCAATCCGACCGGCACATAAAAGACTGGTGAACCTTTTAGTTTTCGGATCGAACCGAAATCAAGATGATCGTAATGGCCGTGTGAAATAACAACCACGTCAATGTCAGGGAGCTGATCAATCGGAATGCCAGGAGCAGTCTGTCTCTTTTGCAAGCCCATTCTGCTTGCCCAAACTGGATCGGTTAATATATTGAGTCCGCTCATTTGGATTAGAAATGTCGAATGCCCGATCCATGTAATCGAAAAATCAGTCCTGTTTTCCTGCAGCCTGGCTATTACTTTATGGTCAGCCTGGGGAATTTGGACCGTCAAATCCTTCTTTTTGCCCCGCCGTTCTTTTGACCATCTCAGCATATCGGAAAAGGAATGCGTATTTTCCACATCCTCATAGTTTTTATACCTTGTTCGTTTCATCATCTGGCTCCTCTGCACATGCTAAAGCTGTTGTCAGTTTACAAATGGTATTATAAATGAACCGGGATTTTTTTAGCAATAATTCGGTATCATTGTGCAAAACTAAGAAGACTGAAAAAAAGTCCACAAGCTTTTAATCAGCCAGTGGACAAGAAGCTATTATCGCTTAACAATCAAGATATAAATTTAATAAACATTGTAAACATTTTCGCATTCCGCACCCGTCGGCTGGTAAAAACAGTGAAGCTTGTAACGGGCAACGTGAGGTTGATTATACCAGGTTGGCGGACAATCGCCCGGAGGTCTGAAATACCACAAGCTATATTTTGCCGGCCAGCGTCTCTCTCCATTAATAACCCGACGGGCCAAGCGTTTTTCACTTTCCCTTGCCCGCTGATAAAAGTAACCCTTCTGAACTGCTTCAAAGGCATGGGGCTGATAGATCATTTGCGGTATGGTTCGCAGCCCTCTAAAATCGGAACAATTGGCCCTGATCCGATTTATCCCAACGTTGCCTACGAGCAGCATACCAACTTCCCCTTCTCCTTCAGCTTCTGCCCTGAGCAGCCTTGCCAAAAGTTCAATATCAGATTCCGTCGCCTTAACAACTGCCACATATTCACCTCCCATGTTTCTTCCCTCTATAATATTCTGATGAATTCGGGTAATGCCGATTAATTAACAAGTTGTAACAGATAAACATAAAAAAAAAAGAGATAGCCACAAGATTATCTCTTAATTGCTGTGGTATTTTCCTTATTTAGCATCAATCTCTTCTAAAATTAAACAAAGCTCGAGCAGATCATCTATGATAAAATCAGCCTTTGCCCCGTCCATGCTCCAATCTTCATTTCTTTTCCAAATCGCGGTCATCCCCGCCCTTTTCGCCCCCGCTATATCGTTTTCAGGATGGTCGCCGACAAAGATGCTTTCCTCCGCTGAAATTCCAAGCTGGTCCATCGCTCTTTTGAAAATTTCCGGGTTCGGCTTTTTTATCCCTGCCGTTTCGAAATGAGGATAACATCAAAATAGTGTTCAATATTCAATGCCTTAATATTTTTCAATTGAAAGTCATGGTACCCATTCGTAATCAATCCAAGTGAAAGCGAGTAGCGTTTTAAAACTTCCAACAGCTTGATGAGATTAGGAAAGGGAACACAATAAAGGTGAAAGCTGTCGAAGTAGTCCGCATATAAACTCTCGCAAACACGTTCCGCAATGTTTAATTCTTCGCCCATCTTTCGATAAACCACGTCTTTTCCCTTATAACCATGGCAATCAAGTTCGACAAAGCGGGTGGTGTAAGTATGTATTGGGACATGGCCAAGATAATTGGAAAAGCGATAATATTGGGAGACTATGAACCTTTGCAGAGATTGATCGCGATCCAACAATGTGCCATCCAAATCAAATAATACAGCTTTCATAGCCGCCCCCACATTATAATTTTTTAAATAAACTATTATATAAGTTGAATTATTGATTTACGGGCTTTGATATTTTAGAAATAGAGAGCTTTTCTCGCCAATTATTAATCTTTCCATATATCGGACTCATAAGGACATTTTTCTCGTATTCCCTATAAGTTTTGTCCTTCACAGCCCTATGAAGACCACTTTTACTATTTTTCAAATGAGTTTTGTCCTTCATGAGCCCTATGAAGACCACTTTTCCTATTTTTCGAATGAATTTTGTCCTTCATGAGCCCTATGAAGACCACTTTTCCTATTTTTCGAATGAGTTTTGTCCTTCATGAGCCCTATGAAGACCACTTTTACTATTTTTCAAATGAGTTTTGTCCTTCATGAGCAATAAAAGCACCCGCTCTCTTTAGCCCATCTGAAGATAGCTGGAAAATGTTAAATTCAAGTTATATAGACTCTTTTATTTTAGCAATTTGTGGATACAATTACCATAAAAAAACATCGCTGTTTCCAGTAATGCATGAAAAGATGTTATCTTATTCTATTCCTATAATATTTTACCATCCCGATTATAAACACTAAACCTGTTACCAACCATGTTAAAAGAAAGCCAATCCCGACCTCTATTTTGGCATCCGAAATATGTCCGCTGTACTCTCCGTACACCACATACATTAACGGAATCGAGCTTAATAGAAATAGCAGGTTGAAGATGGCTTTGCCATATGGTTTTCGTGCATGCGACTGAGCGGATAAAAAGCGGAAAGCAGTGAATAAAAGCAAAATCGATAAGCCGGACTGAACCATTAACATGATAGCGATCATCCTCCTTCTAGAAATATATTAATCCCGTCCAAAAATATAGCTTCAAATTAATATCTTTTTTTCTCGGAAATTTTACAAATAATTGAAACTTTCCAGCTTCTTTTCCGTATAACAATATAACATTTCTTAAAGGAAGTGATCATATGCTGTCCACATCATTACGGCGTAAGCTGGACTTATATTCAAGTATCTATTCTGAATTAAAGGACCACCTAAAATGGAAAGTGTCTGATAATCGTACGCTCATGATGGTTTCATCCATGTATATCCTTAACGGCCAATCGTTCGATCTTAGGAGGTTTATTGATTTAAGCAATTATATAAAGGATAGAGTCGGAGTCTTTTCAACACTTAAATCGTCACAGCGTTATACGATTGCAGCGGCATTTGCTGTCCGCTATGAACAACCAGAGGAAAAATTCGATGAGTATCTTAAATTATATGAACAGATGGTGAGAAGCGGCTTCAGCAGAGGCGCCTTTACCTATATTGCCGCATTGCCGATGCTGGAAAATGACGTGAAGGGTGACAGCTATCAGGAAAAAATCGTAAAGTCTCTGGCGATTTATAAAGGAATGCGCTCAAAGCATCTTTTCCTGACAACAAACAGTGACTATCCCCTCGCAGTCCTGCTTGCGGATGTGGACGGTTCCATTGATGAACTTATGGACGCGATTGACATCTATTATACGAACCTGGCTGCCGGCGGCTTCAAGAAAGGGAATGATCTCCAGTTTTTAAGCCATATTCTCTCACTTAATGATGAAAAAGACAGCGAACTGTTAATACAGCGCTGCTTTACCTTGCTGGATTCATTTCAAAAATGGGGCATTAAGCTGAAGCCGATGCATTATCCTGCAATTGGTTTGCTTTCCTTTGTTGAAAATAGCAGCAATGATCTTACTCTAATTAAACAGATCACAAACGAGCTTAACGCCAATAAACACTTCAAATGGCATAAAGATATGAATCTGACGATGGCCGTTAATTTTGTCATGAGTGAAAAAATTGAGAATTCGAGTTTATTAAATACCGGCCTTTATACAACAATGGAAGCATTGATCCAGGCGCAGCAAGCGGCCATGTACGCAGCGATTGTCGGCGCTTCAGTAGCGATAACCGGCAGCGGCGACGCTTGATCCTGCAATCCGAAAAGGTTGCTTCCAGCGAGAGCAACCTTTTTTTGGATGTATTTAAAGCATTTTTGATCAATAACTTTTTAAATAATGAGTCAATTCACCCCCTGATTGTTTCCAAGCAATTTTACAAATTTCCGTTTGCCAACCTGGATGATTGTTTCACCTTGTACCGCTATCCGGGAATGAATATCATTCATTTTTTCGCCATTCACCCTTATTCCACCATTTTGAATCATTTTGCGCGCTTCTCCCTTTGAAGGCAGCAAATTCAGTTTTACGATGATATCAATGATTGACTCCGGCTCTGCAGTATCCCAAACGACCTTTGGGATATCATCGGAAATAAGTCCTTGCTGAGTTGATAGAAGATGGCAAGAAAAAATTGACCATTGTGAAAAAAGCTGACAGGGTTTCGGTTTATAATGGCAGAAGTGATACGGACTCCTGTTTTTCAAGCTGCTCAACCATGTTCAGCCATTCGGTCGGCTTGTTTGGCAGAACAGCATAGTAATTTTTTAAAAAATCGACAACGAGCTGTGCTGGTATTTCACTTAAGTTTTCATCGACAGGCATAAAACATAGGTCAAGGCCGGTAACCGCCTCGCCGTCGTTTTTCCATGAAGGATGCACGTAAGTGAAATCAAGACGCTTATAGCCGAGATGGGACAAAACCTCACGGCGTACGAACGGATTCATTGCTTGTACTCCGCCAAACTCATGATCTCCCGCCTGGTATGGGTCATAAATTTCGGCAAACATTCCGAATAGTTCTTTCCCGTTGCTTTTCGCCAGCTCGTTCAAGTCATTCTGGCGGTTTTGCGCAAGGAAACGGCCAATGCTCAAGCCAGGGCGTCCGATGATCGTGAAGTCGGTCATCGCGATATTCCAGTCGGGATAGTAACGATATTCGGTTGCACCTACGACATCATCGCCATGAACCGCGACAAATACGCGAATGCCCGGGTCTTCAAGCGGCTCCTTCCATAGGTCATATTCAAGAACTTCTTCCGGCGGAAAAACTTCCTGCATTAAGTTGTGCATTTTGCGAAATAACGGATCTTCAATGCTGGTAATTCTCAAGTATTTCATCTGCGCAGCGCTCCCTCAGATTATTTAAACGGATTTTTCCATTCCATTAACGTCCCGTAATTGCATGAATCCTCGTCATCCAAATATTTTTCGACAACGGCAACTGGCACCCTGCCGCATCTGAGCAGGAACGAAATGACCGGATCCTTTATGTCGCCGGCAGTGACAGCCTCGACATATTGCTCGGCACTCATTTCAGCTGATTTTTGCTTATACCCCGGCATCCTGCCGCCACCGAGGAGACGTTTGAGGCCGAGTTCGATCACAACATGGTACATTGCCTGCATCATCAGCTTGCCGAGGCCGAGCTTGCGATATTTGGGACGTACGCTTATATCGACAATATAAAGAGTATTGCCCTGCGGATTGTGATTGCGGATATAGCCATTATCCGTTACTTCTTCCCATGTATGGACAGGATGATCCGGGTCAAAATCTATACATAAGCCGGTCAGAGAGCCGGCCAGTTCACCATTCACTTCAACACAAAGCGCCCCCTCGGGAAACAGTTTGACATGGTTGTTGAGCTGCTCCTTATTCCACCATAACTCGGAAGGAAATGGCGGCGGAAAGCATTCGGATTGGATCTGGATTAATTCATCAAAATCGTTGTTGCTATAGTTGCGAATCACGACTGGAACAGGCTTTTCCTGATCATATACAAAAAACTCGCTTTGGTATCGCAATTCACTCACCCTTCAAATATTGGTTTTTTCCCAGTCCGGATACAAATCGACGCGGCGGTCCCGCCAAGTCGTAACCGAACCTTTTTCGCGAACCTCGTACAGAAGGCTTAAATCAAGGTCAGCAGTGACGATCATATCGTTATTCAATTCACCTTGGGCGAGAAGGCCTTGCGGCGGAAAAGGAATATCATTTGGCGTAATCACTGCTGCCTGGCCAAAGTTTGCGCGCATAAAATCAACAGTCGGTAACGCCCCGACTGTACCGGTCAAAACGACATACACCTGGTTTTCGATCGCTCTCGCATGGCTTGTATAGCGGACGCGGTGAAAGCCGTGGCGATCATCGGTGCAGGACGGACAAAAGATCACATCGGCTCCTTTTGCCTTCGCCATTCTGACGATCTCCGGAAACTCAATATCATAGCATGTCAGAATCGCAATTCTTCCTTTTTCGGTATCGAAAACAGCCAGTCCATCACCGGCCGTCATATTCCATTCATGCACCTCAGTTGGCGTGATGTGGAGCTTCGCCTGCTCTTCAATTCTTCCATCCGGATAAAAAAGGTGGGCGACATTGTACAACTTTCCGTCCCTGTTTATGACATGGGTTCCCCCGATAATATGCATGCCGGTGTCTTTTGCAAAGCCGGCAAAAAGCTCACGGTATTGCTCCGTAAAGCCGGGCAGTTCATTGATTGTCAAATTCGTTCCCTGCTCACTGCCGATTGACAGCAGCTGGGTTGTAAAAAATTCTGGAAACAGAACAAACTCGGAACCGTACTCCTGGGCTGTTTTTATATAATGCTCGCATTGCTTCGCGAATTGTTCAAATGATTGGATTGTGTGCAAATGGTACTGCACTGCTGAAACACGAATTTTCATTGTACCACCCCTTACAAAACGTTATCTTTCTTGCTTGATTATCATGGATATTTATAAACATGACAAGAACGAACTTTTTTGTAAGTAGATTACTTTTAGGGTACTATTGGATCGTTGCTGGTTTTTAGAGGCTTTGTTGAAGATCCTCTATCCGCTTTTTTCCCCACTCATACATCATCTCGATAATTGGCATCAGCGTTTGACCGAGCTCCGTCAATGAATACTCGACCCGAGGGGGAACCTCCGGGTAGGCTGTGCGCAGAACGATACCATCTTCGATCAATTCCTTGAGCTGGCTCGACAGCATTTTTTGCGTGATTTTTGGAAAAAGCTTCTGCAGTTCACCAAACCGGTGTGGACCTTCTTTCCCTAAATACCAGAGAATGACGATTTTCCACTTCCCGCTGATTACAGACAATGTTAACTCCTTTTCACAATTAAATTCTCCGTTTTCAATTTTCTCTTTGATTTCTTTTCGTAACGTATCTGCCATTCGCTTACCTCTTCTTTGTATTGGTATTTTTATTATACCCGATCTGATCGAGACGTTTAATTGATAACTTTCGAGATGTGAATCTGACATTTATAAGAATGCTATTTTTTAATAGTAAGGACTGTATTATGGTTCGCTCTCGAAGAACGATAGATCAGAAAAAATCCTGCTCCTGTCACCGCGCAGATGATGAGCCCGACAGACAAAAATAAAAATGGCAGGTTGAACATCGCTGCAGAAAAGGTTCCGTACAGTATTCCAATCGGCGTTGCCGCTTTCGTGAGCAAAAAACGGACGGAAAGTACTTGGCCCAATATTTGATCCGGCACGAGACGCTGGTAGATTGTCGTGCTATAAACATTCCAGAACGGCATCACAATTCCGGCAACCATTTCGATAAGGATCGCAAGCCACAAAGTGTCGGTCAGTCCTAAAAATATGTATGTGCTCCCACCGACAAACAGTGCACTTATCATGACAAAATATAGGTATTTTTCGGGTACCCCCAACTTTCCTGCCATGTATGAACCGATGATATAACCGAGTGGAAATGACGCGGCGAAAAAACCATATCCAAAAGATGTTCCCCCCAATATTTCCGTCACATATGGAATATACATCGCCTGGGCTGCAAAGACACCGAAACTTGTCGTGGCAATAAAGCTTCCAAGAACAAGAAGGATTTTATGCTGTTTATATATCTCGAGGCCTGCCTTGAATTGTTTCAACCATGACGCTTTACTAAGCGGGCTTTCATTGTTCTCTTTTAACAATGGAAGAAGCAGGATCGAAAAAAGATAGAACGACAGCACAATTGCAACAGCGATCATTTGCCCGAAATTGGCGAGCAAAAATCCGCCGGCAGGTAAGGCAATTAATCTAATCAACTGGGTAATCCCTGAAACCTTTGCATTTGCTTGCACCAGCTCATTTTTATGTACGAGTTTCGGAATAATAGCGTCTGCTGCTGCGTCGTATATCACAATTGAAGTGAAAAAGGCCGCGATATACAAAAAGGCAGGATTCATCAACCCGAGCAACAAACATACCAGGAGCATCACAAATGTGATGAGTCTGATGATTTCTGACAGCTTCATGACAAATGTTCGCGACCAGCGGTCAATGTACGGACCAACGATGAATTGGACTGCTATTTGTGCCAGAATACTGAGTAAAAACAAGCTTCCCATTGCAGTCTTTGATCCTGTTAAATCATAAAAAATCCAGGAAATAAGAAACGTCCCAAACGTACTTGCAAAAGTGGATGACGCTCTTCCAGCCAAGTAAGCATGAAATACTGATCGATCACTTAGCATTGCAAATATTCCTTCAGAAGTTGTTCTCTCATATTCAGCGGGAACTCGTTCAAAGAGTAGCTTCCATTGTTGTTCACTTTTACAATCTGGGCAGAACGCAGCAGAACCAAATGATGGTGTACCGTCGTCTTTCCAAGCTCAAGCAATTCGGTTAACTCTTTCAATGTCCGTTCTTTTTCATATAAAAGTTTTAAGATCCGCAGCCTCTTCTCATCTCCCAGTGCTTTATAAAAATTTACTAACGCTGCTGGAGGTAGATGTTTGTAGAAGCCGTCCGATAAACTCTCATCGCTGACAGGATAATAGAATACTTTTGTACCTTCAAGGTTCGCTTCAATCGTCCATGGACGATAAATATAATGTGGGATAAGTACAACCTTGGTTATATTTGTTTCTGCCTCATATTCCACCCCTGCTGCCCGTTGGACCATCTGGGAACTTGATAGTTTTCCCATCATGCGTGACTTGGCTTCTGCATCCCTTTTTAATATGTCCAAAGTGCCTTCATCCTTGCCGGTAACTTCATGATTCCATTTTTCCATGAGTGTGATTAGGTGCTTCCTTAAAGCAGCAGGATTCTCTCTAAACACAAACTCTATTAAACCCGGGAAAAATGCATGGCCCTGACAGGCTGCTATCATTTCCTTGACCGCCCTTTCATCCCCTTTTGCTCCAAGCTTGCGGTTTTGCTGCTGGGATAAATCCAAATATGGAAAAGAGACGTATTTTAACTGTTCGTCCGGTAGTTCTTCGATGTATTGAAGAAGCTCATCCAGTGATTGAAAGTCCCTTTCATGAAGCAATTGAAGCAGGATTTTCCATGTATTATTTTTTTGGCAAAAGAGAAGCTCTTCCTGAAGTTCTTTTGAAAGTGATTGGTGAAGAGTGTCCCAGTAAATTTTTGGCCTTTCTAAATGGCCGTGAAGCCTTGGATAGGTAGAAGCTGCAATTCCTAAAGCACATTCAAACAATATCGAGTACTTGCATTCAACTTCAAAACGGACTGGTTTAAAAGACATGTCAATTAGGTTCATATGTATCGCCTCCTTTTTTATTCTATTACTTTCGAATTTAATATTCAATATTTTTAGAATGATTAATTCTAAAAATATTGAATAAAGTGAACTGGTTTTCTTTTTTTAATTTCAAACAAAAAAACCTCCGAAGAGAGCCGAAGGTTTTCCGTTAATTCTATATTTTAGTTGGGATCGGTATATTTTTTTGCACGTTCACTGTCTCCATAACCTTTCGTCGTCGGGTCCTGGACTATTCCAAGCATGGACAGAAGAATAAATATTGCATTGGCAAAGGTCAGTACCCCCTCGGCAATTTCTTCGGTGAGCTGAAAATCGGTCAGTCCCAATGAATTTAAACCAACGAGCAGCATTTGCACAACGATCAGCAGCTGGGATAAAAACGCCGCAACCCAGCGCCAGTTCTTGAATCGGACTCTCCAGTTAATCATGTCTAACCCCTCCTCCTTGGCTTCTTTCTTTAACATATGCTCGTCTGCAGGAAGGGTTGTCTTAGAATCCTCGTTATTCCGCTAAATCATCCACCTAATTTTACGCTGATTTTTCAACTATAAAAAAACCGCCCTGAACTGGACGGTTTTCACTCCAAAGTTATGCAAGAGATTAATTTTCACTGATGATCTCCAAAAAGTGCGATAGCACTCTTGCAGTAAGCCCCCAAATAACCTTGCCTTCATAACGGTAAAAGTACTCTTCCAGCTGCCTTGTTTGCCAATTATAATTTTCACCGCCTTGGATCGAATCAAACGGAAAATTTTCTTCCGGCTGGACTTGAAAATTGATTTTGTATTTTTCCGGGTTTGTCTTTTTGAAAAAGCTTAAAGGTACGGTGAATATTTCTGCCACTTCAGAGGAGTTTGGCTTGATTGCCTGATAATCTTCAATTACACCAACGTACGGATAAATGATCGTTCCAAAAGCGGAAACCATGTAATCGAGCGGGAATACATTTGTAATGCTGCTTTCTGAAATCCCGAGTTCTTCTGAAGTTTCCCTGAGCGCGGAATGTTGTTCATCCCGGTCTTCTTTATCGATTTTGCCGCCTGGAAAACAAATCTCACCCGGCTGTCTCCTTAATGTGTGGGCCCGAACCTCGAATAACACATGGAGTTCGCCATCGTTATGGATCAAAGGCAATAGAATCGCATATTTTAAAAATTGATCACTGCCCAAAATGACAGGAGTCCGGTCTTTCAGGATCCCTACTAACTTTTCAAGCTCCATTCTTTCACCTCCGCTTCGCTGCTCCTATCTTCTATCATAACACCTGTACCATTGGCCCGAACCGAAGGATCTCTTATTGCTTCTTTATTTGCACAGGTTGAGCTGTACTTTTTCGGATCATTTGGTTGATTACTTCTGAGATGACCAGGCCTATTGCAATCGCGCCTGATATCATGAATGCTTTGGCGGCGAGCTGCAAGGCGCTGTTGTAGTTATTTTCAACGAAATTGCGCATCGCGTCATAGGCAAGCCCACCAGGTACTAACGGAATAATTCCGGCAACACTAAAAATAATAATTGGCGTTTTATACGTTCTTGCAAAAATCTGGCTGATCACCCCGATGACAAATGAAGCGATAACCGTTGCAAGGGCAACATCAAAATAAGATTCGGCAAGCAATATGTAAACAACCCAGCCAACCATTCCAACAAAGCCGCATTGCAGTAAGGATTTTCCCGGAATGTTAAAAATAATCCCAAAAGCGGCCGATGCGATAAAGCTTGTTATTATTTGTACAATCATGATCGATACCTCTTTTTAAAAAAATGAAAAAACGACCGCAATTCCGGTCCCGATTGCAAAAGCAGTCAAAAAAGCTTCAGCGCCTTTTGACAGCCCGGAAACAAGATGGCCGGCCATTAAATCTCTGACTGCATTTGTAATTAACAACCCCGGCACCAATGGCATGACCGAACCGATAATGATTTTATCCAATTCCTGCCCGGCCCCGGCATTCACCAGCAACAACGCAGTCAAACCGATGACAAGAGATGCGAGAAACTCGGCAAAGAATTTTATTTCTACAAGTTTATGTACATATATCAAAGCGATAAAACCAAGCCCGCCAGTGAGCATGGCTGGGAAAAAATCGCTTGCGCTTCCGCTGAACATCATTAAAAAACAACCGCTCGAAATTGAGGCAGCGAGAATTTGCAGCCATAACGGGAAAGCAAGATTTGCTATATCTATTTTTCTTAATTCGCCGAATGCCTCCTCAAGCGTCAACTCTCCAGCGCTGATCTTTCGCGAAATCCCGTTCACTAATGTAACTTTCCTTAAATCCGTCGTCCGTTCGGAAATCCTGATCAGCTTAGTTGGTACGGTCCCGTCAACTGAAAAAATAATCACAGTTGGAGTCACATAACTGTGGGATCCGTGTACACCAAAAGAGGCGGCAATACGTGACATCGTATCTTCCACCCGATATGTTTCAGCTCCGCACTGAAGCATAATTTTACCTGCCAGCAGGCATAATTCAATTATTTCAATCGTTCGTTCCTGGTTATTGTTCATAAATATCTCCAATAGATTATCAATGCATGTTTATCATAATCGCAAAAATGTGTTATTGCCAGTATAACGCAATTATATTCAGATTCTAATATATTTCATTCTTGTAGAAAACAGAAAAATGATTAATGCTTATCTCGGACTTTTTTCTTCACAAATTAACTAAAAAGGGATAAAATTCAGTTAATCATATAGGAAAGGTTGGAATAATGATGTCACAAGAAGTTCGGACTATTCCCCGTCCGCTCGTCAGATTAAATCAATCGGTCATTGCAGCGAGCGTGCTGTTAACATGGCTAACCGGGCAAATCTGGCTACTTGCCATCCCGCTTATCGCCGGTTTATGCGGGCTGCTATTTGGTGTAAATCCGATTATGAAAATCGGGAGCACGTTTTTAAAAAAACCTTACTCCCAGTATATCCCTGAAGAATATGACCAGCAGCAATTCAACCAAATCATCGCCGTTATTTGTCTAACAGGCGCGCTTATCGGATACGCTGCGGGTTGGAACATCATCGGCCATATTTTTTCAGCCATGGTCGCACTTGCCTCCGTTGTCGCACTGCTTGGCTTTTGCATCGGCTGCTTTATCCGCTACCAATGGCTTCAATATCGGCACAGAACCGCAAAATAATTCGTCAGACATGAAAACACGGAACCTTTGCAGGCTCCGTGTTTTCATTATTTTTTCCTCATTTCATTGGCGACAAATTCTACATCAGTGCCAACGACCACCTGGAGATCTGTTTTCCCCATTTTGATAACCCCTTTTGCACCTGATCTTTTCAGTTCAGCTTCATCGACAAGGCTCATATCCTTTACTTTCAGGCGCAGGCGCGTGACACAGTTGTCAATTTCCGCGAGGTTTTCCTTTCCGCCAAGGGCAGAAAGATAGCTTGCGGCTACTTCTGAATAATTGCTTGGGCCAACGCCGCTTTCTTCAAATTCACCCTCGACATCATCTTCCCGTCCCGGCGTTTTTAAATCCAGTTTCTTGATTAAGAAGTAGAAAATCACAAAATATATAACCGTATACACTAATCCTATTCCTGCCAGGACAAGAGGTTTCCGGGCGATTCCAAAGTTCAAGATAAAATCGATCGCTCCTGCAGAGAAACCAAAGCCATGATGGATATCAAGAAGATAGGCAATCGACATCGAAAGGCCAGTCAATATCGCGTGAATGAAATATAGTGCTGGTGATAAAAACATAAATAAAAATTCAATTGGTTCTGTGATTCCCGTTAAGAAGGAGGTAAATGCAAGCCCGAGCAAAACCCCCGTCAAAGCTTTTCTTCTTTCCGGCTTTGCTGCAGCAATCATCGCCAGCGCCGCACCAGGAAGTCCGAACATCATGACCGGGAAGAATCCAGCCATAAAGATCCCGGCTGCCGGATCCTTGGCAAGGAAACGGTATAAGTCGCCTTTAACAACCTCTCCGGCGGCATTCGTAAACTCGCCAAATTCAAACCAAACGAGTGTATTCAGGATGTGATGGAGGCCGACAGGAATTAACAGTCGATTTAAGAACCCATAAATTCCGACGCCGGTCGCGCCTGCACCAATAAGCCATTCACCTACGTTGTTGATGACTTCCTGGATCGGAGGCCAAATAAATCCAAAAATAAAGGCAAGGATGAGCATGGCCAGTGAAGTGATGATCGGCACAAACCTGCGTCCGCCGAAAAAGCCAAGCCAGTCAGGCAGTTTTATATCATGATATTTATTATAAAGCATCCCTGCCACAATACCTGATATAATCCCCCCCAATACGCCCATATTAATCGTTTTTTCAACTGCTTGAGCACCATTCGTCAATACAAAGTAGCCGACCGCACCGGCAAGCGCTGCAGCACCGTTTCCATCCTTCGAAAAGCCAATCGCAACCCCGATTGCAAACAAAATGGCGAGATTGGCAAATACGGCATCCCCTGCTGCGGAAATAAACTTAATATCCAATAAGTCCGGCTGTCCTAAACGTAAAAGCAATGCAGCGGCAGGCATGACGGCAATTGGAAGCATTAACGATTTTCCAATACGCTGTAGAAACCCCAACATTTGTAACACCCCTTTTCTTATTTTTTATTTTTTATGATTAAACTCGAAAATCTGCTTATTTATAAATATGAACAGACTTTCCGCCATATTATTGAGATGTCCTGAAAATTTTCAGAAATTGCTTTCATATGAAGTAACATGGATTAATAGACTAATTGAGCAATAGATATACCAGGGAAAGAACTTGAGCATGAACATGCCCAAGTTCTTTTTTCGATTAATACAACAAGTACTGCTCACGAACTTCGACAAATTTGTCCAGTCCCTCTTCCCATTGCTTTTTCATGTCACGGATCGGCCTTCCTTCTTCAATTCCTTCGCGAATCCAGCCGTTTCCGGTCAATTGGTCAAAGAAGGAAATGCCGGCACTGTTCTCGGCCCGGAATTGGAACTTGCCTGGATACAGGTCGTGAATCGTTTTGACAATGTGGAGGCCAGTTTCTACCGGCTTAAATTCATCCCGGTCCGTTACATGGATTTGGATGCCGTGCGAAAGGACTCCGGCATGCTTTGAAAAAGTCGGGGTGAACGATGCCGCCCTGAATGTGACTCCATCAAGCTTAAGGGAATTCAGTTCATGTGCCAAAACCTCCGCATTAATAAACGGGGCACCGATCAATTCAAACGGTTTCGTCGTTCCTCTTCCCTCTGATACATTTGTGCCTTCGATCAGAGCTCCACCTGGATAAACGAGCGTTGTCTCAATTGTTGGCATGTTCGGGGATGGAAGAACAAACGGCAAACCAGTATCTTCATAATACATTGACCGTTTCCAGCCCTTCATTTCAACAACCGTCAAATCTGCGCCAATACCGAACTCTTCATTGAACAATTTGGCCAGTTCCCCCACTGTCATTCCGTGCCGGAGCGGAATTGGGTAATTGCCGACAAATGATGCATATTTCGGATCAAGGACCGGTCCTTCAACCTTTATCCCGCCAAGAGGATTCGGACGGTCAAGCACGATAAATGGAATATCGTTTTCTTTTGCGGCTTCCATCGCATAAGCCATTGTATAAATGTAAGTGTAGAATCGGGTTCCTACATCTTGAATATCAAATAACAGCATATCAATGTTCTCCAGCATTGCCGGTGTTGGCTTTCTTGTTTTTCCGTACAGGCTATACACAGGGAGACCAGTTTTCTCATCTGTATAAAATTCCACATATT
Organism: Bacillus sp. V3-13; assembly: GCF_002860165.1. GTDB lineage: Bacteria > Bacillota > Bacilli > Bacillales > Cytobacillaceae > Bacillus_BJ. Next base: position 68,402 of record NZ_PGUZ01000013.1, on the reverse strand, counting down.
CACCAGCCTGGGCGCTGCCGCGGACACCATGCTCAGGCCCATACAGGGCGGTCAGTTCAACGTCCGGATCGTTATGGAGCAAATCGACAATACTGGTCAAATCGGAATCGACTCCGGTTGGATTTGTAATCAGGCCGACTCTTTTTCCTTCAATCAATTCTTTCTCGTCCTCCAAAAGCACTTCAATGCCAATTTCCAGCTTCTTTCCCTTTTTGCTTTTTCCATATCGTTTCCCTTTACCATCGTCCGCCATTACTCCAGTCAGTGAGGACAGTACAAGAATCGCCGTCAAAATCGTTACAATCCATTTTTTCATCTTCGTCACCCCGTTTCGATTAGTGAGAGACGGCAGGAGAGTTAAGTTATTCCTGCCTCTCTGCAGTAAATTAATACGTTAAACCGTGTCCATACCCATAAAGGACGCCACCGTCAATTCCCGGGATCGTAACAGGGAGCTTTCCTGACGGGCTGAACTCTCCAAAAATGGCAGCTGCCGCCGCTTTGAAGCTGGCCGGGCGAAAGCCGTACTGGACTAAATAGGCATCCACATTAGGGTAAGCCATCACATCATAAGGATTGCGGATCCCAAGGCCGATCACAGGGCCTGTTGCTGTGTCAATTACTTGATTGACCATCTTCATTTGTGCACTTCCCGGTGATCTTCCAGACACGTTGCTCGTATGGGTTCCGACAATAACGGCTTTTGCATTTTTCACAAGCTCAAGCTGCTCTGGAGTAAGCTTATAGGCTGAAGACAAGGCAATTACCGTTGTATTATCATGATAAGCTTTTATCGCATTGCCAAGATCGGTGATATAGGTGCTTCCGACAACGACAACATGGTCACCGCTATTTGTGTTCAAAGGTAAAGCTTGATCATTTTTTAAAAGTGTAATCGAACGTTCTGCCGCTTCTTTTTCGACCTGTTTATGCTCGGCTGAACCAACTACTCCAAGGGCATTGGCAACTTTTTCTTCGAGCGGTGCAGGGTTCTCTTCCTTAATGATCCCCCGCTTGACTTTTAACTTTAAGATGCGTTTAACCGATTCTTCAATTCTTTCTTCAGATATTTCTCCGTTTTTAACAGCGTCCAACAGGCCGTTTGCAACCTCTGCCAAACCGACCGGCATCAAGACGATATCCGTACCGGCTTTGACAGCACGAATCGCTGCATCAACAGGCCCAAAATGGTCAGCGATCGCTTTCATGTTCATTGCATCGGTTGTGATGACCCCTTCATAGCCCATTTCTTCCCTCATTAATTCTGTCAGTACTTTATAAGACAGTGTTGCCGGCAGGGCGATCTCTTCTCCGGTCAATTTAGATATCACTTTTGTGTCGTCAATTTTCGGGAAAGTTACATGCGCCGTCATCACTGCGTCGATTCCCGCTTCCATTCCCTTTTGGAATGGATAGAGCTCTACCTCCATGAGGCGGGCTTTATCATGCGGAACCTCCGGAAGCCCGAGATGGGAGTCTACCGCGGTGTCTCCATGTCCGGGAAAGTGCTTGGCTGTTGCGGCAACACCCGCTGCCTGGAGTCCTTTTGTATACGCGACTCCAAGTTCAGCAACGAGCTCAGGGTTTTCGCCAAACGAACGAACGCCAATTACCGGGTTGTCAGGATTGTTATTGATGTCCAGAACCGGGGCAAAGTTCATGTTAATGCCAAGTGCCGCCAATTCTTCCCCGATTGCCTTGCCGACTTTTCCGGCAATTTCAGGTGAACGCGTCGCGCCGAGTGCCATATTGCCAGGCATATCGGTTCCGGATTGAAGTCTTGTAACAATTCCTCCTTCCTGGTCAATCGTCATCAACAGACCATATTTCTCGGAAGCTTCCTCATATGCCGAAACAAGTTTCGCAGTTTGTTCGGTTGTAACGACATTTTCCCTGAATAAAATGACTCCTCCTAAATGATATTGCTTCACGAGCTGCTCAATTTCAGGAAGCATTTCTGTTACATTTGCGCCCTTCCAGGTTCGGAAATCCGGCATAAGCATTTGTCCGACTTTTTCTTCAAGGGTCATTTTTTGAATTGCACGCGAGATCACGTCATACTTTTTTCCTTTTTGTTTGATTAGTACCGGCTGCGAGTCTTTTTTTCCATCTTCCTTGTCTGAACGGGATTTTCGAACTGTTTTATAGTCCAGGGCAATGCTGTCCACTTTATTTCCGTCGCTGACAATGATGAAAGTCCGTCCCTTTTTTCCTGTTAATGTGACAAGTCCTTTTTCATCGACGGTGGCAACTTTTTTGTTTAAAGATCTCCATGTTAATCCTTCTGAAACAGTCATAAAATGACCGTCTTCATAAACATGAAGCGCCTCGAGCTGAACACTGTTGTGGGCGATTCCAGCATCTGCTTCCGGTACATTTTCAAAAATAATCAGATCTGTTCCTTTCTCTTTTGCTGCCGCTGTTTTCGCAGGCATGCCGATCCATAGCTGTGAAAGCATTAACGTTAAAACGATAAAGGTGATGATTCGATTGTTCCGCGGTTGTACCAAGTCGGGTCCCCTCCGTTTTTTATTTATGATGCTAATGAAGAAACGGCTTTAAATTACTGCCAAGCCGGGTTTTAATAATCTCTTTCCTGCCACCCTGTACCAGTAAATGCAGGCTTAACTGTTCTATGTCCTGCTTCCTTAACCTTAACGTTGTCAATATACCAGCCCCTGCCGTTTGTTGAACTGTCTGTTTTGTAACGGAATCGGACAAAATTCGTATTTTCCGGAAGCTCAAGGTTTAGTTTCTGCCAGTCAACACTGCTTCCTGTGATTGGCTCCCGCAATGGTGTCCACGTTTCCCCGTCTTCAGATACTTCAACAAACCCGAAGTCAAACCCGGTTTCAATCCGGTACCACGTGCTAAAAGAAAGAGTCGCAGCTTTTTCAATATCAACCCGTGCGGTTAAAGTCCGTTCCAAACGATCCCCATATCCGGAAAACCAGGCTTTCTCTTTTCCACGAATATCTACTGGAATTGCATCGGCTACTTGTCTTGCAAACTCTCTTCTAGCTCCATTAGTAGAAACTGTATTTCTTGTCGGGTGAACCCGGTTGGTAAGTAGGATTGCAATTGTATCATTATTCTGGTTAATCACGATTGATGTTCCCGTATAGCCCGTATGGCCAAGGGTGCTTCCTTCAGATAAAGCGTCCATAAACCAGCCCTGGCCGATCTCCCAGCCAAGCCCATGGTCATTGCCAGGAAATTGTGGAATCTGGTTTTCAGCAAGCAAACGAACGGTTTCCGGCTTTAAAATTCGTTTATTGCCATAGCTGCCTTCATTCACAAACATATGCGCGAATGCTCCAAGGTCCCGGGCGGTTGAGAATACTCCGGCATGCCCGGCAACCCCGTCCAATGACCAGGCATTCTCATCATGAACCGCTCCCCAAACAAGGCCGCGCGCCGGTGTAGCCTGATATTCAGTTGCGGCAATTCTGTGTTTAAGCTTGGCTGGCGGGTTGTACATCGTGTCCATCATTCCGAGCGGTCCGGTAATATGCTCCTTAACGAATGCATCCAAACGCTGTCCGGATAAACGTTCAACTAGGGCACCAAGTGTGATCATGTTCAAGTCGCTGTATGTATAGGTGCTCCCTGGTGCATTTTTTAATGGATGTGTTAATACGATTTTAATTCGGTCTTCCCGGCTGTTCCCTTGAGTGTACAATGGAATCCACGCTGTAAAACCGGAGGTGTGGGTCATCAGTTGTCTGATCGTAACAGTTTCCTTCCCATTTTGCGCGAACTCGGGAAGATAGTCTGCAACTGGATCGTCCAATTCGAAATGGCCTTGTTCATACAGTTTCATAGCAGCGGTTGTCGTAAAAATTTTGCTGATTGAGGCAAGGTCAAAAATCGTATCCGGCTTCAATTGAATCGGCTGGTCGACTTCCGTAAATTTATCGTCTGCATAACGGAGCGCGTATCCATATGCTTCGTACTTGACGATATGTCCCCTTCTTGCTACAAATGCGACGGCGCCAGGCATTGCCCGTTCTGAAATCTTTTTGTTGATGATTGCGTCAATCTGGTCAATAGGTTCCTGGACCATGCCGGCTGCTCTTGCAGAACCGGGCAGCAACACAGGTGATGACCTTCCCGGACGATCCCAGGCGAACTTTGAATGCTTCTTTTGTTTAAATGGTTTTTTCTCAATTTCATGCTCGTGCGTTTTAAAAAATTGACCTTTTTCCTGGCCGGCTAAAGCGGGACTATTGGCAGGAATTAATATCGCAGTGCTCATCACAGCTGCTATCGCAAAGGTGAAAGTTTTCTTTTTCATGCTTCCTCCTTTTGAGCTTCCGCTCTTTCTTATTTTTAACCAAATTTCGAATTGAAAAGGCTTGCACATCTAATTTCAGATTAATCCGTTTTATGTATAGATGTCTATACCGCATTAGACCCGTAATTTCTGAAAAATCAGTTTTTTATATCTCTTATTACCCGGGTATTTTTTCCTGTTTTTTAAAGTGATTAATTAAATCATATAAAAGTAGGGTTTGGATGAACAAAAACTCATTGGCAAAGAAAACATTTATATCCCCTATCGTCATTCCCTATAAATAAAAAGGCCGGAATATAACTCCGGCTTTGCCTTTAAATATTTTCATATTTAGCTTGGAGAGACTTTCGCATACTGGACACGATGTAAGTATTATAGGTTATGAATTTTCAGAAATCAACACAAAAAAGGCTGAAATGTTCAAGCCTTCTTTGTGTATTTCTCTATTGAACTTTTTTCTTGATTCAAGTTCAATTTTGTAAAGATTCCATCATTCTTTCTGAACTCCGAATCTCGCGTTGATCTGACCGCGCAGCATCTGCTTTTTAATTTTTCGATCCTCTTTCCTGCTTTTGTTTTCCATTTCCTGCTTGATCTCCTTCGTGGTAACTCCATCTTCTCGTTTATTGGCGATATCAATTAATCGTTCCACGTCAGCGAATGAATATTTTCGATTTCCCCGCTCTGATCTTTCCGGAAAAATCAGCTTGCGGTCCTCATAATAGCGGATTTGCCGTTCAGTGAGCCCTGTCAACTCACTGACAACTCCAATGGTGATAACTTTTCTTTCTTTGTAAGATTCATCCTCCATTCGCTTTTCACACCCTCTTCTGCAACATTTATAATAATTTTACATTTTTCCTATAAAAAAATTTACCTTTATGTAAGATAATCTAACATAGAATTAAAAATAAGGTTAGATTATCTAACGCAAATGATGTTGAACATGAAAATATTTTTTAAAATAAGAAAAACATAAGTAAAGGGGGTATTGTTAAATGCCAATTTTACGTGAGGCGGTTGAAAAGAAGCGGAAAGAATTTATTAGCATCCTGATGAACTCAGAAATGTTAAAAAACTCCGATAAGGAATATCAAAAATGGACATTTACTGAGCTGAAAATGGCATGCAAAAAACTCAAAATAAACAACAAACAAAATGGCTGACTGGAGCAGCGTCAAAATAAAGAAGAGGATGGTCGGATATGAACCAGAAGGAAATTATTGAGCTTGTGAAGAAAATTATTGAACTTGATATGCTTCGGGATGAATATTGGGAAAGCTTATCGGAAAAAGCAGGGGAACATGCATTTGAGCTTTTACGAATGGCACAAAACAGTTAAATGGCATAATCAGAACTCAGTTGAGACCCCCACGTCTAAAGACTGGCTACGCCCTGCGTGGGCTTTCTCGTTCGGAGAATCTGTAAAGAACGGACAATGCGTCCGTTCTTTTTAATGAAAAAACGCAAGCTGAAAATCTGATAAATTTTTTAAACAAGGTATGGTAAATGTCACTGCACCAAAGTAAGAATTTATGGCATTCTATTTTTGCCAGTCTCATACAAAAGAGGTTGATAATCATGGATGCCAATAAACAGCGGTTGTTTCGCAAACTATTTAAACTGAGGGTTAGACAAGCCCGATTGATGGAAATAGAAGGCCCGGTCAGTCCTAAATTTATTGAGCTTTCCAAACGGATTGACCATCTTCTTCATAAATATTTGAATAACAACAATTAAATTGTTCCGGACTCTAAACATTTTTATACGAAATTGATGCCTTCCTCATGTTTTGACGACATATAATTCGCCGTCGTAAGCAAATGAAATCCTTCCCGTTTCCTCAGAAACAATGAGGGCGAGTGCGTCTGTGTGCTCAGTGATCCCGATCGCGGCGCGATGTCTCGTCCCGATCTTTCTCTTTGATGGCTTATTTGATAGTGGGAGAATGTTACCCGCTGAAAGAATACGGTCTTGCAGAATTACCGTTGCCCCATCATGAAGAGGATTGCCGGGATAAAAGATAGCTTCAAGCAGCTGCTGGCTGACTTTCGCGTTTATTTGGATTCCGCCGTTTATTAACGCTTCAATCGGATTGTTGCGCTTAACGATAATCAGCGCTCCATGCCTTTTAGCAGAAAGCGCATCCACCGCCAGTGATATATCAGAGAATTCATTCGTATATGGTTCTAAATATGCCTTTAAGTAATATGAAGAAGAAATTGTTTGCACGTCCGCCACAAGCGAGGCTAATTTTTCAAAATTGGAAAGAATGCAACAATCCATTTCGTCAATCGAATTTTCAATTTCCGACACACTGCTGTGAATTTCACTCAAATACCGGGCCACATTTATCCTGAATTGCAGCGCTTCTTCATCCATTTTCCCTCATCCTTTCATCTTCTAATACCCCTTATATTTTCCTTCCTGATTAGAATTAAACTCGCTAGGAATCCGAAAAAAGCGCATTTCAAAAGTTTGCTGTGAAGTTAACGATAGATTCCAAGGATTAAAAAGTAATCTCTAACCTGTCAATACCTTATACGCCTGCCAGCCAAAATAAATCCCGAAGCCGACCATCGATAATCCGGATAGGACGGAAATTGCCATTAGAATTCGATGATCCAGGTATCTTTTCATGCTGCTTGCGACGGCTGCCATCGTGACATCCCATATCAACAGGCCGATGAAGATCGCCGAACTGTACATAATCAGTTGGCTGTGGCCGTATGAGGCCGCGGTTTTAGCCAGTACGGAACCGTAAATGCCAAGCCAAAATAAAATCGTCAATGGGTTTGAGATCGACATTAAAAAACCGGATAAGAACGATTTTGTGTATGACTCGTTTGATCTTGCCCGATTTGCGATTGGTTTTCCGGAATTGACAAGGCTCTCGATACCGGTATAGATAAGGACGAAGCAGCCAAACAGCCAGAGAAATGTTTTCATAAAAGGTGTCTCGAGGAAATGGACAACACCGATATAGACGGCCAGCATATATATTCCATCTGCAACAACCGCGCCAACCCCAACAAGCCATGCATGGAGAAACCCACTTTTTATTCCTCTATCTAATTGCGCTGCGTTCACCGGACCGATTGGTGCCGCAAGCGATAGCCCTAACAGTATATAACTGAAGAAAACTGTCATCAAACGATCCCCCTTTTTTCCTGTCTTTCATTTTTATTCGGCGGAACAGGCTCGTACAACAAATTTCCGAAAAAAGTTTGCTCAAATTCTTTTCACAACGTTTTTCCTGTAAACAGGTTTAGAACCCACTGAAAAAGGAGTAATAATATCGTATTGAGGTGATAACATGTCCGGGTTTACCAACCAATTTGAAAAGCCGACAGGCTTATTAGGAAAGATAGCCGGGAAAATCATGTTTTTTGAAAACCGGAAAATCAATAAATGGACGATCAACCATTTGGATATCGGGCGGGATGATCGTATTCTCGAAATCGGCTATGGTCCCGGCTATGCGATAAAACATATCATGGATAAATATGAGCAGGTCACTATCGATGGAATCGATGTATCAAACAAGATGAAAAAGGAAGCGGAGAAAGTAAATGAAGTATGGATAAAATCGGGCAAGGTCCGTCTTTACACTGGTGATATTGCCGAATTCGAGGCTCCTGCAGATCGCTATGACAGGATCTTTTCGGTTAATAACTATCCGCTCTGGGAAAAACCGTGCCAATCTCTTAAAAATTTAGTCTCGATGCTTGCCCCCGGCGGAAAAATTGCTTTTACCGTCCAGCCCCGTGAAAACGACGCGAATAACCGGACAGCAGCCGAATTAGGAAAAAAAATAAAAGCCGACCTTGAAAAAGCCGGCTTTCAACAAATCTCTGCATTTTATAAAAATTTTCGTCCGGTCCGGACTGTTTGTGTGACGGCATTTAAAAAAACTTAATTACACAGTGCCGACCGTTTTTGCTGCTTGAATTAACTGTTCGATGCTCTTTAAATCGCCAGCCTCAAACAAATCAATGATGCGGCTGCCGACAATGACACCATCGCAGTATTGAGTGAACTCCCTGACATGCTCCGGTGTTGAGATTCCAAATCCTGCGAGCACAGGCTTATTGCTTGCTGCTTTTACTTGCTGAAGATAGGCTCCAATTTCTGTTTGGAATCCGCTTCGAGCCCCTGTAATGCCTGTTACGGTGACGGCATAGAGAAATCCTTTTCCTTTTTCAGAAATCACTTTTATCCGCTCAGGTGGACTTGTTAAAGTAACAAGGCGGATCAGCTCGATCCCCGCTTCCTCCAATTTTGGTGCAATCAAACCTTCCTCTTCAACCGGTAAATCAGGGATAATACAGCCATCGATGCCTGCCCGTTTGGCTGCTTTAATAAATGAATCCAACCCATATGCGAGAATCGGGTTCACATAGGTCATAATTAAATACGGGATTGAGACCTCATCACGAATTGTTTCTAATTCCGCCAAAACGCCTTTGAGCGTTGTACCCTTTTCCAAAGCGCGCAGGCCCGCTTGTTGAATCGTCGGACCGTCTGCGACAGGATCGGAGAATGGGATGCCAATTTCGACAGCGGTTGCCCCGCATTTTTCAAGAAATAGCAGTTTTTCCTTTAAGGTTTCGAGTCCTCCGTCACCAGCCATGATATACGGGACAAAAGCTTTTTCTTTTCGCTCGTTTACTGCTGCAAATGCTTTTTCCAACCTGTTGCTCATGATTGTTTCCCTCCCAGCACAGCTCTCACTGTTTGTACATCTTTGTCTCCCCGGCCTGATAAACAAATGACGATTCCTTCGTCGTTACCCATCTTTGGCGCAAGCTTTAAAGCGTAGGCTACGGCATGGGCGCTTTCGAGCGCCGGAATAATCCCTTCCAGCTGCGATAACAGCTGCAAAGCGTCCAGTGCCTCGTTGTCGGTAATCGATTCATATATGACCCTTCCTGAGTCACGCAAAAAGCTATGCTCGGGACCTACACCCGGATAATCCAGCCCTGCTGAAATCGAATGGGCTTCCTGAATTTGTCCGGCATCATCCTGGAGCAGATACATCATCGCCCCGTGCAAAACACCGGGCTTGCCCTTTGTCAGCGAAGCTGCATGCCGGCCGGATTCGAGCCCTGCGCCTGCCGCTTCGATGCCGTACAGGGAAACACTTTCGTCCTTTATAAACGGATAAAACATGCCCATTGAATTGCTGCCGCCGCCAATACAGGCGACAACAGCTTCCGGCAGCTTGCCTTCTTTATCAACATATTGGGCTTTCGTCTCATTTCCGATCACGCTTTGAAAGTCACGTACGATCATTGGAAATGGATGCGGGCCCATCACTGAGCCTAAAATGTAATGCGTATCATTTACATTGGCTACCCAATAACGCAAGGCTTCATTTACAGCGTCCTTCAATGTTCCGCTCCCCGATTTGACGCTGACAACCTTTGCCCCGAGCAGTTCCATCCGGAACACGTTCAGCTCCTGGCGGCGGATATCTTCTTCACCCATGAAAATAACGCACTCAAGATTAAGAAGGGCACAGACCGTTGCCGTCGCAACTCCATGCTGGCCGGCCCCCGTTTCAGCCACAATTTTCTTTTTGCCCATTCGGACAGCGAGCAGCGCCTGCCCGATTGTATTGTTGATTTTATGAGCTCCAGTATGGTTCAAATCCTCGCGTTTTAAATAAATTTTTGCACCCTTTGCGTGTTTTGTTAAATTGTTCGCTAAATATAATGGCGTTTCCCGTCCGACATAATCCGTAAGCAGATCTCGAAGCTCTTTTTGAAAAGATGCATCGGCAATCGCTTTATAATATTCTTGTTCAAGCTCCAACACAGCTTGCATTAATGTTTCCGGTACAAATCTTCCGCCGTATTTTCCAAAATGGCCCTTTTCATCCGGCAATGTATATGTCACCATGATCATTCCTCTCCTGCTTGTTTTGCAATCGCTATAAAGCTGCTGATTTTACTTATATCTTTCTTGCCGTCCGTTTCAACGCCGCTGCTGACATCAACCATATACGGATCAACTTTGCCAATTGCTTCGGCAACATTGTCTGGATTCAGTCCCCCGGCAAGAATAACCTTTGTTTTGCTATTTGACGCCTCCGCGGCAAGCTCCCAATTAAATTTCGTGCCGTTTCCGCCGCGGTACTTCCCTTTTGGACTATCAAGAAGCACATATTCTGTTTCATACTTCTTCAGTTCATTCATATCCTCGCGGGTGCTGACGCTTATCGCTTTTATAACCGGAAGACTTATCGCCTTGCAAAATTCCGGTGATTCATCTCCGTGAAGTTGAATCAGGTCAAGCTTGGCCGTATTCACAATTCTTTCGATCTCTTCAATGTTTTCATTCACGAACACGCCAACCTTCAGGACATGGTCGGGCAGGACTGACGCGATTGCGCCTGCTTGCTCGGGAGTCACCCTTCTCCTGCTCTCCGCAAAAACAAAACCGAGCAGATCGGCACCGGCCTGTACTGCGGCTTGAGCCGTTGTGCTGTCCGTTATTCCGCAAATTTTCACTTTCATCTCTGCTCCGCCTTCATAACCGGTACTTTCATGCCTTTTAATTGTTCTTCCAGACTGCCCGCTGCCATCAGCGCTTCTCCAACTAATATCCCGTTTGCACCAGCCCTGACAGCTCTTTCCACATCAGCTTTTGTTTTCAATCCGCTCTCGCTGATTAAGAAAGCACCTGATTTTTTAATTTGTGGCGCGAGCGTTTCGGTTACTCCGAGATCAACCTTGAACGTCTTCAAGTCACGGTTGTTTACGCCAATCAGCTTTGTTCCGGTTTCCAACGCTGTTTCGAGTTCCCTGGCGTTATGAACTTCTATTAAAACTTCAAGGCCGTTTGCAATGCTAAAATTATATAATTCTTTTAACTGCTCTTTTTCGAGGGCGGCTGCAATTAACAAAATGATGTTGGCCCCTGACCGTTTGGCGAGCTCTATCTGTGACCTGTCGATCATAAAATCCTTGCACAAAATCGGGCTGTCGACCGCTGCCCGCACCGCCTCAAGGTCAGCGAACGAGCCTTTAAAAAAGCTTTTGTCCGTTAAAACAGAAATGGCATCTGCCCCGAATTCGACATACGCGCGGGCCTGCGCCTGCGGGTCCGCCCCGATATTTATATCTCCTTTGGACGGCGAAGCACGTTTAAATTCTGCAATGATTTTTAGTTCATCTGCCGGCTTTAGCTTTTCAAGGAACGATCTTTTAAAATAGTTGTCTTGTCCGCGTTTTTCCTCAAGGGCATGCTTGATCTCGCCAAGTTCCCTATGCTTTTGTGCGATTATTTTGTCTAAAATCGTTCCCACCTTAAATCACCTCTTGTTGATAAAAACGTGTTTTTTCTATTAATTGTTCAAGCTTATTAAGGGCAGCACCCGAGTCGATGCTCTCTTTGGCAAGTTCAATTCCTTTTTTAATTGATGATGCTTTTCCGCCGGCATAGATGCCGATCCCTGCGTTGAGAAGAACTGTATCGCGGTAAGCTCCCTTTTTCCCTTTGAGAACAGCTTGTAAAATTTCTGCATTTTCCCTGGCGTCCCCGCCTATGATTTCCTGGTTGTCATATTGCGGAAGCCCCGCTTCTTCCGGACGAAGAATCTGCTTTCTTATTTCTCCTGCTTCAAGGATAACTAAATGGTTCTCTCCTTGAAGCGATGCTTCGTCCATATGGCCGGCACCGCTCAAAACAACGGCGCGCTTTCTGCCCAATTTTTTTAACACATTTGCAAACATTTCCGAAAAATCGCGTCGGTATGTTCCAAGCAATTGATAGTCCAAATCAATCGGGTTTGTGAGCGGACCGATTAAATTAAACACTGTCGGGATCCGCAGGTCTTTACGGACTTTCATAATTTGCTTGATTCTCGGATGGACATTGGGCGCGAACAAAAAGGCAATCCCGATGTTTTCAAGCATCTCTTCGGTTGCTTCTACAGAGGAAGCGAGATTAACGCCAAGCTGCTCAAGGACATCGGCGCTTCCCGTTTTACTGGAGACGCTCCGGTTGCCATGCTTGGCGACCGCAATCCCTGCACCGGCAATCACAAACGCCGAAGTCGTGCTGATGTTGAAGCTTTTCGAACCATCGCCGCCTGTACCGCAATTATCCATAACATTGTTAAACCTCTTTTGAAAGGGCAAGGAAGCATCCCGCAATGCCTGGACAAGGCCGGCGATCTCATCCACGGTTTCGCCTTTCGTCTTTAAGCTGATTAAAAATGCCGCAATCTCGCTATCTGTAATATCATCCGAAAGCAGCTGAAGAGCTGCTTCCTTCATTTCTGCTTCTGTTAATGAATCCCGCTCAGACAGCCTTTGAAGATACGTTCTCATCTGCAAACTCCCTCCCTATTTCTCTCAAAAAGTTTTTTAGCATCTGTTTGCCGAGTCCTGTGCCGATCGACTCAGGATGGAATTGCATCCCAAACAGCGGATACCGTTCGTGCTTGACAGCCATGATTTCCTGATCATCCATGGAGCTGGCCAGGATTTGAAATGCTTCTGGCAGGGTGCCGCGGCTGATCACAAGTGAATGATATCTCATCGCGTCAACCGGCTGGGTCAAATATTGAAATAAATGAGAGCCCGAATGCGTCAGCTGCGAAATCTTTCCATGCATAATCTTTTTGGCGACTTCTATTTTTGCCCCGAATGCATAGCCGATTGCTTGATGGCCAAGACAAATGCCGAGAATCGGAATCTGCTTGTAAAAAGTATTGATCGTTTCAATGCAAATGCCGGCTGCCTCGGGACGGCCCGGACCTGGTGAGAGGACGATCGCTTCCGGACTCAGTTTTTGAATTTGTTCAATGCTGATTTCATCGTTGCGGACAACCGTAACGGTTTCACCAAGTTCACCCAAATACTGATAAAGGTTATAAGTAAATGAATCGTAATTATCAATTAGCAATATCATCTTGATCCTCCAAAAAGGCTTTTAGTTTGTGAAGCGTTTCTTCGTACTCTTTTTCCGGGGAAGAATCGTATACAATTCCTGCTCCTGCCTGGATATACGCTTTGTCTTTTTTGATCAGCATCGTCCGGATCGCGAGCGCGAAGTCGAGGCTGCCATTGGCGGAGATATAGCCGACCGCCCCTGAGTACACGCCCCGCTTCACTTCTTCAAGTTCATTGATGATTTCCATCGCCCTGATTTTCGGCGCTCCCGAGACTGTGCCGGCTGGCAGGCATGATATTAATGCATCGATCGGCTTATACTTTTCGTTAAGCGTTCCTGTCACTTCCGAAACCAGGTGCATCACATGCTTGAATTTTTCAACCTCCATATATTTATCAACTTGGACCGTTCCAAACTCGCAGATCCGGCCAAGATCGTTTCGGCCGAGATCGACAAGCATGCGATGCTCTGCCAGCTCTTTTTCATCCTCAAGTAAGCTTTTTTCGTGAATCCCATCCTCCTGCTCCGTTTTACCGCGCGGCCTTGTACCGGCGATCGGGTTCGTTGTCACTTTTTTACCGTTTGCTTTAATTAAGCTTTCTGGGGAAGATCCCGCCACTACGTAGTCGCCAAAATCAAGATAGTACATGTAGGGGGAAGGATTGCCGACTCTCAGCTTTCGATAAAATGAGAAAGGATCTCCTGCAAATGTTGCCTGGAGCCGCTGTGAAAGAACGACTTGAAAAATGTCGCCTTCAGAAATGTATTGTTTTGCTTTTTCAACCTTTTCGATAAAATCATTTTTGCTGATCGAGGCTTTGAAGGCTGAAAGGTTTGCGTCCTCTGCAAGCTTTGTTTCTCCGCCCGCAAATAGTTCGGTTTTTCTTTTTGCTATCCGCGCCTTTAACTCGTCAATGGTCGTTTCTTTTCGAAGCGGGGATGCGACAATGGAGATTTTTTGTTCAAGATGGTCATAGACGATCACATCTTCGTAAAACATAAAATGAACCTCGGGAATATCCAGCTCATCAGGCAAGTTTTCGCCGATTTTCTCGTATTGGCGGATGACATCATAGCCGGCATAACCGACAGCACCGCCGACAAGCGGAAAATCGGTTGCCTCATTATCAGGCAGAAGGGCTTTTAATACTTCAAGCGGCTTCTCATTTCTTCGTTCCTGCCCGGTTTCGGTCTTAATTGTTGTTCTGTCCCCCTCGCCGGTAAGTTCGAAAACGGGATCTGCCCCGATGAAGGAATATCGTCCCGAAGCCTCATATTTTAGCGAACTCTCCAATAAAAATTTTTTCCGCCCCGACAACCTTTGAAAAATCAAAATCGGTGTGAAGGTATCCCCCTCCAGTTGTTCAACGATTAGATTCTTATTTTCCAATAAGCTTTTCATCCACCCATGCTCCTTTCACAGCTGTTTCTGAAAATAAAAAAGACCCCTATACACACGTTATGGACGTGTATATAGAGGACGATTATGCTGGACCGTGGTGCCACCTCAAGTTCGGAGCAGTTGTCATTGCTCCCTCTTTCAGATACAGGCTAAACCCGGGAATATTCTTGGGAAGAATACCCACAGCTCAGGCCGATATCCTATCCTTTTAACGGTGGAAGTCCGTGTACCCCTACTCAATGTTCAAGGTACCTCTCGTAAGGCCATTCAGCTGACTTCTTGTACCGGGTTCCACCAATCCCGGCTCTCTGGAACGAAGATCAATCAGCTTACTCTTCTTACTCAACGATTTTTTTATGATATTTTCAACACAAAAAGGGCCTCCCGTCAAAAAAGGACGAGAGACCCGTGGTGCCACCTTCATTAGCTAAAAATCAGCTCACTTTACGACATCAAAGCATTGCTTTAATATCTGTCTCTTGTAACGATGAGACTGTTCGCCAAAGCCTACTATTCGTAAAGAAGTTCGGTTCGGAGGCTCCGAAGTCCATTCACTCTTACATCGACACTGATTTGCACCAACCATCAGCTCTCTGCAGTTTCCGTAAAAGTTACTACTCTTCGTCATCGCCGTACGTTTGATTTATTGTTTTCAATGATAATGACAATATAAAAAAATGTCAATAAGTAAATTCTATTTTTTAAAAATATTTGTGCAATAAGTACACTGCTTACACCCGCTCCTTTAGCAGTTCCCTTTTTAACTTTTCCTGCCAAACAGGTGCCAATTCTTCAACCTCAAGAATTTTTTCAATCGCCTCTTTGTTTTTCCTGTCATGAAAAAGAGTTTGATTGGCAAACAAAATCGATACCTTTTTTGCGTTTTCTTCTACCAGTTCCACGTGTGAATTCTGAAAAACCATTCCTTCTTCAAGGACCCGGAAAAAATATCCTGTAAATCCTGTCTCGACAATTCTTTTTAACAGATGGTCCATGCCGTTGTGCTTGGAAATCGTTGAACATGGAACCCGCCCCTGAGAAATTTGCACAACTGCATTTCCCATTCTGTAAATATTCCCTATGTACACATCCGCCTCCCGCATTCCCGCAATCGTAATATTCTCACCAAAAGCAGGCGGCTGGAGAGGGACCTTGAACTCTTTTTCCCATAAAGAATAATGCTCGAAAGGATAAAGGCAAACAGCGCGCTCAGGACCGCCATGGAACTCATGATTAGCCACTCCGTCGCCAATAAAACCTTCTTTTGTTAACAGAACCTCTTGAATCGGTGTCTTGCCGATTGCCGATTTTTCCTCTTGTCCTTTCCATAGAAAATCTTTAGGTTCTCCGACTGACAGTGCTATAATTGGTGCATTATTATTCATCTTTATCACCCCGATGTCTTTTTCGCCGCTTAAGCCGGTTTTCCCTTCTTTTCCCTGTGCTTATTCATGAATGGCACTATTCACCATTTTTTTGACAAAAGTGCAAATATAGAGAATCTAAAGCCATCCTGCTTCCTGCAATCAATGGATTAATCGTGACATTCCCGGCGTTCTATGATATTCTTTTAGTTGAAGATTGCATAAAATATAAAAAGCCGCAAGTGTTACTGGCACCTGCGGCCTGCCATAGTCGTTCCCATAGGGGATCGGCCTATCTCATATTAAAATAGACCTCTCCCTCAATTTGCGGTCAAGGGAGGTCTATTTTTTTTGGTTGAAGGCAATCACTGCGACGATTAAACTGGCAAAAGACAACATCACCATCATCGCTTCAAAAACCGACATGGCATCACCCCCTTTCGTATGGGGCTAGCCGACCACCCTTGAGAAACAAACTATCGCCTCTATAGTATAACACAGATTTGTCCAGTGCATAGAACAGATGTTCTGTTTTTTTAAAAATTGAGACTATGCTCCTACCCCGAAAACTTAAGAAAATTGTCTAAACAAGATATCAAGAATGAGAACTTCAACAATGCTTCACTTTTGCACACCTATTTTTTAAAAAAGTTAAATGCTTTCTAATAAATGGCATGCTGCCTTCATTCAGCTTCAATTCTTGGCTTCCCCGGATCGCAGCCCGACCTTTCTAATGAAGCCGATTCTGCCACCTTCGTTAAATAATAACATTCCTCCCGGTACATATGGTCTGCCATCAATGGAGCAAAAGTCCCCAAAGCCTGTGCTGACAGCTCAAGCTCTTCAAGCTCGTTGAGAAAATTCATAAACAGTTGTATTTCCAATGATACTTCCTTGTTCATTCGCCTTAATGCCGGAAACGATTTAAGGTTCGTCCGCAAATAGCCGGTCATCTCAACAGCCTTTAAATAAAAGTCTTCAAAATCTTTAACATACATCATGGTTTTTGCCTTTAGTTTTTTTTCAATCTGGTCGAGATTGTCATTAATGGCCCCTGCATGTCCGGCCGCGTCCAACAGCCAGACAAGATGATGATGCAGTTCATGGAAAATCGGTGGTGTTTGCCCGTTTTTTAAATAATCGAGAACTCGAATATACTCTTCTGCTTCATTGACCATATGGTTAATAAACGTTGGGGATAAGCTTATCTTGATTTGGCCCTGCAAATGCCTGGCGATTAATGAAAGCTTAAATTCGCGAATTTGTTTCGCTTGCTCGTCCGCTTCGTTACTTAGCCCGATTAAATCCTCTCCATTAACCCGCTGTAACAGCCTGTCAAATCGGCGGATAAAAGAAGCCGCCTTCGCGATATCCTCAGTTTCACCTGGTGCGAGCGAATCATGAATAAACCGGCTGTGATCTCCAAGAACTTGCAGCCAAAACCTGTGTTCAAACCGTGCCGAACGCTCAAAATTGGAAACCATGCTACCTCTCCTTTCGTATTCTCTACATTGATACTTATCTTTTTATTCAGTCATTTATGACAATGAAAATCTCAGGTGAATCCCGGTCGAATCCTGCCACCCGAACACTTTTAACCTGGTTTAAAGGCGAGGTCGTGAACGTCAAGTTTTAAATTTTCATCGATAACGTGTTATTCTTTTGTTAGGATGGTATTTTTTATATTTGAACGACAGAAGCTATTTTTTTGCCGTTGATTGTGGGGAAATCAAATGGTCATTAATCTCAATCCAGACATTGGTTTTAATTTAACATCGATTTTATTGGTGCTTGTGCTGATTTTGAATTTTCTTTTTGCCATTTTCGTCATTTTTCGGGAGCGACGTGATGCCAGTTCAACATGGGCCTGGCTGCTCGTTCTTTTCTTCATCCCCCTGCTTGGTTTTATCCTTTACCTGCTATTCGGTCAAAACCTAAGCCGCTACCATCTGTTTCAATGGGAAGACAGAAAAAAGATCGGCATTGAAAGGATGCTCTCGAATCAATTGCATCAATTAAGAACGGACCAATTCCATTTTCGGAATAAAGCTACGGAAACCAGCAAAGATTTAATTCATATGCATTTATTAAATAATGATGCTGTTTTGACCGAAGATAATAGCGTGGAAGTTTTTACCGACGGACAGGAAAAGTTTGCGCGCCTTTTTAAGGATATTGCAGCTGCGAAACACCATATCCATTTGCAATATTACATCATAAGAAGGGATGAGCTCGGCAAAAAGTTGATAGATGCGCTGACGGTTAAAGCAAAAGAAGGTGTAAAAGTCCGGATTTTATATGATGATCTCGGATCAAGGACGATTACGAAATCATTTTTGAAAGAATTGCGCAAGGCCGGTGGAGAAGTCGAAGTATTTTTCCCTTCAAAATTGCGCTTAATTAATTTGCGCCTTAATTACCGTAACCATCGCAAGCTGGTGATCATTGACGGGAAAATTGGCTATGTTGGCGGTTTTAATGTCGGCGATGAGTATTTAGGCCTGAATCCTAAATTTGGCTACTGGCGTGACACCCATTTGCGCATTGAAGGCACAGCTGTACATGCCATCCAAACCCGCTTTATTCTTGACTGGAACCAGGCTTCCCACAACCGGGATATCGCTTACGCACCGGAGTACTTCCCCGAGGAAATTGGTACGGGCTATGTCGGGATGCAAATTGTAACGAGCGGTCCTGATTCAGAATGGCATCAAATTAAAAACGGCTATATTAAAATGATTTCTTCCGCGAAGAAATCGATTCTTATTCAAACACCTTATTTTATCCCGGATACAAGCCTGCTCGATGCACTCCAGATTGCCTGCTTGTCGGGAATCGATGTTAAAATCATGATTCCCAACAAGCCTGACCATATGTTCGTTTATTGGGCGACCTTGTCATACATTGGAGAACTTTTAAAAGCGGGGGCAACTGTTTTTATTTATGAAAATGGCTTCATCCATGCAAAGATGCTTGTCGTCGATGAGCAAATTTCATCTGTTGGTACGGCCAATATTGATGTCCGCAGCTTTAAGCTGAATTTTGAGGTAAATGCATTTCTTTACGATGAAACGATCTCAGGAAAGCTTAGCAGCATTTTTCAGGAAGACTTGCTCGTTTCCACCGAATTGACGCTGGCCAGCTATCAAAGCCGGTCTCTATGGATCCGCTTCAAAGAATCCGTATCAAGGCTGCTGTCACCGATTTTGTAAAGGAGCAGATCTGAGATTAAAATTGGTCTCAGGATCGCCATCATTTGTCGCGATTATCCGAGCAAAAAAGGCACATCACGTCGCTGTGCCTTTTTTTACTCCAATAAATTCCCTTCTGCGGGAATCGGATTTTCTTTTAACAGACGGGCAAAGTGTACGAGATTATGTCCAGTTGTACGGACTGATCTCATCGTAAAATCATTTTCCCAGCCGTTTGCTTCAATATATGAAGGGCCTGGACCAGCTTCCCCGACCCAGTAGGTGTCAACATTGGGTGGTACTGTGAATCCGATATGTGACAAACCATAAAGAATCGAGCACGCAGCGTGCTTGGCGCCATCTTCATTGCCGGTCACGACAGCGCCGCCAACTTTATTGTAGTAGAGGGATTGCCCCTTTTCATTGGCCATACTGCTTGCTCCATATAATCTTTCGATTGCAAATGCCGCAATACTGCTTTTTTCCCCAAGCCAGATCGGTGTTCCAATTATAACGATATCAGCCTTTTTTACTTTTTCAAAAATATCAGGCCACTCATCATCAATACCTTCATCAGCTGAAATCCCATATGCGATATTAAAATCGGCCAACCTGATCATTTCAGATTGAACCTGTTCCTTAGTAAAGATTTTTTCGACTTCGCGCATTAAGCTCTCCGTATTCGATTCTTCAGGGCTTTTCTTTAATGTACAGTTCAGAAAAATTGCTTTCAATGACATAAACATCCTCCTTCGCGATACTCTTTATTTTTAACCTATTTCTTAAAAACAAAACAAATGAAGCGAGGATTTTTTGGAAGATGCGCCTGAAGTTTGCAAGTCAGAAATATCCTCAAACAATAGTTCTCAGCAAATTTGTTTCCAAAAAAAGAAGCTCACCCAAAGTTGGGTGAGCCGCTTTCGTATTACCTATTAAAGCTTTACCGGTTTCTTTAAGAAGCCGAGCAGTAAAGCAGATACAACCGCACCTGCGATAATGGCAAGGAAGTAGAGGAAACCGTTGCCTTCAACCAACGGAATAACAAAGACTCCGCCGTGAGGTGCTCTCAATCCAATCGAGAACATCATCGATAGGGCTCCTGCGATCGCGGATCCAGCCATAATCGAAGGAATGACACGAATTGGATCTGCGGCTGCATAAGGAATCGCACCTTCTGTAATAAACGATAAGCCCATTATATAGTTGACTTTTCCTGCTTCTCTTTCCTGCTTTGTAAACTTATTTTTGAAGAAAGTCGTCGCCAGCGCAATGGCTAGAGGCGGTACCATACCTGCTGCCATAACCGCAGCCATTGGCTCATACACACCGCTCGTAAGCAGGCCAGTTCCAAAAACATATGCTGATTTATTGATCGGACCGCCCATATCAACAGCCATCATTAATCCGAGCAAGATGCCCAGTAAAACGGCGTTACCAGTACCAAGTCCTGTTAACCATTCTGTTATCGCTTTGTTCATTGCTCCAACTGGCTCGTTGACAAGATAAAGCATAATAAATCCAGTTAAGCCAATTCCGAGCAACGGATATAAAAGAATTGTCTTGATTCCTTCAAGAGACACTGGCAGTCCCTCCAGTAGTTTCTTTAAACCCACAACCAAATATCCAGCCAGAAAACCGGCAATCAGTCCACCCAGGAAACCGGCGCCACTTGTAGCAGCCATGAAACCACCGACCATCCCCGGTGCAAATCCAGGCCTGTCGGCGATGCTTGATGCAATAAATCCGGCCAGTACCGGAATCATTAACCCAAAAGCATTTCCCCCGCCAATAATACTCAATGCTTCAGCGATTGGATTATAGGAAGGGTCTTCGGGATTGGCAGCATTATAGCCAAATACAAATGATAGCGCGATTAAAATTCCGCCCCCAACTACAAATGGAAGCATATTGGATACGCCGTTCATTAAATGCTTATAAATACCTGTTTTTGGTCCCCGCTGTTCTTCTTTATCCCCGGATTTTCCAGAACCGCCTTTGAATACAGGGGCATCCTGGTTAACAGCACGGGTGATGAGCTCTTGAGGCTTGCGAATACCGTCGGCAACAGGCGTTTCAATGACATGCTTTCCGCGAAAGCGTTCCATTTCAACAGAAGTGTCTGCAGCGACGATGACCGCAGCTGCGTTTGCAATTTCTTCCGGCGTCAGAACATTTTTTGCCCCGCCTGATCCCCTCGTTTCCACCTTTATGTCGACACCCATTTCAGCAGCTTTTGCCTTTAAGGAATCGGCAGCCATATACGTATGCGCAATACCTGTCGGACAAGCCGTAACAGCGACGATATATTTTTTTGAATCAGCAATTGTTTGTTCTTCTTGTTCATCCTCACGGTCATAGCTGTCAATGATTGTGATCACATCGTCTTTTGTGCTCGCCTCCATCAGTTTCGCGCGGACTTCTTCCTTCATTAAAAGAGCAGACAGACGTGATAACGCTTCCAGATGGGTATTGTTGGCGCCCTCAGGAGCTGCGATCATAAAGAACAGATGGGCTGGCTGGCCATCCAAAGACTCATAATCCACACCTTCTTCGGATTTTCCGAAAACGATTGCCGGTTCGATCACAGCTGCTGTTTTTGCATGGGGAATCGCAATTCCATCGCCAATTCCAGTCGTGCTCTGCTCTTCCCTTTTTAAAATTGCCTCAGTGAATTGAACTCGATCCGAGATCTTTCCAGCTTTTGCGAGCACTTCCACCAATTCATCCACAGCCCCCGGCTTTTGGCGGCTATTCATTGATAACAAAATTGTATCTTTCGTTAGCAATTCTGTAATTCTCATTTTTCTCTCTCCTTTATAAGAATTCCTTAATCACTACTTCTGGCAATAGCTTAGCAACCTTTTCCGGGGTGCATAAGCCGATCGAAAACGCGGTAGCGCTTCCGGATGCCACACTGTACTGAAATGCTTCTTTAAAATTGTTTGTCGTTTCATATTTTGCAAGAAAACCGGCAACCATGGAATCTCCTGCCCCAACCGAGCTTTTTACTTCTCCTTTAGGCACTTCGGCAATGTACGCAACACTTTCATTAATAAACACCGCTCCTTTTGCAGCGAGCGACACAATCACGTTTTTCGCGCCCATTTCAACAAGTTTTTGCCCGTAGTGGATTGCTTGTTCACAAGTTTCAATATTTGCTTGAAACAGCTCGCCAAGCTCATGGTGATTCGGCTTAATTAAGAATGGCCGGAACTTGAGTACATTCTTTAAAAGGTTTCCCTCAGCATCAACCGCAAACCTCGCCCGATTCGCACTGCATATTTCAACAAGGTCTTCATATGTCGTTTCCGGCATTGTAGCTGGAATGCTTCCTGCCAGAACAAGCAAGTCTTCTTCCGTCAACGCGCTCACTTTATCTTTCAGCGCCTGATAATCCCCATTTGCAATCTGCGGACCTTTCGCATTAATTTCTGTCTCTGTATCCGTTTTCAGCTTGACGTTGATTCTCGAATCTTCTTTTACGCGTACAAACTGCGAAGCTATGTTTTCATTTTGCAGGTAATCTTCAATAAATTGGCCGGTAAATCCGCCGATAAAGCCCAATGCCTGGCTGCTAATGCCCATTCCCTTTAAAACTCTTGAGACATTAATTCCTTTGCCGCCGGGAAATTTTGCATCTTTGTTCGTGCGGTTTAAGCCGCCAATATTTATTTGTTCAAGTTCGACAATGTAATCAACGGATGGATTTAATGTCAGTGTATAAATCATGCTGTCACAACCTTTATCGTTGTTTTACTTAAAAATTGCTCTTCAGTTTCTTTGTTTAATTGATTCGTAATAATTGCTGCTTCATGCAAATCGGCAATTTTCGCAAAAGAGATTTCGGAAAACTTTGTTTCATCTGCAAGCACAAACGATTCACGCGATAAAGATATCGCCGTTTGCTTGACGAGTGCTTCTTCCTGATCAGGAGTGGTATACCCAAATTGCGGATGAATCCCGTTTACACCCATGAAGCATTTATCAAAGCGGTAATTCTCCAGGCTGGCGAGGGCTCCCCTGCCGATGATTGCCTTTGTTTTATGTTTCGCAAAGCCGCCGATTAAAAACGTGTCGATTTCTTTATCAAGCAACAAATGAATGTGCATAAGCCCGTTCGTCACAACTACAATATCCTTCGGTAAATATTCGATCATCGCCATGACTGTGGAACCTGCATCGAGATAGATGCAGTCGCCTTCTTCCACCAGGTTTGCAGCATATTGAGCAATTTGCCTTTTTTCCTGAAGGTTTTTGAATGATTTTTCCGACATGCTCGCCTCTTGCAGTTTTCCTTGAAGTCTGGCAGCACCGCCATGAACCCTTTTTAAGAACTTCTCTTGCTCCAATTGGATCAAATCCCGCCTAATAGTCGATTCCGAAGTATTAGTTAAATCAACCAGCTCCTGAATCTTGACTGTATTCCTCTCCTTTAACAACTGAAGGATCAAGCGGTGACGCTCTGGTGTCAGCAATCCAACACCCCCCTTAACTATTTTCTCTTTATAGTTCCATGTTACTGTAACCGATTTCAAAAATCAATCATTATCATTCATTTTCTTTCATATTTTTATAGTTTTTGAAGGATTATGATTGATTTTATAATTTTCAGATTATAAATCAAAAAAACACCCCATCGTAACAGACAGCGTGTTAGTGAAAAAATTACTTCTGATAAGTATTCCCTTTTTTAAGAGGGATTCCCATCTAATTTTAGTACCGACAATACTTCGTCCTTCGATGTTAACGGCTGCTTGCAGGCGAAGTTTTCACATATATATACGGTTAATGAACGATCAGCGAGTGGCCGGTATCCTCTCTCATAGATCGTTTCCAAACCTTCATCACTCGTTGAAGTGACTACTGCCAATTCTGGAGCATATTTTGAACGCAGCTCTGCGACAAGGTCAAGCCTTGGCTCCGCTTCGCCCACAATCACAACTTCCTTCATCGGGTATTCCTTGAGCAGCAAGCATTGCAACAAAAATGTATGCCCTGATCCGTATGCTTCGATATCCGGCTTAAAAACCTTCAATATTTCGTCCGCCATATCGAGCCATTTAGTGTCACCTGTAAAATGCCCCAACCTCAAAAGATTAGCGGCTGCAACACTATTACCTGACGGAATGGCCCCATCATATCCTTGCTTCTCCCTGACGATGAGTGACTCACTGTCCGCTCTTGTAAAAAAGAAGCCGCCAGCTTGTTCATCCCAGAACATCGGGCGCATCTTCCCCGCCGCGTCAACAGCCTTATTTAAATATGTCATATTCGCAGTGCCTTGATACATTTCAAGGTAACTCCAAAGCAGAAACGCCCAGTCATCCAGATATGCCGGATATTTTGCTTCCCCGTCCCGGTATCGGGCAAGCAATTGACCGTCAACGACAAGCTGCTCTTCGATAAATTGAAGAGCCTTTTCCGCTTTTTCAATATAAGCTTTGTTTTGAAGTGCCTGTCCGGCTTTCGCAAGCCCGGCGATCATCAGTGCATTCCATGCTGTTAATATTTTATCGTCCAAATGCGGATAAACGCGCTCAGTACGTTTCTGATGCAGCACTTTCCGCAGTTCCTCGAGTTTTTGTTTTCCTTCTTCCATAGTCAAGCCAGCTTCCGAAAATGTTTTCGCCATATTGTCTTGAAGCAAATTTGGGATGTTTTCACCTTCAAAGTTTCCTTTCGGTGTTATATCGTAGATTCTCGAGTAAAACTCCCCATCCTTTTCTCCAAGCAAATCTATGATCTCCTTTTTTGACCAGACATAATACTTGCCTTCAGCCCCTTCACTGTCCGCGTCAATCGCAGAGTAAAAAGCGCCTTTTTCATCGGTCATTTCACGGTCAACAAAAGTGACAATTTGCTCAACAATCTCCTTATAGCGGCTTTCGCCGGTGATCTGGTAAGCTTCGGCATATGTGTAAAGAAGCAAGGCATTGTCATAAAGCATTTTTTCAAAATGCGGAACAAGCCATTGTTCATCAACAGAATAGCGGGCAAACCCAAATCCGATATGATCATAAATTCCCCCGTCGGCCATCGCGTTTAAAGTTCTTTCAACCATTTTCAGGGCTATTTCGGCATCTGTCCATTTGTAGTACTTGAGTAAAAACATCAGCGTGTGCGGCATCGGAAACTTCGGTGCATCGCCAAATCCTCCATAAATGCTGTTAAACCGGTTCGATAATTGCTGATATGTTTTATGGAGCACGTCCTCAGAAGGCAGCTCTGCCCCGCTTCTCTCTGCCGACTGCCGCAGCGCTTCTGCAGCCTCCTCTGCAATTGTATCGATTTTATCCCGTTTGTTTTGGTACTGATCATAAAGCTGCGTCACGACTTCTTTGAAACCAGGAACTCCATATTTACTCTCCGGCGGGAAATAAGTACCTGCATAAAATGGCTTTTGATCCGGAGTAATAAACACATTCAGCGGCCAGCCGCCATGACCTGTCATCAGCTGGCAAATATTCATGTAAATTGAATCAATATCAGGCCGTTCCTCGCGATCCACTTTGATCGAAACAAATCTCTCGTTTAGCAGCTTTGCCACTTCTTCATCTTCGAATGATTCTCGCTCCATGACATGACACCAATGGCAAGTCGAGTAGCCGATGCTCACGAACACTGGCTTATTTTCCCGTTTTGCTTTTTCGAATGCTTCTTCTCCCCAAGGGTACCAGTCGACTGGGTTGTGGGCATGTTGCAATAAATATGGGGATTTTTCAGCGATTAATCTATTTGCTGGCATGGGATCACCCTCATTCCATTATGAATATTTGACTTCTTGTTTCATTGTACCCTAACAAACGAAAAAGACACCAACAAGCGTCTGTTTATACTTAGCATAACGAAAAATAAAATATACTTTCTATTTACTTTCTGATAACTGGGACCCGTACAATGGGAACTATATTTTTCGTCAACTAAAATATAATTTCAGTTGACATATGTTAACTAACCGTTTTATCTTTAAATTATTACAATTCAAGGAGGAATAAGATGAACAGGAAACTGACTGCCTTTGATTTAACCCTTGTACCATTATTTGTTGCGCTAATGTGTATAGGGGCAAACATTACGTCAATCGTGCCATTCATGGTCGTTGGAGGCGTTCCGATTACTTTACAAACGTTCTTTGCGATCTTATCGGGCATTATTTTGCGAAGCCGTTTAGGAGCCATTGCCATGATCGTGTATGCATTGGTCGGCCTTCTTGGAGTACCAGTTTTTGCAAAATTCGGCGGCGGATTTTCGCATATTCTGAGTCCTACCTTCGGCTTTATTATTTCATTTATTTTTACAGCTTATTTTGCTGGAAAAATTGTTGAAAAAAGCAAAACAGTTAGTACTTACATCATTGCAGCCTTAGTGGGAATGATGATTAATTACGCATTCGGAACAAATTGGATGTATTTTGCTTATAAGCTATGGGCAGCAGCCCCGGAAGGTTTCACGTATCAA
Source organism: Bacillus sp. V3-13 (assembly GCF_002860165.1). Classification (GTDB taxonomy): domain Bacteria; phylum Bacillota; class Bacilli; order Bacillales; family Cytobacillaceae; genus Bacillus_BJ. Next base: position 41,786 of record NZ_PGUZ01000013.1, on the reverse strand, counting down.
ATGGCATGGCTCTGGATGGTTGTCCCGCTTCCGAAAGATATCTTCTTAGCTGTGTGTGCTGGTTTATTAGCCCACCGTTTAGACAAGACCGTTCTTTCAAAAGCCTTGTTTAAAAAAGCCAATCGTTTAGCATCTTAATCCAAGGAGGAAACCATGGTGGAAAACTGGAAAGAGCTTGCATTTGATGTTCTAAGGGGTAGAGAAATCTCCGATGAAGAAGCATTCAAAATTTTAAATTGTCCTGATGAGGAGCTTCTTGAACTGCTGAACAGTGCTTACTTAATCCGTAGATTTTACTATGGAAATAAGGTAAAACTGAATATGATCATTAATACTAAATCAGGAATATGTCCGGAAAATTGCGGTTATTGTTCACAATCAAGTATTTCCACTGCTCCAATTCCTAAGTACAGAATGGTAGATAAGTCGACTATTCTGAAGGGAGCCGAACAAGCGTACCGGCTAAATGTGGGCACCTACTGTATTGTGGCAAGCGGACGTGGACCGAGTGATAGAGAAATTGATACTGTGGTCTCCGCCGTTGAAGAAATCAAAGAGAAATACAATCTTAAAATTTGTGCCTGCCTTGGCCTCATCAAACCAGATCAGGCCAAAAGATTAAAAAATGCCGGAGTCGAAAGGTACAACCATAATATCAACACGTCAGAAAATCACCATGAATCCATTACAACCTCCCATACATATCAAGATCGGGTAGATACTGTCCAACTTATAAAAGAAACCGGAATCTCCCCGTGCTCCGGTGTTATTATTGGAATGAGAGAAACCCAGCAGGATGTCATCGACATGGCCAGAAGCCTAAAAATTTTAGATGCTGATTCAATTCCAGTCAATTTCCTGCATGCTATCGATGGAACACCTTTAGAAGGTGTTGATGAACTTAATCCGCGCTATTGCTTAAAGGTATTATGTCTAATGCGGTTTGTTAACCCCTCAAAAGAAATTCGGATTTCCGGTGGAAGAGAAGTTAATTTACGCAGCCTTCAACCGCTTGGATTATATCCTGCAAATTCTATTTTTTTAGGAAACTACTTAACAACAGAAGGACAGGAAGGCACAGCAGACCATCAAATGTTAAAGGATCTGGGATTCGAAATTGATTTTATCAAGGAAGAGGCGGAAACTGCAGCATTCTAACATTCACGGTTGAATGTTCAAGAAAATACATTTAGTTTTCATTTCTTGCCACATGGCCTGACCTGAGATATTTTGTCTCAGCGATAGGCCTTTCTTGTTTTCATCATGCTATCAGGAGCTTACTCAAGTTTAATTTTCTCACTGGATCGGTAGATTTGGTATTCCTTCCCTTCGCCACTATGTTTCATATCCTTTCCTACTACTTTTGTTCAGTAGAAACCACCGCTCTATTTAGATCGACTTCAGGAGCGTGAGCGAATTCATTATTTAATTTGGTAATTCTGCTGTCAGCTGAGGCTATAATAGGTTTTGGCTGTGTTTCCACATAGCTGATCAGAGCATCTATATCGACCGGGCCTTTTCTATGATTTTTGCCTTTTGCAAATGAAGTAAAGTCGTCTTTTCCCGCAGCCAGGAAGGTATTGACTGTTACCGAGTATTCCAAATCAGGATTGATCTTTTCACCATTCGGCAAGAAAATATCAACCACTTTTTGTCCGGCGGGTAATTCGTTTGACCAGGTGTATTTCAAGCCGGAAATTTGCAGCATACGCTTTTTGGGAGACCACTGCTGATTTAAAGCATCGCGCACTTGTGAACCAGTCATTGTTAATCTCACTAAATGGTTGCCGAATGGCAGAGCAGTAAACAATTCACCCCATGTAATCGGCCCGGCATCAAGATCTGAGCGAATCCCGGCCGATTCAATAAAGGCAAAGTCGGTGTTCATTGTGTGGCGCATGCTGTCGGCGATTAGCGTACCAAAATCAGATTGACCAGCTGCATTTTGCCCTCTTGTCAACTCCACTCCTGTTTCACCGATTTTTTCGTTAATCGTATCGCTCACATCATCTTGATATGCGGCTATCATTTTAGTCATTTGTCGATCCGCTTCGATTGCATCTTGATAGGTTACGATAATTTCAGCTCTTTTTTCAACAATATCCCCGGTTGCAGCATCGATGACGAGGTCCACATCGGCAAACGCCGTACCGGCTGAGTAAGCCTGAACCAGTAATTTACCATCCACGACTGAGTTCATATAAGCGTGGTTATGCGCACCAAAGATTACATCTACTTCATCATCGACCTGTCTGGCAAAATCAACAATTTCCCCATTTGGTTTCGAACCGTCAATACCGGATTTCCCGGGATTGTGCGCAAGCACGACAATCGCTTCCAAGCCCTGATCCTTTAACTCTTGTGTATATTTATTAATCGCTGTTACTTCATTTGTAAACTTGACATCTTTAACCTTGCTCGAATCCAAAATATTTGGAGTATCAGAGTAGACGACTCCTATAAATCCTATTTTCACACCCTTAACTTCTTTAATGACATAAGGATCTAGTATTGTCTTGTTCGTATCTTTGTCAACTACGTTTGCAACAACGTATGGAAAATTTGCACCTTGAAATTCTCCGTACCTTTTTGCTGTTTTAGGATGTTTGCCCCCATCAATCAGACGCATCATTTCCTGGACACCTTCATCAAATTCGTGATTTCCAACGGTACCGACATCAAATCCCAGCTCATTTAACATATGAATTGCCGGTTCATCCTGCAATAATGCGGATGCTGGTGAGCTTCCCCCAACTGCATCGCCTGCATGGACCAGCAGTGTGTTGGGATTTGTTCTTTCACGTTGTTTTAAGTATGCAGCTAAATAATCAGCCCTCCCGGCAAGCCGGTTGTTCACTTTTTTGGATGTATCAATCTGGCCATGAAAATCGTTGATCCCCAGGAGTTGAACTTCAATGTCCTGTTCAATTGAATGGGAAGTTGATAGGGAAAATTGGGCGATCAATGTTGTTGCCAACAGACTAATGAATAGTACAGCTGCTCTTTTCACAAAATGCCCCGTTTGTGTATTCTTCATTCTGGCGCACCATTCCTTTACAGAATTAATGTACATCAAAAAAATGATGAATTCTTTCCCTGCAACTGCCCTCCTCTTAAATTTTACGAAAATGAATACCGCCTCTCGTCGGAACTCAATAAACCAATTTCAGGATAGTTCTACAGTCGTGTTAATTGGCAGTAATCCTCTATGCTTCAGAGTATAAAATACTATTGTTATGCAATTTCGAAGACAGTGTAATTTTATTGAAAATTTTTGTAAAGTGTGTGTGCCGATGGTTACGCTTTCAAAATGATAGAAACCCAGCATGCTTTCCATACTAAGGGTATAATGTAGAGATTTTCTATTGGAGGCGGATTTTGCGTGTAAGCTATGTGATATTGGACATTTTTCTCTAACCCGAAAAAGTGGGCTATTGATGAGTTTTTAATAATCGGGGTAAGTTTACGGTTTATTCTTGGTGGTACGTGGCGAAAAAAATAGTTCTTTCCGGATTTATTGAGATGCGAAAATTGAGATGGTATAAGTAGAAAAGGTGATTAAATTTTTAATTAGGTCGATAAGAGCCTATAGTGGATGATTGTCATTAAAAATTAATTGCCTTCCTTTTCAGTTCGGAAAAATTTCATTATACAAAAAAGAACGGTAGATACCGGCCCGCCCTTTATTGTTGTGATATTCGATTAATTATCCGTTCGTGTTCAGCTAACTTCTTAATGATTAAGCCCATATCCTTTTCGTTGTCCTTTGTTCGCTTATGGATTGAATGCAGTAACGTTAGAACATCATCTTTATATTGAACGTCGGTGATTTCTAACCGTTCTTCCAACTTGTCAAATCTTTTTTCCATTTGGTCGAATCCTTTGTCAACTTCCTCAAAACGTTCATTCATATTCTTTTCCATTTGCTCAAACCGATTGTCAAACTGTTCGAAACGTTCGTTTATATTCTTTTCCATTTGCTCGAACCGATTGTCAAACTGTTCGAAACGTTCGTTTATATTCTTTTCCATTTGGTCGAATCGTTTGTCCTGACCGTCTAACTTTACCAGGATTTCCTTTAATAGTTCTTCCATTTTATGTAGCCTCCTCTTTCCTTCAAGTATAACATCAAATGAATTTATCGTAACGTTAAATTCATTTTCAACAACCACAACCTACAACGTGTGATTAAAAGGGACTTATTTGTGTTTGAAATCGACGATGAAATAGTACGATTTTAAAAGAGTTTGGAAAATATAAAAAAGACCGTTGGTGCTGTTCACCAAACGGTCAGATAATCGATGTTTAACTTGGAAGATTAGCATTGGATAGAAAGTAATCCACCGAGCTGCAAACTATAGGGATGATTATTTTTGGTTAAAACTTCGTGCCTGCTTACTTATGCTCCCAATTGTTCCAACTGCTCAATAAGACTGGTGATTTCATTTAAGGTGGTTAATATTTGTGAATCTTCCAATGTAGTTAAATCAAGATTTCCGATTTCGATATTTTCCAGGTATATATCTATAGCCGCTTTCAATTGTTCACTATATTCAGTCAGTTGGGCATGGACATCGTCTGCCACTGCCGGCGGTTCAATGGCGATGAAATTTTCTGCATCTTCTTTCATATCAATTAAGCTATTCTTAAGCTCCTGGACTGAGTCATTGTTTGCTATTGCTTCTTCCGCCAGTTGCGGCAATTCTTCCGCAAATTTGTTTGCTTCGTTAATATAGGTTGTTGCATCATTAACATATTCAACCGACTGATTTACATCGTCGAGGAAAGAACAGCCGCTTAGCAGCATTACAATCATTCCGAAAATGGCTATATACCGCTTCATTGTTAACTCCTTTCATATCATCTTGTTTGATTTCATATATAAATACGATTGAAATCTAAATAAGTTTCATAAGCTGCATTTGCAAACGATACAGTGTGATCATTGCCGGATTCAAATTATATATTTTCCGCTTCAAAAAAAGCGGCAACACCAGCCTTCTGGAAACCATTAATGAATATCGCGCTTCTTGAATCTTCCGCCGCGCACTTCGGATATATTTGCAACAGCAAGAAAAGCGGATGGATCAAGGTCTTCAACGATCATTTTCAGCTTCGCCTCTTCAAGCCGGGTAATGACGCAGAAAATGACCTTTTTGTTATCACCTGTGTATGCCCCTTCCCCATTTAAATATGTGACTCCCCTGCCAAGCCGGGCAATGATGGCATCGCCAATCTCTTGATGGTTGTCAGAGATAATCCAGGCTGATTTCGACTCATCAAGCCCCTGGATGACGATATCAATTGCTTTAAATGCGATAAAATAGGCAATAATCGAATACATTGCACGATCCCAGCCAAATACAAAACCGGCTGTCCCGAAAATAAATAAATTGAAAAACATGATGATTTCACCAACCGAAAAAGGCAGCTTCTTATTGGCCAAAATCGCCATGACTTCGGTGCCATCGAGAGAGCCACCGTAGCGGATAACCATTCCGACTCCGACTCCGAGCGTGATTCCGCCAAACACAGTCGCAAGCAGTAAATCGTCTGTAAACACAGGGACCTCGTGCAGCAGAAACGTAGTCACGGAAAGAACTGCGATTCCGAGCAGTGTCGATAGAGCGAAGGTTTTGCCAATTTGCTTATATCCGATGAAAATAAACGGCATATTCAAAAGAAAAATAAAAAAGCCTAATCGAAAGCCTGTCAGGTGAGCAAGGATAATTGAAATCCCGACAATTCCCCCGTCCAAAACACGGTTTGGAACTAAAAATTCTTCAAGGCCGACCCCCATTAAGATCGCACCAAGAACAATAAACAATATCCTCTTTGCGAGCTTCGTTTTTGGTAAACCTTTATGTTGAATGATGTCAAGTGTATTTGTTTCTATTCCGTTCATTCCCCACTCCCCATTCATCAATTAGATATAAGTGCGTTTATCGCTAACTATTCCCTGTTTAGGCTTGTTTTATCTTTATTTTAACATTATGATTCCGGCCAATCCTATAGCACAACCCTCTTAAAACTATTTTTCCCTATATTCTCCCCTTTGACAAACATTATGCCCGCTATCCTAATCACTTGGTTGCACGCATATATGTTAATGAATATTCATATTTCTCTATTTGCGATTGACGAAAGACAGCCTGTTTTTCTATACTGAGGAGAGCTAATTTTGCAGAAACGGGGAACATCATGGATTTTGAAATCATATACTTATCCTTTTACGTTATTCAAGTAGAAGGAAAAGGAGAGCAAACAGATAAACGCTATAAGCATTTTCAAACACTAAACAATGAAGATTATCAACAAAGCGCTCTAAAAATCTTTTTGGATGGTGATCTGGCGAAAATTTCAAAGAGAAAAGTTGAACGACATCCGAAAACAGACCAGGTGCCGACCAAGATAGGTCATTTTATTGTTGAAGCTGGCCATGATCTTAGTTCAAATCCGAACTATAATCTTTTCCAAAGGGTAAAATCAGCCACATCCAGTTCTGAATTTCAGGAAGCAAATGAACAATTGGTGCAGGCTTATTTGGATACAAGCGCTGTCCGCGGAGGCGTTTTTCTCGTTGCCTCCGCAAAGCTGCGAAAATATTTTGATGAACCTTTTATTTTTATCATGAAGTGTGATTTTGAACCGAAAGTCGCATCCATTTCAGATGAATCGACACTCATTAACCACGTCGAGATGGCGATTACGACGAAAAATATGAAATCGATCCAATATCCATACATGCCCGAGGAAGGAATTGTCGAGGAAGCAGAGTTGAAGATTCACCAGGCTTCGCATGCCCGCTATTTCGAGGACTTCTTAAAGTATGTTGATTACGCTGAGTCAATGCCGGAAATCGTTAAGACACAAGTGATCGGCATGGTTCGTGAGCAGCTTGAGGATCGGTTTGAGCCTGAAAGCGACGAAAGAGAACAGTTTGAATCAGCGATGGAAATATGGGCGGCGAGCCCAAAACGGGAGCTGCAGGAGCAATTTTCCACCTCCAGGATTGTCGAAGCTGCCGTCCAATTAGTTGAGCATACGCCTGAACTTGAGCTAAAAATGAAGCTTGACCATATCTCCGTTAACGGAATGCTTGCGGATTTTGGCGATCAGATCCATATCGGCAAAATGAATGATAAATATGTTATGTTGATTGAATCCGATTCAATTCACTTTGAAAAAGGCTTTTCACCGATCGAGTTTTTAAAACCAGAGAATCTTGAAGAAATAATGGACAGAATAAAAAAGAAGCAAGCATAAACACGATTGATCTTGAAAAAAGGCCGGAGGGGTGCACTTATATGAATATCACTGAGTATACAGTTGAAAAAATCGCCGATCCATTCGGCATATTAGCTGGAGACCGCTACGAATTTTTTCTAAAAGTTGAAGTTCCCGAAGATGATGAATTGTATACGGAAACAGGACTATCTCTCAAAGTGCTGTTTATCGTGACAGAAGATAGCGTAAAAATCTCCAACTATCATTTCATCGATGATGCCACTGAAAAAATTCTTGAGTTTGAGCTGGAGGAAGATGAGGAAGAAATGGTCGCAGCGTTCTGTAAAGAACATTATAGGGAAGCACTGTGAAATACAAAACGGGCAAATGGATTGCCCGTTTTTCTTCTATGCGATTATAACGAGGAATAAAAACTGGTTCTTTGAAAAAGGAATAATTATGCATAAATCATGAATGCTTATATTTGGGACTGCTATTCACAATCACCTGAAGCAGCTTAGTCCCCTGGCTCATCTCACTATTACAGATTGGGCATAGAGGTGTTTCACTGCTTTTGAAATTGTCCCTTACCCAGGCGTTGCAGCCATTAGACGTACATTCCCATATCTTCGTTTCTTCCGTTACTACTTCTATATCTTTCTTTCTACCAAACGCCATACGATTTTCCTCCCCGTTTCTATTTTTAACGGACTGGCACCAAACACATTTATTATATGCTGCCAGCCGGCAAATCTTGTTCATACTTTTAGCCTAAATAAGGAAGGCCCTATGCAAGACATCAAAATCATCCAACTGAATTTCAGTACGTTATCATCATTTCTAAAAAAGAATTCACTGCCTATAAAGCAAATCCTCTTAGCCCCAGGGCTTGCATACAACTTATGTTGCTTACTCTAAGAGCCGGCCGATCTTTACATAACAGTGAATTCTAATGGGATTATTCATTTATAAAATAGTTTTCCCTAACTGAAAAACCTTTCCTCATGCCTAAAATTAAGCTTTAACAACGTTGACAGCCTGAGGACCGCGCTGGCCTTCTTCAACATCAAAAGCTACGCTTTGACCTTCCTCCAACGTCTTAAAGCCTTCTCCTTGAATAGCAGAATAATGAACAAACACGTCTTCTCCGCCGTCAGCTTCGATAAATCCAAAGCCTTTCTCCGAATTAAACCATTTTACTTTTCCTGTTGCCATTTTTTTATTCCTCCTAAATTAGTCAAGCATATCAGTGGTTTCTATAAACTGCCACTATACCTACTAATATGGACAATTTATGCCAAATTAAACCTATATTTATTGGAATTTATTTTTGCGTGCCGGACGATTTCTTGTTCTGCTTCTATCATTGCGGCGGTTCCAATCCCGATCAGAGCGGTTTCGATCTCTGCTGGCTTTCGGCTTTTTAGAACGAAGCGGCTCGACTGCCGTTAATCTGACAGGTGTTGCATCCGGTTCTTTTGTTAATAGTTTTAATGCTGAAGCAAGCAATGTCACCGAATCTGTATCCTCCAGCAGCGTTTCGGCAATATGCTTATATTCTGAGAAATTACCATTTTCCATTACATCGCGAAGCCGCTGGATCGTCGCTTCCTGATGGCCTGCCAAAACTTCTCCCATCGTCGGAATCGGTGTTTTGGACATTTTTTTCTTAGTCATATTTTCAATAGACCTCAAGTGGTCTGTTTCCCGCGGCGTTACGAATGTTATGGCGAGGCCTTTTTTGCCGGCGCGCCCTGTTCGGCCGATCCGGTGTACATAGCTTTCAGGATCCTGTGGAATATCAAAGTTATATACATGGGAAACACCGCTAATATCAAGGCCACGGGCAGCTACGTCGGTGGCAACCATAATATCAATTGACTGTTCTTTAAATCGGCGGATTACTTGATCCCGTTTTGACTGGGGAATGTCCCCGTGAATTCCTTCGGCCGAGTAACCGCGTTTCATTAAACCTTCAACCAGTTCATCAACCCGTTTTTTTGTCCGTCCGAAAATAATCGCCAGGTCAGGAGATTGGATATCAAGAAAGTTGCATAACACATCAAACTTTTGCTTTTCCTGAACTTCAACATAATGCTGTTCAATGTTCGTGACAGTCATTTCTTTTGCTTTGACTCGTACCAGCTCAGGATTGTCCATAAATTTTTCAGCAAGCGACTGAATTCGCTTTGGCATTGTAGCCGAGAAAAGCAGAGTTTGATATTTCGTGGGAATCTGGCCGAGAATCTTTTCAATGTCCTCAATAAAGCCCATATTCAGCATTTCATCTGCTTCATCAAGGACAACAGTATGGATGTTTTGCAGACGGATCGTCCTGCGATCCAAGTGGTCCATTAACCTCCCGGGGGTGGCAGCAATAATTTGCGGCTTATTCTTTAAAGCTCTAATTTGACGGCTAATATCCTGTCCGCCGTATATTGGCAATGTGCGAATTCCTTTGCCGTTGCCGATCTTGTTCAGTTCCTCTGCCACCTGCACCGCTAACTCACGCGTTGGAGCGAGCACCAGGCCCTGAATGCCATTTTCAACGACTGCTTTTTCGATTAGCGGAATCCCGAAAGCGGTTGTTTTACCTGTTCCGGTTTGGGCCTGGCCGATTAAATCCCGGCCTGTCAGTGCAAGCGGGATCGCCTGTGCTTGAATCGGTGTCGGTTCTTCAAAGCCCATATTCGATACAGCACTTTGAAGTTCTTTGCTTAAATTAAATTGCTCAAATGTTGTCAAACCGTGTATTCCCTCCTTCACACCATTGGTGTGGATGCTCATTTATTACCTTTAAGGTAATGCATCAATATTTTATAAAATGTTTTCTTTCTCCATTCATATTTTACCTATCCGCTGGCAATTAAAACGTTACTTTTACGAAAGTTGCAAAAAAAGAATCAAGCCCTCTGCTCTCATCTTTAACTGCTCCATAACCGGCCAAACAAAATTAGTTTTGCGGGATAGTTTTTAGCCCCTGATTCTTTACATCTTCAGTTGGAAAAGGATTGTCCTAATTGACAAAATGCAGGTATTTATGAAAAGAGGATATAAGTGGAAAAGGCGATGCCCACCTGAGCACCACCTTAAGATTTCGAGTTATTAAGCTTTGGTAACGTTAGCCGCTTGTGGTCCGCGGTTTCCTTCAACAACTTCGAAAGTCACGCTTTGGCCTTCGTCTAAAGATTTGAAGCCATCACCTTGAATAGCAGAGAAATGAACAAATACGTCTTCTCCACCTTCTGCTTCGATGAATCCGAATCCTTTTTCTGCATTAAACCATTTTACTTTACCGTTTTTCATCATGAAAAACCTCCTGAAATTGTTTCACCATAACACTTTTTATAAAATTCGGAAAAAAGAAAGCCGCAGTTTTGCAATGATAATGAAGGAATCGGCCCACATTCATTGCAGCTGCGACTTCTTGTATCCACATAATTAAATAACGAGCTTTATAGCGTTATCTTAATAGTAAATTAAAAATGCCACAAAGTCAACTTTAATTGCCCTTTTCTGATGGTTTGCATGAAAAAACTCTCCAATTAACTGGAGAGTTTAGTGTTTTCTTCATAACCAGGCTGGGCCTCGGCCATTGCCGTTTCTAATTCCTTCATATGATTTTGTTTTTCTTCACCCGTCCAGCTGAACTTGTCAGCAAAATAATCAACTACCTGCTCCTTCCACTTTTTAACGAGATTGATGTTAAAGAGCAGGGCGCCGGTTCTGCGATAGAAAAAGTCGAGCGGGGTTGCCGCCATTTCATATTGGATCGCATATTCCAACTGTCCGAATAAAACCTTTGGCAGCCCATATTTATTTCTTATATCGTTATTGGCGCTAATTAATTCAAAAACAATCGGGCTGTTGGAACCATACATGGATGCAATCCCGGAAGCTTCTTCTTTTGTCAGCCCTAATGACATTCCCCGTTCTGTTTGCTGTGCAATATAGCGAATAAAGCCTTCTGAGCCGCCAACGTCCCCTCCAGAGATCGGCATATGCTTTGTCGGGCTTTCCGGAAACTGCTTATTTTTCTCATTCGCCAGCTTTTGGGCCACTAAATCGACAATCGTTTCAGCCATTTTCCGATACCCTGTCAGCTTACCGCCCGCTATCGTGATCAGGCCTGTTTCAGATTCCCAGATCTCATCCTTCCGGGATATTTCTGATGGTGCCCGGCCTTCTTCATGGATGAGCGGCCGGATACCTGACCAGCTGGATTCGATATCCGCTTCGGAAATATTTACAGCGGGGAACATGTAATTGATGGCGTTAATAATATAAGTCCGGTCTTCCTTTGTTACGCCCGGGTTGGCTTTATCGCCGTCAAAAAAAGTATCCGTTGTTCCAACATAAGCCTTTCCTTCGCGCGGAATCGCAAACACCATCCGTCCGTCAGGTGTATCAAAATAAACAGCCTGTTTCAGCGGAAAGCGGCTCTGGTCGATCACGATATGGACGCCCTTTGTAAGCTTTAGTGTTTTCCCTTTTTTGGAGCCATCCTTTTCACGGATTGTATCGACCCACGGCCCTGTCGCATTAATGACTTTGTCGGCACGGATTTCATACACTTCTCCCGTGATGAAGTCGGTTATTGCTGCCCCGACAACCTTCCCATTCTCATATAATAAATTGTCTGCGCGCGCATAATTTACGGCTGTCGCTCCTTTTTCAACAGCAGCTTTTAAGACTTCAATCGTGAGGCGGGCATCGTCTGTCCGATATTCTACATAATAGCCGCCGCCTTTTAAGCCTTCTTTTTTGACAAGCGGTTCTTTATTCAAGGTTTCATCGGCACCAAGCATTTTTCGGCGCTCTGTTTTTTTTACACCTGCCAAAAAGTCATACACCATCAGACCGATCGAGGTGCTCGTTTTGCCGAATGTTCCACCTTTATGCATAGGCAGAAGCATCCATTCCGGGGTTGTCACATGCGGGCCGTTTTCATAGACAATTGCTCTTTCCTTGCCCACCTCTGCCACCAGCTTCACTTCAAATTGCTTTAAATAGCGAAGGCCGCCATGAACAAGCTTCGTTGAACGACTGGAGGTTCCAGCTGAAAAATCCTGCATCTCTACGAGCGCAGCTTTCATTCCTCTAGAAGCAGCATCGAGTGCAATTCCAGCGCCTGTAACTCCTCCCCCGATGATAAGAACATCGAAGGATTCAGACTTCAGCATACTTACGATAGTTGTTCTGTTCAGATTCGAAAACTTTTCCATTTAAGTACCCTCCTAATGTAGAAAAAAGACCACAAAGCACACTATCGCCAGATCCGATAGTGTATTTGTGGTCTCTCCCTGTCTCCTGCCGAGTATTAACTTAGTTGAATTATAACATAGTTTTATATTTTTGAAAATTATTACTTAAATGCCATTGTCGCATTGACGGCTTTCTTCCAGCCTTCATAAAGCTTTTCACGCTCTTTGTCGTCCATGGAAGGTTCAAATGATCGATCAATGGACCATTGCTTGGCAATTTCTTCCTGACTTTCCCAATAACCTACCGCAAGCCCGGCGAGATACGCTGCTCCAAGTGCAGTCGTTTCATTGACGGTTGGTCTTTCAACAGGAACATTTAAAATATCGCTTTGGAATTCCATCAAGAAGTTATTTTTAACTGCCCCGCCATCGACACGCAATGTCTTCAGTTCAATGCCGGAATCCGCTTCCATTGCGCCGAGTACATCTTTAGTCTGGTAAGCCAGCGATTCAAGCGTTGCCCGTACGAAGTGTTCTTTTGACGTTCCTCGTGTTAAGCCAAATATGGCTCCGCGTACATCACTATCCCAATACGGTGTTCCCAGCCCTACAAAAGCGGGCACAACATAGACGCCGTCAGTAGAATCGACTCTGGTTGCATATCCTTCACTATCTTTTGCATCTTTCAGCATTCTTAATCCATCACGAAGCCATTGAATCGCAGAACCGGCAACAAAGATGCTTCCTTCAAGGGCATATTCCACTTTCCCGTTCAATCCCCACGCGAGCGTTGTCAATAAACCGTGCTCTGAACGAACTGCTTTTTCACCGGTATTCATCAGCATGAAGCAGCCGGTTCCATAAGTGTTTTTTGCCATACCTTCGTCAAAGCAAGCCTGGCCGAAAAGCGCTGCTTGCTGGTCACCCGCAGCTCCGGCGATTGGTACTTCTTTGCCAAAGAAATGATAGTCGATCGTATGGGCATATATCTCAGAGGAAGGACGAACCTCCGGCAGCATCGACTTTGGTACTGTTAAGATTTCAAGGAGCTCATCATCCCATTTAAGATCATAAATATTGAACATCAGTGTTCTCGACGCGTTGGAATAATCGGTTACATGTGCTTTTCCGCCTGATAACTTCCAGATGAGCCACGTGTCAATCGTTCCAAATAAAAGCTTGCCTTCTTCTGCTTTTTGACGAGCGCCTTCGACATTATCCAAAATCCATTTTACTTTCGTTCCGGAGAAGTATGCATCAATGAGCAAGCCTGTTTTATTGCGGAATAAATCGTTATGGCCTTTTTTCTTTAGATCATCACAAATTTCGCTTGTTTGCCTGGATTGCCAAACAATCGCGTTATACACCGGCTGACCTGTTTCCTTATCCCAGACAACAGTCGTTTCACGCTGGTTGGTAATCCCGATGCCGGCGACTTGTTCAGGCTTGACTCCGGATTCGGATAAACAGCCGGCAATGACTGCCAAAATCGACCCCCAAATTTCATTCGCATTATGCTCGACCCAACCCGGCTGTGGGAAATATTGCGTAAATTCCTTTTGGGCGACATGAACAATTTCTCCCTGCTTATTAAAAAGAATCGCCCGTGAACTTGTTGTCCCTTGGTCTAAAGATAAAATAAACTTTTCCATTAATGCCTCTCCCCCAAATATATGTTTAGTTTTTAAGCGACAGCCTTTGATTGATCCACTTCACCTGGCTGTTTTTTCCCGAATAAATATGCTAACAATAATATTACTATTGTAATAGAGATAACACCCCATGTCATCGCAGTCACTTTTCCGTTATACATATATTGATAAAATACGGAGCCAAGTGATCCTCCAAGAATCGGTCCCAGAACCGGAATCCAGGAATAACCCCAATTGGAGCCTCCCTTACCAGGGATCGGAAGTAAAAAGTGTGCAATTCGCGGGCCAAGGTCACGAGCCGGGTTAATCGCATAACCGGTTGTTCCGCCAAGCGACATCCCGATGACCACAATCAATAAACCGACCGCTATTGGGTTCAACCCCTCCGTGAATTGGTTTGCACCAATGAAAAGCAATCCCAGTACAAGAATAAAAGTACCAATAATTTCGCTTAAAAGGTTTGAAAATGTGTGGGGAATTGCCGGACCTGTCGAAAATACGCCAAGCTTTGCTGCCGGATCAGGAGTTTCTTTCCAGTGCGGCAAGTAATGTAAAAATACTACACAAGCACCTAAGATGGCGCCGATCATTTGCGCAACGATATATCCCGGTACCTCCGCCCAGGCAAAATCGCCATTAATGGCTAACGCAATCGTTACCGCAGGATTCAAGTGTGCCCCGCTGATGGATCCAACCGCAAAAACGCCCATTGTAACGGCAAGTCCCCAGGCGATGGTTATGACAATCCATCCTGCATTATTGGCGTAAGATTTTTTCAATGTGGACCCGGCGCCAATTCCGGCTCCAAAGATAATCAGAATCATGGTGCCGATGACTTCTCCCATAAAAGCAGTCATAAATACTCCCCTTTCTTTTTTGAAAGCGTTTTAATTTTATTTCGCAACAAGCCTGAAAAGAAAAAGGAGACACACGACAGAATAACCCTCTCAAAAGAGGCAATCTGCGTGAATCTCCTTTTCTCCATCACGATTCATTAACTTGTTAATTATCAGTATACTGACCTATGAAAGCGTTGTCAACAAATTAATAGTTTTTTCAATTCATATTTTTTCGATCTAGAGTCTAAACATGTCCCATAGGTCCGTTTTCGATGTGGTAATCGCGACAGCGCCTGCATTTAATGCATTTTTTACTTCCTCGGGTGAACGGATTAAGCCGCCGGCAAATATAGGAGTGCTCAGGCGCTCCTTGACTTCTTTGATCATCCACGGCATGGCACCGGGAAGAACCTCGATATAATCCGGCTTGGTCTTTTCAACAAGCTTGTAGCTTTTCTCGAGGGCATGGCTGTCGATATTAAAAAAATCCGCTGCACCGCGATTACCCCTTTTTGCCTGGCTTTATGGATGACGCTTGATTTTGTTGAAATAAGCCCGTACGGACGAAATTCCTGGCATATGTATTCTGTGGCATAGTCATCATTTTTAATTCCATGAATCATATCGACATGATAGATCATTCTTTTACCATGCTGTCTCGCCATCGCATTTACATTTTTCAATTGAGCGATATGCATCTCCAGGAACACACCGATCTCGTAGGGACTTTCCAAAAATTTTTCAAACTCTTTCATGCTTGATGACGCTGGCAAGATCTTTTGGTTCACTTTGTTACCTCCATTAGCTGTTCGCTGAATCCCCTATTGCTGAACCAATCGCAAGCCGCAGAGCCAACCACCGTCATCCCCCCGCACCTGCGGGGAAATGAACACAGGGACTTTGCTTCAGCTGTTTCGTAATAAAATCATACATGAAGCACATGCAAACTTCTATATTTCTTTTCAAACTAAAAGCAGCCAAACTGACATATTGTTCCTGGACATTGTTCTCATATTGCCGGATTCAGCTGTGATGGCCATTGTTTTCATGGCCAACTCCACTCAACTCCTATGCTTCTTTTTTTGTTCTCGTTGTGGCGCGTTTTCTTCTGGCTGGCGCTTTTTTCGGTTTTGTTTTATCAATAGAAGCTTGCAGGGCTGCCATTAGATCGGTAACGTTCGATTTTGGCTCTTTTTCAGCCGGCGCAACCGTCTCTTTGCCTGTCCGTTTCGCTTCAATTAATTCCAGTAGTGCATTCCGGTAGTCATCGGTATACTTTTCAGGTTCAAACTCGGTTGTCAGCTGATCAATTAACATGATTGCCGTATCAAGCTCTTTTTTAGTCACTTTATCTTCGGCAGGAACATTTGGAACATCGATTGCTCCGCGAACTTCGTCTGGATAATGTATCGTTTCCATGACAAGTGTGTTTTTATATACCCGCACTACAGCCAGCTGTTCCTTTGATCTAATCACGATTTTGGCAATCCCGACCTTTTCCGACTCATCAAGCGCTCTGCGCAGCAGTGAATAAGCCTTGCCTCCCCCATCTCCCGGCGACATATAATAGCTCCTGCTGTAGTAAATCGGATCTATTTCGGAAATCCTCACAAAATCGATAATTTCAACCGCCTTATCTTCATTTTCCTTCTTTAATTTTTCCAAATCATCGTCATCAAGCACCACAAACTTTCCTTTCGTGTATTCAAAAGCTTTCACGATGTCTTCACTTTTTACTTCCTTTTCACAGACCGGGCAAACCTTTTCATATTTGATTGGCGATTTGCATTCCTTATGCAAAGTGCGGAGCTTCACATCTTTGTCTTCAGTTGCAGCATGGAGCTTGATCGGAATATTAACCAAACCAAAGCTGATGCTGCCTTTCCAAATTGTATGCATGCGGACTCTCCATTCATTGTTGTTTACATTTAATTTGTGTGAATAAAGCCAGGAAATTCATTTAAACAAATGGAAACAGATTAGTTTTGATGCCAAAAAGGCAAGATAACATAGACACAGCCCGAAAGGATGAAGCGGAATGAAACCGATGCTGCCCACCCTTGCGTTCGAAGTTCCAATAGGTGACAATTGGATTTATGAGGTGAAATACGACGGGTTCAGGGCGATATTAACCTGGGATAAAGACATAACTTTAATTAGCCGGAACGGCAAAGAGCTTCTTCCCATATTTCCGGAAATTAAACAGTTCCTTGAGGAAAATCGCCCGGTATTCGAGAACTATCTGCCTTTTGTACTCGATGGGGAGCTTGTTTTTCTGGAGAATCGCTATAAAGCGGGCTTTGATTCCATTCAAGTTCGCGGCAGGATGCGGTCTGAACAAAGAATACTTCAAAAAGCGAAGACATCCCCGTGCAGGCTGTTGATATTCGATATTTTACAGTTGCAGGGCAACTCCTTAATAGAAAAGAAATTCATTGAGCGAAAGGAAATCCTGCTAAATTTTTTCAAAACCACAGGCCTCCCTCTCGAACCTGACGAAAAACAGCATAAGCTGCTTCAATTCATTCCGGCACATAAAGATTTTAAGAAAATTTGGGATGAAATTGTCTTACATGATGGAGAGGGAGTTGTCGCAAAGCATGTGAATAGCCGCTGGGAAGCTGGAGCAAGGACGCGGGAATGGATAAAGTATAAAAATTGGAAATACGTGTCCTGTTTCATTACGGCTTATGAAAAAAAGAATGGCTATTTTTATGCTTCTGTATTTAAAGATGGTACCCCTGTCCCGATCGGAAATTTCATATTTGGGCTTAAGCCTGAAGAGAAAACTGCTTTGTTTCAAATCGTTAAAGAAAATAAAAAAGAAGAAGACAGCCAATTTATTTATGTTGAACCTGCGATTTGTGTAGAGCTAAAATATTTGGAAATATACGAAATGCAAATGAGGGAGCCCCATTTCGAGCGGTTTCGCTTTGACCTGGCGCCCGAACAATGCACGTTCGAAAAATTTGTCCAGCAGCAGAAAAACGTTCCTGTCGATGTCGACATTACCCATCCCGACAAACCGCTCTGGGAAACGCCGCCCATTAAAAAAATTGATTACATTCACTATTTAAGAGAAATCTCCCCTTATTTACTGCCGTTTTTAAGGGACAGGCTTTTGACAACGATTCGCTATCCGCATGGAATATTCGGTGAAGCATTTTTTCAGAAAAATCGTCCTGATTATACACCTGAATTTGTTGATACCAGCGAAAGCGATGGGATTCGATACATCGTTTGCAACAATCTGAAAAGCCTGCTGTGGCTTGGCAACCAGCTTGCCTTTGAGTTTCACGTTCCTTTTCAAACGATTAAAAGCACGGGGCCAAGTGAGATTGTCTTCGACCTTGATCCGCCCTCAAAGCATGCGTTTCCGCTCGCCATTAAGGCTGCCCGACTGATTAAGGACGTGCTGGACCAGCTCAAGCTGATCAGCTTTATTAAAACATCCGGGAATAAAGGTCTCCAAGTATATATACCATTGCCGGAAAACCGCTTTTCTTATGAAGAGACCCGCATGTTTACATCGTTTGTCGCCGATTATCTCGTTTCAAAAGACCCGGATTCCTTTACGGTCGAACGGATGAAGAAAAACCGCGGAAACCGCTTATATGTCGACTATATCCAGCATGCAGAAGGAAAGACGATCATCGCCCCTTATTCTCCAAGAGGGAATAAAAATGCAACAATTGCAGCACCGCTTTTTTGGGAGGAAGTTAATGAAACATTAACAATGGAAGCCTTTCAAGTCACAACGATGTTAAAAAGATTAAAAACGAAAGGCTGCCCTTTTCAAACATTCTTCCAAACAAAGGAAATACAGCTATTTGAACCTGTTTTGGCATTTCTAAAAAACGGGGGCAAATCATAAAAGAAAGCAGCTCCTATATAAAGGCGGCTGCTTTCATAATAATTAAATATATTTGCTTAAATACTCTTTAACATGATTTTGTAATTTTTCGAAATGTGTTGCCTCTTCTTCGAAAAATTCCTTTGGACCCGATTGAAAATGATCAACGTCCACCCAATCAACATAAACTTTAGCTTTGTATACATACGTCGCATTTCCAATTAAATCAATTGAATAGCTCCCGTTTTGCTCGTGGATGATACAGCAAACCTTCCCGCCATTATTATAAACATCGATCGGTTTTTCTTTCTCATTTAATCCGTTCAGGTATGTGACAAGACTCGAAGCAGACATCGCTGTACCGCAGGCATTTGTAAATCCGACGCCTCTTTCAAAGGTCCTCACATAAATTGCCCCGTCCTTAAGCACTTTAACAAAACTGACATTCACACCATCAGGAAACAAATCATTTGGACCGTTTACGTGCTCACTCAGTTGTTTTTGCAAGTCTGAATGAATTTGTTCAGCGTCGACAATTGCGACAAGATGTGGATTTGGGACAGCCAAAGCCGTAAATCGCAATTGATCGGATAGAGAAGGTATCATTTCATTCCGCAAGCTTTCCTGGGGAAGATTTAACGGTAAATCTTTTAATCGAAAAGAAACGGGTGAAATTTCAACCTGATAAGTCGGAACATTCGGGAAAAGTTCATCCATTTGATTAACAGACAGATTGACTTTCATTGTTTCGATTACAGCACTGCTCTTTTTTTGCAGCTCACAAATATAACGGGCGACACAGCGCAAGCCATTGCCGCACATCGATGCCTCGGAGCCATCTGCATTAAACACGCGCATTCGCGCATCAGCACTATTTGAAGGCATGACAAACAATATTCCATCCGCTCCCAATTCGCTTGAACGGTTACATAATGCTCTGGCCAGTACTGCCCGCTGTTCCTCCGTAAAGAAATAATCGTTTGAAATCTCATCTATTAATAAAAAGTCATTGCCTGAACCGTGGCATTTTATGATATCAACCTGCAAGGGATAAACCTCCATTATCTTTTTCTGGCGTTAAACAGCTAATATAAGAGTGCCACATTTCAGTTTAATATTCAATAAAGTTATTCCTATTGTGCTGCGGAGCTAAAAAGATACATCCGGCCGCAAAAAGCATTTAAAAAAAATCCAGCCGACGGCCAAGGCTGGATTTTGAACAGAAGTATTTCGCGTTTTATGATGTATGCTTACGCCTGGAATAACTTGTTCTGGTTACTTGCTTCGGCGTTAAGGAGATGGTCAGACCAGTTTAACGCTTCAGCATAGATCAAGAACAGATCCTTTTCCTCAATTTTAAAATCGCGGCATTTCTGATTGATCATAATCCAATCCGCTTTCTCCACCGCGACAACAAGGTCGAGTACTTCCTTATAGCAATTTGGTTCTCCTTTTAACGCTGAGCAAATCTCATCTTGCAACGGCAAATCTTTCAGGATTTTCTCCATCGAAGCTCCCATCATCGTATCCATAAAAGAAAACATACCTGTCATGAAAAAACTTGAACAAAACGCTGATTTATTCTTCAGCCTCGCAACCGATTCACACATTTTCGCTCTTGTCAGGCAGGTTTTTATTTTTTCTTTGGATAAGCTTCTTGCCCTTCCTGTTGTTTCTCTTATGGCCAGGACATATATCCATTTTTGGGTTTCGATCAACCCGAGCAATATAATCGCCTGGCGGATTGAGTTAACTTTATGCTTCGGGCGAAATGCAGGTGAATTAATAAGCTTCAGCAATTTGTAAGAAAGGGATAAATCTCTTTCGATTAGCTCGGAAATCTCATCAATACTTGGTTCAGCCATTGAAAAATTTTGGATCATTTCAAAATAGGACGGAAAGTATGCAGGTATATCATAAGTCGAAACAACGTCAGGCTTTGAAAAGAAGTAACCTTGAAAAAAGTCGTAGCCTTTTTCCATTGCTGTTAGAAACTCTGTTTTCGTTTCAACTTTTTCAGCAAGCAGCTTTATATTCTGCGTTTTTGCAGCCAATTCGATTCTGTCTCGTATTTCTGGCGATGTTTGTAAAAAATCGACCTTTATAATATCAGCATAATTGAGCAGTGCAGAAGAATACGGGTTTTGCTCATTCAATGCATAGTCATCAAGAGCTATTTTATAGCCGAGCGCTTTCAGCTCCCGGCAGATCTCAATAATTTCTTCACTCGGCTCGACCGACTCCAGTATTTCAACAACAATTTCACGCGGCCGAAAATAAGTCGGCAGCCGCAACTGCAGAAGATTTTCTGTAAAATTAATGAAGCAAGGCTTTCCATTCGCTACATCATCAATTCCGATATTAAGAAAGCTGTTAATAATCACATCGGCCGTTGCCTGATCCCCATTTACATCTGGAAACACATTTACTTCATTGCTGCGATGGAGAAGTTCGTAAGCAAAAACTTCTTCCTTTTTATTAAAAATCGGCTGCCTTGCAACAAAAACTTCCATTCCTGTTAACCTCCGAACCGTCTGCAATGTCTATTGTCCTCCTCTACATTTTAGCGGATAGACATTTGAAACTTTGTCGAAACTTGTAACTTTCAGAAAACTTTTTACAAGATAAACAATAATCTCCTTTATTTTGACGAGAACAAGCAAGAGATTACAAAAACCGGGAAAACAAAAAGAGACACCAAAAGGTGCCCCTTCTGTTACCCAATAAAATGAACGACAAAATTCATCAAAAATAAAGCAGAAATCAAATATAATGTTAAAGAAACTTCGCGTGCTTTCCCAATGGCAACTTTCAAAATTGGATAAAGAATAAATCCGATCGCAATTCCGTCAGCAATGCTGTAAGTGAATGGAATCATCGCCACTACCAACATAGCCGGAAAGCTTTCACTCAGATCTTTCATGTCAAGATTGCGGATATTTTGCAGCATCAACCCGCCAATGATGATTAAAATGGGGGCAACCGCACTGTCAGGGATTAATTTGATCAGTGGGATTAAAAATGCCGATACACCAAAGAGAAGGCCTGCCGTGACAGCAGTCAACCCGGTTCTCCCCCCGGCAGCCATGCTTGCTGCGCTCTCCGCCGTTGAAACGGTCGGACTCGTGCCGAATAAACCAGAAAGCAGCGCCGAAATAGCGTTTGCTTGAAAAGCGCGTGTGAATTTCTCAGGACTGCCGATAAAATTCACATGACCGTGAACAAGGCCAATATTCTCGAAAACAAGAACCATCGTCAATGAAAAAACGGCTACCCAGAAAGTGAAAGAAAGCAGTCCATCAAAGGAAAAAGACGCAAAAACAGTCGAGTAATCATGCAAGGTAAACTTTGTGTCCACCGAGGTGCCCGGGCCCATTAAACCGAACAACCAGGCAATCATTGTGCCGGCGACCATGCTGATTAAAAAATTGCCGGAAACGTTTCGCAAAAACAAAATGATTGCAATCAAAAACGTCAAAATCGTTGCAACCACTTCTGGATTCCCAAGCTCACCAAGCGCGATCAGTGAATTATTGCCCCTTACGATAATCCCGCCTTTTTCAAGTCCGATGAACATGAGAAACAGACCGAGACCAACCGTAATCGCCTCCTTGAGAGAATGTGGAATCGCCTCGCCCAGTTTTTTGGCATAATTTGAAAAAGCAACGAAGCAAAAAATCAGCCCGGAAACAAAAACTACTCCGAGTGCTTCCTGCCAGGACAAGCCCATCGAGTTAACCAAAGTGTAGGAAAATAACGCATTAATTCCCATCCCGGGCACCAGTAAAATCGGGGCATTTCCCCACAATCCCATCAACAGGCAGCCGGCCACCGAAGCCACAATCGTAGCGATCATCGCCGCTTCTAAAGGAATCCCTGCTTCTGACAGGATGAGCGAATTCACCGCAATGATATAGACAATCGTAAAAAAACCGACCGAACCGGCCAGCATCTCTTGTTTCACCGATGTCCGGTTTCTTTCTAGCTGAAAGAATTGATTAAGCCTTTTATGCAATTAAATCATATCCAGTTTTTAATAGCCCTCTCCCTACCCGCTTTTCCTGAAAAGTTCAGGTAAGCCACAAGTCAGTATTTTATCAAAAAAATACGGTTAGTTCTACAAAAACCATTTTGCAAAGCTTTACACTTCAAAAAAACTGGATTTTACTGTTGGCTAAATGTGTTCCAAACCTTATCCGATTTAAGTGGAAAGCCATGAATCGGTTGGGTATAAAATAAACGCAAAAAAACAAGCCCCGTACCGGAGCTTGTTCGGTTTCTCTTATAACTGCTTGTACAAATTCGCCATTTCAATTGCACCTGTTGCCGCTTCCCAGCCTTTGTTTCCTGCTTTTGTTCCTGCCCTTTCAATTGCTTGTTCAATCGTATCGGTCGTCAATACGCCAAAAATAATTGGGACACCTGTCTGCAGGCTGCTGTTTGCAACTCCCTTTGCCGTCTCACCGCTGACGTATTCGAAATGGGGTGTCGCCCCTCTTATTACTGTTCCGAGCGTAATGACAGCATCATATTTGCCGGATTCAGCCAGTTTTTTGGCCATTAAAGGAATTTCAAATGCCCCAGGGACCCAGGCAACCGTTACATCTTCTTCCTGAACGCCGTGGCGGTAAAGCGCATCCTCGGCACCGCTAAGCAGCTTGCTTGTTATAAATTCATTAAAACGGCTGACAACGATCGCCATCCTCAAACCTGTTCCAATTAAATTTCCTTCGATTACTTTTTTCATCATGTTTCTCTCCTAATATGTCAATTTCACCGTTTTTGAACAAGAGAATCGTGTTCAAGCCGGTATTGAATTAAATCCGCGATTGTAATCATCTTCATATCAAATTTATTGGCAAGCTCCGCCAATTCAGGAACTCTCGCCATTGTACCGTCTTCATTCATGATTTCGCATATCACTCCGGCTGGTGACGCACCACATAAGATAGCTAAATCAACAGCTGCTTCGGTATGGCCGGCTCTTTCAAGGACACCGCCGTTTTTTGCAATAAGCGGAAAAACATGCCCTGGACGTTTAAAATCTTCTCCGGTTACTTTCTCATCAATCAATTTTCTGATCGTGAAAGACCGCTCAAACGCGCTGATCCCTGTCGTGGTTTGAATATGGTCAATGCTGACGGTAAAAGCCGTTCCGTGCGAATCGGTATTGTTTTCGATCATTGGGTCCAATCGCAGCTTACCGGCCAATTTTTCTGTAATTGGCACACAAATCAGGCCCCTGCCTTCTTTTGCCATAAAATTGATCACTTCCGGGCTGGCATGGTCAGCGAGGCAGACAAAGTCTCCTTCATTTTCGCGATCCTCATCATCACAGACAATGACAATTCTTCCCCGTCTTAAATCTTCAAGGGCCTCTTCAATTCGGTCAAACATGTGAATTCCACCTTTCAGCTACATAAAGCCGTTTTCCCTTAAGAAATCTGCAGATATCCGGTTGTTTTTTTGCTGGCTGCTGATTTTGTTCTCGATGATGTTATGTAAATATTTTGCAAGCATATCAAATTCAATATTCACAGTCTCACCAGGTTCCTTCAAACCAAGAACGGTTTCTTTACTCGTATGGGGAATGAGCGAAACAGTAATCCGTTTATCTTCTACTGCAAAAATCGTTAATGACGTCCCATCAATCGCAATCGATCCCTTAAAGAGAACATACTCAATCCCGTGTTCGGGAATTTCAATATCAACGTAAATCGCGTTATCTTTTTTTCGCTTACGGATAATCGTGCCGGTACCATCAACATGTCCTGTAACAAAGTGGCCGCCAAACCTGCCGTTCGCCGCCATCGCCCGTTCAAGGTTCACGGGTGATCCTCTCTGCAAAAGCGATAAAGACGTTGATTTATATGTCTCCGGCATCACATCCGCAGCAAAAGAATTGGCACTGAATTCGGTTACCGTCAGGCAAACCCCATTAATCGAAATGCTATCGCCAAGCTGAACATCTTCAAGCACCTTTTTGGCAGAAATGCTCAATTTTAAAGATTCACCCTGTTGTGTAACATTCTGCAACGTCCCGATTTCTTCAACGATTCCTGTGAAAATGACTCTCACCACCTTTTAAAATGCACCTTAACAATCTCGGCTCATAAAAATGAGCAATTAAAAACCCCGTACAAAAAAAGTACGGGGCCAAAACCATGACAAAATAAACGTTGAAAAAAGGTATTTTCAACGCATATTTATGCCTTCTCCCATCCAGACTTTCACTGTCGGCTTTGGAATTTCACCAAAATCCACCGTCTCCAAACTATGAAAACGGGTCACGGGCTTAGAGTTCAATGCCTCATCACCGCCGGTTGGGAATTGCACCCGACCCCGAAGGCGGCTATTAAATATAGCCATACTAAGATTCAGTTGTTATTGCTATCGTACATTAACGTATTAATTTATGCAATTTTTAGATTCAGGTTTTTGTGCACAGAATATCTGTTAATTTTTTAATCATGTGGATCTTGCTAACAACAGTTACAAAAAAAGGAGATGCAAACGGCATCTCCTCTTCTTATGGTAATCTTTTCAGTTCGTCTTCCAAAAATTCTTTATTTACTCCGCCGATGGCTCTGCTGCGAATGATCCCGTCAGAATCAATAAAAAAGCTTGTCGGGTATGTGAGTATTTCAAACCGGGAAGAGACTTCATTCTTCTCATCCATTGGAATCGGAAAGGTCAGTCCGTGCTCTTTCACAAAATCAACGGCATCTTGTCTGTTTTTTTCAGTAACCGTTGAATTGACGGCAAGTATTTCAAAACCATCCTTTTGATATTTTTCGTACATCTCCTGCATATAAGGCATTTCTTTCTTGCAAGGCGGACACCAGCTTGCCCAAAAATTAACCAGAAGTTTTTTGCCTCTTAACTGATCCAGGGAAATCTTCTCTCCATTGATGTCCGTTAATTCAAAATTGGGGACCCGATTTCCCGGCTCTATCCCAACCGGAAGCTCGTTTGGGTGATCAACCTTGTCATACTTTTCAATTTTGGGAGCCTCGTCTCTTGGTTCATGATCCTTTAAGACGAACGTATCGACCAGATACAAAACAAGGACGATGGCAGCTGCCACTATACACAATCTTTTCAACCCTGCTAACCTACTTTCATTCCCTTTTGCGTTTATCTTAAAAGCAGCCTTTTTATGTTAATATTGAATAAAAACCAGCTATCGCGGCTGGTTTTATCATACACTATTTAAACAACAAGAAAAATCGATTTAGCTTGCAAATGTGAAATTGCGTTTTCTTAATGGTTCGAGTAGCAATAATACAGCGTCAAAAGTGCAAACATCGCCAATCGCTTTTTCTGTGAATCTTTGCTGTTGAAGGTTACGACTGGTGTGTTTGGGTCTTTAAAGTGTTTGCTCCAATCGAGCGGCATCCAGCCTTTTCTCAAAGAAATCTCCGGTGTTCCATCTGTCCATAGATAGTGAATATCTGTAAAAACAGTTGAGCCCGTTAAATGAATATTGATTCTTTCACCGTTCATATCGATGTGAAAAGATTTCATTGAATTGCGTTTAATTCTCGCTATTTCCGTTTGCCCAGAGTCGGTAATGATAATCTCGTTTTTTTTCACTTTAAAGATGGCTGCCAATTGATTATGGCCATTGTAAAATCCGTAATGAGCCGGAAACGACTTATCTAAAAAATAGGGCAGCAGCCATCTCCATTTCCAAAAACGGAGATCCTTGATTTCCCCTACAAGAATCCCGTGCGGGTTAAATATGAGCATTCTCAATGAAGGAGCGGGAAGAAACGTTAACAACAGCTGATCTTCGCTGAGCGGACTTTTTCCCTGCAGCTGTTCATCATTAAAACTGAAAGCGCTGCTTCTTGACCGTTCCTCAAGCAACAGATGCTTTTGGTAGGAGAAGAAGCTAAGCAGCAGAAATGGAGCAACCAGAGCTAAAATGGGCAGCTGAATTTTCAGCCATAACGAAATGCCTAATATTAACCCGGGTGGAATCAGAAATAGGAGGCTGCCATTTAATGAAGCAGCAGCCGAGTGCTTATAGTACTGATGGATGGTCATTCTTGTGCACCTCGCCTGTGTGTAATCTAGTTCATGTTCAATGAAAGAATCCTTTTTAATAGTCTATTATTCTTCTTTATAAAAGATGATTTTTTTAGAAATGAAAACAGAAGATAAGTTGAGACAGGAAAGAGGAATGTAAATGATCAGAGAAATATCAGAACAAGATGCCGAAAAATTTCTTGAGCTATTAATGGAAGTTGATGACTCGGGTTTAATGCTTTTCGAACCCGGGGAACGAACATCGTCTGTTAAAAAAGAGGCGACTAAAATTAGCCAATTTTTAGCGAATCCGCATACAGCCATATTCGTATCGGAAGAAGATGACCGGCTGACCGGCTACATCATTGGAATCGGCAACACCCTAAAGCGCAAACAGCATGCAGCTTATATAGTCATTGGTATCCGTTCCGGGTATCGCGGGCGGGGGATCGGAACAAAGCTGTTTGAGAAATTGTTTGAATGGGCAAAACAGCGAAGGTTGAAAAGGCTTGAATTGACTGTGATTGCTACGAATGAACCAGCCTATCACCTTTATAAGAAGGTCGGATTTCAAGTTGAAGGGGAAAAAATCGGCTCCCTGATTATCAATGGGGAAGCTGTCAATGAATATTATATGTATAAATGGCTCGATTGATAGGAGACAACAGTCAGATCTATTTGTTACAAAATGAGGGCTGATTTGAAATCAGCCCCGTAAGTTTAGTAGTTAACAATCATGTCCGCATACTTTTTCGCGTCTTCTTCCCTGCTTGCTAGAGAATCCGAAATATAAACGGAATTCGGTATTCTTCCCCTTCAAATGCCTTAATTGCTGCGATAATTGTAAACACCACTGTAAGAATCCCAATAATCCAGATCGTGACAAAGCCGATTAAGACAAGCATTAATAAAACGCTTACGATCGAATAAACCGCGTAAGAAATCATAAAGTTAAAATACTCTCTGCCATGATAATCAACAAAAGATGAGTCGTTCTTCTTTAACAGCCAAATAATCAGCGGGCCGATAAAAGTTGTAAAAAAACTGCTCACATAAATCGCGGTCGCCAGAAGCCTTTCGTCATTAGTCGGTAGTTTTCTATCCATTGCAGGTTCCCCCAAATTTCGAATAATCGTTCTTTCTATTATTTATTTACGTTCCATCTTAAAAAAAGTTTCCTCAATTTAATAACCCGGCATCTGAATATGTTTCCTGTTCTTGTTCAGGACAACTTGAATACAAATGATTATAGACGAAGATACAAAGGGTGATGATCAATGTTGTCGAAGCTTGAAGCGCTCGTGCTCGGGATCATTCAAGGTTTAACCGAATTCTTGCCTATTTCAAGCACTGGCCATTTGTATTTGGGCAGACACCTATTTGGGCTTGATGAAGCAGGACTTTTTCTCGATACAATGCTCCATGTTGGCACTCTGCTAGCTGTGCTTGTCGTCTATAAGGATGAGCTGTTCGAAATCCTGAAAAATCCGTTTGGAAAATTGGCGATGCTCGTCATTATAGGGACGATTCCGGCTGTGCTTGTCGGGTTTCTGTTCAGCGACTTGTTCGATTCTATCTCAAAAACCGGCACAACGATTGGCTGGGAGTTTCTCGTGACCGGCTTCATCCTTTGGATTGCAGATCGTGTAAAACAGGGAGCGAAGAATATGGATAACATCAGCTATGGGGATGCGCTTTTCATTGGTTCCTTTCAGGCAGCTGCCATTTTTCCGGCAATATCCCGCTCGGGGCTAACGATCGCCGCCGGTTTATTCCGAAAATTGGACCGGGAAACGGCCGCTTATTTTTCTTTTTTGCTGTCGATTCCAGCGATTGCCGGCGGGATTGTTCTACAGGCCGGCGAGCTGTATTCAGGGCATGTTGAAGCGATATCCTTCAGCAGTCTGCTGATTGCGACACTGGCATCTGCTCTATGCGGCTATGCAGCTGTCGTATGGATGATTCATTTTTTGAAAACAAAATCGCTGAAGATTTTTGCCATTTATGTTTGGTTTCTCGGGTTTGCAATACTTGCGCTTCAGTTCACTGGTGTTTTTTAAAGGAAGGAGCCAAATGAAGACTTTATTGAAAAATGCAAAAGTCTATCCGATTACCTCACAACCATTATTACCTGGTGACGTCTTAGTGGAAGATGGCAAGATTGCGCTGGTCGGCAAAAATCTTGTCACCGGCAGTGATGTAAAAATAATCGACTGCTATCAGCGCTATCTGTTTCCGGGGTTCATTGATGTCCATACCCATCTCGGCCTGTACGATGAAGGGACGGGCTGGGCAGGCAATGACGCCAATGAAACGATTGAAACAATGAGTCCGCATATCCGGGCAATCGATGGGGCTTATCCTCTGGATCCGGCATTTTCCGATGCCGTCAAATATGGAATTACAACCGTGCATATTATGCCGGGCAGCGCAAATGTGATTGGGGGAACGACGTCCGTCATTAAAACGTCGGGGAAAAACATTCAAAAAATGCTCATCCATGAAACGGCCGGTTTAAAGATTGCCTTCGGAGAAAATCCAAAGCGGATTCACAGCCATGGAAATAAGGATTCTATTACGAGAATGGGGATTATGGGCATGCTTCGCGAAGCTTTTTATGAAGCAAAAAATACCGATCAACCCGACTCGCTCAGGATGGCCCCTTTAGTAAAAGCATTAAAGAGAGAAATCCCCGTAAGAATCCATGCCCATCGTGCGGACGATATTATCTCGGCAATAAGATTTGCCGAAGAGTTTGATCTTGATCTCCGCATCGAGCATTGCACGGAAGGACATCTTATTGCGGAAGAGCTGTCCGGGAAAAATTTGAAAGTCTCCGTTGGCCCGACATTAACGAGAAAATCCAAGGTCGAACTAAAGAATAAACAATGGAGAACATATCGGGAACTGACAGATCATGGAATCGAAGTGTCGATTACAACCGACCATCCATACATCCCGATTCAATACTTAAATGTTTGCGCCGCCATCGCTGTCAGGGAAGGATTATCCGAGCAAAAGGCGCTTGAAGGCATTACCCTATTGGCTGCGAGGAATTTACGAATGGCTGAAAGGCTTGGAAGCATAGGTGCGGGGAAAGACGCTGATTTGGTGTTATGGAGCCATCATCCTTTCCACTTTTTAGCTAAACCAATATGGACGATGATCGACGGAAATTTCGTCTTTACAGAAACTTAATTTTATGTAGAAATATGTGAAAATTCCGCTATAAAAATTAACATTTTACCTATTTCTTTTTTGATATTTTTTTAGTATTATACCTTAAGTACGATGTTTTCACAGCTTTTATAAAAGTAAATAACCGTATGCGAGCAATTGGGAAGGCAAATGGTGCGCCACCAGTTTACTGGTTCTAGTGGGTTCGATTCCCACCCCGAAATTTTTTAGCAACATTACAAAAAATTTCGAGGGTGGGCCCAGAGTCTATTTGGGATGGATCCGGACTGTCCTCAGGATGGAGGTTATCACATGCTCAAGAAACGTGATCTTCAAGACTGTCACGCCTTGTATGATCTGATGGTTCACCCTGATGTTTTCCCTTATGTACGCCAAAAAGCTTATTCATATGATGAGTTTCTATTTATAACGAAGCAGACCATTGAAGCTGAAGAACGCGGTGAAATCATTTCGCGGACGATTCTTGACGAATGGGGAACTCCAATCGGGACGATTAACCTGTTTGATATCCAGGATAATGCGGGCTTCTTAGGGACATGGCTTGGCAAGCCATTCCATGGAAAAGGATACAATCAACTTGCGAAGGACGCTTTTTTTGAGGAGCTTTTTTACGAGGCCGGCATTGAAACGATTTTCATGCGAATCCGCCATGAAAACGTCCGTTCACGGAAGGCTGCCGAAAAACTGCCTTATGCCATCATAGCGAATGAAACAAGAAAAACGATATATGATCAATTGAATGCTGCAGGCAAAGTATACGATTTATTTGAAATCCCCAAAGATTTGTATACACTGCAGATTCTCAGGAACGGGACACAGCAGCAAGAAGCTTCACATTTGCTTGAAGCCTGACCATACATTGGGTACTTCCTGTTTACACAACTAACGCTCCGAGCTATTCGGAGCGTTTTTTAGTTTTTTTAATAGTATATTTCACTTTTTCCCGATCATTTCCAAATAGAGATTTCGGACTACATACGTTTTATAAAGTTCAAGCTTTCTTCTTTCAACCGGATGCCTTGTAACACCCGCTGCTTTCAACTGTGAGATATACCAGCCTTTTGACCCACGATACGCCATGTATTTACCCCTCTTTCATTATGCTTGTCTCTGTCAAATATATATGCACAGGCATGATGAAAGATGACGGGTTTAATAGACAAACAACTATATGCGCTTTATCTGCGTTGTTCCTTTAAGGGGAGATGTAAAAAATCATTGCCATAATGACGAAACCGGCAGCTTTTATTGGCTGCGGGTTTCGTTTATGATTGTTTGTAAGCTTTCCCCAATACGTCCTTTCCACCCGTAACCGGAATAATACTCCCGGTGATGAATGAAGAGCTTTCCTCCGCCAAAAAACAAATGACTCTTGCAATATCTTCCCCGGTTCCCGGTCTGCCAACCGGAGTTTCTGAATCAACCACATTCAACGACTCAGAAATACTTTTTTCTTTCCAATCACCTATGATGTCACCCGGGCACACCATATTTGCCGTTATCCCGAATTCTGCTTCCTCAAGTGCAATCGTCTTCGTCAATGAAGCGAGACCGGTTTTTGCAGCAGCAAACCCTGATCTGTATATCCATCCCGGCGCCGCTTCGACGCGATCAAAGCCAATCGTAATGATTCTTCCCCACTTTGCTTCCCTCATCTTCGGGATCAGAAGTCTTGATAAATAAAAAACTCCATTCAGGTTGCCATTAATTAGATAATTCCACTCTTGCGGAGTATAGTCGGTTAACCGTTTTCGTTCATGGATATAAGGGCCTGCATTATGGATGACAATATCGATGGAAGCGAATGACGAAAACGCCTCTGAAACGACTTTGCTGCATTGCTTTTCGTCTGCAACATCACCTTTTACGGCAATATTTTCGGTTCCATACCTTTCAGTCAGGCCGCTTGCCAATGCAACGGCTTCATCGTGGCTGTTTCGGTAATTAATGATTAAATGAACCCCGTTTTTGGCGAGCTCGATAGCTGTTCTCTTGCCGATCCCCGAGGACCCTCCCGTTATTAATGCGATTTTCCCGTTCACTGTAACTACCCCGCTCTTTTATGATTTAGTTTCTTTACCAATATACTAAAAAGTTCACCGGTGATATGCAAACTTTTACCCTTAACGGTGAGGCTTGATCCTGCATATATTGAAAATAGAATGGATAACGCTGGCGACCCTTTCGGCCTTGAAAGGAGGCTTCACTTTGTTTCCGTGGAATCTCTTCCCGATAAATAAAGACATGAAAAATATGATGAAACAGGTTAAACCAGAAGAAATTGAAAAGCATGTCGAGGAAATGATGAGTAAAATGTTCCCTCCTCATATGCAAGGTATGATAAACCCTAAAGAGTTTGCAAGTGGGATCAATCCTGTCGCAAAACAAAGCATCCTTCCTCTTGAAGCAGTTGTCTTTGAAACACACGATTTCGTTTTTGTGCGGATTCCGATCAGAAACCAGGAGTGGCTCCATAAAATGAAACTGTACCATACGTCCAACCAAATGATCTTTGAACATATTCCCGAAGACCATGACAAGCATACCATTACCCTTCCCGCACTCGTCCGGAAAAAAGGGGCAACCGCGCATCATAAAGACGGAATGCTTGAAGTTAGAATGCCAAAAAGCGTGGATATGCGATTTTCCGAAATCGATATCACAGATGTTCTTTAAAGTTATACATCCTTACAGAGATTTGGAGGTATAAGAATGGACGTAAACAAGTTGGCACAGTGGAACGAGATTTTAAAAAATTATCATTCTGAAAAATTTTGGGAGGATGTTTTCGGCGAGGAAATCAAGCTTGCAAGGCCTTATAATCCGGAACAACATGATCAAGCCTGCCTCTTTTACCAGAATGAACTGTTTCCACGCTGCGATCTTTACGAAGAAAGCGGGACCCTTTTTATCGAAGCTGAACTGCCCGGAATCCAAAAAGAAGAAATTGAGCTGAAAATCGAAAACAATTCTCTCACCATGAAAGGGGTTTGCCGGACATTAAAGCCAAAACGGCAATATTTTTTAAAGGAAAGACAGAACCGTACGTTTGAAAAAAAGATTCTTTTGCCTGTTGAAATTGCTGTCGATAAAATGGCAGCCCATTTGGAAAATGGAGTGTTAAAGATCAGCTTGCCTGTCGAGCGGAATGAAAATGAGGCCATTTATATACAGCCTGAGTGAACGCGCTATTTCGTGCGGGAAAGGAATTTATCATAGCAATAAAATGGATGTTCTTTTTCAAGGAATTCCATTGTCCCAACTTTCACAAACCCGTTTTTTTCAAACAGAAGCTGCGCCTTTTTATTTAAGGAATAAGTATCTGTTTTTAAGTAAAATACGCCTTTCTCCAATGCATAGCTTTCAGAAAAAGAAATCAGTTGGCTGGCAATTCCTGCTCCTCTCACGTCAGGATCTACGACCAGCCGGTGAAAGACAAAAAAATCTTGATCACTCCGCCAGTTTGCTTGTTCGTATTCAGGCGGCTCTTCCTGGTCAATCGTGATTGATCCGGTCACTGTTCCGTTTTTTTCTGCTACGTACAGACTTCCTGCTTTGCAGTCAGCCAAAAAATCCTCCTTATGGGGATATATATCAGACCATTGGTCATTACCTTCCTGATTCATGATCTCAACAGTATGTATAACAAACTCCATTATTCTTTCTATATCTGCGGCAGTTCCGACGCGAATATTCATGTGATCACCTTTTTCATCAATGTCTAACCAGTATTCTAACCCATTTTTAAATGTTCATGAAAGAAATTGAATTCTATTTAGCCTAATTGCGCCCGTCAATACGCATAATCCGGAAAAAAGAAAAGAACCGCCTCTCTAAAGCGGTTCTTTTGCTGTGATTGATTATTTACCAATAAACATTTGAGTCCAGTAGTTGCCTTGTGCAACATGTCCTACTCCAAGGTGTGTATAGCTTGGGTTAAGGATGTTCTTGCGGTGGCCTTCACTGTTCATCCAGGCTGTAACAACTTCTTGTGGAGAACGTTGGCCCATCGCAATATTTTCACCGGCTGTTCTGTAAGAAATGCCGAATTGTTTCATCATATCAAATGGAGATCCGTAAGTCGGGCTAGTATGGGAAAAGTACCCTTTCGCTTGCATATCACGTGATTTTTCACGTGCGACTTTGCTTAATTGAACATCTAATTGAAGCGCTGGAACTCCGTGTTTTGCACGTTCCTGGTTTGTTAATTCAAACACTTGCTGTTCAAATGCACTAACTTGAGAAGAAGCTGGAGCTGCAGCTTTAGCAGGCTGTTGGGCCGGCGCCTTTGTAGCTGGCTTCTGTGCTGCAGGCTTTTGTGCTTGCTGCTTTGGTGCAGGCTGTGCAACTTGCTGCTTTGGTGCAGGCTGCTGTACTTGAACGTTATTCCATTGAATATTGTAGTTGCTCATATACTTCTTAAGAATGCTATTAATTTGCTCATTTGTTAAATTGCCAGATTGATAGCTAACAACTTTAACTTGTGCATGAATCGGGCTGTTGGATGCCGCATCTGCTTTATCTGTAATTGGATTTGCCATCAGCATTGCTGCTGCAGCTGCAACTGAAAAAATCAATTTTTTCTTCATCTATCAAAGTTCCTCCCTAGCTCGTTGTTTTTTGTCTGTCTGACTTGCAAAATAATCATAACATGCGTTTTTTGTAATAATTGCGGGAGGATATTCCAAAACCATGCCAAATGAACTAGATTAGCAGGACTTTCTTTTAAAAAAACGATATGAACCTATGAGGTTATCATATTTTCATAGGATTTAATTGGATAATATTAGAATGGATAAAACCAGTTAAAGAGGAAGTTTACTGCTTAACTTGGAAAACATATGATAGACAAAAAGGGTTGACAAGTTTTTACGAACGTTATTATTTTTACAAATGTTACTTTAGGATTACAATGTTAACTGTTCATATAGGTCAAAGTAATCAAAAAAACGGCCTTTAATAGCCGTTTTAATCGCCAAGTTCCGGATATTCTCCTGGATACCGCTTATATATAAGCAATGATGGCTGCAAAACTGATTCCCTTTTCTAAAGGAGTAATTTAAATTTCCCCGGAAGTCTGGATGCTTTCGCGTGCCTTAATCGTTTCCATGGTTTTTTTATAAAGTAAAATTAACGCTAATTTATCGTGATCCGGAAGTGCTGAATCGATGATTCTGCTAACAGCCAAGTAAAACTTATCGTATCGTGAGCGGCGGACCCGCGGATGCGAATTCTCATCCAATAATTCACGGAGGATGGCTTCGTCCAGGACGGCTTGGCTGTTCTGTTCAGATGGCAGCGTCCGATGATTCCAAATCGATCGGTATTGCTGTAATAAATAATCATAATCCATTCTGCCTGCCCCTTCCTTAAAATATCATTAGCAATATTTTTACATAATTGATAGCAACTTTGCAAAAAATAAAAGAAATCTATTTTGAAAGGAGCTTGAAGATGAATACACCATACCGCTGTCCGAGTTGCCGGACAAACAGGAGCCGTTTTAATATAATCGAGCAAGTGGCACATTCGGTAAAAAAGCATCCGCAAACAGGAGAAATCCTCGAGGAGTATTCAAACGAGAATCTCTCTCCTTTTCATATGCCGTACACGGGCCCGGTATATAAAGTCCAATGCGCAATCTGCGGCCTCGTGCAAGATGAACAACCATTTATTAAGTTTGGGCAGAACCAACTTTAGAACAGTTGATGCTCTATTCCAATTAACGTTTGCTTGCATTGCGACAGCGCCTGAACAGCTGAAAACCGCTTCTTATTCGATGAAGCGGTTTTCCTTAAGGAGTTTTTCAGAGTCCAGCTTCCAAGGTCCTTCAGGGGAGTATCGGATTAAGTTTATCTCCCCTTTGAACTTAACTCTTCCCTCTCCCTTTACATACCATTCTATTTTAACCGGTACAGAAACAAACAGGTCGGTTTGAAACTCGTTTTCAGTCGGAGCCGACATTTGGCTAATACTTACGTTTTCAACCTTTTTGAAAATCGGGATGTAGTTTCTTTTCTCCAGGATAATATTTTTTAGAATTTTTTCATCTTCTTCTTTAATACCGGCAGCATAGGCATCTATCAGTTCGGATGGACCCGCGGCAGCCAAGTACTCCTCAAGCTTGCCGGCAGCTTTGAAAATCATCAACTTATGCGATAAATCCATGTGATCAGTACGATGCGTTGTGCTTCCAAAAAAATGAATGCAAAAATGCCCGGGAAAATTGTTTTGAATCGCCCCCGCCCCATGGGGCATCCCGTGCATGGAGGCTGCGATCCTTTTTCCTTTATGCTCAACGATAATGGCACGGCGCTTCCAGCTCCATTTGCCGTTGTAGATCCTTTTCATCGTCTTTGTATGTTTTTTTGAAATCGGTTGAACATCAGCATGGCTGCTTCCGGCCCTTCTTTGCACAGTGAATCTCTTCCCTGTTTCCAGGTCTTCCACAGTAAAGGTACTATATTTAGGGAGAAGCTTGTTTACTTCTTCCCAGGGGAGCATTTGAACCCGGTCATCTTTTTTTGCCGCTGAAGCGGCCGTGTCTGCGAATGTCCAAATCAATAAAAGCAATATCGCTAAAGCTATTTTTTTCATCTATCCCACTCAACTTCTATATCGGTTTTTCTTAAAGTTTGCCCTAATGATCAAAAACGATACAAAAAACGCCCTCAAGGGGCGCACTTTCAATCATCATTCAATTTACGGAATAACCGGATAAAATGATCCAGCTCCTGTTCGGAGAAGGAATTAAATTTTGACCTTAGGTAGTCCGACTTTTTCTCTTCCAAAGCTTTTACTAGCAATTCACCGGCACCGGTCAAAGCCATTTCAACAATTCTTCTATCCTTCTCTGACCTGATTCTCGAGATAAATCCTTTTTTGACGAGAGAGTCCGTTACCGTCGTAATATGGCTTGCCGATACCTTCAATTCCTTTGAAATGGATGATGCCTTTAAAGGCTCTGATGAAGAGTATAATGTTTTTAATACAATGAACTCATTGATATTGACTTCGTCGCCAAGCGTATTATTTAGCTCCTGCCTCATTTTTCGAAAAACGTTCCGAAATAACTTCTCGACCTCATAAATTTGTTCTTGCCTCAACACAATCGCCCTCTCTTAGACACTAAGGCAAGTATAAAAATGTTTTTGCCCGTTTGTCAATTAACATTCCGGGGCCCTTTTAATTTATGGATCGTCGAAAAGCGGAGAATGGCCGCCTCAAATGCGGAAACGTAACGATTCGGACTAATGGTTCTCAACATATTCTTTTGCTTTATCAATTGCAATTGGGATGGCCCGTCCATCCTCATAACCATCTTCAAGAAGCGCATTTGCAATTTCAATGGCCTTTTCCCTGACTTTTGGATCGAGATTCTTCATGGCATCAGGATAATCGTTTTTGCTCCACGGCATTTAAACCACTCCTTATCTGCTTTTGCTATGTTTATACCCTGTGGCAGCGCGGACAAACCAAATGATTTTAATGCTGCGTTTATGACCGCAACCATTGAGCAGCAAGAAAAATTATTCGCAGCAATCTCACCAATTCTTATGTTACTTTTTATAACGCAAAAAAGCTCTCCACATTAGGAGAGCTTTTTTTGCTATGAATTAAGCTGCTGTTTCAAGACTTCCACTGCTTTTTGGATCTGTGGATCATTGTTTTCAAGCTGTTCGCGCAATTTCTCCATTAGCCTTAATGTTGATTGGCCGCTCAGGATTCCGGTTGCTTCCAGGCCTTCAGCTTCCTGGAATGCGATCACTGCCTTCTCGGTTCCTTCATCAAAAAAGCCGTCCTCTCTTCCCGGTTGATAACCGATTGCCGCGAGCATCTGCTGTGCTGCTTTTACTTGCGCAGAGGATGCGGAACGGCTGAGCTCAAGATCAGGATTGATAAAAGGTAAGGAAGCATATGGTGGAAGCTGGACTTCGTAATCCGGAACAATTCCTTTTTCATGTATCCAGTTTCCATCAGGGGTCAGCCATTTTTCGGTTGTAAATTTAATGTTTGAACCATCCTTGAAATTCTGGGCGCGCTGAACCGTTCCTTTTCCAAATGACTTTTCGCCAACCAGCGGAACATCCGCCGATTCTTTAACCGCCGCAGCAAGGATTTCTGAAGCGCTGGCGCTTCCTTTATCAATCACGACAACAAGCGGGATATTCGGCCCGTTCTCATGTGTCGATTTAACTACTTCCTTGTCGCCATTCCGGTCTTCAATTTGGAACAAAATTTCACCTTTCGGGACAAATAGACTGGAGATTTTGATTGCCTGATCCAGCAGACCGCCGGGATTTTGCCTTAAATCCAATACAAGTCCCTTCATTCCCTGTTTTTGCAGCTCGTTAAGCTTATCAACAAGTTCTTTTGCAGTATTTTCTGAGAAACTCGTTATTTGGATATTTGCGATTCCATCTTCCCTCATTTTCCCATAAACAGTTTCGAGAGGAATTGTATCCCTGATAATCGAAATATCCATCGGCTCACCCATTCCCGGGCGCTGGACCACTATGTTTACCTCTGTCCCTTTTTCTCCTCTAATCAATGTAACGGCTTCTGTCGAACTCAACCCCTGCAGGCTTTTTCCATCGACCGATAAAACAATATCATTCGGCTGCAGTCCTGCTTTCTCAGCCGGGGAGCCTTTTAAAGGAGAAACGATGACGATGTTGCCATCGAGCTCCTGAATTTCAGCTCCAATACCCTCGAAGGAAGAGGAGATGCTTTCATTAAAGTTTTTTGCCTCTTCCTCATTCATATAGTCTGAATATGGGTCATCGAGAGCTTCTACCATGCCATTAATGGCTCCGTTAATGAGCTCTTCTTCATCGACAGATTTAAAATACATTTCCTTTAGCGTATCATAGGCAGAGTACAGCTTGCTGAATTCCGGCCGTTCCGTTCCGACATTGACCGCTTTTTCGTCACCAAACGCAAGTGCGAATGTTGTAATTCCCGCTGTGATAAAGACGATGAAAAACAACAGCATGACAAATCGGAATTTTTTTATCTTAATATAGTTGGAAGGACTGTCTGATGTTTCTTGTCCTTTGTTATCCATTTCGGTTTTCTCTTGATCCAAATCTTTCACCACTTTCATCATCAAACAAGTCTTTTTTCAGACCTTAAAAATTAGGATAACATTTTTTATTAAAAAATAACAAAGAAAAAGTAAGCTTATAACTTATGGGAGCGTCTATATGTTATCATGCCATTCTTTATACACTAAATTTTTATAACAATATTAAAATATTCTTCGAGAGTCAGGTTTTTTTCATAAATGACAGCTGCATTCTTTTCCCCGACATAACGGAAATGCCATGGTTCATACTGATAGCCGGTGATCTTTTCTTTTCCTTTCGGGTATCTGAGAATAAACCCAAATCGGTGCGCATTTTCCGCGAGCCATTTTCCTTCTGGCGTTTCCCCAAATTGCTCTGTTAGTCCCAGTCCTGCACCCTGGCTCGATATATCCATTGCCAGGCCGGTTTGATGCTCGCTATTGCCGGGAACAGCAACGGCCTGTTTCGCGTTTTCTTCCCCTACACGGCTGACTTCCGCATCAAACAACTCTTTTTGGCGCTCATACGACCGAAAACCGGATACTGCATAGAGCTTAAGACCATTTCGGTTTGCCTCGGCAAACAAGTTTTCCAGAGCTGTCGCCGCTTCTTGTCGCAAGTAGCTTTTCTCAATATCCTGAGCACCGTAGGAAAAAGGGACGTTCGGTCTTACCATTCCCTCGGGGAGATATCCATCTGGCAAGGCAAAATCTTTATTGACCAAAGCCATAATATTAACAGGATTTTGAATGATTGCTCTTCCGTTCACTTCGATTACACTATTAAAATAAGCCGCTTCCAGAGTTGGTGTCCCGGGAGCGGGAGTTTCTGCACTCGAATTGTTTCCTACTGTCTGGCTATCATCTGTATTTGTTTGTCCGGGTTCGTTGTTGTCCCGGTTGTCACGAGTGACGTTATCTTCTTCCGGCTTTGCCTCCTGTTCATCGCTTTCCTTTTCGTCCTGTTGAAAAGGAAGCTTCTCCATCATCGACTCGACCTGGCTGCAGCCGCTTAAAATCAAGCCAGCTCCTAAAACTATCCAAATTCTCCTCATTCATTTCACCTGTTTCATCTTTGTTCACTATTTCAGCACGTTATTTCTATTTTAACACGATCCGTCAAGTGATCTAAATGAGTAGACTTCCTTATTATTTATTTTTTAAAATATTGTAGACGCTCCTTTTACATAGAACTTCTATATATATATTTAAAAAAAAGATACCTAATTAATTTTAGGTATCTTTATCATGTGCTTAATTGTTTCCTTTTTCAATCAAAATTTGGCTATTCCTGGACTACTGCCTCGAGCGCAACCTCAATCATCTCGTTAAAAGTGGTTTGGCGTTCCTCTGCAGTTGTTTCTTCACCTGTTAAAAGATGGTCGCTTACTGTCAGTACCGACAATGCCTTGCGATTGAACTTCGCTGCCAGAGTATAGAGTGCGGCTGTTTCCATTTCGATCGCCAATATTTGATATTGCGCCCATTTTTCATGCTCAGCATGATCGTTGTAGAACATATCAGCAGTAAACACATTCCCGGCTCTAAGGTTCAAGCCTTTTTTCGTACCGGCATCATAAGCTTTTTTAAGCAAGTCAAAATCAGCTGTCGGTGCAAAATTCACTGCGCCAAAAATAACTTCGTTCATTTTCGAATCAGTCGAAGCGCTCATCGCCAGAATGACATCGCGAACCTTAACCTCCTTTTGAATAGCGCCGCATGTTCCGACCCGGATCAGGTTTTGGACGTTGTAGCTTTGCATCAATTCATTTATGTAAATGGAGATGGATGGGACACCCATTCCCGTTCCCTGCACTGATATTCTTTTACCTTTATACGTTCCAGTATAGCCAAACATATTGCGGACTTCATTATAGCATTGTGCATTTTCCAAAAAGGTTTCTGCAATATATTTAGCACGAAGAGGATCTCCGGGAAGCAAGACCGTTTCGGCAATTTCATTTTCTTTTGCATTGATATGGATACTCATTGTATTTACCTCCATTATTTTCTTTAGCTGTTATATCCTTGTCTATCCCTTCAAACTATAACATATTCTGTTCTCCATGAAAAATCATCCGGGCACCAGATTTTTTGAATGGTTAATGGGAAAATATGTTTTTAAAAAGGAGAAAACAACCCTGAAAGTCAGAGTTGTTTTCTTTACGTTACCTCACCTGAATTCGGTTAATCTTTGTCCAGCCGCCCGCTTTTAGCTGATAATAATGATGGCCCCTCAAGCCTTCATCAATTAATATAATATCGCCTGTACTCATAAACCTGCCCTTGTAATCCGCGGGTATTGTATCCGGCACATTGAAAAGCTTAAATACCTTTTCAAAACAATCCTGATGTCCCTCCGCCTTGATTGCAAGCCGGTACACTTGAGTATAGCCTCTATCCTGCCTAAATTGCGGGGTTTGAAAAACCGTAATATCATAATTTTTCTTCCTTCTGCCTGTTAACTCTTTTAACATGCTGCATCCCCCTATCAAATTAAACTGTATATGTACTATTAAAGCTAACCTTTGTCGATTCCTTTATCGGAAAGCTTCTACTTTTGTCGATAGGTGGGTTTTTCGCATGGAAATTTTATCCTGAATTATCGAATCGAGCCGGACGTCACGATTTTCTCTTTCCGGGCGCATAAAGAAAAGCGCAAGCGCCTTGGTCAGCCCCGACAAGCGCTGGCCGACTAAGAGCGCCACGTCC
>NZ_PGUZ01000103.1 GCF_002860165.1 Bacillus sp. V3-13 | reverse complement strand
TGCCACCTATCCCTTAATGGGGTGCGGTTTCACTAAGTGTTGCATTTAATATTGCAATTTACGCAAAAAGGAAAAAGTATGGGAATTTCACAAAGATAGTATAGCATATATTTCCATAAAAAAAGCAAAAATTTACATAAAATTTATAAAATTAGTAAAATAGGACTCTGTTTTATAGTTAGTTTTACTTAAAATTAATAGAATTTATGCAAAATATAGTAATTAAGACTCAGTTATTTCTCATCCCCCTAATAAAGCTATTAATTAAGAAAAGATCGATTTATAACTTCAATTTCCTAAAATACATGGACAAAATGCAATTTTATGGATGATACCGTCGAATTTAAAGCAGATAAAAAGAATAATGAGTATAGAAAAAAATACCCACGGAGACTTTTTCGGTCTCCTATGGGTATCAATTTGCGAAAATGATGATTTCCCGTTCCACTTTTAAGTCGGTACTATAAAAGAACAAGTATTATTTAAACAGGATTTTTATTAAAAATTTAAAGAAAACTTATTTCCCTAAAAACTCAAGGTATAACTATCCAATTATTGAATAAACAAGTGCAAAAATTCCTAAAATGACGATGATAATTGCCGTGAAGAAACCATTTTTAAATAATGATTTTACAAATTGCTTATTGTCATTGCTCACAATTTAACACCTCTCAAAATCTTTTAGTATTTACTGCAGACTCCATTATGCCCTGAACATAAATTTCTTAGGATATATGATTTTCTTATTGAAACTTTTGAGGGTACTCAACATAAAATTCAACCAACCACATTTGGGGCAAACAAATTCAGTTACATTAGTTATTTTATCAGTCTTGGGGCCCAAAAGTCCTTTTTGACCTTCCTTTTTATAAATTCGAAACGGGCCCGCATGATCCAGTTCTCCCTCAACCATTAAAACATCACATTTTGGACAAGTATGTTCCACACTTTTAACTCCCTTCAAAGTAATTACTATTAAATTTTTCATTACCACAGACTCAGTACAAAAAACATCCAATACCAGATCACAATATTTAGGTATTGGAAAACTTTAACTTATAATACTTATTGCAAAACATTCTGTCAATATTATTTCCACATACTATTTCATAATAATCTTTTTATCCTAAGCTTTCTTTGATCTAAGAATAAGTTGACAGACCCAATTCTTATTGTAATAAAGGAGGCTTATTTTTCACTTATAGTTTAAAGCTTTTTTGAACCACTGGCCAAGCCAGTGGTTTTCGTTTCACAATAAGGCAAAAGTCTTCCAAAACGAAAAACTTATACTTTAAGTTACACAAAATGTTACTTGAACCATATATTTGTCAGACATTTACCCATAACATTGCCATGCCTTGTAAATAAAGGATTTTTTTAAAACTTTAATACAGAAGTACATAAAAATTATTGTTATCCCCTAGTTTTTAATAAAAATGCTTGGTATTTTCCAGGACTTGTGGCAAGTGTATGCTTCTAAAAAATACTTTTGGCAACTATGAGTTAAAAAGCTTTCATAAAATTTAATCTTTTTGAAACTTACTGTTCCTTTAACTTATTATTATCCTCTGTAAACCTCTTCAAAAATGCGGATAGCATATCGTCTCTATCTCCTGTGATTCTAAGAACATCTTTTGGCGATGGAAGTGGATTAAAATTATGTATAAAATAATTAAAATCACTTATTAACTTGACTCTTGCAGATTTTTATTAAATCTCTAAAAAAGGGCATACGGATAGTGTACTCAAAGATCTCGTTTTTTTAAGAGATGAGTTTTAGGGTATTCAGCACCTTTTTCAAGGGAGTTTTGCTTGGGTTAAATGCCTTCTCCCTGGACAATAGAATTTTAACATTCTCCATATCT
>NZ_PGUZ01000102.1 GCF_002860165.1 Bacillus sp. V3-13 | reverse complement strand
CACGGTTTCACTATGGCTTTTCTATTTTTATGGTGTTGCATTTGATTTTACAATTAACCCTTTCTTCTTCCATTAGTTTACTTTTAAAAAAACATTTCAAAAATGTGAATAATCGATTACATTTATGTATTGGAGGTGTTTTATAAAAACGCAACTATCAATTAGCAATGCCGAATAGCGATCAGATCGCTCAGAGAAGAAACGCCTTACTAAAATAAACAAGGGAATTTTTTTCATAAGGAGATGAAGTCATGGAAAATCAAAGGCCA
The DNA here is from genome assembly GCF_002860165.1 of Bacillus sp. V3-13. Taxonomy (GTDB): domain Bacteria; phylum Bacillota; class Bacilli; order Bacillales; family Cytobacillaceae; genus Bacillus_BJ. Next base: position 10,363 of record NZ_PGUZ01000102.1, on the reverse strand, counting down.
GAACTGGTACATGAGAAGGAAACGCTGCTTTACGCGATATGTATCATCACAGCTGTTTTAGTTACTCTTTATCTATTATTTTCGATCATCGGTATTATTATTTTTATTTTCTTTGCGCTGCTGTCTTTTTTCTCGCATGCGATCTCAATCTCCCATATTCAACTGAATGGGATTCGCCTGAGGGAAAAACAATTTCCTGAGTTATACAAAAAAGTTGAAACGCTTAGCCAGCGCATGGAACTGAAGCAAATACCCGAAGTATATATAGTTGAATCCGGCGGGGCGTTAAACGCCTTCGCCACCAAAGTTTTTGCCCTGTTTGGCAAGAATATGGTCGTCTTATACTCAGATTTCGTGGACATTTCACTTGAATCAAACGGTTCAGAAATTGACTATGTTATCGCCCATGAACTCGCCCATATTAAAAGAAATCACATCGTCAAGACTTTGCTTGTGTTTCCGGCTATGTGGGTACCATTTGTCGGGGTCGGCTTTTCGAGAATGGCTGAATTCACTTGCGACCGGATGGCTGCATACTATACGGATGAACCCGACGGTGCTATTGACGGCTTATTGGTTTTAGCAGCTGGGAGACGACTCTACAAAAATGTAAATATAGAAGAATACCAGCAGCAATACAATGAGAAAAAAGGGTTTTTTGCGACAATGACAGAGTTATTGTCGACGCATCCGCCAATTCCTAAGAGAATAAACGAAATAGAAAAATTCTTGCATGGGGAACCCAGTATACCGCTTGTCAAAAAAACAAAGCAGTTAGTGGCGATTATGCTTACTATTTTTGTACTTTTCCCGGCTTTATCTGCCGGACTATTTTTCGCTGGATTTAAAATCCTTGAGAATGTCCCTTCCCTTGATTGGATGTTAAATTCTGAGGATCCGCCATTACAGCAAGCTATTTTTAATGAAGATTTTGCTGAGGCTGAACAATTATTAATTGACGGTGCTGATCCTAACGAAATGAATGAGTATGGAGAAACTGCACTTATACTGGCGATTAGCTATGATGCAACAGACTTTATTCCAACATTACTCGAACACGGTGCTGATCCAAACCTTCAAGATGATTATGGCTGGACACCTTTAATGTCTGCGGTGGCGATGGAAAACATGGAAGCCGTCAAAATACTGCTTCAAGCAGGCGCTGACCCAACATTGGTAGACAGTGAGGGTATGACGGCACTTGATTATGCAGAAGATTATGGTTATGAAGAATTTGTGGAGCTTTTAAAGTCGGTACAACCATGATAATTGATTTCTGGTGAGTACGATGTGATTCACCGTATAAAAGGCAAGGCTTTTGTATGCTCAATTCGTATACAAAAGCCTTTTTCTATGCTACCTGCCAAACAACCAGCCGCCATTAATATTAATGATTTCCCCTGTTACAAACGAAGCTTCTTCAGATGCTAAATACTTTATCCCGGCAGCGATATCATTTGCATGTCCAGCTCTGCCAACCGGAACTTGTGAAACAATTTGCTCAATGCGTTCAGATGGCCAGTGTCCTGTAAATCCAGTATCCGCGATGAATCCGGGTGCAATAGCGTTTACTGTGATTCCCTGAGGACTCAATTCTCTCGCAAGACCGGTAGTCAGTCCGTGAAGACCGGCCTTTGCAGCAGCATATGCAGTTGAACCGGCCCGGCTGCACCCGTAAACGCTGCAATTGAACTAATATTGATAATTCGTCCACCTGGCCGTTTTAAATGAGGGGACACTGCCAATGCCATAAGAAAACTTCCTGTTAATACTCTACTCATGACTTTATTTCACATCGATACTGCTCCATCTTCCTTCGTTATATCTGTTCTCAACGCCTTCAATTTCAACAAATCCAATTCTTAAAATTGCCGCTATCTATATTTAGGTTAGTGTGTCTCTCTATGTTTTGCCGTTAACTTTGTTTTATTTCAGCACCTCCCAGAAGCATTCGGAAATTGTTTCTTAATAATCCCCATTTCAATCTCAACTATGATCAGTCAAAACATCTATATGTGGCAATGCTAGGAACAAAATCATCAAAATATTCTATTCTTCTTTCCTTAACTATTTATCTATCTAACAATTTATTGTATATATGAAGTTATGAACAAATAAAAAGCTTTAAAATGGATTTTTTACTTTTTTTGAAAAATTTATTAGTAAAACTTGAATTTTCTAATAATTGGGACTATAGTGAATATAATTCATGAGGTGGAAACGGATAGTAACTCACGTGCCATTTTTATTGTGAGTTATGCTTTATGGTACTTTTCACTTGCGATTATTACTGAACCAGGCTGGGTAATATTAAATGAATCAACAAGAGGTACCATTGAACAATGGTGGTTATCTCCATACTCATTTTGGATTATTCTTTTTTCAAAAATTATAGCTGATAATATTGTAAATTCCGCAAGAACTGTATTATTAGTCATTTTAATCTTAATAACTACTAACTCTAGTGTGGAATTGGGCCTGAATTCACTTGCTGTACTGCTGATTTCCTTACTAGGTATGTATGGGATTGGTTTTGTAATGGCTGGAGTTGCGTTAGTATACAAAAGGGTACAAGATATAATACCAATTTTACAGTATTTATTGCTAGCTGTTATATCATTGCCACCAAATGATAGCTTTTATGCTATCATTATGCCCATATATTCAACTACTATACTCTTAAAACGTAGTATAGTGGGAAATTCTATATTTATTTCAGAGTACTTATTATTTGTGATTACCTCGATTTTAACTTTTTGTATGGGAGTGCTATTTTTTATTATTTGCGAAACAAACGTTAGAAAGAGAGGAACACTTGGTAAAGGATAGTGTGAAAAAAATGGGGACATGTATATTTTGTGATATTATAAAACAAAAAGTTTCGTGTTTCGAAGTGTATAGAGATGAATATGTAACAGCATTTCTTGATATAAATCCTGTCACTTCTGGTCATACATTAATTATACCTAATAAACATATTGAGAGACTTGATTATTTAGATGAACCCGGTCTTTCTAATGCTTTAATGAGTTCCTTAATAAAAGTTTCCCAAATATTAATTAAGTCAGGCATTTGTGATGACTTTACAGTTCTCTCGGATAATGGAGATCAAGCACAACAAGATATTAAGCACATTCATTTTCATATTATACCTAGACACTCAGATGAAAATTTCAGCTTCAAATTGTATACGAATCATATTGCAGCGGAGAAAAATAATCTACTTCAGATTTGGGAGAAAATTAAAAGAAAACAAATTGATTAATTAGGGTCTGCTGAAAAACCATACGGTAAGAGTGAAAAAGGTTTACGTGCTTTGTCAGAAAATAAGTGTAAGGATTTGTTCAGAAATTAAAACTTTGTACTTGGAGGGCACATTTTATATATATAAGTAACCAAAAATTAACTATTTTTTCAGACAATCTTATTCCATTAGATTATATGGAAATTTAAATAGAAATAATAGCTGGATTCTTTTAGATAAGTTGATCTCCTGGTGAATACAGAAGAAAAAAGAGCATCGTCCGTCCGATGCTCTTCGTTTCTCAATTGATAAACTTGAATTCTGTTCTGCTTCCCGCCTGGGTTGCGATCACTTCGAGCCGTGCATCAATTCTTTCTTTCAACTCAGGAACGTGCGAGATAATGCCGACGAGCCTGCCGCTGCTCTGAATATCCATCAACGCTTCAACCGCCTGGTCGAGTGATTCTGGGTCGAGAGTGCCAAAGCCTTCGTCAATAAACATTGTTTCCAATGATACTCCACCTGCATATTGCTGGACGACAGTTGCCAGACCGAGTGCAAGGGAAAGGGCCGCTTTAAAGCTTTCTCCTCCGGAAAGTGTTTTGACGTGGCGTTCCTGGCCGGTATACTGATCGAAAACGAGCAATTCAAGCCCGCTCTGGGCATTTCCCTTTGAACGGTCCGTTTTTCTCAGCAGCTCGTAACGGCCATTCGTCATTTTGCCGAGCCGCACGTTGGCTTCAGCTAAAATATCATCTAAAAACGCAGCAAGGACAAAGCGCTCAAATGTGATCCGGTATGTGTTTTGCCCCTTCGAAATTTCGTACAGATGGCCGATTACCTTGTACTGCTCTTCAAGAGCTTGCATCGTCTCATTTATTTCCTCGACCTTTACGACAATATTCTCGTTATTGCGTTTTTTCACCAATAAATCGGTGTAGCGTTCCTGCAGCTCTTTAATCTGTTCGGTGATTTGCTTAAAGCTGTCGTTCAAGGTTTCAAGGTCCGGTTCTTTTACATCCTTAAGCAGCTCGGAAAATTCCGCATGCCTGTCAGATACAGACCGATACTCTTCTCTGTATTGGCGCACATTCTGTTCAAGCTCCGCAATTTCCGCTTCTGTTTTTTTCGCTTCAGCGTATGCGTTGTAATTTTCGAATCCTTGCTCTGACAGCTTGTTTTTAAAAGCTTCCCGCTCAGTTCCAAGCTTGCGCTCCAAACTGTTCGCCTGATTCTCAAGCTCGTTGAAACGTGCTGTTTCACCTGCCAATTTTTCTTTTGTCGAACTGTATAGCTCCTGGGCTTTTTCTAGACGTTGCTGCAATTCCTGATTCCTTTTTTCAGCGTTTTCCAATGCGGACTGGTAGGCTGCCAGAGTTCTTATGCTCTCCGGAATTGTTTGTTCGATTCTCATCAAGTTTGTTCTTTTTTCTGTGAATTGAATCGTTATATCTTGAATAGCGCGGGCAAGCTCCTGTAATTGTGCCTGGATCGCCTTCTTCTGTTCTTCAGCCTTGTCGATCGCGGCAGTGACTTGATCAAGCTTTGTTTTTTTGGCCTGGAGCTGCTTTTGTATTTCGCTAAGCTTGTCCCGTTCTGCTTCCATTTCGATTTTCAGCATCTGCACCTGCTCACCGTTATTTTCTGCTGTTTCGAGATTGATTTGCGTTTGCAGCTCTGAACGATTTTGCATAAACGTATTCAATAAAGATTGGCTTTCAAACATCGCCGACTCTGCCTTTGCTTTTTCCTGCTCAAGTGCGGCTGCCTGCTGCTTTGCCGTCTTCATATCCTCCTCGTTCGAAACGGACTCAGAAGATCCATCGGCCGGGAAGGGATGGTGTTCAGATCCGCAGACCGGGCAACGACTGCCATCTTCAAGCTTTCCTGCCAAAATCGCTGCCTGCCCATGAATCCAGTTTTCCTCAAGCTTTTCAACAAGGGCTCTCGCATCCATCAGCCGCTTATTGGCATGCTCAAACATATTCTTTCTTTGCATATAAGTGCTTTCCGCTTGTTTTTCCTTTAGCAAAAGCTGTTCAAATTTTGTGATTTTATCATATTCAGCTTCAAGCTTTTCAAGCTTCCGTTCGTTCTCAAGATAAGCGATTTGCGCTTTTTCGATATCAAGCTTCTCTTCAAGCTTTTCTTTTAGCAGTTTTTCAGTATCCACCAGGCTGGCTTCCGATTTTTGTTGCTGTGACACAGACTCATCCAGTTTACGCTTCAATAAGGATACTTGCGCGCTAAGATCTGCAAAAGAACGAACATCACTTTCGATATTAAGCAGGCGGCTGACTTCCTCTGCTGCTTTTTTTCGCTCGTCTTCCCTGCCTTTTTCGAAAAGATATGCGTTTTCATACTCTGAAAGCTTCTCTTCCAGACCCTTTTTACTTAAAAGGACAGAGTCGCGAAGGCTGTTACTTTCATCAAGCTCAAGCTTCAAACGGCGGCAAAGATCCTCCTGCTGGGAAAGTAAGGCCGCTTTATGGGCAAGGCTGATATCTTTTTCTTTCTTTTCAATGATACTTTTCTGTTCTTCAAGAACGATGATTCTCGCTTCCAGCTCTTTTTTTGTGTTCAGCTGCTTGATGATCATTTCCGCTTCATATATTTGTTGCTGAAGCTTATCCCGCTGCTCCTGTCTGTCTTTCCCTTCTTTCTCAATCTTCTCAAGAAGGGTGGACATCGCGCCAATTTCTTGTTTGACAAGCGGGAGGATCACCGCGTCATTCAACGGAGTTTCAGTTAAAAGGGATCCTAACTCTTCATTGTCCAGCACATGAACTGCGCTGATGGTCCGGTTCCTTTCTTCAAGCTGGCCTTCGACGTTTTTTTTCAAAAGTGTCGCTTCTTCTTTCAGCTTTTCTTCAATCCGTTTATATATTTCGGTATGAAAAAGGCGCTGTAAAATCTGTTCCTTATCCTTGCTGTCTGAAGTCAGCAGCTTACGGAACTCGTTCTGGGGAATCATCAAAATTTGCCTGAACTGGTTGCTGTCGATGAGCATGATTTCCTTTATTTTTTCATTCGCATCCCGGACGTTCGCCGCCAGCAGCTGGCGTTCCCCTTTTTCGTTGTAAACATAAAGCTCTGCTTTTGCACCGATTGTCGTATAGCCATCGCCGCGCTCTTTTCGTTTATCCTGCTGCGGCGATCGCACGATATAGTACGTTTTTTCACGCAAAGAAAATTCAAGCGCTACTTCTGTCAACACATCTTCGCGTGCAAACTGGCTTCTGAGCCCTGGGCCGTCGCGGTCTTCTCCGTTTGCTTCCCCATAAATTGCATAACTGATGCCGTCAAAAATCGTTGTCTTGCCAGAGCCGGTTTTTCCAGAAATAACGAACATCGTCCTGCTTCCCAGTGCTGTGAAATCAATCGTTTCGCTGCCGGCATAAGGCCCAAAAGCTTGCATCGTCAATTTTAATGGCTTCATATCCGGCCCTCCTCCTTCAGCACCTTTTCAATAACAGACGCCATGATCTCCCGCTTGTCGGCAGAAAACTCAGAGGTTGTCATCTCATGATAAAACTGGGCGAATAAATCAAGTTCTGATTTTTTTTCTTCCTTCACGGATGTAAATGAACGCTTCTTTTTCATACCGGTTAAAACTGCTTTTCGTTCGAGATGGAGAACATTTGGATAGACCTGGCGAAGCTTGTTGATCGGGTCAATCAGCGCACCCTCATCGAGAAGCGTGATTTTCAGGTAATCTTCACAGCATTGTTTTTCATAAAAATGAGGGTCAAGCAATTCTTCTAAATGCCCTTCCAGTTCACGCATGTCCTGCTTAGGAGTTAACGAACGGCTGCGCAGCTCGAAACTGCCATTATCATTCATTTCAATGATAGAAACGGCTTTGCGCTGTGTCGCCTCGGAAAAAGAATATTTTAATAGCGACCCCGAGTATTTCACTTTTTCATGCTTGATCGCATCCGGACTGTGCAAATGGCCGAGAGCTGTGTAGGAAAAAGGCTCAAATAAATCGGCGCTCACACACCCGGAACCCCCAACTGACAAAGTCCGTTCCGAATCGGACGTTTGCCCGCCAAGCACGAATGCATGCCCAACAAGCACATTCGGTTTAGCATGATTCATCGTCTCTTCTATTTTTCCAATCAGCGCCTTCATTGCATCCTGGTGGGAGTGGATGCTGTCATCCGCAAGCAGCTGCCTGACCGTTCCCGGTTCTGCGTAAGGGATGGAATAAAAATTCACTCCATTTATATGTACTGGGTGTAAATCCTCTGTCAGTTTGCTTGTTAAGTAAAGTTTGCTTTGCTTGTACCATGAGCTTCCGAAAGAAAGGCGTTCCGCACTGTCATGATTTCCACTAATCGAGACCACAGGCGTTTTGAGCTCAACGTTTATTTTGTACAATATCTCATCAAGAAGCTCGACAGCACTCGTTGGCGGAACCGAACGATCATAAAGATCTCCAGCGATCACAACCGCATCCGGCTGCTCCTCTTCTACCAAATAAACAAACTGATTCAAAACCTCGCGCTGGTCCTCGGTCATATAAACGCCGTGAACGAGCTTGCCTAAATGCCAATCAGCCGTATGTATAAACTTCAACATCCTTCACCTCTCATAATCGACACTACGATGCTACCATTATAGCAAACGAGAAATTTAAATGGCTTGCACAATTAAAGGAAAATCAGCACATCTTAATAATAGCAATTAACTATCAAGCTGCTAGCAATTAGCTAATCGGATTTATTCCAATAAACATAAAAACAGCCCAACCAAAATGGCTGAGCTGTGAATTACGGTTATTCAATTTATTTTTTTACAACGTTGGCAGCTTGAGGTCCACGAGCACCTTCGACAACTTCGAAAGAAACTTCTTGGCCTTCTTCTAATGTTTTAAAGCCTTCTGTTTGGATTGCAGAGTAATGTACGAAAACATCATTTCCGTCTTCAGCTTCGATGAATCCGAACCCTTTTTCAGAGTTGAACCATTTTACTTTACCGTTTTTCATTGAAAAATCCTCCTAATAGCTCATGAGGAGCTATGTGTAAATTAACCGATTTACAACGTATAAGCTTGACATTACTCATCCAAACGTTTGGAACATTGAATAAGCTATTTGCAAAAATCGAACACGATGCAAAATGGCTTCTTACAATCTACCATAAAAGACAGGTAATGTCAAGTTAAATTGCATATTTTAACAGTACTTCATTCCTTCAAACGATCCGGCAAATCCTGAATCGACAGAACCACTTTGTCCAGCTTCGCCTCAATTCGATGCAGCAAATAAAGGGTTACAACAATCGGAAAACCCACGTCGCTAATGAACGGGATAATCTGTTCCATATGTTCTGTTCCTCCTCCCTTCCCAGGCTAAAATGATGTGCCGCTTCTTGAAAAAAAGCCGGATTCAAAATCGAACCCGGCCCTGATCTTTAAGCTATTTCATAATCGGTTACATTTCTTTCTACGACTCTCGCTCCTTTAACAGCCGCAAGATTTCCGTTTGCGGTTGCAAATGCCCCGGCCAAAATAATTTGATCCATCGATTGCTTTACTGCAACAAGATCAACCGGTTCCTTTGGATTGTCGAGTGAAACCCTGGCGATCGCACCTGAGTCTGTTAAAAACTGCAGTTCCAATGTTTTCGCCACGCTGCTCACCTCCTTCCCCTATTTTTTTCATTAAGCGATAATGTCCACGCTATCGCTCCGTTCAACTGAGCTTAACGGATCCGCACATAGCCCGGCTAAAGCTAACGCCGTTTGGTGAAGCTGATCTGGAGTCGCTTCCTTTTTAACATTGCTGTAGGTTTTTGTCTTGAAGACCGGCTCACCTTTTTCATTCACCCCAGTCTCAAAAACCAGTCGAAGCCTCGATTCCATTAACATTGCCTGCGCCATCATGATCACCTCCCTTCACCCTTTATATATAAAAATCGAAGCTGATCAGACAGGTTATTTCTTTGGAAAAATAAAAAACCCCTTTCGCCATTTTGATTTCAGAAAAGAGGTGTTAATTTGAATAAATATAAAAAAAAAAGCAAGGCTTTTAAGCCTTACCGTGTGATTAGTTATAATTGAATTTTAAGTAAATTGTAGCATGGATGTAATGTTATTTTAATATAATATTTTTTCTCAATTATGCCTTTCCCAATGAATATATAAAAGGGGCTGTCTGATAAGTCCCATTTTAAATATTTCATCAGAGCATTGAAGATGGATACCGCTTTTCTCAATCTTATTGGTAGCTTCCAAACCTCTGTTAACATGATGTAAGCTGGTTGTGCCTTGCCTTATCGGGAAACCTCTTTAAGGCATTCAAGATTGGATGATTTTTTTTCGGAATGCTTAATAGACTAAAATCTCTAAAAAGAGGAAAGATAACTGAGAGTTTGAAAAATCCTTTCATAGAAAAAGTCATGCAATAGGAAGTCGAAAGGCTTTCACAATGATCCATCATTTGCGGGCTCGAAATCAAATTGTGGCAGACGAGCAAAGCCGAGCCTTTCATATAATCTCATTGCACCTTCCATAAAATCTCCGGTATGATGACCGATAGAATTAAAGCCTTTATCTGTCGATATCTGGAAACATTCGGAAATTAAGACACATGCCACTCCGTGCCCGGAGCTTCCGGTGCTACGGCGAGCATTCGTATCTCAGGACAATCCAGTTCTCAACATTCCCGTCATAGGCATCGCTTTTAGCCGGGAACAATGCAACACTGGCTACAGTCTTTCCATCTTTTTCAGCGAAAATAAATTCGACGCCTTCCTGTGTATCCGCATTTGATGAGATAGCCTTTTTTAAGAGCCTTCCAATGATCGTCTGTAATGCTTGCTGCATGTTCCTGATATGAGCTAGATTAAACCTCTATTAATCTCAATCCCCGTGCAATCTACAAGAAACTATTGTTCGTTAATTTGATTTTAAACTCAAAAGAAAAACCACCATACAATAGGTGGTGTTGATAACCCATATTAGTTAAAATGGCTTGGCACACAAATGGCTCTAAACTTTTATTCTACTTAATATCAATCCGATTATAGTTTTATGTATAGTTCTTCTCCTTCTAGTACACGATCAAAATTAAAGTTATGAGTTAGACGAGAATGGGTAAATACCTCTTAAAAA
>NZ_PGUZ01000101.1 GCF_002860165.1 Bacillus sp. V3-13 | reverse complement strand
TCTTGACACTTACTCGGGTTGGACTTTCACCAACTAGCAATTAACGGCTTGCTGGGCACGCATCAACAAAAAACCTTTACCAACATGTGGCAAAGGTTTTAAATACAGATAAAGACCTTTACCGGCAGGCAAAGGTCTTGCTAACAACGTTAGGTTGCCAACAAAGCCGGGAGTGATAAACTCCGAAATGACGACTTTGCTGTAAAAGCTACTCCCCTCTAGGAGAACTATTCAACTAATTACCGTTAGCATAATACAAAGTATATTTAATTGTCAACATTTTCGATCGTCGATATTCTAACATAGTGTTATTGTCCCTCTGTAATTTGAATTTGCTTTATTAAGTCATTCACCCTTTCTTTATTGACAAAGCCGGTCTTTTCTTCAAGCGCATTTGCGGCGCCGCATGCAGAAGCAAGAATAAGTGTTTCTTCAATAGGCAGTTTTCTTGCCAGCCCCACAGCAATACCTGCAACAAAGGCGTCTCCAGATCCGACTGCGCTTACTGTTTGAACTTTTGCAGCGGTTACTTTATAGCGTTTTTGTTCATAAATGACAAAGGAACCGTTTCGGCCATCCGATACAATAACAAGGGGAATTCCTTTCCTATGTAATATCTCGATTGCATCCCAAATATCTTTTTCGCTTTTCAAAGGCTTGTGAAGCAGCTGTTCCAATTCTTCACGATTCGGCTTTATCATATATGGACGTTCGGAGAGACACTCCCATAACGTTTGTCCACTTGTATCCAGCAACACTTTCAGTTGTCTTTTCTTAGCTTCCATAAGAATGAACTGATACAACTCTGCCGAGACCCCGCGGGGAAGTGAACCGCTAATGATAAGAATATCCAAATTACTTAAGATTTCAATTAAACGCTTTTTGAAAATCTTTTGTTCTTCCGCCGTGACGAAGGGGCCTTCCGGAAGTATTTCTGTTTGATTATCCATATTGTCAACGAAAGCAAGACACTGCCTGGATTCTTCGTTTATTTCTATAAATTGATCGTGAACACCCATTTTTTTCAGTTCTGAACGAATAAATTGTCCGCTGTATCCACCAATAAAACCAGTTGCAACTGCATCTTCCCCAAGTAACTTTACAACCCTCGTGACATTTAAACCTTTTCCCCCTGCGGTTCTTACCGGGTTCTTTGTACGAGTCGCGTTCCCGATCAGGAATTGTTCAAGTTTATAAAGCGTATCAATAGCAGGGTTCAATGTAATTGTTGCAATTTTAAGCTTTGCCATCGCTGCCACACATTTTTATTTTGTCTTTTACGATTTGTTTCATTGCATCTTTTCCGGGAGTTAAATATTTGCGCGGGTCGCTGGCATCCGGGTGTTCTTGAAAATATCGTTTCACTGCATTCGAAAAAGGAATTTTCAAATCAGTTGCTATATTTACCTTGCATATCCCAAGTTGAATCGTTTTTCTTACCATCTCGTTTGGAATATCAGATGCGCCGTGCAGGACAAGAGGAATGTTTACTTGTTTTTGAATTTCAGTAAGTCTGTTAAAGTCAATCTTCGGTTCACCTGAATACAACCCATGCGCCGTTCCTATGGCTACAGCTAACGAGTCGATATTTGTGAGTTCACAGAATTCCTTTGCCTGCCCTGGATTTGTGTAAATCGCATCTTTTTCATCAACAACTAAATCATCTTCAATCCCGCCTAAGCGGCCAAGTTCTGCTTCTACGGAAACACCTTGTGCATGAGCATATTCCACAACTTCTTTTACTATGCGGACATTCTCTTCGTACGGATGGTGTGAAGCATCAATCATACAGGATTTGACGCCCAGGTCTATATATTTTCTAATCTCTTCAAATGTCTCGAAGTGATCAAGGTGAAGGGCAATCGGGATGTCATACTTTCTCGCAGCTGTTTCAACGATAGCAACGAGATAATCTCCCCCGGCATATGAAATCGTCCCGGGAGTTCCAGCGAGAATCACAGGGGAACGTAATTCCGCTGCAGTCTCCACGACTACCTGTACTGTTTCCAAGTTGTGAATATTAAAAGCAGGAATCGCATACTTCTCTTTTTGGGCTTTTCTAAACATGTCAATTGTATTTACAATTCTTCCGCTTGCTGCCATGTTCATGCTTCTATTTCCTCCTTAGTAAAAACAAACTGCCCGTTTACCATTGTTGCTTTCACATCAAAATCCTGGTCTATGAATACAACATTGGCTTTCTTTCCAATTTCCAAAGAGCCTATTTCTTTATCCAATCCCAACAATTTTGCCTGATTAAGGGTTGCCATTGGCAGTATTTGTTCAAGCGGCAAGCGAAGGACAGCTTGAGTGTTTTTTATACAGTCCATTAAGTTTGTCGTACTTCCGGCGAGCGACCCTGTATCGATGGTTCTCGCGATCCGGTCTTTTACTTTGACTGCCAATGTACCAAGCATATAGTCTCCATCGGGTAAATCGGCAGCGGCCATTAGATCGCTGATCAACAAGATATGATTGCTCCCCTTGGCTTTATAAAGGAGCTTAATAGCTGCCGGGTATACATGCCGCAAGTCAGCAATACACTCACAGAAAACCATCTCATTCGTTAAAAAAGCTCCCAAGCAACCCGGCTCACGATGGTTAAAACCTCTCATCCCGTTAAAGGTGTGGACGGAAATACTTGCCCCATTTTCGATTGCATGAGTCGCGGTTTCATAGTCAGCATTTGTATGTCCAAGTGAGACAATAATACCTTTTTCTGAAAGGTACTTAATTGCCTCGATTGTGTTGTGTTTTTCAGGAGCAATCGTGATAATTTTAATCGTATGGTTTGAGGCTGCGATTAAATCGTCCAAATCAGCGAGTGATATCTCACGCATGTATTTAGTGGGGTGTGCACCTTTATGTTCCGGTGTAAGATAGGGTCCCTCAATATAGGAACCCAATATCTCTGCACCACATGTATTTCCCATCACTAGGTGTACTGCTTTGGCAGCCTGTTTAATTTTTTCAAAATCATGTGTCAGGGTCGTTGGCAAGAAACCTGTAACCCCATGCCTTGCAAGGTTACTAGAAATCCCTTGCAAGGCATCCAATGAACCATCCATCGTGTCATATCCTGCTATCCCATGTATATGAAGGTCGATCAGGCCGGGAATTGCAGTAAACCTTGAAAAATCGAGTATCCCGCATTCCGGCTTGATGGTTGTAATCTCTTTAATTCTTCCGTTCTCAACTACTAGATAACCAGCTTCGCAGGTTTTCTCAGGAGTAAAAATCTTTTTTGTTTGTATAGCTTGCATTAAATGCCTGCACCTTCTTTTTTAGGACGATCGATCTTTTCAAAGCTTTTGATGGCGTCTTTCCCTGTTTGAATTGCCAAGTTTTTCAAAGTGTCGATTGGATGCATGTCTTTTATCAAGGCTGTTTCGATAATCATTCCCAGATTCGCTCCGCCGATAACAGCGCAATTCCTCCGGCTTCCTGAAATTAATACGGCTGTTTTAAAAGGAGAGCCGCCCGCTAAATCACAAAGGAATAATACCCCGTCACAATCTTCCAGCTTGCTTAATGCCGCTTTTAAATTTCGTTCGAGATCAGCCACTGTGTCCTGTTCCTGGAAGTCCACATATTCTACCCCCGGCTGATCTCCCGCAATCAATTTGACAGAAGAGCGAAGACCGGAGGCAAAAGATCCATGTCCGCTAATAATTAATCCGTTCAAGTGAACGCCTCCTTGTTATAGAATTGTTCCAAATGGAAATGGTATCTTCCCGACTATTCCAATAATCACCGTTATAAGGATAAGGATTACTGGTGATAAGCCTTTTTTCAAAAGAAAATACATGAACAAGGCGTAAGAAAGCGGCAGGAGATTCGGCATAATTTTATCCAGCAAATCCTTTTGCAGGGCTATTTCTGCCTTTCCTGCATGAATAACTAAACTTGTCTGAAGTTTAACAAATGAGGCAATAAGCGCACCAACTACTGTCAAACCGACAATTGACGCAGCATGGGAGACTTTTTTTGTATTTTCCTTTAACGAACTGATGGCATTTGTCCCCGTATTGTAGCCATAGTGCATTAAACCGAATCTTAAGCCGAAATGTACGACATTGAAGATAATAAGGAACACGACGGCACCCATAGGACTTCCATCCTGTCCCAAAGATGCTCCGATTCCTACACAAATCGGCAGAAGGGTAAGCCAGAATAAAGCATCGCCGATACCCCCGAGCGGCCCCATCATCGCAACACGAATCGCCCTGATTGTATTTCTATTTTGTTTTCCTTCTTCCATGGCAAGTACAATTCCCATGATGATATTGACCAGGAATGGATGAGTATTGAAAAACTCCATGTGACTTTTCATTGATTCGCTGAGATCCTGCTTGTTCCTATGGATTTTTTTCAATCCCGGGAGAATGGAATACAGCCAGCCAGCGGCCTGCATTCTTTCATAATTAAATGAGGCCTGGAGCAAGAGCGAGCGCCATACCATATGATTTAAATCTTTTTTTGTGATTACTTGTTCAGCTTCAGCGTTTTGATAATAATCCGGGCTTATTTCTGTATTTTCTTGAGCGTGAGATATTGCTTTATCAGATGCCACGTCTAGGAACCCCCCTTGCGACCGATCCATCGCCTGTATTTGATTTATAATAATCATAGAGAGCTATAGCCATCCCTACCAGGGCAACAGCAATAATTGGCAGATTCATATATGTTACGAGAATAAAACCGATGATAAAAAAGGCAACATATTGCTTTTTCAACATGATCTTTAACAGCATCGCGAATCCGATCGCAGCCATCATTCCACCAGCTGCCCCAAGCCCTGCAATTAGCCAGGATGGGAGCATTTCCACGACATTTTTTGCTGCTTCTGCGCCAAAATAAACCGGAAGGAAAGCGATTACAAAGTAAAATATGAATAAGGTTGCAATTCCCAAATAATTGATTCGATCTATACCCTTTGTATCTGCTTCTTCAGCATATTTATCAGCTTTATGCATAATAGGCGAAAAAGCGGTAAACATTAACGTAATACATGCCTGTACAGCAACTGCAAATGGAACGGCTATCCCAATGGCCACTTTTGGTTCCTGGCCGGTAAGTATCGCAAACGCCGTTCCGATTATTCCCCCGATAACGACATTTGGAGGCTGGGCGCCAGCCAGCGGAACCATACCTGCCCATACGAGTTCAATCGCTGCCCCCGTAATCACACCTGTTTTCAAATCTCCTAAAATGAGTCCAATGACAACACCTGTTACAATCGGCCGGTGAATATGCAAAAGGCCATTAAATAAATCTATTCCTGCAATACCCGCCCATAGGGCAATGAGTAATGCCGCCACCAACATATCTGGCATCTGGTTTTCAACTCCTTTTTTATAAATGTTTTAATATATCGTCTGGTCTTTCATCCGGCACTCGCCGGACCTCCAGCTTGATACCATGGTCGCGTAAAGCTCTCAATGCTTCTTTATCATTTTCATCTACTGAAACAGTGGAAAATAGTTGAGTCTTTCCAACTGAATAGTGCATATTTCCGATATTGACTTTATCAATCGGCACTCCCCCTTTAACGAGGCGCAATACATCCTGAGGCGTTTTTACAACCAAGAAAATATACTGATCATCGGCCGCATCGTGAATAATATCGATCGTTGTTTGGATCGAAAAAAACCGGATTCCAATCGATGAAGGAATAACCATTTCCATTAGGTCCTGCTGTACTTCATCTTCTGCCACTTCATCATTGGCAACGACTATTAAATTTGCCCCCAAATGATTGACCCATGTAACTCCTACTTGCCCATGCACCAGACGGTTGTCGATCCTAGTTAATAAAATGTTAGGCATAGTAAGTCCCCCTTTTTAGTTATTGAAAGAATAAAGTTGAACACCCTGTACAACCCGATTTACCACACCAGATGGTGAAGGATTATCAGGGGAAATCCCATGTTTAATTGAATTTAGTAATGCAAATATTTGACCATAGATTAAATAATTTAACACTATTAAACTATCGTCCAGGTAATAGTTGTGTTCTCCTGGAACTGTAATAACTTGATTACATAATTCCTCCGCTTCTTTCAATTCGGAAGACACAACAGCCACTACATGCTTATCGCCACCATCATTTTGAAGTTCCCTTAGCAGATCCAATTCATATTTTCGTGTATATGGGTCATTTGATATGTAAATGATGATTACAGTTTCATTGTCCACAATCGATTTTGGGCCATGCCGGAAACCCAAAACAGACTCCCATAAAGTTGTAACTGATCCTGCAGTAAGCTCTAAATGTTTCAGACAAGCTTCTTTTGCCAGCCCCATTAGTGTAGAGGAACCTAAATAAACAACTTTTTTCTTATTTAAATCTATTATTTTTTGAATTTCTTTATATTGCGTATCAAGAATTCGCCGGGCATTTTCTACTAATCCATCAATCTTTTTCTTGATTTCGTCCAGATGTTCAATATTAAACAGCAGCAATGCCGACATATACATACAGCTGAATGAACTGGTCATTGCAAAGCCCTTATCGTTTGAATCCTCAGGCATATAAATAACTAAACTATTTTCATCTGCCTTTGCCTTCTTCGCGAGATTGCCATCACGATTGCAGGTGATAACGATATGATAAAGCTTGGGTATTAATTGCCGGGCTAAATCATAAGCGCCGATCGACTCGGGACTGTTACCACTTCTGGCAAATGAGATTAGAACCGTCGTCGTCTCTTTTTTGAAATAATTCAGTGGATTAGCAACCAGATCAGTTGTAGGAATTGATTCTACCTGATTGTGAATGTTTCTCCGAATAAACGGAGCAAGAGTGTCCCCTATATATGCAGAACTGCCGGCGCCAGTAAAAATGATCCGGGCATTTTCTGTGTAAACCTTTTCATTTAAGAAGTTATGAATTTCTTCTTTCTGCTTATGAATAATTTGTAAAGTTTCCAGCCACAGCTTTGGTTGCTGATCAATTTCTTTTGCAGTAAATCGACTGTCTGTCTTATCAATTTCTTTATTCTTTAAAAAATTCATTTTACTAAACCCTCCAATAAACTTTACTGTTTATTATATAATGACGTCACTACCAGTTATATTAAACCTAGAATTAATTTTCTAGGCGGACGCTATATTTAAACTTATCGCCTCTGGCAATTGTGCTGGTGTATTCGATAATTCCATGGATTCCATAGGTAAACCTTTCAATTCTCAACGACGGGATAGAGCTCGGCATATTTAGCAGTTTGGCCTCACTTTCCTTCGTTTTTACTGGGGTGAATAATTCTTCTGCCAT
Organism: Bacillus sp. V3-13; assembly: GCF_002860165.1. Classification (GTDB taxonomy): domain Bacteria; phylum Bacillota; class Bacilli; order Bacillales; family Cytobacillaceae; genus Bacillus_BJ. Next base: position 17,543 of record NZ_PGUZ01000101.1, on the reverse strand, counting down.
CGTTATTTTTGTTTGGAAACGATTTGTAAAAATGTCGTACAACGCAGTCGTTTCTAAATCCCTTCTCTCTATCCCGGGAAATAGTTCGTACGGGACGTAAGAAGTTTCAAGCAGCATTGGAACATTATCTGCCAGGCGAAGTCTTGAAAACTCATAGATTTTACTGCCTTCAGGCAAAGCCAGTTTTTTTCCTATTTTTTTATCGGCGTCTATAATATCGAATGATAAAACTTTAGAAGTTGGCATCTTGCCTAATTTTTTCATTTCTTCTGTAAATGAGTAAAACTTAATCAGGTCTTGTTTTACCTTCTTCGGTGACACAAAGGTGCCTTTTCCATGAACTTTATAAATATACCCATCCCGTTCAAGCTCATTAATAGCCTGTCTTACGGTAGTCCGGGACAAATCATATTTAGTGCAAATTTCCCGTTCAGAAGGTAATTGCTCATGTTCTTTTAAATCGTGTTCCATTTCATCTATGAGAATATCCATAAGTTGAATATATAATGGAATTCTACTTTTCTTATCGATATGTTTCATCATGCACCTCTTTTTGAACCACCAGTGGTCGTGTGGTCATTACCAGTTTAAGCTTTAATTATTTTTTTGTAAAGGGGTATTTAAATATTTTTTTCATTTTTTCCGACAAAGCACCCTTAATTACTTCGTTCACATATTTAATAGAATTATTTAAATTATTTTATTATATTGACATATCAATATTCCTCTGTTAAATTATTTTTAATATATAAAATTGATGACGAGAAGAGTAAGATGGGACCACTGTTCTACAGAGAGCCGGCATGTTGGTGGAAGCCGGTGTTCAGTACTTATCCGAAGATCATCTCCGAGATGCAAAGCTGAAAGCAGTAAGCTTTGACGGGTCCTCCGCCGTTACGATGGAGCACGTATGATGGTACGTTGACTGAGCGCCGTGAGTTTTGTTAAAAGCTGCGGAATAAGGGTGGTAACGCGAGCACAAACTCGTCCCTATTTTTAGGGGCGGGTTTTTTATTTTTTATAGAGTAAAGGAGAGAAAATCATGAGGAAATTTGACACCTTATTTATTGGATTAATGTTATTTTCAATGTTTTTTGGAGCCGGGAACTTGATCTTCCCTCCATTCCTTGGCGCGCAATCCGGCACTGCATTCTGGTTCGCCATGGCTGGGTTTATTCTGACGGCAGTCGGCCTTCCTTTTGCAGTGCTGCTTGCCGTTTCGCTTGCTAAGGGCGGGGCACAGACAATTGGAAACCGCGTTCACCCATATTTCAGCGCAATCTTTATGGTTATTGTGTATTTATCCATTGGCCCGTTCCTGGCGATTCCGAGAAATGCGAATGTTGCTTTCGAAATGGGCGTCATGCCTTTCGTCCCTGAATCTGCAAATGCAGCTTTGATCTTATTTTTATATACTGTGATTTTCTTTTCACTTGTATTTGTCATCAGCTTAAACCCGTCCAAAATGGAAAAGTATATGGGCCGCTGGATTACACCTGTCCTGCTTTTATCAATGGTTGTCTTGTGCGTTGTCGGATTTGCCAATCTCGACGCACCATTGCAATCACCGGCTGCTGAATACCAGGCTGGGGCATTTTTCAAGGGGTTTTTAGAAGGGTACAACACAATGGATGCCCTCGCATCGCTCGCGTTTGGAATCGTTATTCTGACCGCTATTCAACAAAGAGGAGTCCGCGAAGAAAAGCAGTTAACAAAATATACGATGAAAGCAGCTGTCATCGCCGGATTGTTACTTACACTTGTGTATGTCAGCTTAGGACTGATCGGCGGGAAAATGGCGGCAATGGGGAAGTTTGAAAACGGAACAGAAATCCTTTCCGCTGCTTCCACACTGTTATTGGGGCAAAGCGGTACGGCATTGCTTGGCTTCATTTTTACTTTGGCTTGCTTTACAACAGTGGTTGGATTAACGACAGCATGCGGTCAATACTTCTCGAAACTCATTCCAAAAGCAAGTTATAAATTGGTCGTTTTAGCGGTCACCCTGGTTGGATTCACGCTTTCAAACCTGGGCTTAAGCCAGATTCTGAAAGTATCTGTACCATTCCTTGTTACAGCGTATCCATTAACAATCGTTTTGATCACTCTTGCCTTCTTTAACCGTTACTTTAAAAATACGAAAAAGGTATACGGCAGCGCGATGCTATTTACAGGAGTGTTTGCTGTGATTGGCGGATTAAACACATTTGGTCTCGATTTGGGACCGCTGCAATCCTTGCGTGAAGTGCTTCCGTTCTCGTCAGTCGGACTTGAATGGGTTATGCCTGCTCTTGTTGGTACTGGTATCGGCTTGCTTTTAAGCACATTTGGCAGGAAACAGGCAATGGTGGAAAAGCAGGCGGATATAAAAGCTTCATGAATATGAAAAAGACTAGCTTCTGTTCGGGGCTAGTCTTATTTCATAGAATCTTTTCGAAATGCTTTTTCATGGAAGCTCGTGTCAATCAGTTTTGAAACCTATGGGACTATAGCTATAATCCAGTCTTTCATCTGTATACGCACTCAAACCCAAATGCTCCCTATTTCTTTTTTGAACCACTAAATTCAGAAGCTTCATAAAATTCCTGTTTTGCGGCAGAGTAAATTTTTTGCTTGGTGATAGCTTCAGGAAGTGGAATGTTACCGTACTCTTTTTTCAAAAGCATAGCCAACGCGAAAGAGATTAAACCGATCCAAATGGAACTTTTGATGACGCTAATGATAAGCAGAAGTAAGGCAACCAGTACAAGACTATACCAAGTACCTTTTGACAGCTTCATTTCTTATTCCTCCAAATTATAGGCAAGGCCAAGTTCATTTTGTTCAGGTTTATAAGCGCCGACAGCTTCAAATAATTTTGCCTGGATATTTACATAAGAGTTAAACTCAATGCGTTCCAGCATATCATAAGCTTTTCGAAGTGTAGTATCGATAACCAAAATTCCGTGTTCACGAAGCAATGTTGCCACAGGCATATCTGTAACGCGTGTTTGCATATATTTTCTTACATTATCCGCCAATTGCTGGCTTGTTGCAGGGGCAAAGTCAAGAGTCACAATTTCCCCCAGTTTTCTTGTACTTTCACATAAATGGGGTAATGGTAGCCCCAGCGAGGCAAATACCATTGATTCTTTCGGGTGGGCATGAATGACCGCTCCTGCTTTAGGGAGTGTATCAAACACCGCGATATGCATGTTAAACTCACGCGTAACCTTGCCTTCCCCATCAATTATATGCCCGTCCCTGTCAATCACGAGAATTTCCTCCGGCTTAAGCCGGCAAAATTTCGCCTGGGACATCAACGTGGGTGTCATAATAAAGTGTTGATCACTTACTTTGACACTTATATTTCCACCTGCTGCATTCGTAATAAAACGATCAAACATCATCTTCGTCACTTCACATAAATCCAACCGTTCTGCCGAATACATCATATCGTGACCTCCTCTATTTTTTCGATTAGAACTTCATTTAGCAATGCTTCCGCCTTTTCAAGAGAAAATGATGAGCTTTTATCCAGCGCAGCTTTGGATGCACTCAATGCGGTTGCAAATCGAAATATGTCTTCGGGCTGCTGGTTCGCAAATAATTTAGCAATTGTCCCGCCTAAAAAAACATCTCCGCATCCTGTATCATTCACCTCTGTTATTTTCGGAGGCGTTATCTTATAAATATTGTTCTGATGGCCAACCAGGCTGCCGTTTTTCCCGAGTGATACAACAACATACTCGATGCCAAAGCTTAATAGCTTACGTATCTCTGTGACATATTCACTAATAGTTTGTAATGGATGACCAATAAGCTCCTGGAATTCGAATTCATTTGGCTTAATTAAAAAAGGCTTTATTTCAACAGCGGTTTTGAGATATTCAGCTGCAGCGTCTACTACGAGCCGCCCTTGTTTTTGCTTTACTAAAAGCAATAATTGTTTATATTTTTGGATGTCCACTCCTTTTGGCGGACCGCCGGCAAAAACAACAATATCGTTCGCTTTCACGCATTTATCAAATTTTTCAAGGAATCTGTTATAAGACCGATTTGATATTTCAAACCCTTGTTCAGTAATCATGTAACTGCCTTCCCCTGAATTGTCGATCAGGACAAGAGTTTCACGGATAGCCGAATTTTTTTGGCTGACAAAATCGTATATAACGTTTTTTTCTTCTAGCAGTTTATATAAAATATCTTTATTAAGTTCACCGACAAATCCAGTTGCTATATTGGGTATTTTCAAGCTTGATAATACGATCGAAACGTGCGTGGCTTTACCTCCAATATCGAGTGAAATACTCTTTGCTTTGTTATTATGCTTGCGGGTTAAAATTCCATCGATATGAACAATCCGATCGATCGCTGTGTTTAGCGTTACTGTGTAGATCATAATCATTTCACATCCTGTCTGATGTTTGGATGCCCGTTTAATCTCTGCTCAAAAAGTTTTGAACCGAAATGGAACTGTTATATACTAAATGTATGGGCTCCTCGTTGACGGTCCGGAGCCCATGAATACATGGCAAGTCTTTGTTCGACAAGATGCCAGCTTCAATCTGCCAATTGATTAGGCAATCTTGTCGAACGGATTTCCTTCTTCTGTTACGATTCTATCGGATACCTTTTTCATGCCTTTTAAGTACCATATGAACAATCCCAACCAAACAATTGCCCCTATTAATCCCAAAATCTCGCCATTTATAACGTTTGCTGCATGAGCGAATACATAGCGGAAGACAGGGTATTCAATTGTGCTCCATGATATAAGCTGTCCAGCCGGCACCTCAAGGGCTTTTGTGTCCATTGCCAAATTAGTAATCGTGGGAGCAAATACTGTAGCAATGTATAAAAAGACCGGTGTTGTAACGGCTCCCAAGATGACCATACGAACGAGATTCCCTCCCGTGACAATTAATGCCGGAACTGCAATCGAGAGATTGATGATGCCTGCAAAAGGGAGGATATTGTTCCCTGGAAGCACTACTGCCAGCAATAATGTGATTGGGACTAACATGATCGTTGTTACCCACATTTCATTGCAGCCTGCCATTATCGGCCAATCTAAGCCGATGTAAAATTCCCTTCCTTCGAACCTCTTTTTCATAAACTCAGACGTAGCATCCGACAGTGGTGCCAGTGCCTGCATAAATAGCTTTGCTACCATAGGGAAGAGCGTGAGCGCAGTTGCACCCTGGATGCCGAGCATCAATGTCTCCTGGACGCTGTATTTAGCAAAGATACCGAGCAATACAGCGATAATGAATCCCATCACATGGTTTTCTGCAAATATACCAAGTCTTTGCTTTAACCAATTCGCGTCAATTTGTTTTTTCATTCCTGGCACAAAATCGAGCAGCCTGTTTAAGGGATACAGGATGACACCGATTATGTTCATACTGTGTGTAGTTGTAACACCAGGTATTTGTGTCAGCTTTTGAATTTGTTTTTGGTTCACATCGGCAAGCTTTAATTCTGCGAACATTTGAATGACAGCAATGATAAATGCCGCTACAACATTACCAGTGACACCGACAACAAGAACTGCTGTTAAAATTTTTCCCCAGACATTCCATAAGTCCACATTTAATGTATTTGTTTGTTTCGTTGCGAGCATGATTAAATTAACACCAATCTGGAATGGAAACATCAGGAACGCTAACGGCCATGCCCATGCCAGTGTCGCCATCGAAGTCCAGCCGCCATCAATAGCATTTAATTCAATCCCCGTATTTTTTACAAATTGTTGCGCCGCGGGACCGATGGAGTCCATCATGAATCCGACAACAAGTCCCATTCCTACAAACGCTACCCCAAGTGTTAAGGCACTAGTGAAAGCTTCCTTAAACTTCATCCGGACAACCAACCCGATAACGATCATAATCAGCGGAACAAATACCGGTGCACCAAGATCCAAAATAAAATCAAATATCGTTTTAACTGAATCCATTTTAATCCCCCCAGGATTTAGTTCTATTTATTTTACTTGAATTGCATCAATCACTTTTTGAAGTTCTGCGTCCATCCCGACACCAGTTAAAAATGCAATTCCATTGCAAACCGGAATCGGATATTGTTTCTCAGGCTTTGTTATTGCAATATAAACGGAAGCATTTTTTATATAGGCATCGAGAGATTTAATATCGACCGCTTCGACTTGTGCGGATACTCCTTTCTGTTCAAGTAGTTTTTTCACCTTGGAGGCGACTGTTTGAGATGTTGCCACTCCGGAACCACACGCCACGATAACTCGTTTCATTGATAACAACTCCTTTTAGGCTACATTTTTTTTCAAAATGTCCATAATTTTGTTTTCGTCATTCTCATTTACAATTCGGTTCATTGCTTCACTGTTCATGAACATTTCGATTAATTTTTCCAGAAGGGGTGCCTGGGCTTCAGACTTATTCAAACCAAGCACAAAAATGAATCGGGCCTTTACTGCCTGATCGTCCGTACCCATTTCAACAAATTCAATCTCTTGATCCGGCCTGACGACCATGATAAATGGTGTAAGAATGTTTTCCGGATCTGTGTGTGGAATCGCTACATGAAATGGATCGGTTCGCAATCCCGTAGGATATTTTTGTTCCCTTTCCATGATTGCTTTTTTAAAATTTTCTTTGACATAGCCTTTTTCCATGAGATAATTTGATACTTTCTCAAAAAAATCATCTTTGCTGGAACAATGAAGGTTTGTTAAAATTAAATCTTTATTAAAAAGCTCACTAAAAAGCTCCATAATCCTTCCCGCCTTATTTCTCAAGTTGACCGTATCCTTTAAAGCGCTCAACCATAATCTCCATTTCCGCATCAGGCAATATAACAGGTTCGCCAATGGCTTTAGCCTGCCAGTAAAGCCTTGCACAAAATTCTAATTGTTCGGTTATGGCAAAAGCCTCTTGCAGCGTTTTTCCCGCAACATTGATACCATGGTTTGCAAGCAACACAGCTTTTCTGCCTTCCATTCCTTTCAAGGCATTTTCAGCCAGTTCTTTCGTTCCATAAGTGGCATATGTGGCGCATTTAACGTCTTTTCCACCGGCATGGGCAACCAAATAATCAACAGCAGGCAAATCCCATCTCATACATGAAATAGTCGTTGCATATAGTGCATGCGTATGAATCATGGCACTGACATCATCCCGGTTTCGATAGACTGTTGCATGCATTTCCAACTCGCTTGATGGCTTTAAAATTCCGTCAATAATGTTTCCTTGCAAATCAGTAATAACCACATCAGCTGGTTTCATTTTAAAATACTCTATTCCGCTCGGTGATATTGCCATGTATCCGCTTTCTTTTTTGAAAATACTTAAGTTCCCTCCGGTTCCCGTAGTCAAATTGCTGGTAATCAGCCTTTTCCCATACTCAACAATCGCTTCCCTTTCTTGTTGCATTAATAAATTCACAGATGTTGTCATTCTTTTTCTTCCCCTCCTTTATGAGATAAAAGTACTATGTGTCTCGCCGTCGTGAGCATCACCCCTTTCACTGTCATCTATAACGGAATATGATTCTATTAAATTACGAATCTTACTTTTATCTTTCGACTTTATTATTTTTCTTACATTCTCTTGTTCCGCTACTAAATCATTTAATTGCATTAACGCTTTTAGATGTTTTTTACGGTCTATTGCAGCAATCATAATAACGAGATTTACGGGTAGGCCTTCCGCAAATTCGACTTCTTCCTCAAGAATCAGCATGCTCATAGCTAAACAGTTTACTCCATCCTCCGGCCTGGCATGAGGGATGGCAACACGGGGTGCAATCACGATATACGGCTCTTCTTCCTTGAAGTTTTCAATAATCGTATCTACATAGCAGGATTCTATTGCATTTGACTCTAAAAGTGGAATTGCCGCCATTCGTACCGCTTCCTGCCATGAACAAACGCTTTTTTTGAAAATAATATTTTCCTGTGTAATCAGATCCGATAAAGCAGGGTTATCACTTACAGATTTGAGTCGTTCAAGACGAATATTTTCGTTCTGCAGACATTCTCGTAATGCTTGCTTTAATGTCAACTTATCCTTAATGGTGGCATGCCTTTGAATTACTTGTATTAACCGGTCATAATCAATGTTGCTGGAACCAAATCCATAAAGTTCTTGAGATACATTCAACTTTAGTCTTTGTTTGTCTGATTCGGATATAAAAGGCTTTACAAGAAATAGTTTTTTATCAGTCCTTATGAATGTGGTGGAAAAAACAATATTGTAATCCAGAGGGTAATCTTGAAAGTCGCGTACTGAAATATGATCCAGGAAAATGAATTCTGGAAACATTTCACGCAAAGTTTCAAATAACAACTTTGAAACAGATATTCCATTAGGACATACTACAAGAGCTTTTTTTCGAATCGATATTTCTTCCCCTTGTTTTCGCAGCCATCCACCGATAAGCATAGTTAAGTAAGCGCATTCACTATTAGGTACGGCCTGATTAACCAGTCTCTCCAAAGGTTTAGTAGATTTCTTGACTAGATGGTGCAATTCCCTGTGCTCCTCAATAATTAGCTCTTCTAATGGATTTTCAACAGTTAACCCATATTTCATTCGATAATAGGCTGGCCGCAGATGTAAATAAAGCCTATTGACGAGCTCATCTTTATCAATGAAGGATACACACGCCAGTTTTTCAAATATACCAAGCATGCTCCTTGTTACTTCAATTAAAGCTGGCATATTGTTATCATCAAATACATCTGTTGAAGAAACATTGGATGAAAGTAATTGGAGGGTAATAAAGAGGCGCTCTTGTTCGTTAGCTTCTTCTATATCACAAAAAAGCTCTTCAACAACCTGGTACTCTTTTGTATAAGAAAGATCCTGGTATTGGATCCCATAATATTTAATTTTCTTTTGCCTTTTCATTCTTCTAACAAGCGTCGCCAATATATATGGCAATTCCGTTAGTTTTTCATCGGTAAATCTCACATTTAACCTATCTTCAACATCTTCCAAACGGGAACGGATCATTTGTACCTCTTCTTCGGGTATGTCTAAAATTTTCATCATCCATTGTTCACCATTGGCCATCCATAGCAATTTACGGACGAGTTCAATGATCAATTTTCTCTTGTCAAACTCTTTTCCTTCTATTAAATATCCATTACGACGGCTGTAGTTCAGTTTTAATTTCAAGGGCTCCAGTATTTGTCCGGCCCCTTTTAGATCTTGTAAAATAGTATTGCGGGAAACCTTCAAAGCAATAGAAAAGTGCAACAATGATAATTCTTCCTGACGGCTCAGTAACATAAGAAGGATCATTTGCTCCCTTTCTTTTTCAGAAGGTACAAATTTATGAGCAGAAGATCGTTCAATAATTTCCGGAAGCTTCGAACTTACAATAGAATCAATAAAAAGTCCTGTTTGACGGTTATTCTCCATTGTCGGAAGCTGATTTTCCAAAAGCCATTCATTAATTTTATTTAAGCTGTAATTAACTTGACGACGCGTTAAACCATACTTTTTTTTCAAATCGACAATATTTGTTCCAGAAGTCAAAATTATCTCTTTTAATAACTTGGTACTTCGATCATCAAGCTCCATGATGATCACCTCCTCCTCTTCAATTTTATTTTATCGCTGGAAATCGTAAATTTGTATGCCTTTTCCACCCGACTTTTGGTTAATAAGTGTACATAGACTGTGATGATCAATTTATTTTAGGTGAACGGTATAGTTTGAAAATCTAATTTGAACAAAAATTCTTTAAAGCGACATTAACCATAAAAATTTAAAAAGATCAGCCCCTATTAAATGGAGACTGACCTTTAATACTAATCGCTTATGTTAAATGAGCTAATAAAAAATGCCACTTCTTTTTAGTACGGAGAGGATGGCCTTCCTGGAATGTGAAGGGACTCGTATTCTTCTTAGCCTGCCTGAAAAGGAAGAGTTTGCGCAATCAAGTTCTGTGATCTATTTTTTAGTTGAAAATATAAAAGAGAAACATCAAGAATTATTAACCAAGGGTGTGACCTTTATCGACGAACCACATATTGTCGCAAAAATGGGGCAAACCGAGACATGGATGACGTTTTTTAAAGATTCAGAAGAAAATACTCATGCCTTAATGAGTGAAGTGCAAGCTTAACGTGAATTGAAGGATACCATTTTGTTCAAGGTATCCTTTCATTTATATTAAGTATTAAATGTCTATTTGTTGTTTAACGGATTTGGAACGTTTTTCTATACCATTCAAGCGTTTCTTTAATGGCGACCCGATGAGGGGTTATATCCTCTCCAAAAGCCTTTTTATATTTACTATGGTCGACTACAAATGGCTTTTCGAATTGATAAAATGTACCTTTTAATTCACGCATATTTTTATTAAAAACGCCGATAAGCGACAATAGTCCCTTGGATGCTACCCGAAACTTCGGTTCATGCTTTGCCTCTGCAAAAATCAAGGTAACTAACTGCCTGGTAGTCAGCGTCTCAGCACTTGGGATGTGCCAAACTTCTCCCAATGCCTCTTCACGTTCTCCCAAAGTAACGAGCCCTTTTGCGAAATCGCGTATATATGTAAATGTATGAGGTACGTCGATATTTCCTAATAATAACGCTGGCTTGCCCAAAAGCGCGTTCTTACAAACTTGAACTCCGATGGCAGATTCAAGTACCTGCGGACCGTAAAAGTCAGGCGCTCTCCCAATGGTTGCTTGAACTTTACCGCTTTTATGTGCTGCAAGAAGTTTGTTTGCCATCTCTCCCCTTGTTATCCCTTTAGAATCGGTAGCCTTGTAATCTAAACTCTCAGTTAAGGCATGATCTGTCGGTCCATACATATACAGATTATCCGCATAGACGAGTTTAGCATCTGTATGTGCAGCTGCTTCAATCAAACCATCCATGATAGGAGGGAATTTTTCCGGCCATTCAGAATATGGTGGTTTGGCACAATGATAAATCACTTTTGCTCCCTTGCATGCCTGGCGAATACTTTCTGTGTTCGTTGCGTCTCCTTGAACAACTTGGACACCATTCGCAACATTTGCCTTGCCACTGCGATTCACCATTCGCACTTGTTTTCCTTTTGAAATTAGTTCATCCATTATCGCTGATCCCAAGGGACCCGTTCCAATAATTACGTGTAGTTCCCCATTACTCATTGACATTACCTCTTCTCATTTTTTCATAAGGTCTCAATTTAAAAGTTAGAAGGACCAGTTCAACCACTGGTGGTGACTGGCCCATTTACATCTATTTATGATATCATGAAAGTTATCCCGCTTTCATCGCTTTTGCAAAATCCTCAATTCTTTCAGTCGATAGAGCGGAATAGTCTGATTTCAAAAGGAAAGCAAAGAAGCTTGCTGACATCAGGATCACATAGAGGAGAAAACACGAGTTGTAGGTTGTCAAAAATGAGTATGAGGCATAGGTGTACAAAAAATATCCCAGCGTTCCGGCGAGCAATAAACGGCCGCGAATTGATTCCCGTCTTGTTAGATAAAGAGAAATGGCAAGCAGAGGAATTCCCAGCGCAAGGGTTACGATATCCTGCGCTATTTCCTGTTCGGCACCTGAAGCAGAATCATTTTTATAAATTCCTTTGCCATAGAGCTGGATTGTTTCACCGGACCATGTAGTAAATTGATGCGGTCCCGAGCCAGAGCTTGAGAATATTCCATAAGCCGAAGCCGCCAGCGACAAAGCAAATATTAATAAGGTCAGAATACGGATCGATTTTTTTACTTCATCATACAACCTCCTTCCCTACGAGATGTTTTTAAAAAAATCCCCTTCGTGAATAACTTCACAAATAAACTTAAAAGAAAATAAATTTAATCTTTGCTTTCACCCCTTTAGTACAATAACTTGGGTGTTTCCTAATGTTTATTTTACCATCATCTAGGGAACTTTTTTCAATGAGAATACATGTCACAAAGATTTCATAATTAAATAATAGACCTGATCCGGTCGTGGGTCAGGTCTAACTTAATTAGCACCGCAACTCTTTTTGTATTTCTTACCGCTGCCACAGAGACAAGGTCAAACCCAACGTTTTTGCGAATGTAAAACAAAAGGTGGGCTAGTTGAAAGGGATGGTTAGATAATAAATGAATCGAATTTGTTAAAATCTTTAGCTACTCACAAATGATATAGTCTTTGTATCTATCATCCTCTTTCAGTTCACTGATAAACTTATTGTAGATCTCATCCTCACCGAGCGTCCGAATGACTTCCAACTTATTGAAGTTGGCCAGAAAGTCCTCCTCAGTCCCGTTGTCGATGTTGCAAGAATCATCGATAATTTTCGCGACAATGGCTGCATGATCTTGATCCTTTAGCAACATCATATAATAGATCGATGCACTCATTTGATTACACTCCTTTCCATATGATGATTCTCTCAGAATTTTCCCATATTTCTTTATAACGAAAATTGAGAAGGTACCAAAACACCCCAAAATGTCTTTTGATTTTGCATGATGTTTCTCTATACCGAAAATTGAGAAGGTACCAAAACTTTCCTGAATAGCCTTCTGCTTATCTGTGAGTTTCTCTATACCGAAAATTGAGAAGGTACCAAAACAGTTAACCGCATCGGAAACAATATGGGCAAGTTTCTCTATACCGAAAATTGAGAAGGTACCAAAACAGCAGATCGAAAAGATTCGGAAGCTTGAACGTTTCTCTATACCGAAAATTGAGAAGGTACCAAAACAGTAAGCTATGAATCATCAAAGGAGACTTCGTTTCTCTATACCGAAAATTGAGAAGGTACCAAAACTCAGTCACCTACTTTAGTACGTTCCATTTTGTTTCTCTATACCGAAAATTGAGAAGGTACCAAAACGCTACCGTAACGAATGTAACTGCCGCCATCGTTTCTCTATACCGAAAATTGAGAAGGTACCAAAACTATCCATTGCTTTGACGCTCCACATTTTTTGTTTCTCTATACCGAAAATTGAGAAGGTACCAAAACACTTCATTCTAAGTCCCTCCCGTTTCTTATGTTTCTCTATACCGAAAATTGAGAAGGTACCAAAACAAAGCGCGTTAAAGTATCCAATAAGCTGATGTTTCTCTATACCGAAAATTGAGAAGGTACCAAAACCACACTCTCGGGCTGTTGCGCGGTTCTCTTGTTTCTCTATACCAAAAATTGAGAAGGTACCAAAACCAAGGACATTCACTACATTTCAGCTGAAGAGTTTCTCTATACCGAAAATTGAGAAGGTACCAAAACTTGCCCGTATTTCACCAATTCATCGCCGATGTTTCTCTATACCGAAAATTGAGAAGGTACCAAAACCATTTGAAGACAAAGAAGATGATTGCTCCAGTTTCTCTATACCGAAAATTGAGAAGGTACCAAAACATTTTACAGGACATGTAGTCGACAATACGAGTTTCTCTATACCGAAAATTGAGAAGGTACCAAAACTAAAAATTGCATCAGATCATTAAAACCCTCTGTTTCTCTATACCGAAAATTGAGAAGGTACCAAAACTCAGGAATTCATGGTTGAAATCCGCAACAGTTTCTCTATACCGAAAATTGAGAAGGTACCAAAACTAACCAACTAACCGGCCATCATCATCGAAGGTTTCTCTATACCGAAAATTGAGAAGGTACCAAAACTTTCTTCAAGTTTACTGAACTCGAATTTTGTTTCTCTATACCGAAAATTGAGAAGGTACCAAAACAAGCCATAGCGACCGCCGTCTTTACAGTTTGTTTCTCTATACCGAAAATTGAGAAGGTACCAAAACAAAATGTTCGGATTGTTCACTACTGAATCCGTTTCTCTATACCGAAAATTGAGAAGGTACCAAAACTTGGACGTAACCGTAAAGATATGAAGTGGAGTTTCTCTATACCGAAAATTGAGAAGGTACCAAAACCTTTCGGTTGCTCCTCTGTTACCTGACTAAGTTTCTCTATACCGAAAATTGAGAAGGTACCAAAACCATGTGGGTAAAAGAGAAAGCCTGGTTAGGGTTTCTCTATACCGAAAATTGAGAAGGTACCAAAACCCAACTGATTTGGCAAAGCGATCATCGAGGTTTCTCTATACCGAAAATTGAGAAGGTACCAAAACCTAATCGAATCAGTTTAGCTTTTTGTTCTTGTTTCTCTATACCGAAAATTGAGAAGGTACCAAAACATCTATTACACGAACAGTCTTTCAGCTGCTGTTTCTCTATACCGAAAATTGAGAAGGTACCAAAACCTAGACATGTGCAGATGGTTACATTAAACAGTTTCTCTATACCGAAAATTGAGAAGGTACCAAAACCATTAGGGCGGTATAAGTACGTTTATCCAAGTTTCTCTATACCGAAAATTGAGAAGGTACCAAAACTCACGGCGTGAATGAGTTGATCGAGTTTGGGTTTCTCTATACCGAAAATTGAGAAGGTACCAAAACTAATAACATCAAAGCATCCTGCTTCTTTGAGTTTCTCTATACCGAAAATTGAGAAGGTACCAAAACCTTGGGGAACATGGCAAACAATAGCTCTTAGTTTCTCTATACCGAAAATTGAGAAGGTACCAAAACTTGTGGAGCTGGAGGTTTTGATCTCGGTTTGTTTCTCTATACCGAAAATTGAGAAGGTACCAAAACTTAAAAGCTCAACTATTTCGTTCATAGATTGTTTCTCTATACCGAAAATTGAGAAGGTACCAAAACCTAGTCTTAGATAGCCATTTGCATCAAAGTGTTTCTCTATACCGAAAATTGAGAAGGTACCAAAACCCAACTGATTAAAAGTTTAGGATATATTTGGTTTCTCTATACCGAAAATTGAGAAGGTACCAAAACGAGAACCAAAATACAATCCTGTTGTATTTAGTTTCTCTATACCGAAAATTGAGAAGGTACCAAAACGGCACGTCGGGGGCTTGTATACAGCTCACAGTTTCTCTATACCGAAAATTGAGAAGGTACCAAAACACATTACAACCCTCTCATCCAAAGAAGCAAGTTTCTCTATACCGAAAATTGAGAAGGTACCAAAACGTGAGCACCTACTTGTCTTTCTTCTGTTTTGTTTCTCTATACCGAAAATTGAGAAGGTACCAAAACCCAGATGATTAATCATTTCAAGTGCTGGTGGTTTCTCTATACCGAAAATTGAGAAGGTACCAAAACCCAGTTTGCGAGAAAACTTGGTGGAAAGGCGTTTCTCTATACCGAAAATTGAGAAGGTACCAAAACAAAACGCGATTTAACGATGCAACTAACAAAGTTTCTCTATACCGAAAATTGAGAAGGTACCAAAACTTACTACAGGCATAAAGTCAACCGGGTTAGGTTTCTCTATACCGAAAATTGAGAAGGTACCAAAACATTTAGGCCAGCTCCCTTATGATGACCTCAGTTTCTCTATACCGAAAATTGAGAAGGTACCAAAACCTTTTCACTCGTGAACAAGAATAACATATAGTTTCTCTATACCGAAAATTGAGAAGG
Organism: Bacillus sp. V3-13; assembly: GCF_002860165.1. Taxonomy (GTDB): domain Bacteria; phylum Bacillota; class Bacilli; order Bacillales; family Cytobacillaceae; genus Bacillus_BJ. The sequence goes on along the minus strand of NZ_PGUZ01000101.1, from coordinate 2,113 downwards.
TACCAAAACTCAGCCGCTTACTGGCACTTTGAATCATCTGTTTCTCTATACCGAAAATTGAGAAGGTACCAAAACAAGGTCGTCTACTTATCTTTCTTTTTCTTCGTTTCTCTATACCGAAAATTGAGAAGGTACCAAAACCTGTGAGCTGAAAATCTGTGATTCCAATAGGTTTCTCTATACCGAAAATTGAGAAGGTACCAAAACCCTTCGTGATCATATCATCGAGAAATTTGTGTTTCTCTATACCGAAAATTGAGAAGGTACCAAAACTTACTGCAAGGATTATATTTTGGAGCATCAGTTTCTCTATACCGAAAATTGAGAAGGTACCAAAACGAAGTAGAGTATTCAGTAGCAAGCGATATAGTTTCTCTATACCGAAAATTGAGAAGGTACCAAAACTCTCTTCGAGTTCTTGTTCATCCAGAACTGGTTTCTCTATACCGAAAATTGAGAAGGTACCAAAACACGTGATCTCGTCCTCTGGCTCAACCAGGTGTTTCTCTATACCGAAAATTGAGAAGGTACCAAAACCAGACATTGCTCAAGGCCTGCTTGCCGGTGGTTTCTCTATACCGAAAATTGAGAAGGTACCAAAACTTATGTCGGATTCTAAAGCCGCACCGTCTGGTTTCTCTATACCGAAAATTGAGAAGGTACCAAAACACACCAGAAAGGAAGCTACGCTTTGGTTCAAGTTTCTCTATACCGAAAATTGAGAAGGTACCAAAACCTTGTCCCACCGCTCAGCCAAAACGATAAATGTTTCTCTATACCGAAAATTGAGAAGGTACCAAAACAAGTGTTAGCATTGTCTCATCTTTCTTTTCGTTTCTCTATACCGAAAATTGAGAAGGTACCAAAACCCTTACTTCTTGTACTATACCCGCCATTTGGTTTCTCTATACCGAAAATTGAGAAGGTACCAAAACCTTAGTTGGCTATGAAGTGAGAACTATTAGTTTCTCTATACCGAAAATTGAGAAGGTACCAAAACCCGGATCCAAACAAATCATACCTTGCACAGTTTCTCTATACCGAAAATTGAGAAGGTACCAAAACCTCATTTTGATTATACCATATCGAGTAAAAGCCTAATAATAACACTTCAAAAACTCCTTTAAATTCCCTGAAATACCTGTCATATCAAGGTTTACCGATATATCTAAATGAAATAACATTACAAATACAAGTACTAATATCTTTTCATTCTGCATTGAGGATAAAGTAAGAAATTTATTATTAAATTCAAAGTTATCCACAGCTCTTAATAATGAGTTCTTTGCTTGAATGAAAGTTAGTTCATCACAGATAAATGGGACCTCATTTATTACTTTACGTTTTATATTTTCTAACCGTGCTTCATTTATGATTTCACCGTTACACACATAATTGCAATGTTTAGTTGTTTTTTGATTGGTTACAATAATAATTTTAGTACCCATGGATGCCAATAAATTTATGTTCTCCATAAACTCAATAACCTGGGAGTTATCCGCATAAAGCTCTGGAAATTCAATAAGAATTAGCCTGCGCTTTTCCAACTCTTTGTTAGACAATAATTTTAACAGCATGATTTTATAATCAATAGGTGTCATCATTTGCTTTTCAGCAAACAGAGAAATAAAAGATTGTAGATTATTTGATTCAAAAGGTTTGAGTTTAACACCTACTTCATACTTTGCAAACTTATTCTTAATGAATAGCAGTTCTTCTTCTAATTCACCCCATACTTCTTGTAATTCTTGATAAACATGGGAAAGAGCCAATTCCTCACAAATTTGTTCCTGCATATCCCTTAAAGGTGACTTGGCTGCAATTTTATCGAATTGTAGATGCGCGTCAAAGGGAATGAAAAAGCATTCCCAATCTTTAAGAAATAGCGGTTGAGTATCTTCAAATATCTTTACGGTTGATTGTTTATTTATAAAATAATCTTCAATTAAACGGATCAATTTATACCAAAGTGAATCGTATCCTTTTAATACGGTAACAGGGCCTACCTCAATTTCCCAAGCTTCTGTATCATTTGAAATATGCCAGATTATCATAATAAGTTTCATTCCTTTCGCTGTGCTCAAGGCACAAAAATTTAATGAAAGTACTCTCT
>NZ_PGUZ01000100.1 GCF_002860165.1 Bacillus sp. V3-13 | reverse complement strand
TCGACAAAAGAGTTGCGAAACCCTTGTCATTCCTGGCTTTTTTGTTTATTCAGCAGCCCCTAAATAGTTATACAATAATTATGCTACAATTAGTAAAAATTAGGGATGTAAAAAAGGACTGCTAAGCTTATTATGCAGTCCTTTTTTTATTTCAAATTAAGCTAAAGTCTTTAAATTTTTTTCACTTCTATGTCTCTAAGACTACTTGCCTATTCTTTGGTTCCGTAGCTAGCAATTTCATTCTTTAAATCTACTAAGCTCTTACCGGAAATTTTATCCGTTAGTGGTTCAAGATCGGTTTCAATGTTAACGAATGTCTTACCATTGTCTACTTTTATAACTTGTTTTTTTACGTAAGACTCTTGTTTTAGGTTCGTTTTTAATTGAGCTATATCGTCTTTGTCTAGTAAAATTTGAAAAGGTTCAATTGCTCCATAGTAATTTCCAAAGTTTAAATCCTTCTTTAAGAATACTAAATATTTTTCACCCGTTTCTGGTTCAAGGAATAAAGGATCTTTATTTTTTACTTTTAATTTATTCCCCTGTTCATCTTCTACTTCCACAAGTTCTTCATACCTAAGATTTATTTTTATTTTTTTATCGGACTCTCCAGCTAAAATTTCCTCTATTTTAAAATTGTAAAGATGACCTTCTACATAGTTTTCTGAATCTTCTTCTTTAATATCAGCAGGATTACGGGCCATATTCCAGGAAGAATCAAAACTATCGTATCTGCCAATTGCAACTAAATCAGCCTCTTGATACATATCCTGAAGGTTTTCTGTATAAGGAAAATCAGCACTATATGAAATATTAATTGTTTTTTTATCAGTATCAGATTCGGCAATTGATTGAGATTTTGAAATTCCGTTTGTATCGCTAGTAAACTGTTGAACACCCACAAAACCTAGAAGAGCAGCTAACGACACGCTTGTTATTAACTTAATACTCGTTTTCATAATAGTCCTCCCTTAATATATTGCATTGATTCCATTTACATCATCTGTTTGAGGTGTATATATTCTAGTTCGATCTCTAGAAGTGTTCATAATCGAAGTTCCTGATACATGATCAATCCCCATTGCGTGACCTAGTTCATGTACCCCTGAACTTTGAGCTACATTTGTTTTAGTTATATTTGTATTTCCTGCATTTAATTCTCCCGTAAACTTTGTAACAAATTTAAATGCATCATAACTAGTGTACATACGACCATAATATGTCGAAGAAGTCTCATACCAAGAATTCAATTTACTTGTTGAACCACTACTATAGGTAAAACGTACCTTTGATTGTTTACCATGCCAGCTGGTTATTGCATTCTGCCATCCTGTTTTAATTACACTAGAACCAGTTAGACGATCACCCCAGCTATACGTAGGATATGAAGTGCTGCAAGTTGAACATTTGAAGAATCGCCATCCATGAGGACTATAAGCTTGAGTACTTTCGTTTACTGTGAGAAATACTAAAAATGCTAAAAAGAGAATAAGCATACCTTTTTTCAAAAAAAACTGTTTCATAACTACCTCCTAATTTAATATAATTTTTATAACGCAATAAAAGTATAACAAATATTCAGAAAAAATTATTAAAAATGTGAAATTTTTTATGAATATTCCAAAAAATAGGAGTGTTATTATGAAAAAGTTCCTTCTTATAGTACTACCAATAATGTTATTAGTTTCATGTACCACTCAAACATCAACAACTGAGCAAATCGCATTAAATATTTTAGAAAAAGATTCAAAGGCAGATATCTTTATATTCAACGACCGTATATATAAAAAAAATGACTCAGCAGCTTCGTTGAATGAAGATCACTTAAATAAAGTAGGAGAGATAACTAAAAATTATAAAAAAGGGGTACCCTTCGAAAATGGAGTAGCCACTACTTTACCAATTGGTACAAAAATTTATTCTCAAAAACAGAGTAAGGATAAAGATGAACTATATATTAAAACAGAAGAAGGTTTCTTTAAATATATAGCCGAGGTTGAGGGGTAAAAAGCGTTATTTTATACCATCAAGCTTCCTTTCGCAAAAATAAGCATCAGAGTTTACTGTCTTAAGCTTGTGGGTATTAAGATGAAGCTAAGGGTCAGTTTACGGGAGCGATTAATGGGGGATGAATTAATCATCTTTATAAGACATAACCGGAATTTGTATAGAGAGTATCTTAACTGTGAAACGGAGAATGTAAAAAGAAAGATTGATAGTGATATTATGCTTGTTACTGAATCATTAAATGAGCTACACAAACAAAAAAGATAGTACACCAAAACTTGTTACCAGCCGAGATTATCGATGAAGATAATCTTTTTTTATGATTTTTAATAAAAATACTAAGATTGCTAATATTGGAGCAAATGGTTTGACTCCACCCGCAGGACCGACGCGACTCGAGCTGTGTACAACAGTCGCATTACCAAGCCATGTTGTACACAAGATACTGTAGGGGAAGCAAAATCAGGGATGAAAACTGGCTAGCGCTGGGGCAAGAACGCGCACGTCCTGTGACATTGTCGACACTAGTACTTCCTGTGCGTCGAAGCTGGACGAAGTTTGCAATAATCTCAAAGTTATTCACAGCGTTTGATTCTATCACTTCCTATAGGGGTCCCGGTAGCAAAACGCGGAAAACATACGCTAAGCAAAATTCGACATAAATAAAGCCGATTTTCCTCCTCTAAGGAATTTCGACTTTTTCATTATATGGTTAGTGGTCTCAATGCTTTTATATTTATCGCCTTGCTTATATCGAAAGAGTATTCTCCAAGAAAATTGATATGTTCCCAACCCAAGGGTGATATATGCTGCATTAACTCTTCCTTATAAAATCCTTTTTCCTTTAATACTGTAGTTGCTTCTGTTAAATATACGGTGTTCCAAACATTAATAGCATTTATTAAGATATTAAGGGCACTTGCGCGTTGAAGTTGTTCTTGAAGTCCTCGCTCTCTTAGTTCGCCTCGTTTACCAAAGAATATAGATCGCGCAAGTCCATTCATTGCCTCTCCTTTATTTAGTCCTTTTTGAACTCTACGCCGTAAAGCTTCACTCGATATATAATCTAAAATATAGATGGTTTTTTCTATTCTTCCCATCTCACGAAGAGCTGTTGCTAATTTATTTTGGCGTGAATAAGAACCAAGTTTACTCATAATTAGGGAACCAGATACTTTTCCTTCTCTAATTGAATGCGCTAGCCTGAGTACATCATCATAATTATCTTGAATTAACTTTGTATTAATCCGCCCTCGCAATATGCTTTCAATTTTGGGAAAGTCTCGAGGACTGCCCATCGCATAAAGCTTGGTATCAGTGAGATCCCTCAACCTTGGAGCAAAACGAAAACCCAGAATGTGACTTAATCCGAATACTTGGTCAGTATAACCGGCTGTATCAGTGTAGTGCTCTTCAATGACCAAATCAGATTCGTGATGTAGTAATCCATCTATTACGTGAACTGCATCTCTAGCATTTGTATTGATTACCTTGGTATAAAAGCTTGAAAATTGATCGCTTGTAAACCGATAAAGTGTCGCACCTTTTCCTGTGCCATAATGAGGATTAGCATCAGCATGTAAAGAGGATACTCCGACTTGTACACGCATTCCATCTGATGATGACGTTCTTCCATCTCCCCAATATGATGATAATGCAAGTTTGTGTTGAAAGTTTACTAGAGTTGTTTGAGCTTTTACCATAGCATCGTCATATAATCTCCATTGAGCTGTATTCGCCATTTGATAATAAGAGATTTCTGGCGTAGCTTCAGCCATTTTGGTCAGACCGATATTTGTTCCCATTGCCATAAGTGTGGCTATGAGTATAGACTTTTCATTGCCTTTTGGAATACGATTTGTAGATGCATGAACAAATGCCTCATCAAACCCCGTCCATCCTGCAACTTCTATAAGCAAATCAGACAGCTTAACACGAGGTAACATATTGTAAAGGGATAAACTATAGTGTTGAGCGCCTGCTCTATTGTCGAAAGGCAGGAGTTATTCGCCAACTGTTTTGTCGGATTCTATACAATGAAAGAGCCGTCAGCTTCTCTGACCATGCTATAATGGTCAGAGAAGCTGACGGCTCTTAAACTAATAAAGGAAAAGGTCATTTGTTCCTCCCTGCTTGCCGGCCCGGAGAACAAATGACTCTCTCACACTATGCCTATCATACTAGAATTCTTTTTCTCAATCAAGAAGTATATAGCTACCATAAAAACAGATGAGCTGGAAGTCTTATGTCCATGTTGTGGGAGAAGGACTAGAAGGCATGGTAAATATGAGCGGACAGTTCACTTTAAATCGGAATCTCACGATATTCCGATTATGCGAAGAAGATGCCCCGACTGTAAAAAGACATTTTCCCTAATCCCTTCCTTTATTGTTCCGTGGGGACGATTCGCCAACCATATTGTTGAATTCGTTCTCCGCTGGGTCTTTTTAGGACTCCCTTTGACTCTCCTTTCGGAGCGCCTGTCTACTAATGAAGTTCCCCGTATCTCCCTAAAAACACTATATAGATGGAAAGCTAGGTTTTTCAGCCAATTTTTGAAATGGTGGGGAGATGAGCGTGTGAGGATGGCTGAACAATATCAGGATGGAGATGGGGTGCTTGCCCTTTATCGCGAAGGGATTAGTTCGGTTGGAGAACTCCGTGTCCTGGTTTCCTTCTGTTTTGGAGAACATGACTCCATTCCAATACCGGGGAAGCTTTTTTCAGCCATACATTTCCGCCAATCCCTTGACTCTACTTGATCACAATGTTGGTGTTCCAACCTGGCGGACTATTTGGAGATGAAAGGTATTATTTCCATCTTCTTGCTCCACAAAATGTGTCCCTTTTCCGGAAGGAAAAAGAAGCGGAAAATAGGATTTGTTTTATCATCTAACGATTTTGTGGAAAAAGGAGAAAAAAAGAATGAATGAAAACCTGCGTAATGACATTGCCGCGTTCCGTTTTGGGTTGATTGCCCAAGTGGTTCAGCGGAAATTACAGCCCGGGGAGAGGTATGCCCTTTTGAGGGAGATTGCGAAACAAAGCTATACCATCCCAGGCAGCGAGAGACAAGCATCAGTATCCGATCTCTTGAAAGGTACCTGCAGGCATATGAAAAAGGAGGTTTTGAAGCCTTGAAACCTCAGGCCAGGGAAAAGAAAGGCAGTCTTCAAAAACAGGATCCAGATATTCTGAAGCGTGCGATTGAACTCAGAAAAGAACTTTCAAGCAGAAGTGTGGAACAAGTCATCCGCATCCTTGAGCTGGAGGGAAAGGTTCCAGTTGGGTTCATGAAACCTCGGACACTTTCCCGGTATTTTCAGGAACAGGGCTGGAGTAAGCGAGACCTTCACCGTTCGGTGAAGAAGGAATTCCGCCATTTTGAACACGATGCACCGAATGACTGTTGGCAGGCTGACACCCAGCACACCCTTTATTTACCCGACCCAAAAAACCCTGAGAAACGCAAAAAGGCCTACCTTATTGCCATTATTGACGATCACAGCCGACGCATTATGCATGCGGAGTTCTTTTTGGAGGAACGATATCCCCGATTGGAAAGATGTGTACAAAAAGCCGTTTTAAAGCACGGGGTTCCCCATCTTTTCTTCTGTGATAATGGATCAGTTTATAACGCCAGGCAATTCAAAGTAATCTGTGCCCGTATGGGCACCAAGCTAATCCACGCAAAGCCTTATTCACCAGAGTCGAAAGGAAAAATTGAGAAATTTTTCCAATTTGTAGATTCGAGTTTTACAGGTGAAGCCAATCTATTAATCAATCAAGGAAAGCTTACTACGCTT
>NZ_PGUZ01000099.1 GCF_002860165.1 Bacillus sp. V3-13 | reverse complement strand
CCGAAGCGACTCGAGGGGCTAGGCGCTGGAGCTGGACATCGAAACGCCCAACTATATTTAGAAACGTTTATACTTTCCTATAGCTAGAAAGAGGATCCTGCCCGGATCCTTTTTTATATTTCTTCTATTTAGTTTGCTGTTTTGCTTCAAGATGAAATGAAGGGTAGCTTCCAAGAAGCTTTACATTGCAGCCAAGTGCCTCAAGCTCCTGGATCACGCCGGGAATCAGTACGTCATCCATCTTCATCTCTACATCAATAATGAAAAAATAATTACCAAGCCCGGTTTTCATCGGCCGTGATTCAATTTTGGACAAATCAAGCTTTCTCCAGGCAAAGGCAGATAAAACCTGGTGCAGCGCCCCCGGATGGTTTGACGGGAGAGTCACCATAATTGATGTTTTATCTCCTTTATATAGAGATTTCGGCCATCCTGGAGCAACAGGCGATATTGATAGAATAATAAAGCGGGTATGATTATCCGCAAAATCATGGATATTTTCTTTTACAATCTCAAGTCCGTATTCCTTTGCGGCAAGCTCATTGCCAATCGCCGCAGCATTTATTTCAGGATGTTCCTGTATGTATTGGGCTGCTGCTGCTGTCGAGGTTGTATTTTGACAGCGCACACCCCGCAATTCACTATGCAAAAACTTATGGCATTGGGCAATAGCATGAGAATGGCTGTAAACACATTCCAGTTGTTTCCACGACTTGCTGTTAACGGGATGTACCATTAAATGCTGGCGAATTGGAGCAGTAATCTCCCCGATAATCGGCAGGCGGGCTTCATGGATTAAATAGTCGAGCGTAATATTTACAGAGCCTTCCAGCGTATTCTCCATCGGAACAACCGCGAAATCGACATTCCCTTCCAACACGGCATCCATACATTCAGGAATCGTCAGGAATGGAACAGATTCTTCGCCTCCAAACACCGCTTGTACAGCTAACTCTGTAAAGGTTGCCCGCGGTCCTAAAAAACCAATTTTCACGATAATTCCTCCTTGTATATTGAGAGCAGGCGCCTTCGTTTTATAAAAAATAGCCGAAACCAGACGTTAAGGGCGAACAAATTGCCCTTAAGCACCTGATCCCAGCACTTCGACTTTTTCAACAAATTCGAGCCGCCGCAAGTTTATCAGCAGCTCATCCATATCGATCTCCATTTCCGTTGTATTTAAGGAGAGGGTAACATTTGCTCTTCCTTGCAGCGGAATCGTCTGATGGATCGTCAGGACATTACAGCCGGACGAAGCTACAACACCAAGCAGCTGCGACAACGTTCCAGAACGATCTTCCAGGTGGAAAAACAGCGTAATCAGCCGTTCCTTCACAATCGTATGGAAAGGGAAAACGGTGTCTCTGTACTTATAAAAAGCGCTTCGGCTCAAGTCGACCTTATGAACCGCATCCCACACCGATTCTGCTTTCCCCCGTTCGATCATTTCCTTTGCCTCAAGCGTTTTTTTCATTGCCTCGGGAAGAACGTCTTCGCGAACCAAATAAAATTTTTTATCGAATTTATCCTGTCTCATTTCCCCACCCCATTAAGTCAAAAACGGTACATCGCAACTCTATTCGATAAACTCGAATTCGTAATCCATTAATCTTACCGTATCGCCGTCCACAGCTCCTTTTTTACGGAGCGCTTCATCGATACCCATGCCACGCAGCTGCCGTGCAAAGCGGCGGACAGATTCATCTCTTGAAAAATCGGTCATTTTGAACAAACGTTCCAATTTTTCGCCTGATAAAACAAAACTGCCGTCCGGGTCACGAGTGATCATAAATTCCTGTTGTTCCGCTTCGTGCTTATACATGACACGGTGGACATCCTTATCCGCTTCTTCTTCCTCAAGAAGCGGGAATTCCGGTGTCTCCTCGAGCTTATCGGCAATGGCAAACAGTAAATCCCTCAGCCCCTGGCGGGTGATCGCAGAAATCGCAAAAACCGGAAAGCCATCTTTAAGTTTAGCTTTAAATTCCTTTAAGTTTTCCTCGGCATTCGGCATATCCATTTTATTCGCGACAATAATTTGCGGCCTTTCGGTCAGCCTTAGATTATATTCCTTTAACTCATTGTTAATCGTCAGATAATCCTCATATGGATCGCGGCCTTCACTGGCAGCCATGTCAATGACATGCACAATAACCCGGGTCCTTTCGATATGCCGCAAAAATTGATGGCCGAGGCCAACACCGGAGTGGGCCCCTTCGATCAGTCCCGGCAGATCGGCTAATACAAAGCTGCGGCCATCCTCTGTTTCAACCATGCCGAGGTTCGGGACAATCGTCGTGAAATGGTACTCGGCAATTTTCGGCCGGGCCGACGAAACGACGGAAAGAAGCGTTGATTTTCCGACGCTCGGAAAGCCGACAAGCCCTACATCTGCAAGCAATTTGAGCTCCAATATTATGTTGCGTTCCTGGCCTGGTTCCCCATTTTCCGAAAGTTCCGGAGCGGGATTGGATGGTGTCGCAAAACGGCTGTTTCCCCTGCCGCCCCTGCCGCCTTTGGCGATGACAGCCCTCTGCCCATGCTCGGTTAAGTCGGCGATCACTTCACCCGTTTGTTCATCCGTTACGATCGTTCCTGGCGGTACCTTTACCACCATATCCTTAGCGTTTTTACCATGCTGGTTTTTCGACATGCCATGCTCACCGCGCGGAGCTTTAAAATGGCGCTGGTATCGAAAATCCATCAACGTTCTTAAACCTTCTTCGACTTCAAAAACAACATCGGCCCCTTTTCCGCCGTCGCCTCCGGCAGGGCCCCCTTTCGGCACATATTTTTCCCGGCGGAAAGCAACCATTCCATTGCCGCCATCTCCGCCTTTTACGTATATTTTCACTTGATCGACAAACATGTTATTCCTCCCGTCTACAGTCGTGTATCCTCACTTTTCCCAAGACGGGAATCGCTCCTGCCTGCCATTCCCTGGCCCGATGGCACGAAAACTTCAAGTGCGAGTTCCTGTTCAGAGAATTCCTGGATTTTTAACGACACAGCTTGCTCATTAGCCTCCAGAAAACATTCCAGCTGCTGTTTATTTGTTATTATTCCGCTAAAATCGAAAAAGAAACGAATCCCTTTTTTTCCGGGTTCAATCGTGACCGATAAATGATTTTCCCGGAAAACTTCTATTGATGCATTCAAACATGAAAAAAAAGACCTTGTCCAGCTTGAAATGAGCCCGTCATTCCCCGGAGATGGTTCTTGCTCATTTACCACTTCATATTCGAGCTGAAAGGAATGGTTTTCCCAATTATATGTAAGAAGCAATGAGGCCAGCTCCGGCATTTTTAAATTCGAAAGCTTTGCTTCATTCTGCGCCTCTACGACAATTTCATCAATGATCTCTTTTGCCCGCTCCATTTTGTTTAACGCGATATTTCCTTTTATCAGTTGCAATTTATTTAGCCAATCATGCCGGGCGTGCCTGAGCACCTCGACAGTATTCCAATCTTTTCTCATACTTCGACTCCTCAAGTTATTCAATCTTCGAAGGCTGCTTGCTGATAGTATATCAAAAAAGACTGGAATCGTAAGCAAATTTAAGGGCAAAAATGAAAATTCTAGAAAAGCGCATGCTGTTAAATCGATATTTCCCCTTACTTTGAAAACACTCATTCATTGATTTCCCCAGCTAAGTAAGAAAAGCGCAAGCGCCTTGGTCAGCCCCGACAAGCGCTGGCCGACTAAGAGCGCCACGTC
>NZ_PGUZ01000012.1 GCF_002860165.1 Bacillus sp. V3-13 | reverse complement strand
CTTATAAACCCTCTGATATCAATGTATTTGCTTGATTTATATATTTAATTTTTGACAATACGATTCATCATATGGAGGTATTTAAATGGAAAAAAAACTGCTTTCTTCTATAAACACCGGATTAACTGTTATAACTGTGCTTGCGATGATGTTTGTTTCCGCATGTTCCAACTCTGCGATAAAAACAGGAAGTTCGTCCGCAACTGAAGAATCGGACACTATAAAAATTGGAATGACTTCTGCAATCACTGGGCCATACAGTGAATATGGTGAAGGAAATAAACGCGGAGTTGAACTGGCCATTGATAAGTGGAATAAAGATGGTGGAATTAATGGTAAAAAAATTGAATTAGAAGCCTTAGATGATCAACTTGTACCCGATAAGTCTGCAGTCAATATGCAAAAATTACTGGAAGACGAAGAAATCGTTGCTGTCATTGGACCGGCGGGAAGCGGGCCCGCTTTAGCTACGGTGCCGATAACCGAGGCAAAAGGGATGGTTCACATAAATCCAGTAGCACAAACAACAGATGTCACATATCCAAATGGAACTGATAAGCCACCTCGAAAAAACGTTTTCTCATTTGCATTACAAAATGACGTAGAAGCAAAAGTCCTCGGAGCATTCGTAGGTGAGAAATGGAAAAAAATAGGCTTAATTCATGAAAGTACAGCATACGGAAAAAGCGGTATGGAATTAATTGAAAAAATTTTAAAAGAAGAATACGGAACTGAACCGGTTGCTAAGGAAGTTTATAACCAGAAAGCTGCTGATATGACTGCACAGTTGGCCAAGATTAAAAATGCTGGTGCGGAAGTAATACTTTGTATTGGTCTTGGTGCTGATCTTGCAAATATTAGAAAAGGAATGAATCGTTTAAATATTGATATACCGCTCGTAGCCACAAATGGAGCCCTGTCACTCCCATATAAAGAAGGTGCAGGTGACCTGGTTGAAGGGACAATCGGTTCAATGATTGGCGCACTTGGGCAGGAGCCACTTTCCCCAGAAGCAAAGGAATTTGCGGATGCATACAAAGCTAAATATGGTGTAGACCGATGGTGGGGAGATAACGAAGAAAAACCACAGCTATTTATGTCATTAAGCGTGGTAAATGCTTATGACGGAGCAAATGTATTATTTGAAGCTATCAAAAACGCAGATAGTACAAAACCGGAAGATATAATAAAATCCCTTGAATCTATTGAGGATTTTAAAGGCACAAATTCAACGTACTTCTTTAATAAAGACAAACATCATGCAATAAGTGAAGATGGGGTTGGATTGTTCCAATACGTGAAAGAAGGGAACGAAATCAAGCTAGTACCTTACCAGTAAAAGGTCTCCCAAATTGCTGGGATTATCAGTCCCAGCAATTATAACATATTATCAATTTATATTTTTAGGAGGTCCTATATGTTTGATATTCAGTTTACATTGGAGCTAATTTTCACAGGTATATGTGTAGGATCTATCTATTCTCTCATTGCCCACGGTTTTAACATTACTTTTTGGACTACCAAAGTTGTCAATTTCGGGCATGGGTCATTTATCATGTTTTCATCAATGCTGATATTATTTTTTCTGAGGCTAAATCTTCCGTGGTTCTTATCTATTACTCTTGGTTTTATCGGAATGGTGTTATTAGGATTATTGTTAGAACTGGTTTCAGTTAGACCTCTACTTAAATACCCATCTAGTATGGGCTGGATTGTGTCTACATTAGGTATAGGTTTGTTCTTGCAAGCGCTCGCAACAAAAGTATGGGGTGCTCAAGCCCTCGCTTTTCCTTCTTTTATCTTTGAAAGTACGGATTATGTCAACGTAATGGGCGTGCAGTTGTCTGCACAATACCTGTTAGTTCTTGGAATGACGCTCGGAATCATGTTATTAATGGAACTGATTATGAATAAAACGGTATGGGGCAAGGCGATGAAGGCTGTTTCTTTTGATCCGGAGTTCTCCAGATTAGTGGGGATCAAATCAAAAAGAGTTATCACAATATCGTTTATGCTTAGTGCTTTTTTGGCTGGATTAGCCGGCTTATTAATCGCGCCGATTTATGGAACAATTAGTCCTGATTTTGGCTTGAATATTATGGTGCTAGGTTTCGTAGCCGCCGTGCTAGGCGGTTTAGGAAGTTCTAAAGGGGCATTGATTGGCGGGATGTCGCTGGGAGTAATTGAAAAGTTAGTTGGCGGACATATTTCTACATCAGCTGAACACGGGGTTGCTTTTGCGATACTTGTTTTGATTTTAGCAGTGAAGCCAGAGGGAATGTTTGGGGGTAAGGTGGTGCAAAAAGTATGACCGTTTTAGCTGCAGTTAAGAAAGCTTCACAACATCAAATTACTAAAACAGTTGTATATCTAGGGTTTATTCTAACCCCATTTGTTGCTACAGAGTCAAATCTCCAATTGTTCATATTCTGGGGCATTAATATACTGTTGGCGCAAAGTATAAATTTGCTTAGCGGTTTCGCAGGTCAAATTTCACTAGGGCATGCTGCTTTTTATGCGATAGGAGCGTATACATCGGCGGTAATGATGATTAGATTTGGGCTTCCAATTTACGCAACTATAATATTAGCAGCAGTTCTTAATGGTCTGGTCGGCTATTTACTTTCTTTCCCGGCTAGACGAGTTAAAGAATTTTATCTAGCGATGATGACTCTGGGATTCGGTTTTATCATTCAAGAAATAGCAAAGGAATGGTCTTCGATTACAGGTGGAGTGATGGGGCTAAGCAATATTCCTTCTCCTAAATTAGGTACGTTAACTGTATTTGGGATTCAGATGAACTTGGCCTATTATTATTGGATAGTGTTATTCATTGTGATGATTTTCTTATGGATGCTTAAGAACTTCATTCAATCATATTTTGGCCGCTCCTTTTTAGCAGTGCATCGAAGTGAACTTTCGGCATCGAGTATTGGTATCTCTCCTGGTAATGTTAAACAGCTTGCATATATTTTGAGTGCGACTATAGCTGGGATAGCAGGTGCGCTATATGCTCATTTAATGGCTTACATCGGATCTGATACTTTTGGCATGATGCAATCTGTTGAAATACTAGTCATGGGGATACTGGGTGGCTTCGGTACAATAATAGGTCCTATTTTGGGAGCTGGATTTTTAACATTTGTGCCAAATAAACTTCAATTCATCCAGGAATACCAACTGATGATTTATTCATTACTCTTAATAGTTTCATTCTTGGCTATTCCTGAAGGATTTGCTGGATTACTAAAGTTAAGAACCGAGTTGAGCAAGAGTAAAAAAATTAGGAAAATGAAATTTCCAGCAAATACAGAAAGGAACACCAAAATAGATATTGTTGCACCCAAACAAGAGCGATCTAATAGACCAATATTAACAATAAAGAATGTTGTTAAAGACTTTGATGGATTACGGGCATTAAACGATGTTTCCATTGAGTTGTTTGAAGGTGAAATACTCGGATTGATCGGTCCAAATGGCTCGGGAAAAAGTACACTGGTTAACGTTATAAGTGGTGTCTACCAAGTCTCTGCAGGGAATATCCATTTTAAAGCAGATGATATTACGAACCTTCAAAGTCATTTAATTGCCAAGAAGGGAATCATCCGAACTTTCCAAGATCCACATAATGTTCCTAATCTAACGGTAAAAGAAAATTTACTGCTTGGAAGACATCGGTTGTATGATTCGGGAATTCTGTCCTGTACCTTTAATTTGAAGTCTTCAATTGAAGAGGAGAAAAAGATGCTTGAAAAGGTTCAAGTAATCATGGGTCTTTGCGAACTTGAAGAATATGAAAATGAACTGGTAGGAAATCTGCCATATGGAATTCAAAGGACAGTAGAAGTTGGTCGAGCAATACTGGCAGAACCAAGATTATTATTGCTTGATGAACCTGCTGCCGGTTTGTCAGAAAACGAACTGAAACATTTAATTAGGTTGATTCGTTTTGTACAGCAAAAGAATATTCCTGTGATCTTGATCGATCACCATATGGAATTTGTTACAGAATTAGTTGATAAGGTGGTAGTTTTAGATTCAGGCATTGAAATCTATACTGGTGATGTTGAAGGAATGCAAACAAACGGGCAAGTAATCGAAGCTTACCTGGGGGTAGCAAAACATGCTTAATATGAAGAATATACATGTGAATTATGGTCCAGTAAAAGCTTTAAAGGGTGTTTCACTAGACATAGAAAAAGATAAAATCACTGCAATTATTGGTGCAAACGGGGCTGGTAAATCAACACTGCTAAGCGTAATCAGCGGATTGGTCAACCCTGATGACGGCGAGGTTATCTACAACAACCGGCCCATTCACAACATTCCAGCAGAAGATCGGGTCAAGCAAGGAATCTCACATGTCATGGAAGGAAGACGATTATTCAAAGATCAAACCGTACATGATAACCTGGTCTTGGCCTTTCATTTCCGGAACCTAAAAAAAGAACGAAAAAATCTTACACTCAGAATAAATAATGTTTATGAGAGGTTTCCTGTACTGGCTGAAAAGAGGAATCAAAAAGCTGGAACACTGAGCGGCGGACAACAACAACTATTGATCATTTCTATGGCAATTTTATCAATGCCCCAATTATTGCTTTTAGATGAACCATCTTTAGGATTGGCACCTATTATTGTTGATCACGTTTACCAATATCTAAACGAATTGAAATCAAATGGAGTAACGATCGTGATATCAGAACAAATGGCTGCACTGGCGCTGAGAATTGCTGACCATGGTTATGTGATGGAAAGAGGTACGATTGTAGAACACGGAAATGTGGATCATTTAAAATCCCTAATGGATTCAAATCAACTATCTTCAATTTACTTAGGGAAAGTGAAAGTTTAATTCCAGGCTAATAAAAATTAGATTCTGAATATAAATCCTTTTACGCAACAATCCTTTAAAACTCTGGTGGCATATAGCCTCAACAAATATCCGGAAGTTTACGAATACTTGCCGAACACACTGAGAATAGAGCTTACAATAATTCAGAAAAAATTAGCTGGTTTGGAGGAATGGAAAGCATATGGCTAATGTCTTGAATGGAGAATATCGGTTTTTGCCAATTGAGAAAGTAGTTTTTGGAGAGGGGGTGCTTGAAAAACTTCCAAACGAAATTGGTCAGCTGGGAAGCCAAAGAATCGCTGTCATTGCGAGTAATTCATTAATGAACTCATCCTCTCTCAAAAAGATTAAAGATTTACTGGGAGACCGTTTAGTGTCAGTATTATCAGGTACAATACAACATGCGCCCGCGTCTACAGTCTTTACGATTGCAGATCAAATAAGGAACAAAAATATTGACTTATTGATTAGTATCGGCGGTGGAACTGTGATCGATACAACGAAAGCTGTTGCTTTAGTCTTAGGCGAAGGAATAGAATCTGTAGACGGACTAAAAGAGTTTGCGGTGACGTTTGAATATCCTGATAAAATCGAAATTCCTTCTATCTCAAGTGCATTAATTCAACATATTTCTATTCCAACAACTCTTTCTGCTGCCGAGTTTTCAGGCATTATCGGCATTACAAACGAACAGACAAAAGTTAAAGAATTGTATATTGATGATAAATTAACACCAGTGCGTGTGTTCCTGGATCCTCTTGTCACTTTAGATACACCCGATTGGCTCTGGTCAGCTTCCGGTATCCGTGCCCTGGACCATGCAATCGAGACTGTTTACTCCAAGAATGCACAATTAATAACAACAACATTAGCTTTGGAATCCATCAAAATTTTAAATGAAAACCTAATCAAATGCAAACAGGACCCTACTGACATCTACGCACGGCTACAGTGCCAATTAGCAGCATGGATGTCCTTTTTTGGGGTCACGAACGTTATGATGGGGCTCAGTCATGGAATTGGCCATCAGATCGGCGGCCATGCAAACGTGGCTCATGGAATTACTTCCAGCATAATGCTTCCGCATGTGATGAAGTACTGCTTACAGGAAACCATGGATGAGCAAGCACTTATCACAAAAGCAATGGGAATAGATATTTCTGGTATGGAAACAGAAGAGGCTGGAAGAATGGCTTCGGATCTAGTGATTAACCTAATAAAAAAACTCGAATTGCCATTAAGGCTTAGAGACGTAAAAGTGAGCAAGGAATTATTTAGTCCCATTGCTAAAGACGCAATGGAAGATCTAGTTGTCGCAAGCAGCCCCAGATCAGTAAACAGAGTAGACGATGTAATTGAATTGTTAGAGCAAGCCTGGTAGAGAAAGGCATAATTCTTTGATATTTACTATAGATTTTTTTAACATATCAAATTTGAAAGCAAGCAGTTTTCATTCCTTATCATAAAGTAATAGGTAAATCTATTATTTTATAAATATTGTTTTCATTAGGTGAGGTGATCAGTAACCCTAATAAACTTACTAAAATATCATTGTCTCTTAAACCTTTTTGTAAACGCTTACTAAATTTGTGGGAAAGGATGATATTACTATGGTCAGTTCTAAGATTGATCTAATCTGTTCCGTAGATATTGGCGGAACGTTTACAGACTCGGTGCTAGTCACCAGTGATGGTAAGGTAGTCGAGGGAAAAGCATTGACTTCATATAACGATCAATTCAAGTCAGGATTTTTTAATAGTATTGAGTCTGCAGCAGAGAAGCTAAATTTATCTCCCAATGACCTGTATCGGAATATCACGATGATTTCACATGGTTCTACAGTTGCGACTAATACCGTTGTAGAGCATAACGGCTCGCGGGTGGGTTTACTTACAACTCATGGGTTTGAAGATACAATCAATATGATGCGTGGACTGGGGAGGGTTACCGGGGAGCCATCGGAAAATATTCTGCGCATAACCGAGACAGCGAAACCAGCTCCCCTTGTCACAAAAGATTCTATAATTGGGATTACGGAACGCATTGACTCAGAAGGTGAAGTGGTCGTGCCACTTGATGAAACCGGTGTGAGAAAAGCAGTTCAAAAGATGTTTGACCAAGGAATCAAAGCTATTGCGATATCTTTCCTCTGGTCATTTAAAAATTCAAAACACGAAGAACGGGTTAAGGAAATTATTCAGGAACTTGATCCATCGGTCTTTGTTACCTGTGGACATGAAGTAAGCAAGACGCTGGGAGAATATGAAAGAACAGTTGCTGCAGTCATTAACGCGTATGTAGGTCCTGTCACTTCTAAATATTTAGAAGAAATTAAAAGCAGTCTTCAAGATAAAGGCGTTAGGGCTCCTTTGCTGATTATGCAATGCCATGGAGGCATGATTCCGTTGGAACGCAGCAAGCAGCTTCCTGTGCAGACAATTGGATCGGGGCCTGTTGGAGGTCTGATGGGCTGCGTAAAAATAATGAAAGAATTGGGCATTAGTAATCTTATAGCAACAGACATGGGCGGTACTAGTTTTGATATCGGACTGATTAAAAATGGACAGCCGGTCTCAGCCGAAAAAACGGTATTGGGAAAATACCAATATAACGTACCGAATGTGGAAATCATCTCAATTGGTGCTGGCGGCGGGAGCATTGCCTGGATTGATCCTTATAGCGGCGCAATGAGGGTTGGTCCTCAAAGCGCGAAGGCAAACCCTGGACCTGCATGTTACCAAATGGGCGGCACTCAGCCTACTGTAACTGATGCAGATCTCTTATTAGGTTATATTGACCCTGAAACAGTATTTGGAAGCGGAAAAGGACTTAAGCCTAGTGTTGGTATGGCAGGGGAGGCAATGTCAAAGATTGCTGAACCTCTGGGAATATCAATCATTGATGCAGCAATGGGTGTAGTGGAGATCGTAAATGCAAAAATGGCTAATCTAATAGAAAACGAGGTCATTGGTAAAGGATTTGACCCGAGGGATTTTGCACTTGTTGCATACGGTGGAGCAGGGCCAATTCATGCAGCTGCTTATTCCCGTGATCTCGGGATTAAAATGATCGTCGTGCCTGGTGAAACCTCTTCAGTTTGGTCTGCTTTTGGCATATCCACCAGCGATATCCGCTATGAGCTAGAAGAGGAGGTTGGACTCCTTACACCATTTGCACCTGAGGAACTGGAAGAGCCATTAAATCGGTTAGAAGATAAGGGAAAAGTGATTGTTGCTACAGAGGTAGGTACTGATGCTCCGATTCATTTTTCACGATACGCGAAGATTCGTTATCAATGGCAACGGCATGAGTTGGAAATTAAAATACCGACTGGTCGTTTAGATAAATCTTCAATACAAGAGGTAATTGC
This sequence comes from Bacillus sp. V3-13, assembly GCF_002860165.1. Taxonomy (GTDB): domain Bacteria; phylum Bacillota; class Bacilli; order Bacillales; family Cytobacillaceae; genus Bacillus_BJ. The sequence continues at coordinate 137,538 of NZ_PGUZ01000012.1, read as the reverse complement.
AGAATTTACTCGTCAATATGGGGAAAGATACGGTTCGGCTGCGCTCCTCCCAGAAGCAAGAGTTGAAATTGTATCAGTTCGAAGCGAACCAATGGTAGAGGTACGAAAGTTCGAAAGAAAGATGGATTGGGCTACTGGAAAAACTCCGAATGCGCAAGCTCGGAAATCAAATCGAAAAGTTTATTTTAGCCGTAATCGTCCGCCGGTAGACACAGAAATCTATAATGGAAGCCTGCTGGTTAGTGGCAATATTGTGGAAGGACCTGCCGTGATTGACTTGCTCGGTACTTCGATTGTTGTTGATGAGAATCAAACTGTTACCAAAACCGAGCATGGTGATTATATTATTCGAATTAATTCAAATTCAGATGAGGAGGAAAAACATGAAAACTCTTCAAGAGATAGAGAAGCATCGCAAATTTTGGGACGGTGACCAGCATGCTTATATTCCAATTGAGCCCTTACAAATACCGCCTTCAGTAAAACTTCACCGTGAATACGATGAAAAAATTGATCCAATCTCCTATGAAGTAATCAGGCATAACCTTTGGAATGTGAATCAGGAGCAAGGGAAAATCGTAGAGAATCTTGCGGTTTCACCCATTACCCTTGAAACACGAGACTTTCAAACAGCCATTTTTACAGAGGATGCCGAAATCCTTTTCTTCGGTCCTTACCTTCAATATTTTGGTGGAATGCTTGATGTAATGATCAAGTATGTGATCGAAAAACGGGGTGAAGAACCTGGAATTCATGAAGGAGACGTCTTTATGCAAAATGATCCATGGGTTGGGACTGCACACCAGCCGGATGTGGGGATATTTGCACCAGTATTCTGGGAAGGTGAAATCTTTTGTTGGGTTGCAAACTGTTTGCATCAGAATGATGTTGGCGGTACCACACCAGGCAGTTTTTGCCCGGGTGCAATAGACGTTTTCCATGATCCCCCAGTTTTCCCACCTATGCGGATTGTTAAGGAAGGCAAATTAGATATTGAGATAGAAGCTGCTTTTAGGCGTCAGTCACGTACACCTGTAAACGTGGCGTTGGATTTACGCGCGGCGATTGCAGCATGTCATGCTTCGCAGAAGCGCATCCTTGGTTTGATTAAAAAATATGGGGCTAAGACGGTGAAAGGTGTCATGAAAAAGGTGCTTAATACGAGTGAAAGCGCCTTTCTTGACCGCCTGCAAACTATCCCTGATGGGACTTGGAAGGAACGTGCCTATCAGGAAGTGGCAGTGACAGGGGATCGTGGTGTATACCGGATCGAATTATCGATTACAAAAAAAGGGAATTCCCTAACGATTGAAAATAACGGTACGCAAGGTGCAGCTGGAGCGATTAATTTACCGTTTGCCGCGTGGCGCGGAGCAATTCTTTCGGCTTTCAATGTCATTCTGCTTGCTGATCAGATGGGGGCTGGTGGAGGCGGAGCAGCTCGTCACTGTACGTTCACTCCTACTCCAGGAACAATGACTTGTCCCGACTATGGAGTAGCGGTGAGTCCTGCGGGAATTTATGCTTCAGAACTTGGGATTGCGATGGCAAATGCGGTAGTTTCTAAAATGTTGTTAACCTCCAGCGATCCTGCTCTTCGGCGATTAGCTTTAAGTACGACTAATGGTCAGTGGCAAATTCATATTACTGCAGGTATGAATCAGAGAGGTGAATATTACGTTGGTCCGATGTTGGACACAATGATTGGAAGCAGTGGCGCCACTCCTTCCCGTGATGGATCTTTCGCTGATGGCCAATGGTGGATTCCTGAAGGACAGGGGCCAAACGTAGAAGGCTATGAGCGGGATTGGCCAATCCTGTACTTATACCGAAAGGAGCACCAGGATTCTGCCGGTGCTGGGAAATTCAGAGGGGGCAACGGCGGAATCTTAGCATATATGCCTCATAAAGGGCAGGTAGGATTAGGTGTGTATACTGCTGAAGGCATTCCTAAAACTGTTGGGGTTCTAGGCGGTTCTCCAGGTACTCGGGGTGAAACGGTCTTAGTTAAATCGTCGAACATAAAGAATATCCTTAACTCAGGAAAATTAATAAACAGCGTAGAGGAACTTGAAGGTGAGCGTCCCTCATTAACCGGAAAAGGGCCTGCTCTTGAGTTAGGTGACACAGATGTTCTGGAATGGAATTGGGGATCCTGCGCAGGTTATGGAGATCCGCTTGATCGGGATCCAGAGTTAGTTCGCCAGGATATAATGGCTGGGATAACTTCAGCTACCTTTGCTCAGTCGGTCTATGGTGTCTCCCTTACTAATGAAGAAAGTGTTGATCAAATGGGTACCGAACAGCTGCGCTTACAAATTCGTCGAAAACGTCTTGAAGAAGCAGGGGTCCCAATCTCAGTCCGCTTAGAGTCCCCTGAACAGCCGATATTTACAGTACCAAAAGATGCTACTACTTTGGGTGATAATTTTTGGTTTAATACTAATAATGGAACAACAGATATCTGCTGTTCTCATTGTGGGGATGCTCTTACAACGAGCGATAAAAATTATAAAGAATATGTACCAGTTCGAGAGATAGATGCAGGGAACGTTGGCATTAAACCTGTGAACATGGACCGCTTTGTTGACGCGGAAGTAGTATATCGCGAGTTCTTCTGTCCAAATTGCGCTGCACTACTTTCCACTGAGATTGCCCGAAAAGGCGATGAACCTCTACGTGATTTTATTTTCGGTTAAACATTAAACCTCTCAAAATTGTTTTTTCTCTTCCCCCCTGGTGTGTAAAATGCTGGGGGGTTCATACTTGATTGATATTTTTTTGAACAGAATTAAAGCTGATTGCAGTATGTATCAACCCTGCAAAAAAATTGAGGAGGAGGATTAATCATGGGAGAGAGACTTAAAGGGAAGATCGCATTAGTCACCGGAAGCGCACGCGGCCTCGGGGCAATGGAATGCAAGGCGTTTGCCGAAGAAGGAGCTAGCCTAATCATTATGGCTGATGTTCTTAAAAATGAACTAGAAGAAACAGTAAAACTAGTTGAAAAGGCCGGATCTGCCCGTATAATTCCTATTGAATTGGATGTCAGCAAAGAAGAAGATTGGATAAATGCAGTCGATTTAATTGATAAAGAAATTGGTAAACTTGATATATTAGTTAATAATGCCGGAGTTACCAAGAGGGTTAAATTTGTTGATTGCACACTGGAGGAATGGAATTGGGTCATTTCAATTAATCAAACTGGAACATTTCTAGGTATGAAATACTGTGCGGAATTACTTAAGCGCTCAGGCTCCGGTTCGATAATTAATAAGTCATCCATTGCAGGAATGACCGGATATTTTGCTGCACCTTATACCGCCAGCAAATGGGCTGTACGCGGAATGACAAAAGCAGCAGCCATGGAATTTGCTGAAATGGGTATCAGAGTTAATTCAGTAAATCCAGGATTTATCTGGTCTCCTTTGACTGAGCCTGCGAAAGATATGGTAGAAAAATTTTATGACGTAACAGCGATGCAGCGAGCAGGACAGCCTGAAGATATTGCGAACGCAGTGCTGTATTTAGCGTCTGATGAATCTTCGTTTGTTACGGGCAGCGAGCTAGTAGTCGATGGAGGACTTACCGCAGGCGGTGAAATCAGAAGCGTGGCTAAAAGCCTTGGGATTTATTAAAATAGCTAGGCAACAGGGGGAGTTATAGATAGATAATGATACACACCCCTGTTTTATTGTAAAAAGCCGGTCTTTTTACGGCTGGCAAAGTTCTATGTTTTCATTGCACAGTTCTGCACTTTACCATTATAAAAAATAGGATTTCACCTTGTTACCACCTATTACCCTCCAAAGAACAGATCAATTACATTTGAAGCAGTGCTTGAATTCTTGTTATAGAATTCGGAATATCCACAGTTCTTGCAAAAAACTACAGTAAAGCTGTTGTGTTGAAGATCAAACATTTTTGAAAGACCCGTTCCTGTTATTGCTACTTCTTTAGTTCCAGTATCTCTGCTTCCACATTTCATACACCCTTTTTCGCTAATCATTCCACTCCTCAATTATTATAGAAATCCTCTTATTTACTACGATTAAGCGCTCTAAAAGATTCTTATCGCTCATTCAGCTCGACCATAACGTTAATAAAGCAAAAAAAGCAGCACTTGGTTAATTTAGCATACTAGGTTAAGTTAATTGCTGTTTAAATAAAGATGTTTGAAAGGGTAAATAACTCAGAAGTTGATAAGGAGGTAATCTGTAAAAAAAAAGAGAATTGATAAAATAGGAATTATTTTATGAATGAAGGATCAAGGATGGGAGCTTGGGGTACTGGCTTATGGGAAGATGATTTGTCATGTGATATTCAAGATGAATGGAATGAACTGATGGATGACGGAGCAAGTCCGAGAAAAGCTACAACAATAATTCTCGAAACGACTATGAAGATGAAGAAGATAAGCAGGCAGATGAATCCATTCTGTTCATCTCTCTGGCTGCTCTGCAAATGCGGCATAGAGCTTTGAGCCCTTCAGTCAAAAAGAAGGCGATCCAGCTGATTGAAAAAGGTGCAGACCTTACTCTATGGCAGGAGGGCGATGACGCAGACTATCAAGAGCGAAAAAAAATACTGGAGGAGTTTAAGAATAAATTAAACAGCACAAGGCCCAGTCTGATTTAATTGGCAAGTTCCTATTATACAGGCAATGTTTCTAGAAATTAGTACTACATTGAACCTATATAAGAATATTCACCGCAGACCCCGATTTAGTTCGACCGGGGTGGGAACCCATTTTACAAAATAAATTAAGCCCATGTGTTCGTGATAAGAGTAGCAGTGCTTTCTATTCACTTTAGTCGCTCTACTAAATGTGAATATTTCTATCCTTATTTATTCCTCTATAAACCATTGTTTTAAATTTAATATGTCAAGCCCGGAAAAACCAGTAAGTATTGAAACTTACCGGCTTTTCCGGTAATTTTTTGTTCACTTAAATCCCAGTATGTGTATAATTCAATGTATAGCAACAATTTTAATAGCATTTCAATGAAACAGAGGGATTCGAATTGGAAAATAAAATAATTAAAAAATGTGTTTGTATTTCAGCGGATGTAATTGACTCCAGACTCAAAAGCAAACAGAAGGAACTTCTAAATATAGCTAATGAACTTAATCTTAAATAAGAAAATGAAATAATAACTAAATTTACAGTCAGAGCCGGAGATGAAATTTTTGGCGTAATACATGACTTTGATAAAGGATATCGTGTATTTAAAGATCTATTTAAATTATCAAAAACACACCAGGTACCATTGTATGTTGGTGTGGGTTTTGATGATATAATTAATCAGAATCTTACTGACCCAAATACAGTAAATGGAAAAGCGATTTGGAATTCAGCTGATGCAATAAAAATTCTTAAAGACAGCAAAAAAATAGCTCATCTAAAAACCTTGGATAAAGTTTTGTACATTATTTTACTGATCTATTGAAAATTATATACGATGAGAAAATAATAGAATACACTAAAAGTAATGAATCCTGGAGAAAAAACATATTCTATTTTTTGCTTGAAAAAAGAACGATACTTTTTTTACTGGATCAAACCCTACATATTTTAACTATATATATCGTCCTAAAATTTTTTAACCACGTCTTTTCAATCAATGAAATAACCGGTTTAGTTATTGATTTTTATCAAGACGCAATAACTATAAGTTTAACAACAAAAATCACTTCTGTTGCGATTTTATTAATACTGCTAACATGGGGCAGTAGTACTTAATAGCTGAGTTCTTTAAGGACATAAAGAAAGAATTAAATCTGAATCCAGAAATCGCAGCAAGTATAGAAGATCATCAACAAGGTGAAAATTTATCAATAATAGAATCACAAATCAATGCTTTACATCGAAATATAACGGTTGAACGGACATGGGAATTTGCAGCTAGCGAAAAAGAAAAGAGAAGCATAAAGATCCAATTTCAGAATTTCAATGAGGCAGATAACAACTCCGTTGGAAAATATATCGGTATCTTCGAGAGAATTCTAATAGCCATTTTCGTTTTTCTTGGTGCTTATCAAGGTTTAGTACTGTTAGGGGCATTTAAAACTCTTACAAGATTCAAACAGTTTGAAGATAAATCATTTGCAGAATATTATTTAATCGGCACTTTGTTTAGCATGCTCATAGGAGTAACCATCGGAGAAATGATCAAAAGAATAGTGATGAACTAAGCATTGAAAAGCTAACTGTGCTACCTGAATGAAAGTGGCGACGCAAGGCACTTTTATGCCATGGCCACATCTATTTATATTTGAGGAACCCATCGGTGACATCTGGCTTGGGTTACATTCTTATCATTGGGGCAGGCATTTCATTATCAGCAATTCAATGATGGCGGAAGTTTAAATAGGATCAGTGGTGAAGAGGCATTGGAAACGTGAGAATAAGGAAATAACAATCCAGTAAGTAGGGTCGCGTCGTTCCGCGATCGATGGGGATAGACATTGCGGTGCTGAATATGCCAATTCTTGATAAAAGATAATATAAGGAGCTTGCAAGGAGTTGCCCATGGTTTCCGACCTTGTTTTTAACCCTTTCACCTGAATGGAGGATGAAGAACGAAACCGGTTTAGGACCGTACAACGTGAAATATTCCCCAATTTTAATCTTGCATATCATATGATATTGATAATATAATATTATATATATCATATTAAGGAGTGTGTTTAAATGCCCTATCCAAAAAATCATAAACAAAAAAGTCGCGAAGCGATCATTCAAAGTGCATCGAGGGCATTCAGAAAATCCGGTATAGATTCAGTCAGTGTACCTAAAATCATGAAAGCTGCGGGTCTTACCCATGGAGGATTTTATGCTCATTTTGAGAGTAAAGACCAATTGGTTGCTGAAGCATGCCTCGATGGGATGAAGGAAACAATTGGCTTTTTCAGAAAAATAGCGAAAAACCTTACTCCGAGTGAAAGCCTTATTAAAATCATCGAAATCTACCTTAGTATGGAACATTTGCATAAACCGGAACAGGGATGTGTGCTTCCCACATTGGGCAGTGAAGTGAGACAACAGTCTGATTTAGTTCGCAATTCCTATACAGAAAGCTTGCATGAACTTATTGATTTGTTACGTGAATTTTTACCCGAATCGTATAAAAACGAGGCAATATTTATTGTTTCTAGTATGGTTGGCGCTATAATGTTGGCGCGTGCAATCAATGATCCTGACATGAGTGAAACGATTATCGTAACTTGCCAGGAACAACTGAAAGTTCATATTCGAAGTCTTTTTAAATAAAACCTGTGTTAATACCTTTTATTTTTTTAAACGATATATGATAACCATCATATTTTATTAAGGTCATCATAATATTGACTGGGGAGGAAAAATCAATGAATCATAATTTCAATGAACACCCTTCGGTTCAAAATTATTATCTCCACAAGAATCAAAAGAATGAAACATCTGTACTGGAGGCATCCTGGCTGCGGGATTTATGCTTGCAGTCAGGGGCTGATGATGTCGGGTTTGTATCGATTGATCGACCTGAATTGGATGATCAGCGTGCAGAAATTAAATCTCTTTTCCCACAAGTAAAAACATTGATTTGTTTTGTTTGTAAGATGAATCGAGAACCTGTAAGATCCCCGGCTCGTTCTATTGCCAACATCGAATTTCATCACGTCCATGATCAGATTACTGAAGTAGGACACCGTATTGTCAGAGAATTAGAGTCTAAAGGGATAAGGGCGATGAACGAACCGATGGGGTTCCCGATGGAGGTGATGAGAGAGGGGAAGCCGTGGGTGATTTCTCATAAGCCCATTGCAGTTGCGGCAGGATTGGGAAAAATGGGGATTCACCGGAATGTCATCCATCCTAAATTCGGAAACTTTATTGTTTTAGGGACTGTTGTCATAAATGTCAAAGTAAATGAAGAAAGCAAGCAAATTGATTACAACCCATGCTTGGAATGCAAATTATGTGTGGCAGCCTGTCCAGTAGGAGCGATCGGGGCAGATGGACATTTCAATTTTTCCGCTTGTTTTACGCATAATTATCGAGAATTTCTTGGTGGGTTTTCAGATTGGGTAGAAAATTTGGTGGAAAGCAAGAATACGAAGGAATATCGGAGTAAAGTAAGCGAGGGAGAAACACTATCGATGTGGCAAAGTTTGTCCTTCGGTGCCAATTATAAGGCAGCATATTGTATGGCTGTGTGCCCCGCAGGTGAAGATGTGATTGGAACGTACATCGAGAACCGGAAGCAGTTTGTGCGTGAGATTGTAAACCCGTTGCAAAAACAGGAAGAAACCGTGTATGTTGTTCGGGGTTCTGACGCCGAGGAATATGTGCAGAGACGATTTCCACATAAGAAAGTGAAGCAAGTTCCTAGTCCACTGCAGCCACCTTCTTCCGTTAAGGCATTGATCTTTTCGATGCCGCATGTCTTTCAACGGAACCAGGCAAAAGACCTTGATGCAACCTATCACTTTACCTTTTCTGGAAAGGAAGAGTTGGAAGCGGCAATTCATATTAAGGACAAAAAAATTGAAATTGAGAGTCAATTAACTGGAATACCTGATGTGCATGTTTTTGCTGACAGTGAAACATGGCTTAAATTTATCAGAAAAGAAATTCATATTTTAAATGCAGTTTTGACACGGAAGATCAAAGTAAAAGGGGATGTGCGTTTGTTGAAATCGTTTGCCCGGTGTTTCCCATCTTAGTAAAATTGCCAGTAAAACTGGAATGGAGGGAGTAAACTATGGAGTGTGTCCACGACCATTTTAAAGGATATAAGGGAGTTGACTTGTTCTATCGAAATTGGAGATCCAGCAAACACCAGGCTGCAGTCATTGCTATCCATGGGTTAGGTTCTCATAGTGGTGGATTTCAGAATATTGCAAACTTTATTGCACCGAAAGGGTTTTCATTATATGCCATGGATTTACGCGGACATGGCTTGTCTGCTGGCCAACGGGCCTTTATTAATCAGTGGGCTGAATATCTCGAGGATCTCCGCTGCTTTTTAGAAATGGTTAGAGAGAGTGAGGGGAAAAGACCCTTATTTTTAATTGGACATAGCATGGGAGGTCTTATCGCCCTGGATTATGTAATGCACGAACCGTCCGGGATTGATGGCGTGGTTGCCATATGCCCAGCGCTAAATCACCGGGAACTGCAAAAGGTGGTGGATAATACACCAGAGAACACTCCTAACGCAGCGTCCGTACAATACAAACCTAATTTCAAAGTATTGACATCGGATCCTGTCATTTTGGCCGACCTTGAAAAAGATCCCCTCCAGCACCAAATGAAAACCATTGGACTGGCTAGAGGGATGCTGGGGGCTATTAAAAGGGTAATAAATGATGCTTATACTTTAAACGTGCCTTTGCTGATGATGCACGGGTTAAAAGATCGAATTGTTCCGCCGGAAATGGCCCGGATTTTCTTTGAGAAAGTTATGTTCGAAGACAAGAAATGGATTGGATATCCCGAAATGCTGCATAACCCGCAAGATGATATACAACGGGACCAGGTTTTTGCAGATTTGTATACATGGCTTAAGAAACACTCTGAAAACTAGGTGATTGCAAAAGAAAAATGCTATGAAAAAATACTTAAAACATTTATATTGGAGGGGTTATGATGTTAAACAAAGATGTTGTACTCTACACTGAAGAAAATGGAATTGCAAGAATTACATTAAACAGACCGGAAGCACTAAATGCTTTAAACCTGGATGTACTGGAACAACTTTCATCCATCCTGGACACAATTAAAAGTGATAATAGCGTAAAGGCAGTAATCATTACCGGTGCAGGGGAAAAGGCATTTTCCGCAGGTGCGGACATTCAGTTTCTCAATAAAGCTACTCCTCTGGAAGTAAGGGATTTAGCTCAGTTAGCTGTGACGGTTAATAATAAAATAGAATCATTGGGGAAATTAGTGGTTGCTGCTATCAACGGCTTCGCACTAGGAGGTGGTCTTGAGTTAGCTGAAGCCTGCATGCTCCGTGTTTCTGCTCATCATGCCAGATTGGGTCATCCTGAAGTCCGTATTGGAGCTATTGCCGGTTTTGGAGGAACTACAAGGCTCCCCAGACTTGTAGGTAAGGGACGTGCTGCAGAATTGTTGCTCACCGGAAATACGATAAACACAGACGAAGCTTACAGAATAGGATTGATTAATAGGATCGTTGAACCTGATAAGTTACTATTAGAAACAGAAACTCTTGTCCTGGAAGTTTTGTCTCAGGCTCCTGTCGCTGTAAAACTGACATGGGAGGCAATTCATCGAGGCGGTAACCTATCTTTGGAAGAGTCCGCTCTTCTCGGTGCTGATTACTTCGGTTTGATAGCTGCTTCAGAGGATTTTAGAGAAGGAACTAAATCATTCTTGGAAAAGATCAAGCCCTCATTTAAAGGAAGATAATTAATCATAGCAATTTACAACTACCTGTAGATAATAAATCAAGAACGCCTATTGTTATGACAACGGAGTTCCTGTTGACAGTTCGTAAGGGAAAACAGCTCATTCATAAATCAAGGACAATTAAGTCAAGTAAAGACCTTAATGACAAAAGAATTATTTTCTTTAGAATCACTAAAGTATCCTTACTCAGTCATTTCAGTAAGGATTTTTTTTATGAATAGTAAAAATTATGGTAAAATTAAGAAATTTAATGAGTCAAATATGATTCATAATGTAATATTTTTAAATTTTCCAAGAAACATAAAACCAAAATATTGAGGGTGTCGTCTAAACTGGAAAAGAGAGGAGGCTATCATGTTTGAAAGGGAGAGATCGGAAGCAGAGACACACGACAGTTTAAGCCGGGAAGAACGGCTTGTATGGCTGATGGAAGAGTATGGTAAGAGTGTGGTTCGACTGGCATATACATATGTTCGCCAAAAACAGTTAGCTGAAGATATTGCACAGGAAGTATTTATAAAATGCTACAAAAATATGGATATGTTTCGCCGCGAATCTTCATATAAAACATGGATTTATCGGATAACAGTTAATAAGTGCAAAGATGTTATGAAAAGCTGGGCTTATAAAAATGTCCTCTTTACCAATATATTTAGTCCCAAATGGAACCGCTCTGAGGAATCAACAGAATCAAGAATATTAATCAATGAAGAAAGTCTTTTCATTTCCGAGATGGTCGTTTCGCTGCCAATTATTTTGCGTGAGGTTATTATTTTACATTATTATGAAGAACTTCAAATAAACGAAATAGCTGATTTACTGGAGTTAAATCAGAACACGGTTAAATCAAGATTACACCGTGCGCGTCTAAAATTAAAAAAGATGCTGGACGGAGGAAAGCACAATGGATAAAAGGCTTGAAAATCTAAATGAGAAAATGAATGAAACGCTTTTAAAAGATATCCGTTTTGAGGAGAAACATAAACAGAATGTTTTAAAGGCCATAAATAAGTTTACGATTGAAAAGCCAAAAAGAGAAAAGCTTTCTTTACAGAGCAAGGTAAATATGATTTTGAGTGCATCTGTGTTATGCATATTTTTAGCCGGGATCATTCATTTTACAGCAAAACAAATTAATCTTGCCCAAGAGGATCAACCTGATCAACAGGCGATCATAAGTGAAGTAAGTCGTGCAGAATATCGCGGTGTGAACATGAAACAAGATTATATGCAGTATAAGCAATCGTTCTGGTACGACGATTTGAAATATAATCATGTGCTCGCACAACAAAACCCTGATAAATTTAGTATTTTAAAAAAATTATATTTCTCCAGTAAATATATTCACAACGCACACGGCGAATTTGAATTCAGTTATAGTGATCCGGATAACATACAGCGAGTTCAGTTTTATGCTGATTTTGATAACGGCAAAAACCGGACGAAATATGAAGAATACCAGGGTAGCAATTTGATTGCGTCAGAAAATTCTTTACTCAAGAATGGCACTCTTCTACGTCAAAATCCTGAGAAAAATATATACAATAAAAAAGTCATAACGGGTAATGATTACTTTTTGGGTTATAGTCAGTACATTTTTGACAGTGAGTGGTTTATTTTGCTTCGTAACAATTATACAGATTGGGAATATCGAGAAGCCGAACAGTTCGGTATGCCTGTTTATGAAATTGATGGCGAAATTTCGGAGAGTATATCTCAGAGATTAGCTGGTCCATTTACAATGACAGTTTCAAAGGATACTGGTGCACTATTAGATTTAAAATGTTACGGAAAAGGTAATGAGCCCATTGTAACGGTCACGGTGAAAAATATTTCGATTAATAAAGGCGTTCCTGAAGATGTGTTTCATCTAGAAGTTTCAGGAGTAGAACTGCCCAATTTCGATTACAATATTGCAGATATTGAGAATTACCAAGAAAAGACCGGCGGGATGTATACTAGCAATTCATCTAGAAGGAACGGCCGATGATAAAACAAGTGCTACCAATTATACTTGTTACTTTGCTGGCACTGGTGTTACTCGGAATCAAGATTTATCCAAGTGTTGTCAACAAGTCGGCGAGTGAGAAAAACGTTGTCGTCAATAATAATGAGAGACCTGTAGAAGTCAGTGAAGCTGAGAAATTTGTAAAAATCAATGAATCTGTCAGATTTAATAAGACACACAGAGATCCGCTTAAAGAGGAACAGTTTCCTTTTCAGATGAAAACAGAAGAAGAATTTGCAAAAAAATATCCGGATCAATTTCATATTGTGGAAAAAATGTTTTATTCCTGGGACTATATTCAAAATGCACAAGGGGAATTTGAATTTGGATACCCACTAGATGGTGAAATGATGCATTTTCAGTTCCATGTTGACTTCGATAAGAAGAAAAACCGTTCACAATATCAAATAATTAACGATGGAAAGGTTATTGAAACAGAAAATGTATTATTAAAAGATGGCATTGCGATAAGCCAAATTCCTGAGAAAAATATTTTCACCAAAGAAGTTATCACTGATAACGAAAGGCATTATTTGGGTGTATATAACCAAGAAGTTACTAATAGTGAATGGTTTGTACTTATATATAACAATTATCCAGATTGGCACTATAAAGAAGGAGAACAATTTGGCATGCCTGTCTATCTAATTGAGGGGGAACTTACAAAAAAAACATCTGAATTTTTAGCCGGCCCTTTTAGTATGACGGTTTCAAAAGAAACTGGTGCCCTGTTGGGCTTAAAATGTTATGGCCAACAGAATGAACCCGTTCTATCTCTCACAGTTAAGAATATCGAGATCAATAAAGGCATTCCAGATGACAAATTTTATTTGGATGTGACTGGTAGTAAAGAGCTATCGAAAAAAGATTATGGTTTACATCTTGCAGGGATGATAGCTGAAGAAAAACCCGGCGGGGTCGATACCAGCAATGATTGATCTTAAAAATATATCCATCAGAATGCTAATTCTAATTATTGCTTACTTTATAGGTATCGTTATCGTTAGTGTCATTACTGCAGACAACGCAATCAGTAATTCCTTATTCGATTATGTTTCAAATGTCAGATGGGGAGGAAGCGCCGGCATAATGCCGTTAGTACTGGGGGCTCTTCCAATCTTTGCGATTATTCTCCCTTTGCTCATGGATCAATTTGAACGGGATACATTTGTGCTAAGAATCAAGCAGAAACGAAACTTATTTTATAACCACTTTATCTTTTCTATTTTCTTAAGTGCCTGTTTTACTATAATAATGGCTTTGGGCGGAATTATAGCTTCATTTATTCTTACAGGACATATCAATAATTTATGGGGATCAGAGGAGGGGATGGTGTACTTTTTACTTGATAATAAAGAGTATTTTCCACTATATGTTCCTCATGTCACAAGCGTAAAAGTTTGGGCATATGTTTTAAGCTCTAGATTTCTCGCAATCTTATTTATCGCGACATGTGTGATATTTTTAAAGTTGATTCTAAAGAAGAATATCTATGTTTTTTTTGCAGCATTGGTCATCCTCGGGACAGACGGCCTTGTTCCAGAACAATTCAGCTTGTTTCTGGGGAGAGCGCGTATTACGCTAGAAACTTGGATAACGCCGGCAGATCAATGGTTCAACTTAGTATATTTTGTATTTGGAATTTTTGTATTATCTCTGATTTGCCTAAGAATCTACGATAAAAAAGAATTTTATGATTAATTGGCAGGGTGATCGAATGCTTAAAATGGAGATCAATCGAGTTGGCAAGCGGCCAGTTTTTTGGCTATTAATCATTGTAGGGTTGGTTTATGCTTTATTACCCGTCATCAATACATGGCCACATGGTCTGACGGATGATGATTATATGCTATATCCCAGAAGTGCCTATGTTAGTTGGATGTATTTTATAGGAGATACTTATCTTATATATTCATTAACTTTTCCCCTTCTTGCTTCTTTAGCCTATTCAGATGCATATGCTGAAGACTTTAACACAGGATTAATCAAGAATATTTTAACCAAGGTGGAAAAGAGAAAGTATTTACTCATTCGCTATACAGTAAATTTTTGCATCGGGGGCTTTGTTGCGGTTTTTCCGCTTATTATTAACTTTTTAGGTGAAATGGCTGCTTATCCATTAATAGAAAATAATTATTATTTTGGGATGCCCCTGGTAGTGGAAGGGTCTTTCTGGCCAGAACTATTTTATCAACATCCTTTCATTTATGTGATTCTAAGATTATTCGTAATATTTATGTTCGGCGGCATGCTGGCATCAGTAGGTCTGGCTTTTTCAACAGTTGTGAAAAATCGATATATCGTTTTAATCTTTCCTTTCTTAATCGTGCTGGGATTGGATGTGTTCGCCAGCACAGTAGGGACGGCTCCGCTTACTATGTTATTTTTAGGTAATTACCAGGCGACTTGGGAACTTCCAGTCTATTTATTAATAGGCATCCTGGGAAGTTTTATCTGGTATTATGCATCAGGTGGCAAAAATGAAACCATTTAACGTTTTCCGTACTTCAATTAGAGAACTTTTTTCAGATAAGAAGATTTGGTTGTTGGCAAGTATATATTGCCTGTTTACATTGTTCTGTTTGATGCTGATTGCGAGAAGAGGAGCCTGGTCAGACAGAGGCATTTTTGATCTAATAGCGGATGTTTGGGGGAACCTTGGCAGTACCAATCACCAAATGTTTATCATCGTCGCGATTCCTGTTATTGTGACACTTTTGACCCAATTAATTGAAAAGAATGAAAGAGCCTTGAATGTTATCACGTTTGGCTCACGCTTTCGTACCTGGCATGCTCATGTTATATCAGCAATCTGTTTATCTTTTATTCTGACAT
The DNA here is from genome assembly GCF_002860165.1 of Bacillus sp. V3-13. GTDB lineage: Bacteria > Bacillota > Bacilli > Bacillales > Cytobacillaceae > Bacillus_BJ. Next base: position 122,278 of record NZ_PGUZ01000012.1, on the reverse strand, counting down.
TTATCATAGTGGCCATTTCATTCCTTGTTGGGGGATTGCTTGTCGGAACGACGAATACCTGGTTAATCCCTTCAGGTACAATAAGTGAGCTATTAAATAATAAGGAACATTTCCTGTCCATTGTCTCAAATATAGCTACCTATAATATTGTGTTCACCATCTTCATAACGAAGTTTTTAGGCTTTTTGATGATTTCTTTTTGCGTGCTTTTTCTAAAGCAATTCATTAGGAATGCAGCACTGATCATGATTATTTTAATCGGGCTGGCTGGCCTGGACCAAACGGGTGTCTTACCTGTTCAACTCTTTACTTGGAATGCCACTCTTTCTATACATAACTGGCTAGAACCAACGATCACGTTTTATCGTTGCATCTATTTATTTGTCATTTCATTAGTGTTATATGGAATTACAGGATGGTTATATGAAAGGAAGGATTTTCTTTCATGACGAATCATCCGATTTACAAACTTTTTTCAAGAGATATGGCATACAGCTTGTCCTACGGAAAATATAAATATCTCATCTTTTATTGCATTATTGCTGCGTTATCGCTGATGACCAGTTTGCAGCTAAAATCATTTGACAGCAATAGTGTCGGCACATTCTATTTATTACTAAAGGATAATGGCTATATTAAGCTGCTTTCTGAATATGAGGTGCCGGTCAATTGGACTTTTATCCAGTTTTTCGTCCTGTTTCTGATTGGTGATTTTTTATTTCAGGATATCGGGAAAAATCGCTCCTATTTGCTGCTGAGGTGCCGTTCGAAAGGACAGTATATCCTTGCAAAAATGGGCTGGATCGTCGCTCAAAGTATGATCCTGTACATAGGCGTGTTTGTTGTCATTTACTTTGTCTCCAGCCTTGTGCTATGTGACTTTTCAATAGGAGCATCACCCTTTTTTACGGATATGATTGCACCGCTGATGGAAATTCGAATTACTCCCGGCGATTTAATACTGCGCATAATACTGGGTTATTTTATGACCACGCTGGTCCTTTCGAGCATCCAACTCCTTTGCATCCAATTTATATCGCCGGCCATCGCTTATTTTGGGGTTATTATTCTCGGTGGCATTTCTACCTTTTCCGATTTGAAATGGCTCCCTGCTATTCATTCGATGATTTTGAAGCAAACGATCTTTGATATTGAACACCAGCTTACATTGCGTTTTTCAATTTTGTATTCCCTGGTGTTGTATGTCTTAATATCGATAATCACATTCTTTGTTTTTAAGGAAAAAGATATTCTTTAGGGGAGTGGGAAAAATGACTGAATCTGTTTATGTAAAAGCAGACCATGTTTCAAAAGAAATAAAAAAACAACCAATCTTGAAAGATATCAATTTACAATTAAAGAAGGGCTTTATATACGGTTTTAGAGGCAAGAATGGTTCCGGCAAGACGATGCTGTTCAGGGCATTGTGCGGTCTTATTTTGCCCACTGAAGGCACTGTGACGGTTGGGGGAGTGACATTGGGAAAAGAAGCATCTTTTCCTCCAAGCGTCGGAGTATTGATTGAATACCCTGGTTTTTTAAACGGCTATACAGGATTCAAAAATTTGAAAATGCTTGCCGAGCTAAATGATGTAATTGATGATGAACGGATTAGGGAGTCAATCCGTCTGGTTGGATTGGATCCAGATGATAAGCGAAAGTATCGAAAATACTCACTGGGTATGAAGCAGCGTTTGGGTCTTGCCCAGGCCATCATGGAAAAACCGGATCTTATTATTCTTGATGAACCGACCAATGCATTGGATTCGGATGGAGTAGAGGAGTTGAAAAAGCTATTGCTGGGTTTAAAGGCTGAGAATAAGTGTATTCTGATTGCCAGCCATGATAAAGAGGAACTCGATTATCTTTCTGATGAAATTTTTATGATGGAAAACGGTAAAATTGTGGACCACTACAGCCTGCAAGGAGACAAAAATGAATAAAAAGACAATTCTCTTTCTATCAGTGGCTGCCATTGCATTTATAATCTGGGGCGTAAGGGTCTATAACGTAAACGCAGGTGTTGCAAGAGAATATGAGATCAAAACTTATCAGTTGGGGGAAACGATTCTTTTGGATAACGCAACCTTTCGAGTAACGGATCTCACTTCCGGTCAAGTGCAAGATGCAGATGGATATGAGTCTTTTCCTCTTACTGTGGAGATGGAGCTGCAGAATACTTCAGATAAGGACATCTCTGTTATAAGGATTATTGAAGCCAAGCTGGCTTACGGCATAGATTATTACCAAACAAATGAGGGGGACTTTGATGCCAGCCAACTGCAAAGTTTACCGCCAGGTTCGTCAGTCAACTTTATCCTGACCTATCATGTCGAGCCAAATAATCTAGACAAGAACCCTCTGTTATACATTGATCAAAGTTTATATAGTGATCAAGTCAACGCAAAGTATAAAGAAGGGTTAAGGTATGGAGTTGCGGTAGAACTAAAAAACCATAATCTCTAAAGATAAAGTATAGGGGAGTTAAGCTTTTCCAAATTGGAAAGGCTTTTTTTAACGACAATAGAGTTTATAAATTTGTCACGTTCTTTTTACAGAAGCATGATGCTATGATAATTGATAAGCACTATCATACTCCGCCATATTATAAAAAATAGGGAGGAAAACGTAATGAAATGGGAAGAAGTAAGACAAGCTTATCCAAATAAATGGGTAGTATTAGAAGCACTCGAAGCATGTTCCCAAAATAATATTAAAGTTTTAAAAGATATGGCTGTCCTTGATTGATTGATTGCTTTGATGATTCCATGAAGGCGTTAAGAAAGGCATGCGGAGTTACACAAACAAAAGCCTGATCGTGAGTTATACTTTTTTCACACATCTCGTCAAAACTTAAATATTCAAGAAAAAAGATGGACTGGATTAAGAAAAATATGATTAACATTAATGGAATAAATGGTTTGCCATTTGTGTTTTATGAAGGACGGTACTAAAAGGGAACAAACCATAATTAAAGTCTCGCTTCTAATAATATTTTCTAGTTTACATAATATATATTATCAAAAGTTCTCAAAACCCATTAATTCATGTCTCAAATATTAAGTATACTCGTGATAATGAGACGAAAAAAAAAATTTATAAATTGCTTTACTATCGAATGTTCTTATTTTAATTAAATTATTTCGTTATACATGCATCTATAAATTTTAAACAACAAAATAAATCTTGTCTCAATCTAAATTTAGCAATGCTTAGTGTAATTCATACCGTGTAACTACGGGCAACCAAGTGGGTATATTTAAAAATTATAATAAACATTCCTGCTTTTTATAAAAGGTTGCCCCCATTTCTACCCTGCCTGGCAACCGTTAGTTTACATAATATAATTATGACATCTTATATCTTTAATATGATAAGCTCTTGCTAACAACTAAGTTGACTGACTATCTCTACAGTGGTCTGCAAGCCGGCTCTCACAGCTTATTTTTCTCCTGAAACGGTAATATTACTAAATTAACTTATAAAAAGTGGTCCCAAGCCAGATTTCACTTGGGACACTTTTCACCGCATACTAAGATTGGAACTTATTTTAGAACTTTAAGCATTATGCTCACAACTGTTTCTGTTATGAAGCCCAAAAGTCATGATATGCGTTAGTTGATCAGTGCTTGGAGCGGCGCGGGAATTCGTCCGGCGCGCTGGATCAATTTTTCCGAGCTGTATGGATTTACGCCCATTACTGGAGCACGCCCGAGAAGTCCGCCAAACTCAACAATCTCACCTTCTTGCTTACCTGGCACAGGAATAACACGAACAGCTGTTGTTTTCTTGTTAATCATCCCGATTGCTGCTTCATCGGCAATAAGTGCTGATAAAGTGGCGGGAGAAACATTACCGGTCAGGGCAATCATGTCAAGACCTACTGAGCACACGCACGTCATCGCTTCCAGCTTGGATAGAGTCAAGGCCTCATCGATAATTCCCCGAATCATTCCATTGTCTTCACTAACCGGAATAAATGCCCCGCTCAAACCGCCTACATATGAACTTGCCATTGCCCCTCCTTTTTTCACCGCATCATTCATCAGTGCAAGTGCGGCTATCGTTCCATGGGTTCCGACTCGCTCAAGCCCTATTTCTTCGAGAATTTCGGCTACACTGTCATTCATCGCGTTCGTTGGTGCCAGTGATAAATCCATGATACCAAATGGAATGCCAAGGCGTTCTGCTACGACTCTTCCGATCAATTCTCCTGCACGGGTGACTTTGAAGGCCGTCTTTTTGATAATATCCGATACTTCCCCTAGATCAGCGTCCGGATGGCGTTTTAATGCGCTTAACACAACGCCCGGCCCGCTAACCCCTACATTAATAACCGCCTCTCCTTCACCGGCACCATGAAAAGCACCAGCCATAAAAGGGTTATCCTCAACAGGATTGCAGAAAACAACAAGCTTTGCGCAGGCCAGCCCATTATGGTCTTTTGTTCTTTCTGCAGCTTCTTTTATGATCAAGCCCAATTGGCGGACTGCATCCATATTAATTCCAGTTCGTGTCGTAGCCACGGAAACGGATGCACAAACCCTCTCCGTTACGCTTAAAGCTTCTGGAAGAGCATCAAGCAATGTTTGATCCCCTTTTGTAATTCCTTTATGTACTAGTGCTGAAAAGCCGCCGATAAAATCCACTCCAAGGTCAACAGCAGCTTTATCAAGCGTCCTGGCAAGTTCAACTGCTTGCTCTTTCGTTGCATTTCCGAGTATTTCAGCGATTGGCGTAATCGATATCCGTTTATTAATGATTGGGATTCCAAATTCCTTTTCAACTTGGTCTGCAACTTCCTTTAACCGTCCTGCATAACCGACTATTTTTTCATAAACATTCGCGTTCATTTTCTGAAAATCGGAATCTGAACAGTCACGCAGGCTAATACCCATTGTGACAGTACGGATATCCAGATTTTCCATCTCGATCATTCGCATCGTTTCCATCATTTCATCAATTGCTATGTTCATTTTTTCACACACCCTCTCACACTCGATGCATTGCTTTAAAAATTTCTTCAAGCTGAATATTAATTTTTAGGGAGAGCTCATCCCCGATCTTGCCAAGTTGGTCTTGCAAACGGTCCAAATTATCGGTTCCGGTAACATCAACGATCATCATCATCGTAAAGAAATCCTGCAAAATCGTCTGGCTAATATCGAGAATATTGATTTCATTTTCCGATAAAACGGTCGTCACTTTAGCGATTATACCCACCTGGTCTTTTCCAACAACACTTACTACTGCACGTCTCATCCTGACATCTCCTCAAAATAATTTTAGCAAATAAAAAAGAGACTGGATTTTATCCAATCTCGTGCAAACAGTAGAATAACCTGATGATGAACCATAAGTTACTCTTCTGTCCTTTTGCCTGAGATTGTGAATCCTTCGGCGCCGCAATTGCGGTCTCTCCAGAAGCTGCTCCCGTTATAGTTTTATCCATAACGATCATCGCTTGTTATAAAAAATAATAAACTGATTATAACAATTCGAAAATATAAGATCAAGATGATTGTTTGAAAAAAGCAAAACATCAAATACTTTAATCATAATTAAAATTAAAACACAGGCATGCACCTGTGTTTAAGAGACGGTTTTCTTCAAAGCAATATTTAAATATTGTCTTGGTGTTCCTTGGTAGGCGATCTTGTTGAATTGCGGATAAACCGATTCAAATTGAATATAAATCGGTGAGTCTAAAAGCCATGGGTAATAAGTGAAAAACGCCTGGTCTCCGTACGTTATGGCGGTTAGCGCCTGTTCTAGTTCACGCTGAAAAATTAAATACCTCACCTTTGAATATTTCTCATCAAAGTCACCGTTGCTTATATACACTCTGCCAAAGAGAATATACTGTCCGGATTTCGGCTTCCACTCGGCAAAGACTTCATCCCGGTTCTTCGAGTTAATGGCATCTAAATCAAAATGACACCCTATTTTTAAGAGAAATTCCCCGTTCTTATCCGAATGGGTAAGCGTGTATTTTCTGTTGTCCACTGGCCCAAATTGAGTGGCTGGGGCTACTATGTCGGTGGACAGCTTAGCAGGATCAAACTTATTCATTGTAAGTATAACCCCCCTTACGATAGCGATAATTTGTTTACCTCATATTATGTTAATACCGGGAAAATGTGACTTGAGCCCAGTGTTACAGAGCATTCCGCTTCGTCTAACCGGCGTTGTTCATCTTCCTGGAGCGCTGGCACCTGTCTCATAAACAGCTGTTCTCAATAAAATCCACCTGCCATTTTCAAGGCTCCATTCCGATTCTACGAAAGCGATGGAATCAGCGTTATAGGCACCGCTAATTCTTTGGACTCCCAATAAGCGATTATCTGCTCCGTTACTATCTACGACCTTTAAAGTACTGTAAGGGAAGACCATTAGTTCCGTTGGTTCATTCAATTTTCCATTCCGGTATATGCCAAGGCGCTCATAATCGTCTTTTCTGCTGCTGAGATCAAATCTGTATGATTTCCCGGTTTTATCGATCGTAATTGAGGCCTGATAGTTCTCTTCAAACTGGCTTGTAATAGCCAAGGGATCGGGCACAGTCAAATCCGTCATTTTAAAATCCTTTAATGTATATAAATAGTAATTGGAAAGTCCTCCGCTTCCTCCGGACGGAATACTGACAAACATATCGAGAACTCCATCGTGATTTACATCCTTGAAATCAACAGCTGGCTCATAACCGCCTTCAAGTTGAACCTCGTATGTTTTTCCGTTCGATGCCTTGACTTCCAAAAAGATTTCTTTTTGAAAATTTGCACCTTCCTCAAATGGGAGCCCCTTTAAAATAATCGTATCTTTCTTTCCATCTCCTGACACATCATATTTCTCTTCTGAAAAGATTTTCATTTTGCCGGCTTGTTCAACTGCATAAACACCAGTGATCGCCGATAATGACATAAAAAAGAAAGCGGTAAAGGCAAATAACAAATCCCGTTTCATCGATATCCCTCCTTGGATTTTCTTGCTAATGTTAACTTCTCCTTTCTTGGAAAAAACATGCAGGAAATTGAGGGAACAATTAAAAACCCTTCATCTCTTTTTAAATGAAGGGTTCACAATTTAAGTTTATTCTTCAATTTTTTCCATTTTCCAAAGATGCTTTAGTTTTCCGCTTTCCGTTTCGTCAAAAATGAATGAGCCATTTGAATAACGATCGGTAAAGCGAAGTTCTGCTGGAACGATTTGCTCCAGTTGGCCTTTTTCCGTCTGCAGGAAGATAGTATCTCCACTTTGCACGGCTGCGAATCCAACAATACGGTGAGGATTTGCTTTTAGCTCACGAAGCATGACAAGCCCCCGTTTTGCCCGGGAAGACTTTTCAAATTCGCTGAGCTTCATTCGTTTAATCGCACCGCGCTGTGTCGCAACAACGATTGACTGGGAGATAGACTGGTCGATTATTTCACCGCCGATGACAAAGTCCTGATCTTTCAGGTTAATGCCCTTCACCCCTGCAGCGCGCGCCCCGACAACACTGACCTCTTCTTCATGGAACCAGAGAGCATAACCAAAGCTCGTTGTTAAGAACAATTCCTTTGTACCATCTGTCAGATGAACATCAACGACTGCATCATCTTCTTTAAGATTGATAGCGACGAGTGCTTTTGAATAGCGCTGGGCCTTGTAATGCTTCAACTCCGTTTTCTTGACCATGCCGTTTTTCGTCACGAATAACAAAAACGCTTCCTGATTGAAATCTTTGACTGGAATCGCTTCGATGATTTCTTCATCGCGGTCGATCGGGACGATATTGGCAACATGCTGGCCAAGATCCTTCCAGCGGATATCAGGAATTTCATGGACAGGCAAATACAAATAGTTCCCTTTGCTTGTAAAAAGAAGAACAACATCCTGAGTATTCATCTCAAGCTGGGACAGGAGCCTGTCCGTTTCTTTCATGCCAAAATCCTGGCCATTCGAAGCCGAAAAAGAGCGCAGGCTTGTTCGTTTCAGATAGCCGTCTTTCGTCAAGGTGACGATCACGTCTTCGCTGGCAACCAGTACCTCAAGATTGATTTTAATTTCAGAAATCTCGGCTTCAATACTCGTTCTGCGCTCATCTTCAAAGCGTTTCTTGACGTCTTTTAAATCCTTCTTGATAACTGACGCAAGCTTTTTCTCACTGCCCAATATTGCGGACAGCTCCTCGATTTTCTTCGCCAATTCTTCTGCTTCCCGCTGGAGCGCCGTTATATCTGTGTTCGTTAAACGGTAAAGCTGCAGGGACACGATGGCTTCAGCCTGAGCTTCGCTAAATTGGAATGATGCAATTAAATTGTCTTTTGCATCGCGCTTGTCCTTTGAAGCGCGGATCGTCGCGATTACTTCATCGAGGATCGATAAAGCTTTCATCAGGCCATCCACGATGTGCTGACGGTCCTTCGCTCTTTGCAGGTCGTACTTGGCCCTTCTGGTTACGACTTCCTTTTGGTGGCCAATATATGCATCAAGCAGTTCGCGCAACCCCATTAATTTTGGGTGCCGATTGTGAATGGCAACCATATTGAAGTTGTACGGGATTTGAAGATCGCTGTTTTTGTATAAATAGTTGAGTACGCCTTCAGCGTCTGCTTCTTTCTTTAACTCAATGACAATCCGCAAGCCGGTCCGGTCGGTTTCATCCCTGACCTCGGCAATCCCTTCAAGCTTGCGGTCAAACCGAAATTCATCAATCTTTTTAACGAGGTTGGCTTTATTGACTTCAAACGGGATTTCGGTGATGACAATTTGCTGCTTGCCGCCGCGCAGTTCTTCAATCTCCGTTTTTCCGCGGATAATGATTTTGCCTTTGCCTGTTTCATATGCTTTCTTAATTCCATCTACACCTTGAATGATCCCGCCTGTTGGAAAATCGGGGCCTTTAACGGCCTTCATTAAGTCTTCCACTGAACAATCGGGATTGTCCATTCTCATGATCACGCCATCGATAACCTCACCAAGATGATGGGGCGGAATATCTGTCGCATAGCCGGCAGAAATCCCCGTTGATCCGTTTACAAGCAAATTAGGGAACATTGCTGGTAAAACGGTCGGTTCATTTGATGTGTCATCAAAGTTCGGAACAAAATCGACGGTTCTCTTGTCGATGTCCCGTAAAAGTTCGGCCGCAATCGCCGAAAGCCTTGCTTCGGTATAACGCATCGCCGCAGGAGGATCGCCGTCGATACTGCCGTTGTTTCCGTGCATTTCAACAAGATACTTGCGAACCTTCCACTCCTGGCTCATCCGCACCATTGCATCATATACCGACGTGTCTCCATGTGGGTGATAATTACCGATTACATTCCCGACCGTCTTTGCTGACTTGCGAAATCCTTTTTCATGGGTGTTGCCCTCTACATGCATTGCGTATAGAATTCTGCGCTGGACCGGTTTTAAACCATCGCGTGCATCAGGCAGGGCCCGCTCTTGAATAATGTACTTGCTGTATCGTCCAAAACGGTCGCCCAGCACATCTTCAAGCGGCAAATCGCGAAATTTTTCAACTGAACTCATAATTCAACAGCCTCCCCTGCAACCGAGATATTTTCGTTTTCAAGGATATTGCTGTCTTCTTCAAGTCCGAAAGCAACGTTCGTCTCAATCCATTTCCGGCGCGGTTCCACTTTGTCGCCCATCAACGTTGTCACCCGGCGCTCTGCCCGTGCGGCATCATCGATGCGGACGCGGATCAGTGTTCTCGTTTCCGGATCCATCGTTGTTTCCCAAAGCTGGTCGGCATTCATTTCGCCAAGGCCTTTATAGCGCTGGATCATATAGCCTTTTCCAACCTTTTTAATCGTCGCTTGAAGCTCTTCATCGCTCCATGCATATTCGACTACTTCTTTTTTGCCCGACCCTTTGCTTACTTTGTACAAAGGCGGAAGCGCAATGAACACTTTTCCCGCTTCAAAAAGCGGCTTCATATATCGGTAAAAGAACGTCAACAGCAGTACTTGAATATGGGCGCCGTCCGTGTCGGCATCCGTCATAATCACGATTTTTTCATAATTGATATCGTCGAGGTTAAAATCGCTGCCAACCCCGCCACCGACTGCATGAATAATCGTATTGATTTCTTCATTTTTAAAAATGTCCTCAAGCTTGGCTTTTTCTGTGTTGATGACCTTTCCGCGCAGCGGCAGAACAGCCTGGAAACGGCGGTCGCGCCCCTGCTTTGCGGAGCCGCCCGCAGAATCGCCCTCAACAAGATACAGTTCATTTCTCTGCGGATTTCTCGATTGGGCCGGTGTCAGCTTGCCGGAGAGGACCGCTTCAGAGCGTTTTCTCTTTTTCCCGCTGCGGGCATCCTCACGCGCTTTTCTGGCCGCTTCCCTTGCCTGGAAAGCCTTGATCGCCTTCCTGATCAACAGCGAGCTGATATCCGGATTTTCAGCAAGAAAATAAGCAAGATTTGAAGACACAACTGCATCTACTGCTGAACGGGCTTCACTCGTACCGAGCTTTCCCTTTGTTTGCCCCTCAAACTGCAAAAGCTCCTCAGGAATCCGCACTGACACGATTGCAGAAAATCCCTCACGAATGTCGGCGCCATCCAGGTTTTTATCTTTTTCTTTGAGAAGTCCAGCTTTCCTGGCGTATTCATTAAAAGCTCTTGTTAACGCCGTTTTCGAACCGGCTTCATGTGTACCGCCGTCCTTCGTCCTTACGTTATTAACAAAAGATAGAACGTTTTCTGAATATCCATCATTGAACTGAAAAGCAAAATCTACTTCAATCCCATTTTGTTCTCCTTCAAAGCTGACAACAGGATGAAGGACATCTTTTTCTTCATTTAAATATTCAACAAATGCTTCAATCCCGTTTTCAAAATGAAACTCTTCCTGAACATTGTTGCGCTCATCGATAATGTCAATTTTCATCCCCTTTAACAAAAAGGCGGACTCGCGGAGGCGTTCACAAAGCGTTTCAAAATTATAAGTAGTTGTCGAAAAAATCCTGGCATCGGGCTTAAAATGAATCGTCGTTCCGGTTTGATTCGTTTTTCCGGTCTTCTCAAGTGTCGTAACCGGTTTGCCGCCGTCTTCAAAGCGCTGTGTATAAATAAAGCCGTCGCGTTTGATTGTAACAACGAGCCATTCTGACAAAGCATTGACGACAGAGGCACCAACACCGTGCAAGCCGCCGCTTGTTTTGTATCCGCCCTGGCCAAATTTTCCGCCGGCGTGAAGCACCGTCAAAATGACTTCAGGTGTAGGCTTGCCAAGCTTGTGCATGCCCGTCGGCATTCCGCGCCCTTTATCGATTACACTAATGGAGTTATCTTTATGGATTTTAACGATGATATGGTTTCCATACCCGGCCAATGCTTCATCCACCGAGTTGTCAACAATCTCGTAAACAAGATGATGCAGACCCCGTGCATCGGTGCTGCCAATATACATGCCCGGGCGCTTTCTTACCGCCTCAAGACCTTCCAGCACCTGTATGGCATCATCATTGTAATCAAATGCTTCCTGATTTCTTGCCACGAACATACCCCTTTCATTGCTTGCAAACAACATTAACGTATTCTCTGGATATTGTCGAACGTTTCTTTTTAAGTATCGTCCATTTCAATCTGATTCTTTAGAAGTTTACCATTTTAGGAAATTGGAACAAACGTTCTTATCATATTTTACCATAAGTTCATCAAGCGTCTATGCTTAATTGTATCTATTTATTTCATTTTGGCAAATCTATTTCAAAAAATTCACGGTAAAACCCAAGAAAAACCGGCATATCTTCTGTTTTTTTGCTCGATCAACACGTGATTAAAAAAAAGAAACATGAATCATTATGATATCATGTTTCCTTAAAACACTATTTTGTCAACGCATGCTCAACCTTGATACAGCGGTCCATGATGACAGTATAGCCTTTTTCTTTTAAATATTGAAAGACTTCTTGATCCTTTACCCCGAGCTGGGCCCAAAACACATCGGCATCAATTTCTTCAAATTCTTTAGCAAGCCCGGCTAAATACTCGGGACGCCGAAAAATATCGACAATATCGATATGGCCTTCAACATCCTTTAACGATGGAACGGCCTTCACCCCGAGCGCTTCATCAATATTTGGATTAACAGGAATGATTTCGTAGCCGGCATTTTGCATCGCTTGCGACACCATATAAGAGGTCCTCGATGGATTATCGCTTAGGCCAACAACAGCAATTCGTTTTGCCTTCTTTAAAATCTTGCCGATTTCTTCACGGTCCGGATTTTCAATTGCCATACTTTCCACTCCTTTTCACTAAAATTTCATTATTCAGTGATCAAGCCCTTTTTAACCAAGAAATCTTTGGCGACCTGTTCAGGATCTTCCTTATCAATGTCGACTTTTGCGTTCATCTCTGACATTTCTGCTTCAGAAATTTTTCCGGCCAGGCCATTCACAACCTTTTCAAGTTCAGGAAATTGCTCCAATACTTCCTGTCTGACGATCGGTGCTGCATAATAAGGCGGGAAGAACCCCTTATCATCCTTTAAAGAAACAAGATCATAGCGGGCAATCCGGCCATCGGTTGTGAACGCTGGAATCACATCGACTTCCCCTTCCTTGACTGCTTCGTACATAATATTCGGATCAAAACTTTTCTGGTCTTTAAACTCGAAATTGTAGGCTGCGACCATCGCGTCATAGCCATCCTCACGCTCATAAAATTGGTGTGGTGCCCCAAAGGAAAGATCCTTGGAATATGGCACTAGATCAGAAAAATTCTCAGCTTCAATGTTTTTGTCCTTCGTATAGGCAAGTGTATAGGTGTTTTCGAAGCCAAGCGGCTCTAACCAAACCATATCATATTTTTCTTGATAACCTTTCTTTACCCGCTCAAATATTTTATCAGCGGATTCGCCTGGCTCGGCCTTTTCTTTTAAAACCGCTTCAAGGCCTGTCCCGGTATATTCCACATACATATCAATATCACCTTTTTCCATCGCTGGTGTCAGGATCGACACCTCCCCGAGTCCATCCTTTACCTCGACGTCATAATCGGTATGTGCTTTAATATATTCGGATAAAATATGCGGCAGGATGTATTGCTCTGTCCACATCTTTCCCGAAATCACAATCTTGTCTTCTCCATCACTGCTGTTGTTGCAAGCAGTTAACACCCCGATCACTAGCATAAGAGAGACGCACATCAATAACCTTCTTTTCATCATTTTCCCCCCTGAATATTTTTTAACCCCTTTGGTGTTGCAGCCACTTCAATTCTTTTTAAAATAAAATCAAATAAAATTGCCAATAGTGCGGCAGGGATTGCGCCTGCCAGTACAAGCTGGTTATTCCATGTCGATAAGCCCCTGTATATGAGTTCACCGAGGCCGCCCGCACCGACGAATGTAGCGAGCGTCGCGACTCCAACCGTTAAAACAGTGGCGGTACGGACGCCCGCCATAATGAACGGAAGTGAGAGAGGCAGCTCAATTTTCGTTAAAATTTGTTGCCTGGTCATGCCCATTCCTTTACCTGCTTCAATCACCGCACTGTCAACTCCGACAATACCCGTATATGTATTGCGCAGGATTGGAAGTAGGGAATAGACTGTTAAGGCAGTAATCGCTGTCACATTGCCAGTCCCGAAAATGGGAATCAGGAAGCCGAAGAAAGCAAGGCTTGGAATCGTCTGAAATACAGCTGTAATCCCGATCACAAACTCGGCAAGCTTTTTTTTCCTTGAAACAATGATGCCAAGTGGCAGGGAGATGACGAGCGCGATCAAGATCGCCGTAAATGATAAAAACAAATGCTCGGTCAAACCTTGCCAAATATCATCAGATCTTGATGTAATGGTTTGTATAAACGCTGAAAATCCGTTTTCTGCCATCAGCGGACCTCCTCCATTCTCATCCCGGCCAGCACGCGTAATAAATGATCTTTCGTGATGATTCCGACCATTTTTTGCTGTTCATCGACGACGCCAAGCGAATTAAGGTTTTTATCAATAAGCAAACGGACTATGTCTTTAAGATCATCCTGATCCTGCACGATCAGATAATCTTCTTCCTCGGTTAAAGCTGACATTGCTTCAAGGACTTCTTTAGGTTGAACGGTAATTCCTTGTTCGCCCTGGGCAGCTTTAACCATCACATCCTTCGCTTTTAAAACTGCTTTTTCGGTTAACCGGTCTTCGCCTAAAAAGCCGCGGACAAAGTCATTTGCCGGGTTGGAAAGGAGTTCGTCAGGAGCAGCTATCTGAATGATTTTCCCATCTTTCATGACAGCAATTCGGTCGGCAATTTTAAGGGCCTCATCAATATCATGGGTAACGAACACGATTGTCTTGTGAATTCGCTGCTGGAGGGACTTAAGCTCGTCCTGCAGCTGTTCACGGCTGATTGGGTCAAGGGCGCTGAATGGTTCATCCATTAATACGATCGGCGGTTCAGCGGCAAGGGCCCTGATCACACCGACACGTTGCTGTTGCCCGCCGCTTAACTCCAATGGATATTTGGATTTGTATTGTCCGGGTTCAAGGCCAACCATCTCCAATAGCTCATCAACGCGCTTTTCGTAGTCTGCTTTTTTCCAACCCTTTAGCCTTGGGATCAGCGAAATATTGTCGGCTATCGTCATATGGGGCATCAGGCCGATTTGCTGGATCACATAGCCGATTCTTCTTCTCAGCTCCACTCCATCCACTTCAGCAATGTCTTCACCATCGACATAAATAGATCCTGAAGTCGGAGCGATCAATTTATTGATCATTTTCATCGTTGTCGTTTTACCACAGCCGCTCGGCCCAATTAAGACAACGAGTTCCCCTTTTTCAATATGTAGGTCAATCTCTTTTACCGCTTCTAACCCATCTGGGTATACTTTGCTCACCCGATTAAACCGGATCATCTGTAGACCACCTGCTTTTATTATCTTAGGTTATCTATATTCTCTGCTATATTCCCCATAAGCTGTTCATCTCTTGCAATGTCACTTGTGAAACTGCATCTTTCTGCCTATACCCTGAAAATTTTTCTGGAAAACCTTTGTTGTGTAGTCCTCTACGATTGAAAATTTAAGCTGCCTGATCATCTATCCGTCCGATTTCTGCCTTTATCGATGTTTCCCCCCTGAATTGTACTGTTATTAGTTAATTTTGTCATTTCTTTTCGCAAAAGTCATTTCTAAAGCTTTGGGTATAAAAAAATGGCCTGATCCTCTCAAGCCATTTTTCACAGTTAATTCTTCGTCATGTTGTTCTCTTTTTTCCATTGTAAAGCTGTCCAGGCCGAGTCATTGGCAAAATATCTTGACCAGCTTGCAACTCCCGCCAATTCATATTTGGCGGCCATCTCCGTCCGTTTTCTTAACGAAAGTTCATCTTCAAGCCAAATTTTATACATTGCTTGTTCTGCTTCGTTATAGTATTCCGCGTAATTTTGCCCGCTCTCTGGATCATAGGACGGTTGAATATTTTTTGCATCAAGCCATTCCTTTACTTTATTCATAGATAATGCCGTTGACGTCACCTCGACGTTCCCGCCGGCAAGCGCTTGTTCTTTCCAAAGCCTTGCGTACAAAGGAACGCCAAGAATTAATTGTTCTTTTGGTACTTCGTCCAACAGTTTAATTAAATTTTCTTCCACCCACGGAAAGCTGGCGACACTGCCTGCCACCCCGGAGCTTGCCCAATGCTCGTCATATGCCATCACGATCATATAATCGACGGTATCCGCCAATTTGTCTCTTTCATAAAAAGCAGACCAAGTTCCACCGGAGATGAATGTAATATCCATCGAAACGACTAAGCCCGCTTGATGAAAATAAGCTGTTGCTTCGCGAACGAATTGGGTTACGAGCGGTCCATCTGCTTCATTTACATTTTCGATATCAAGGTTGATTCCGTCCAATTGATACACTTGGCTGTAGTCAAGCAGCTGGCGAATAATCGTTTGCCTCGTTTCAAAATCTTTAAAGGCTGAATGGGTCAGTTCCGGGTTAAAGGCGTTGGAAAAGAGCCCCCAAACATGATAACCCCTGTTTTTCGCCCAGTTTACATAGTCCATGGAAGCAAGATTTTTTACAGCTCCATCAGCTGATGCAAGCTCGAACCATGTTGGCGACACGACATTTACTCCGGGCATGGCCGGAATTTGATTCGTGTCTGGATTTTTTGTATAAACAGCCTCCCAAGTCAGTTGCACAGGCCCATCTATTTGCGGAAGCACAGGATGATTCGCATCACGTTTAATGGTAACCACCTCTTCGGAAGTCTCCTTGACTAAGTCCTTCTGGATATAGCCGGCAACCCCGGTTTCATTTCGGACGAACAAATAACCATCGTTTTCCTTTTCAATATACACCGGTTCTTGATCAACTGTTTCTGCAATATAGGGCGACCGCAGGCTTGCTTCACTGCGAAGCCGCAACTTTTCAGCATGTGTATCTTTTGCCGTAATGATTCCTCTTGCGAGATGCTGCCCGTCCTGCTGGATCCAAACGGCATTTGACTCCTGCAAAACTTTATAATGAATCGGAAAATAGGCAAGCATCGAATCAAGCGCCACATGCAACTCACCATTCCTGGCAGTTACGGCTGGAAACTGGAGCTCAACCGGCTGTCCATTTTCATAAACAGTGTGCGATTCATCCGGCATTTGCACAACTTTATCGTTTGTTGCGATAATGATAGAATTAGATTTTTGATCATAGGCGATATTCTCACCAATGTTTTTCATAAAGGAGACGGGAACATACACCACTTCACCCTCGATGATCGCATTTCCTGCCTGTGCTCCTTTAAAAAGAATCGGGGTGTCACCGATAAAATAATTCTCTTTTTCCTTTGAGGCAAAAGGATACAAGAGTAAGAGAACACTCGTCATGATCATCAAACACGCCAAAAGAAGTCCCCCGGCAATCCATTTTGTTGATAGTTGTTTTTGTTTCTCTCGTTGAAGATTTGCTATTTTCATCTCCCCCTCATTCTTATCGTACATAAGCTTGCTGGAAATGAAAAGGATTGTTTACCCATAATCATATCTATGAAACCAATCTTTTTTTATCCCATAACTGTAAACGAAAAAAACTGGTAAATAGTTTCATCATGAATAGAAAAAGAACCGGTTATCCCGATTCTTTGAAGAAAAATAGATTAATAGGTCGTAAAGCCCAATGCTTTTTGAATCACTTGAACCTCTCACGACTAAAGTCGCGAGATTCCTGCGTACAGAGCTCCAATGAACCCTAATTGAGTAGGCTATCCCTGTCGTCCCGACAGTTCATATATTAAGCATTTTGTTTTTTTAATGAACCAGTTTTACCAGCATATGGGCAAGCATATGCTTTTCTTCTTCGCTCGCGACTTGCCACAGTTCCTGCAATAACTTTTCTTCACGATTGCGCGGCTCTTCCTTTTGGGCAAGATAATCGCCAACCTTCTGGGCAGCGTTTGCAAGCTGCTCTTCATCAAGCCCCAGCTTCTTTCCTTTTGAAACTTTATCTCCCAAATAGCTTTTAAATTCATCAAAATTGGCCAGGATCTCTTCTTTTTTTTCATTGCCGAGGTCATTTAGCTTTGCTTCAACTCTTCCATCCATACCAGAATTAGATTGATTCATCTGATGTTCCATGTTTAAATCTCTCCTTTTCTATTAATGGGTAATCCGTTTTCATTTACCCCGTAACCGGAAATTCAAACAGTTTAGAAGCAGCTGGTACTTGGATGATTGTTTACTTATTCCAGGTTGTTGCCTCGTACTGGTTAATTTATTGTCAGCAAACCTATCTAAATCCCTGATTGATCTGCTATAATATGTTCGGGGAGCGATTTATTTTGTCACCGGTGAAGGAGTGAATTCATGGCGGTCGACGCATTAATCATTTTATTAGCTTATTTACTGGGGTCAATTCCGTCAGGCCTGATTATCGGAAAAGTTTTCTACGGAACCGATATCCGCCAGCATGGAAGCGGCAACCTTGGAGGAACCAATACATTCCGGACTCTCGGAGTAAAAGCAGGGCTGATTGTTACAATTGCCGATATTTTGAAAGGAACACTTGCGGCGTCACTGCCTGTTTTGTTTGGATCAGATCTTCATCCATTACTGACAGGTGTTGTTTCAGTTATTGGCCATATGTACCCGTTGTTTGCGGGGTTCCGGGGCGGCAAGGCAGTCGCAACATCGGGCGGAGTACTGCTATTTTATGCGCCACCGATGTTTGTCATCATACTGCTAATCTTTTTCATCAGTCTATACATAACGAAGTATGTCTCTCTATCGTCGATGACGGCAGCAATCGGCGCGGTTGTTTACGCAATCTTCTTTGGTGATCTTCCGCTCATCATTGTCGTCTCGATTCTTGGTATTTTTGTATTCTACCGGCACCGGGCCAATATTAAGAGGATTATCAATAAAACGGAACCTAAAGTAAAATGGCTGTAGAGGATGAATACTTTCCTCTGCAGCCATTTTTCTGCACTTGTTTTACCATGCATCCCATAAATCCCGATCTTCCTTGCGGCTTTCAGATCCAAAGTCCATAAAAAATTCGCTTCATTTAGAACATTTCTACTTGCAGATGTTGTATGTTCTAAAAAAAGAAATATTTTGTGCGTTATTGCTAACACATGGGGTATTTTGGTATGATAATGGTATGAAAGTCTTATTTACCGTCAAACTCTTTTTTTAGACCACAAAATTTGACATAATCATTCTTTATTAACCATAGAGTATATTGACTGTGCGATTTAGGTAAGCGGATTTTTAATAATGATGATAAGGATGGTTCGGAAATGGACTCATATGAGAACGTTTTAGAAAAACTGCCTTTTCCCTATTTTTGTATTGATCATAATTTAATGGTATTGAAGGCGTCGAAATATGCGGAAATCGCTTTTCACGCCCCATATACCTTTTCAGAGCTGGTGATGGAGGGCGATCAAGAAAAACTCCGCTCTTTCTTATTTGATTCGCCAAATACGACCTTTTTCACTATTCCTATGAACCATGCGGATGACGGTTATATGACCTATACCATTTACAAAGCTGTTTCCGAACCAGGAATCCATCTTTTTTGCTTTCCCAACGAAGCCAATGCGGCAGATATTCAAAATTTAATCACGATTGTTGAGAGTAAGCTTACCTTTTTTCAGAGGCAGCTTGCCGAGAAAAAACAAGCTTTCGAAAAAGCCGCAAAAGAAATGCACGAAGCAGCGGTCGCATCCAGCCATATTGCTACGGTAGAACAGCTTGCCGCCGGGATTGCCCATGAAATACGAAACCCGCTTACTACTGTGAAAGGATTTATTCAGCTTATCCAACCCTATTTAGTTAAAATTGGGAAAGAAGAATATGCGAATGTAGCCCTCGAAGAGATTAACAGGGCCAACGATATCATTTATGAATTTTTGAATGCTGCGAAACCGAAGGAAAATAAAACAGAGTATGTATATTTAAATACGGTCATCCGGGAAATTTTTATGCTTTTTGAAAGTGAGGCACACTTGCGGAGCATCCGTTTTGCAGTAGAATATGACGAGCGGGATGCACTTTTACATATCGATAATAAACAATTGAAACAAGTGTTGGTCAACATGGTAAAAAATGCATTGGAGGCCGTCGATGAATTGGGCGGCAAAAGACAGGGATCGATTCAACTAAAGACAGAAGTATGTTCAGGCTGTGCGTATATTTTTATTGAAGACAACGGCTGCGGAATCGCCGAAAAAACGGCCGAGAAGCTGTTCAATCCTTTCTATACGACGAAAGAAACGGGAACCGGGATCGGTTTGTCAGTGTGCAAAAAAATTGTTGAAAGCTATGGAGGCAAAATATACGTTGATAGTACGGTTGATAAAGGGACAACGTTTAAAATTGCTCTTCCGATTGCGAGTAAATTAGTGACAATTTAATATTTAAATCGCTGGCTGCTTCTTTGTTAAAGAAGCCGGGCCTGGTACAATCATGCCTGCAATCTCATCAAGATAAATTCATTTTTTTGTCAATAAATCAAGAAGTTTGCTGCTGATTATCGTTTAAACTAGTTATAAGAACAGTAGCTGTTTAGGAAGGTGTTCAGCAATGAATGAATTGCACTTGAAAACAGGCGAGCTTATTTTCGCAACCTCGGTGCAGGAACATGAGGACGAAGAGTTCCATGTGGATTTTTTTCATTTTCAGCCTGATTACGATTGCGAAGGCATCCCGTTAAAAACAATCCACAACTTTGATGAATTGATCGATTTTTTAGAGATGATGGATCAGCGCTAAAAAAGTGCTGTGATAATCATTAAAAAGCGGCTGCCCCAAATCGACCGGGGAGCCGCTTTTTTTGCAAACGGGAGAAACGAGGTAACGCTCGGGCGTTATAGCCATGGGAGTCTCAAATCTTCAACAATTGGAAACGCCCTTTCCCAAAGACATCCTCTACAAAATCAAGCTTGACGTTGTTAAAATAAACAGCATCCCGCTCGTGAATAACCACTTTTATTTCTTCAAATTCAATAACTTCATCAGCTTCTAAAGGCCGCTCCTCCAGAGACAGCTTCAATTGGGGACCTCCTCAGCCAATTCCCATCGAAAGCCGAACGAAAAGCTCTTCGTCCAGAAACTTTTTCTCTTTCTCGACTGCTTTATGGATTGCATCATGAGCTTTTTCTGTCATTTTCAACATCGAATCACCCCTTGTATTTTGAGTTGCTTTACCCTTCTTTATTCATTTAAAACTAATCCAGGTTAAAACCTGAGAAATTCAAGCCCTGCGTGATAGTATCTTTCCAATAAAGTTAAACAAAATGTTGCTGATAATGGTAAAATATTCTTTGTTGGGAAATGAGGCATGATAATGGAAAAGAGCAATCATATGATAGGATTCATTCTAATCAGTTTATTTGTTTTCATGATTCTTTTGTTTGAGCTTCAATTATTTACTTTATTAGCTTTGTTTAGTTTAGGATTGTTTATTGCAATTGCATTTATCAAAGAAGAGAACCGTCTGTTCATCTGGGTTACCCTCGCTTTTCTCGCCGGTCAACTGCTGCAGCTGTACGGAGACCGGTTTTTGGATGCAATCGTAACCAACAGCTATGTTAACGCAGTGATGAACAGATTCTTGATTCTGGTACCGATTTTGCTGATTTCGTACGTTGCTTACATGTTTAAAAGGAAAGCCAATCTATATTGGAACCGGCCGGATTGGAATGAAAAAATTTATTTCCCGTTTATTTGGAGCGGTTTCCACTCTTTGAAAGCAAGCGGATTTCTCGCTGCCGCGCTCAGCGTAAATATTGCTGTCTTCTTGTTCTTTATATTCTTCAATGGAGGAGAGCTTTTCCTCCTCGAGGCACCGCTTTTTATCGCAGCATTTTCACTCGTAAACGGCCTGCTCGAAGAAATTCTTTGGAGAGGAGTATTATTAACAAGATTTGCGGCAATGGTTGGCGAAAAGTGGGCGGTACTCTTCAATGGTGCCGCATTCGGCTTTTCCCATCTTGCGTATGGCTATTCGTTTATTTCATGCCTTGGATTTGCAATTGGCGGCCTTTTTCTCGCCGGCTTAACGATCCGGTCTGCGAGCCTGCTTCCAGCTGCATTATGGCATATCTGTCTCAATCTGCTCATGATTTTGAGCGGTGTGATTACGATATCTTAATCCTTTTTTGGCTCTGTTTCCAGCTTTGAAAACTGGGCATTCGCCCAGATCGTATCACGAATTTTTGACCTGGTCACTCTGTGTTGTAACGTTGATCACTCGCTTCAAAGCCATTAATATTTTATAATAAGAATTATACAGCGGATGGAAGGAGCCGAACTGATGAATATCTTTGTGAGCGATGATGCAGCCGAATGGTATAAACAAGAAATGCTCTTGAAAGACGGTGACTTTGTGCGATTTTTTGCCAGGTATGGCGGATGCAGCACTGTCCAGCAAGGTTTTTCGCTTGGAATTTCAAATGAAAAGCCGCTTAATATCGGGGCGAAAACGAATAAGGACGGCATCACTTATTATATAGAAGAAAAAGATCTATGGTATTTTGATGACCATGATCTCCGCGTTGAATACAATTCAGAAGCGGAAGAACCTGAATATCACTACTCTAATTAAGCAGACGCTGACCGCGTCTGCTTTCCTGTTTAACCTGCATTAGAGTTATATATTTCACCAAATATGTTCAAACAAGCCCTCGGCTTTTAAAATCTCCACTTGCCTTGAACCAAGCAAGTCAAAATGCGGAAAGTCTTTCCGATGGTGAATCCACTCTGGTTTAAGATTATATTTGGCACCCCATTTTGCCAATTTTCCAATGTTGCTGCAGCCTACTTTTGTAACAGTATTGCAGCCTGGAAAACGTTCATCCAGCCAATAATGCGTTAAAAAGGCAATTTCCCCGGCCGCAATTTTCTTTTTCCACTCCTGCAACTCCTGTCTGTTAATTCCGAATGCCAACAAATTTCACCTCAGGTCACTTTACAGATTGTTCCGTTTTTTTGCTTTTTCATAAGCCTCATGCCAGTCAGGGTAACTTCTTTTTATAGCAATCGGCCTGAATGTTTCTTTTTTGACGCAAACATGTTTGGATAAGCCCGTAACCGCAATGTTGCCGGATTCATCCTCGATTTCGTAGGCATAGGCGACCCTGAATCCGTCATATTCTTCAATCCATGTTTTGACAAGCGCTTTTTCACCGTATCGGACCGGCTTTTTATACGATGCTTGAATATCAATGACAGGTGAAATAATTCCGTCCTCTTCTAATTTTGCATAATTAAACCCTAAATCTTCAATTAACTTTGTACGCCCGAGCTCCATCCAAATAAGATAATTGGCATGGTAGACAACGCCCATTTGATCTGTTTCAGCGTAGCGGACTTCAATTTCCTTCAACGCAACATGCATGTTTTATTCCCCTTCACTTACTTTTTTCATCGCTTCTGTAAAATCGGCTTTATTTAGTTGAGCCGTTTTGTCTAAAAGCATATCTCCAGAATAGCCCGACATGAACCGGAGTGCCTGGAATTGGATGGCTTCGTCGACAAGATTGGTTGCGTAACGGCCATTTCCATTCGTATTGGCATGTTCAAGAGAAGCACGTAAAAGCTGTTTACCCTCTTCAGTTATTTGATATTGATACGACGCGGCATACGTTTCCATGATTTCGAGTAATTCTTCTGTGGAATAATCGGGAAAATTAAAGAATTTCTTAAACCTCGAACGGAGGCCCGGATTGCTATCAAGCAGCCTCTCCATTTCGTTTGGGTAGCCGGCTAAAATGACCACAAGATTTTCATTATGCTTCGTCATTTCATCAACCAGCGTATCAATCGCTTCTCTCCCAAAGTCTCCAGGGCCATTCCCGAGCAATGAATAAGCTTCATCAATAAACAGTACTCCGCCGAGAGCTTCCCTGATTTTCTTCTTTGTTTTGATAGCCGTCTGCCCGACATATCCTGCAACTAAATCTGCCCTGCTGGCCACGATTAAGTGTCCCCGTTTCAATATTCCGCATTCTTTGAGCAACCGCGCATATATTTTCGCAACAGTCGTTTTCCCGGTCCCCGGATTTCCGGTAAAAACGGCATGAAGCTGGATTGGTACAACCGGCATGCCATGGTCTCTGCGGAGTTGCTGCATTTTAACAAATGAAATTAATGATTTGACGTCATTTTTCACAGTCGTTAACCCGGTCAGCTTCTCTAATCGCTTGAGCGGCCTTTCTTCCGGCTCCCTGGCTTGTTCACTGAAGTCCTCTTTGTCTAAAAGAGTATAAATCAAAAAATCATTGCGTTTTTCAGATGAAGACCCTTTTTTAAAAATCGCATCAAGGACGAGGTTGCGAACCGTCCGGGCATTTCCAAACGTGTCGTCGACGCGTTCCCGTTCAATTCGTTCGCCAAGTGCTCTCTTCGCTTCTTCTGTTAAGATAAAATCATTTTCAAAAGCAAGCTTTTCGCCTATTTCAACCAGTTCAGCTTCGCTGTAATCCTCAAGGTGAAGATGATTGGAGCTTGGAAAACGGCTTCGCAAACCAGGATTGGCATCGAGGAAATGTCTCATTTCTTCAGGATAGCCGGCCAGTATAACCGCAAATTTGCCTTCATACTCGCTGCCGGTCATCAATGAGACAAGTGTGTCGATCGCTGTTTGTCCGTAATCGCTCCCCGACTGTGAGTCCCGCTTTAAGCTATAGGCTTCATCAATAAATAAAACGCCACCAACAGCCCTTTCAACGACCGCTCTGACGTTTTCTTCAGTTTGGCCCACATAGGCACCAATCAGCTGCGATCGGTCTGCTTCAATGACTTCCTCTCCCGGTAGAACTCCAAGCTCATGAAAAATTTTGGCGAATAACCTTGCCAAAGTTGTTTTCCCCGTTCCCGGATTTCCCGTTAAGACAATATTGAGGTTCAGCGCATCTTTCGTTTGAAAGCCAAGAGCTTTGCGCTCCTTTTGATACTTTAAAAACCGGTAGAGATTGCTCACTCTTTCCTTCACCGATTCTAATCCAATCATTTCGTTCAGTTCTTCCAGAGCGCTCGTTTTTTTGCTGTTAGTTGATTCTTCTGTAAAAAGTCCAAGCCATTCCAGTTTGATTTTCTCAATCTCGGCAAGACTCGTTTTCAGATCCTCGACATGGGTTGATGTATAAAAAACGCCACTTATCGAAGCTTCATACTCTTCCGCCGCCTTTAACAAGCGTGATGTGTTGTCAATCGCTTCATGCAAAAGCTTAATCAAGTTCGCGTATACCGCTTCAACATCCGTCTGGTTGAGAACAACTAAAGCTTTTTGCCATTTCTCCAGCTGCTGGAGCTGCTCCTCCGCTTCCTCTAAAAAGACTCGGCAAATAGCGATATATTGGTCGGCAATTTTCTTTTTTGCGGTCCGGTTATCGGTTTCTCTAATCGAAGGAAAGACAAGGCTGCTCAAAAGGTCCCGGTTCTTTTTCCATTCAAACCGGGCAAGATATGAGGTTGCCCGCTCATTGGCAGGATTAAGCTGAGCGGCTTTTTCCATCCATGCCAAAACAAGCGAATCCTGATGGTTCTTTCGACTTCTCGACAGTGCTGCCAATGTATATAAAACCGACAATTCGGCCTGGTCATTATCTTCTTCTAAACGCGACATTGTTTTTAACAATTCGCCCTCATTCGAAATATAACCCGTTTCGTTTAGCTCTTGCTCCCACTTAGTGATTTGTTCTTGTTGATTTAGCTGTTTGTGTTGTTTCACAATACCATCTCATTCTGTTTGATCATTTTCTCTATCTTACCATAACTTCATGATCAGCTAAAAAGAACCGCCTTAGTTAATGGCACTGTAAATGGGAAAAACCTGTCCCGCCTGGAACAGGTCTCTCCTTTTAATATTCCTTATCTTTTCTACTGGTTTTGCTGTGCCCGTGCCTCATCCCTTACTTCTTGCCGCAAAGCATCCAAGCTTTCACGGCGGCGTTCATTCTTCGCTTCAACCTGCGCGCGCTCTTCCGGTCCGGCAAAATCAAGCGTCGCCTCAGCCTCTTCCATATTTCCAATCGTATTGACGATCATTGATTGCAGCTTCTCGACATTATCGCTGCGATCATCCGGTTTAGGTTTAATATCGGCCATCGCGTTTTCCTCCTTGGGATTAAGATGCTACACGAATAGTTTGTATCGAATCTGAGGGAAAAATTAAGGGAAAAAGAGGGGAATAGTTTGCATTGTGCTGTTTTTTTTTTTTTTTTTTTGCGATCCAGGCATCCGCGGAAAGTGAGTTTTATCCGCGATAAGACTAATATCCACGATAAATGATGATAGGTGCTAAACACAGGGTGCTGGAGGGATATAAAAAACCTCCACCCTGATCGGGACGGAGGTTTAGGCGGTCAGTATTAAAACCCAAGCCATTTGCGGGACAATCCTGATGATGGGTTTTATTTATTCCCCTTTTGTTTGGATAACTTGAGGGTGCTGACCAGAGCGGTCCTGCATCTGTTTTCCTTTATTTCCCCCAAATCCCCGCGGTTGAGTACCTAAATGGTTTGGGACGAATTGTTGCCGGTTTTTTCCGTGTATGTTCTTGCTCATGTTATCCACCTCCTTCTCTCATTATTACCATGATGAGAAGGAACCATGACTGGAAAATAGAGATCGACTACTCTGCCTTTTCGAGTCTTTTTTGTTCAAGGCGGGCTTCTATTTTCTCGATCGCATCACGGTCATTTAGGAGCTGGCGCTTATTTTCCGAAACAAGCTCGGAAAAAGAACGTTTACGAGGCTTTCTCATCACTTTTCACTCTCCTTTAATATTATAGTAACAGTAATTATGCCCAAAAACGCTTTCAATTATTACAACTTTTTGAAAATTGAATATCATCTTACATCTTGTTTGCCATAATAAAAGACACCCTCTGCTGGGTGCCACGGAACCGGGTTATTGATGAATAAAATGCGTCATTTGCTCTTCTGTCATTGCCCCGATGTGTTTATTTCGGACAATTCCGGCCTCGTCAATGTAGAAGGTAGTCGGGATGGAGATAATTTGATAAATTTTGCTAGCCTCTTCTTGATCATCAAGCAGAATTGTAAAAGTAACTCCTTGTTCTTCAGTAAATCCCTTCACATCATTTGTCGGGTCGATGTTAACCGCGAGAACAGCAACTTCATCCTTCATTTGTTGATAAAACTTTTCCATTGCCGGCATTTCTGCTTTACAAGGGGGACACCAGGTAGCCCAAAAATTGAGCATTACTTTCTTTCCTTTAAAATCAGAGAGCTTTACTGTTTCTCCCGTCAGCGAAGTTAATTCAAAATCGGGAGCTTTTACGCCCATTTTCAGTCCTGGCAAATTGTCTGGCTGTTCTTTCTTCTCCATAGCCTGAACAATCGCCACGGTGAGTAAGGTAGTCAATATTACCACAGCGATTACTTTTTTGACCATGCTGTCCCTCTTTTCCCATTTTGTCATCCCGTATTCATAAGTATTTTACCCTAGAAAATGAGAAAAAATAAGGTAGCCAGCGGGCGAAAAACAGCCTGAAATGTGACAATTCCGTAAACAATCGTGTCCAGAGCAAGACAAATTTCATCCACTTAATCTTTTATTGATTATGACTCAAATAACCTGGGAAGTTGCTCCTCAAAGTTTCCTCTTATAATGCCTTTTTCAGTAATGATCGCCGTAATTAAATGGTATGGTGTTACGTCAAAAGCCGGATTATATACCTTGACCCCTTCAGGCGCTGTTTGTTTGCCGAACCCAGCGGTAATTTCCGCCGCATCCCTTTCTTCAATCGGAATGTCAGCTCCTGTTTTAGTTGCAAGATCGATCGTTGAGATTGGAGCGGCAACATAAAAGGGAATATTATGGGCTTTTGCCAGCAGCGCCACACCATATGTTCCAATTTTATTTGCGGTATCCCCGTTGGCGGCTACGCGGTCACATCCGACGATGACTGCCTGGATCCAGCCTTTTTGCATGACCATGGCAGCCATGTTATCGGCGATTAAAGTAACATCGATTCCTGCTTGCATTAGCTCCCATGCAGTTAATCTCGCACCTTGCAGGAGCGGACGTGTTTCATCCGCAAAAACCTTCATGTCCCAACCGCGTTCTTTTGCAAGATAAAGCGGCGCCAGCGCTGTCCCATATTTGGCTGTCGCAATTCCACCGGCATTGCAATGAGTCAGCACCCCCATTCCATCTTCGAAAAGGGATAAGGCATGTTCCCCGATGCTACGGCAAACCTCTTCATCCTCCTCCCGAATTTTGTGGGCTTCATCCTCAAGCGCCGCTTTGATCAGAGCAATTGGTTTGCTGCTTTCGCGCTTCGTCCGTTCATCCATCCGTCTTAACGCCCAAAATAAATTTACGGCAGTCGGCCTTGAGCCAGCCAGATAATCTGATTTTTCTTTAAAAAAGGTGTAAAAGGAAGCAAAATTGTCTTCGGGAGCATCTCTCAGCCCGAGAAGCAAACCGTATGCAGCTGCGATGCCAATTGCCGGGGCACCGCGAACCTTCAATTGCTTGATGGCATCCCAGGCGTCCTCAATGGAGGTTATTTCTAAAAATTCGATGATAGTGGGAAGCTTTGTTTGGTCCAATATGTATAATCTTCCGTTTTCATATGTGACGGATTGGATTTGTGTTTTGTTCATCAGTAACTCCTTTCGCCTTGCTCAATCTTCTTCTGAAGAATATTTTAACACGTAATTTTTTAAATCGAGTTTTTTAAGAAATTTTCCAGGTTAAAATAACTGCTAAAAAGAATGAAAACACCATGCAACATAATGTCGCATGGTGCTGTCAATTTTTACTTAATTTTTCAATTTATCGCGCAATACCATTTGCAGGATGCCGCCGTGACGATAGTAATCAATTTCAACTTCAGAGTCGAAACGAACAAGCACTTCAAATGTCAGCTTATTGCCGTCTTCATCTGTAGCTGTTACCTTCACAAAATCGCGAGGTCTTACATTTTCATCGATTTGCACGTCGATTATTTCTTTACCAGTTAAACCAAGAACTTCGGCGTTCTCTCCTTGCTTGAATTGAAGTGGAAGCACACCCATCAATACAAGGTTTGAGCGGTGGATACGCTCATAGCTTTCTGCAATAACTGTCTTGATGCCCAGCAAGTTCGTTCCTTTGGCAGCCCAGTCACGGGAAGAACCCATTCCATAGTCTTTGCCGGCAAGAACAACAAGACCTGTTCCATCTTCTTTATACTTCATACAGGCATCGTAAATGGATGTGACTTCGCCGGTTGGCCAATATGTTGTGAATCCGCCTTCTGTCCCAGGTGCTATCTGGTTGCGAATCCGGATATTTGCGAATGTTCCGCGCATCATGACTTCATGGTTACCACGGCGTGAACCATACGAGTTGAAATCGCGTGGTTCTACTCCCTTTTCACGAAGATATTTTCCAGCTGGAGTATCTTTGCCGATTGCACCGGCTGGCGAAATATGGTCAGTTGTCACTGAATCACCGAACTTGCCAACGACGCGCAGTCCTGTTAAAGGCTCCACTTGGCCGGCATCAGGAGTTAAGCCTTCAAAGAATGGCGGGTTTTGAATGTAAGTTGAATTTTCATCAAAGCTATATAATGGTTCGTTGCTCGTTTGAATTTCGTTCCAGCGGGCATTATCGTCAAAAACATGCTCGTATTCTTTGCGGAACAATTCAGGCGTAACAGTGCGCTTTACAACTTCGTTCACTTCAGCTGTCGTCGGCCAAATGTCTTTGAAGAATACATCGTTCCCTTTTTGATCCTTACCGAGCGGATCAGTTTGGAGATCAATATCAACGGTTCCGGCTAAAGCATACGCCACTACAAGCGGAGGAGATGCCAGGTAATTAGCTTTCACAAGCGGGTGGATCCGTCCTTCAAAGTTACGGTTGCCGGAAAGGACCGAAGCAACAAGAAGATCGTTTTCAGCGATCGCTTTTTCGATTTCCTCCCGTAATGGGCCAGAGTTGCCGATACAAGTTGTACAGCCATACCCAACAAGGTTAAAGCCAAGCTGCTCCAGATAAGGAAGCAGTCCTGAATCGCGCAAATAACCTGTGACAACTTTCGAGCCAGGTGCCAGCGAAGTTTTGACGAATTTCGGAACTTCCATACCAAGCTCAACGGCTTTTTTCGCCACTAAACCAGCACCAACAAGCACGTATGGATTTGAAGTGTTCGTACAGCTTGTGATCGCTGCAATCGCAACAGCGCCGGTTTTCATTTTTGTGGAATCACCATTGTTAAAATCAACGGTAATTTCTTTATTGATCTCTGTCGCGTCAAGACCAAACCCCTGATTTCCCTGTGGTGCGGTCAATGCTTCGTTAAACGCTTGCTTCATCAT
Source organism: Bacillus sp. V3-13 (assembly GCF_002860165.1). GTDB lineage: Bacteria > Bacillota > Bacilli > Bacillales > Cytobacillaceae > Bacillus_BJ. The sequence goes on along the minus strand of NZ_PGUZ01000012.1, from coordinate 92,492 downwards.
TGACAGCGGAATTAAATCCTGAGGACGCTTCGGACCTGAAAGGTTTGCTTCGATTTCGGAAAGATTAATTTCAACAACATTTGTATATACTGGTTCTAGAGATGGGTCAAAGAACAGACCATTTTCCTTGCAGTACGTTTCGACTATTTTAATTTGTTCTTCAGAGCGTCCTGTTAAACGCATATAGTCGAGCGACTCGGAATCAACCGGGAAGAATCCGCAAGTTGCCCCGTATTCCGGCGCCATGTTTGCAATTGTCGCCCGGTCCGCTAAAGGAAGGGATGTAACACCAGGACCGAAGAATTCGACAAACTTGCCTACAACCCCCTGGCTGCGGAGAACCTGGGTTACTTTTAAGGCCAGGTCGGTAGCTGTTGAGCCATTAGGCATTTCGCCTACTAATTTCACACCAACCACTTCCGGTACCGGGAAGTAGGATGGCTGGCCAAGCATGCCTGCTTCTGCTTCTATGCCGCCCACGCCCCAGCCGAGAACGCCAATCCCGTTGATCATCGTTGTGTGCGAGTCTGTTCCAACGAGAGTGTCCGGGAATGCTTCAAAATCGCCGTCAGGCGTTTCTATTGCATGGATCACGCTTGCAAGAAATTCCAGGTTCACCTGGTGGACAATTCCGGTCGCAGGAGGAACAGCACGGTAGTTATCGAATGCTTTTTGCGCCCAGCTCAAAAATTGGTATCTTTCTGCATTTCGTTCAAATTCCAGTTCCATATTGACTTGGAGGGCATCCGGGGTTCCATACTTATCGACCTGTACAGAATGGTCAATAACGAGGTCAACCGGCTTTTCCGGGTTGATTTTATCCGGGTCTCCGCCCATATCCGCCATCGCTTTACGCAGTGAAGCGAGGTCAACCACTGCTGGCACCCCTGTAAAATCTTGCAGAATTACACGTGAAGGTTTAAAAGGAACATCGATTTCCTTTACTTCACTTGTTCCCCATTTAGCAAGGTTTTCAACATGTTCTTTTGTAATAACACGACCATCCAATTGGCGAAGTACTGATTCAAGCAGTACTTTAATCGAATATGGCAATTTGGAGACATTGCCTAATCCGGCTTTTTCAAGAGCAGCTAATTGATAATAATGATAGCGCTTCCCGTCTAAATCAAAAAATTTACGGGCGTTAAAAACGTCGTTTTTTGCCATATATAGTATCCCCCTCTTTCGTAACCATCATATAATAAATTATATTAATTGTCGAAAAGTTTGAATTTTCTCTCCCATCCGCCCTTTTCTCACAATTTTAATGTTAATACAACCTTCTGTATAAGTAAATAACAAGAATGTTATTGTTTATGATAAGTTTTTCTTATCATTTATCCCTTATTTAGTATGATATTGATGAAAATCCTGGACATAGCAACACCCATGAAATTTTTTTCTACTCATGTTATTTTGGATTATTATTGCGGGAAAACAAAAAAGCCCGATACAAAGACAGTATTGGGCTGATATATATGATTTAGGGCAGTCACATCCACTATTCGCCAACCTTTACCCCTTTGATCATTTCCTCTAAATCCTCCTGGTATTGTTTGAGCTGGATGCGCTGATGCTCTGATGCCACTTCCAAAGCATTTTCAATTTGTTGGAATGCCTCATTCACTTCATTTTTTAAATGCTTTAGTTGATGCCCGTAGCTCGCGCTGTCCCTGACAATATCCAAATATAGCTCCCGGGCATTTTCCATTCCTTGCTGGGCTGCTTGAAAAGCTTGTTGCTTATTTTTATGGTAACGCATGAATGTCACTCCTGTATTAAAAATATGTAACGTTAAATTGTGCAATCGCTATGAATTTATTCAGTATAAATCTGAGCGGATTTTTCCATCCTAACCGTAGGAGGGATTGTATGAACAAAAACACAAGCAAAGATATGCACAAAAACGCTCCTAAAGGAGATCAAAATACTCAGCCGGCCCCGCTTAGCGGATCACACAAAGTGAAAAACCAAAACCATTCACGGCAAAAGCATCATGCACATCACGATCTGTAACTGTAAAAGGCCAGACCCGGCCTGGGTCAGGAAAAACTGATCAATACTAAAAAGGCTGCTTTATCAACAGCCTTTTTTGCTAAGCGAATGTAAAGCTTCTATAATAAGATCTTCTTCGTGGGCAGCCACCGTTCTTAAGTCTATATAAATTTCATCCTTGTGAATTCTCGTCACGATAGCAGGTGTAAAATCCATTCTCATCATCCGGGCAGCCTGCTCAGCCGGAATATCTGTAAATTTAAGCACAATAGGAAATGAAGGCAATAAAACATCCGGCATCGTGCCTCCGCCTACCTGGCTCATTCCTTCAACTGCCTTCGCCGAAAAAGCAGCGGTTTTTCCAAGCCTGACAAGAAAGTTCCCGGCACGTTCCATTAATTCTTCCTTTGAAGTGAGCAAGTCCCTGATTGCAGGGATTTTTTTCATGCCTTGTTCCCCTTTTAAATAATCGACCAGGGTCGCTTCAAGGGCTGCCAGGGTCATTTTGTCTATTCTTAACACCCTGGCGAGCTGATGTTTTTTTAAACTGTCAATGATCGCTTTTTTTCCTGCGATGATTCCTGCCTGCGGACCGCCAAGCAGCTTGTCGCCGCTGAATGAGACAATATCAGCTCCCATCTCAAGTACTTCACTGACAACCGGCTCTTCACCGATCCCATGTTTGCGAAAATCGTACAATGCTCCGCTTCCTAAATCTTCGTAGAAAATAATTCCCGGATGCTTATTTGCAAGGGCCGCCAGCTCATTAGTATCGACCATTTCGGTAAAACCAACGACCTTAAAATTGCTTGTATGCACCTTTAAAAGCATGGCTGTATTTTCATTAATCGCTTTTTCATAATCGCTTAAACGCGTCTTATTCGTCGTGCCGACTTCAACCAGTTTTGCCCCGCTTTCTTCCATAATCGACGACACCCTGAACGAGCCGCCGATTTCGACAAGCTGACCGCGGGAAACAACGACCTCTTTGTCAGATGCCAGCGCCCGCAGGATCAAAAAAACGGCTGCAGCATTATTGTTGACGACCATCGCTGCCTCTGCGCCAGTAATTTGTTTGATGAGAGTTTCTGCATGGGCATGCCGGGAACCGCGCTCACCTTCTGCCAATTTGTACTCAAGATTGCAATAATGACGTGCAGTTTCAATTACATGCCGGACTGCATCCTCACTAAGCCTTGCCCTGCCTAGATTAGTATGTAAAATCGTGCCTGTCGCATTTATTACGCGCTTGATCGTATAACATGTCCGGATTTCAAGTTCTTTGGACAGAAGCCCGAAAAATTCATCTAAAAACGCTGATGTACCGGGATCTGCACCTTCCCAAGCTTCATGTAATATTTGCTTCCTGATCGAGTCAACGGTCTGTTTTACGTACGTTGACATGCTTGAAAAATCCAACCCATGCTCTTCCATCAACAGTTTAAACCGGCTGTCATTCTGGTATTCATGAACAGGGGGAATTAAACGCAATAGCTGGTTCATTTTAAAAACCCCTCCAAATCATTTTGCGCGTTAATTATACCATTTTGATTTGTCCAGCACATATAAGAATGTAAGCGAATATAATTAATTATAGTAGCAAGGAGGGTCATCATCATGAATGACGAAAGCAAAGAACAACCGCTTGATTTACGGTCACTTGAAAAATGGCTCGAACAGTACTTTCTGGATCCGCTTACCAATTATTTGGATGAGACGGCGTTCAGAATTGATATGTTTGAAACGGAGCAAGAAATCATTATTGAAGCACTTTTGGCTGAGTTTCCTTCCTCCCAGGTTACCGTCTTTCTTGAAGACAAATCGATTATCATCTCAGCGGTTGATACGAATTCTGCCACTCCCCAGCTACGCCGGCGTACGGTCACTTTTCCGTTTTCAGTTGTTCATAAGCATGTTCATGCCACATTTGCTCAAGGTATACTCGAAATTTTTTTATCAAAAACAAAGGCTGGACCGGGCCAGAACAGATTTGTGACCCTTCCATAATATAAGAGTTTTCCTTATCATCCTGCTCATCAAGAATGCCTCTTATCCGGGCGTAAGAGGCATTCTCTATTATGATATGTTAAATAGTTTACATAATAAAATTATTGTGTACCATCATTTTTGCATTGTGCATCGAAAAATTTAAAAACCCCGATCTGCTTTTAGTTGGAGGTAAAAGGCGCTTACGCCTCCATTTTTTCAATGATTTCATTCGCGTTTGGGAATACCCCAGTGTCGAGCTTGGAGTACACTTTCTCGCCATTAACCGTTACTTCAAATGCTCCGCCTGAACTTGGGATCAGTTCAAGCTTTTCAATGTTTCCACGGAAATGGGTAAATAGTTCTTCCGCGAGACCCGCGGCTTTAGGTGCATAGTTTCACTGCATGCAAAATTCAACAGTTAACTGATATTTATTCATGATAATCCTCCTCATGAAGTGTGATATTCGCGAATGAATTCGCGTTATTAGTGACATTTTAGTACAAACGTTATTTTTCCGCAAATGATGAGTTTTATGATATGCGGCAATCACAATAAACAGGTATACTGAATATTGGAGGTGGGACAGTTGAACGAGCATGAAAAAATTCGTCTTACATCATTATCAACAAAAGCTGGTTGAGGCTGTAAAATTGGTCCTGAGGACCTGGCGCAAGTTTTGCGTCTTTTACCGCTGCAAGAACCGGTTGCAGATTTGCTAGTCGGGCATGAAACCTCTGATGATGCAGGAGTTTACCGCCTGACCGATACAATTGCTTTAATTCAAACATTGGATTACTTTACGCCAATCGTCGATGATCCGTATATGTTTGGTACAATCGCTGCTGCTAATGCATTAAGTGACGTATATGCAATGGGCGGTGAACCGAAAACAGTCCTTAACATTGTCGGATATCCCGTTAAAAAGCTTGGGGCAGATATACTTGCAGAAATCCTTAGAGGTGCCGGAGATAAAGTGAAGGAAGCCGGCGCTGTTACGGTTGGCGGGCACTCCATTGATGACCAGGAGCCGAAATTTGGACTGTCTGTTACCGGAATTGTCCATCCTGAGCAGATATGGAAAAATGTCGGGGCGAAACCTGGCGATGTTCTCGTTTTAACAAAACCAATCGGTGCCGGAATTTTAACGACCGGCATTAAACGAGGAAAAGTTACTGCGGAACAAGAATGGAAAGTAACCGAAACAATGGCGATGCTGAACCGCACTGCCGCAACGCTATTAAAACCGTTCCAGCCGCATGCTGTTACCGATGTCACCGGATTTGGCTTGCTCGGGCACGGCAGTGAAATGGCCGGTGGCAGCGGAGTCAGCTTCGAAATTACTTTATCGAAAGTTCCTGTCCTTGACGGCACGTTTGAGCTCGCGGCACAGGGAGTCGTTCCCGGCGGTTCAAAGTCAAACCATAAATGGCTTGGTGACAATGTCGAATATGAGGATATTTCTTTGGAGGAACAGCTTGTCCTTTGCGATGCGATTACTTCTGGTGGCCTGCTTGTTTCGCTCGGAGCAGACGAAGCCAAAGCCTATGTTAAATCGCTGCAAGAAAATGGCCTCGCTGATGCTGTGATCATTGGCCGCGTAATTGAAAAACAAGACAAGATGATCTACGTAAAAAGGTGAAATCGATAATGATTTCACCTTTTTTCATATACAGTCAACTGTGCTTCAGTTTCCTGACTTTGTCCCAGCTGCTCAGGCCAGCATTAAAACAACCCATCGAAAATAGGATGGTTGCCCAAGCTACAACTGCTTTACGGCTAAATGCCTAAGCATATCGTCTGTCATTTTTATCAGGTCAAAATCAGCTTTAAAGCCCCACTCTTCCTTGGCTGCTGTTGCATCGATTGAATTTGGCCAGCTATCGGCGATCCTCTGGCGTTCGGGATCCACCTGGTAACGCAGCTCAAACTCAGGGATATGTTTGCGGATTTCTGCCGCAATCTGCTCCGGCTCAAAGCTCATCGCGGTCACATTAAAGGAATTGCGGTGTTTAAGACGGGCAGGATCTGCTTCCATCAAATCGATAATTGCATTAAGGGCGTCGGGCATATACATCATGTCCATGTAAGTACCTTTGGCAATATAAGAGGTGTAGGATTTTTGCTTGACCGCTTCGTAATAAATTTCGACCGCATAATCCGTTGTGCCCCCGCCCGGAGGCGTAACATACGAAATAAGGCCGGGAAAACGAAGCCCTCTAGTATCGACACCAAATTTATAAAAATAATAGTCAGCCAGCAATTCACCCGCTACTTTATTGACGCCATACATCGTCGTCGGACGCTGCAGCGTGTCTTGCGGCGTGTTGTCTTTAGGCGTTGTCGGCCCAAAAGCGCCAATTGAACTGGGTGTAAAGAATTGGCAATTTAAATTCCTTGCCGCTTCAAGGGCGTTCATTAAACCGCCCATATTCAAATTCCAGGCAAAGACCGGATTTGCTTCAGCGGTAGCCGACAACACCGCCGCCATATGGATGATCGTATCTGTGTTGTATTTCTTAGCTGTGTCAAATAATGAATTTCCGTCTGTCACATCCAATATTTCAAACGGGCCGCTTTCGGCAGCCTCGCAGTCTGTCTTGCGGATGTCTGTGGCGATAACACGATCCGCACCGTATATACTTCTAAGCTTTACCGTTAATTCAGAGCCGATTTGGCCTAAAGCTCCGGTAATTAAAATATTTTTCATTTCCTGTCCCCCAACTCTTTCTAGTCTCGTGTCGATTGCCGAGCCAGCCTTAAATAATCCCCATTTCTTTACCGACTTTTTCATAGACCGACAGAGCTTGATCGAGCATTTCTTTTGTATGGGCAGCTGATGGCATGTTGCGGACTCTGCCTGTTCCTTTTGGAACGGTTGGGAACACAATCGCTTTTGCGTATACCCCTTCATCATTCAACCGCTTGCTAAACTGCTGCGTTTTGACTTCGTCGCCGATGATGCATGGAGTAATCGGCGTTTCACTATCGCCGATATCAAAACCAAGTTTTTTCAAGCCATTTTTTAGATAGTTGGCATTATCCCATAGGCGTTTATTTAATTCAGTGCTTTCCATTAATATTTCAATCGACCTGATTGAAGCAGCCACATCAGCCGGTGTTAGCGAGGTTGAGAACAGGAATGGGCGGCTCCGGACCTTTAGCCAGTCGATTAACTCTTTTTTGCCGGCAACATAGCCGCCTACCACACCAATCGCTTTTGAGAGCGTGCCAATTTGAAAATCAATTTTATCGGAAAGGCCGAAATGCTTGACGGTTCCTGCCCCATCACCGAGCACTCCTGAGCCATGCGCATCGTCAACATAGGTAATCAGATCAAACTCTTCGGCGATTTCAACCATTTCCGGAAGCTTTGCGATATCCCCATCCATCGAAAAAACTCCGTCCGTAATTACCATCACTTTGTTATACTGGCCTGATTCGGTTGCTTCTTTCGCCTTTAAACGCAAGTCCTCCATATCGGAATGGCGATAGCGGATAATTTTTGCCCGAGATAAACGGCAGCCGTCAATAATCGAAGCATGGTTTAGCTCATCTGACAGAATCGCATCATGCTTGTCCATAACCGCTGATATCGCTGCCATATTGCAATTGAAGCCGGATTGATAGGCAATCGCTGCTTCTGTATGCTTGAATTCCGCGAGCTTTTTTTCAAGCTCAACATGCAATTTTAATGTTCCATTGATCGTCCTGACCGCACCGGCCCCCACGCCAAATTGCTCGACTGCTTCACATGCGGCAACCTTTAATCTTTCATCTGTGGCAAGGCCGAGATAATTGTTTGAAGAAAGGTTGACAAGCTCTTTACCGGCAATTTTAATTAACGGACCGTTCGGACTTTCAAGCGGATCGATGATATTATATAGCCCTTTTTCCTTTAGATTCTCAAGGTTTTCACTTAAAAACCGATTTAATGCACTGCTTGACATCTAAAATCCCCCCACTCGAGTTTTGTCGATTCAAAATAAACAATTGTCCTTTCCAGAAAAACATTTCATTTGATTAAAGAGTTGATATAAAAGGCTTATCCACTATTATTTTAACACATTCACTAATATTGTACATTGAATAAGGACAGTTAGAAAGGGTTATTTTATCTTTTTCCAGGCAGTACGAAACTTCCATTAACAGCCGAATATGAATGAAAATATGCGGTTTTATTCAGGAAGAAGCGTCAAAAATGACAGAAAAACTGTATAATTTTTCATTACGAAGCAAAGGTCTAGTTTTCTCACAAATTGTTTAGTATGATGAAAAAATGAACGATTTTTTAAAGTGAGGCTAGACGAAGAATGAGCTTATTAACTGTAGATAAATTGAGTCATACATTTGGAGACCGGACTTTGTTTAAGGATGTTTCCTTTCGATTACTGGCAGAGGATCATGCTGGTTTAGTGGGAGCGAACGGTGTTGGCAAATCCACTTTAATGAATATAATCACAGCGCAATTGATTCACGATTCAGGAAAGGTAGAATGGACTCCCGGCGTCCAATACGGATATTTGGACCAGCATACGATCCTGACTCCCGGCCGCACGATCCGTGATGTACTGCGTGATGCCTTTCTCCCGCTCTTTCAAAAAGAACAGGAGTTAAACGAAGTGACTGCAAAAATGGCAGATGCTTCCCCGGAAGAACTGGAAATACTGCTTGAAAAAATGGGTGAAATCCAGGATGAGCTTGATGCTGGCGGGTTTTATTCATTGGAAATAAAAATTGAAGAAGCGGCGCGCGGGCTTGGCCTCGATGCTATCGGAATCGACCGCGATGTTTCGGCACTGAGCGGCGGGCAGCGAACAAAGGTGTTGCTTGCAAAGCTATTGCTTGAGCAGCCGAAGGTCCTGTTGCTTGACGAGCCGACCAACTATTTGGATGTTGAGCATATCCGCTGGCTGACCGGTTATTTAAAGGAATATCCTTACGCTTTCTTGTTGATCTCCCATGATACCGAGTTTATGAATCAAGTTTCCAATGTGATTTTTCATCTCGAATTTTCGAAGCTGAGCCGCTATACGGCCACCTATGAAAAATTTCTCGAACTGGCTGAAATCAACAAAAACCAGCACATCAATGCTTATGAAAAGCAGAAGGAATTCATTAAAAAGCAAGAGGATTTTATCGCGAAAAACAAAGCGCGCTATTCGACGACAGGCCGGGCGAAAAGCCGCCAGAAGCAGCTTGACCGTCTCGAACGAATTGACCGCCCGGAAACGGCTGTTAAACCGGCATTTGATTTTAAAGAGGCGCGCGGCAGCAGCAGATATGTGTTTGAAGGGACCGATTTTGAAATTGGCTACAGCCATCCCCTCCTTCCAAAAATGTCGATCACAATCGAACGCGGTGACAAAATTGCGATCGTCGGCTGCAATGGGGTCGGCAAGTCGACGCTTTTAAAAACGATGCTCGGAAAAATCGAACCGTTGAGCGGCAAAGTTGAGCGTGGGGACTTCCTCTATCCTTCTTATTTTGAACAGGAAGTGAAAGCCGAAAACATGACACCGATCGATGATGTCTGGAATGAGTTTCCCGGTTTGGACCAGCATCAGGTCCGTGCCGCTCTCGCCCGCTGCGGGTTGAAAAACGAGCATATTTCCCGACCTTTAAATCAGCTGAGCGGTGGCGAACAGGCGAAAGTCAGATTATGCAAGCTGCTCATGCACGAAAGCAATTGGCTATTGTTTGACGAGCCGACCAACCACCTGGACATCATGGCCAAAGCAGAATTAAAACGAGCCTTAAAAGCATATAAGGGCACAGTTGTGTTAGTTTGCCATGAGCCCGATTTTTACGAGGATTGGGTTACAAAAGTTTGGGATGTCGAAGAATGGTCCCGGCAGGTCAGCAAAGCATAGAACCAATCATTCCCCTCCTTTTTTGCAAGGAGGGGTTTCAAATTTGTCCAATTACGCATTCAAATGTGAAAAAACTTACAGCACAATCGCGGACAAATAGTAAAATCTTATATAAAATATCATTTTTGAGGTGAGCTCCCATGAGAAAATGGCTTGTTTTATTATTATCGACTTTTTTACTGGCGGCTTGTTCAAGCGGCGGTTCAGAAAAAACGGCGGAGGAAGTATTCAAAATTGGGGCTATTCCTGACCAGAGTGCCGCGGATTTGAATCGAAGCATGGAAGAAATGGCGAAATATTTGCATGAAGAAACAGGATTGAAGGTGGAATACGTCCCTTCGGTTGACTACGCTGCCCTCGTGACGGCATTTGAACGCGGAGACATCCACCTTGCCTGGTTCGGCGGCCTTACTGGTGTGCAGGCCAGAAGCCTTGTTCCCGAATCTGAAGCAATTGCCCAGCGCCCGATCGACGAGCAGTTTCATTCTGTATTTATTGCCCAAAAAGGCTTGAATCTGAAAAGTCTCGAAGACTTAAAATATTTAAGTTTTACATTCGGCAGTGAGAGCTCCACGTCAGGACACTTAATGCCGCGCTATTATTTAATGGAAGCTGGAATCGATCCGAACACCGTTTTCGACGGAGAACCGAACTTTTCCGGTTCGCACGACAAAACATACAAGCTGGTCGAATCTGGATCCTTCCAGGCAGGAGCTTTAAATGAGGCCGTCTGGAAAAGTGCAGTCGAACAAAACAAGGTCGATACAAGCAAAGTAGATGTATTTTATACAACTCCCGCTTATTATGATTATAATTGGACAATTAACGATGTAGACGGCCAATTTGGTAAAGGCACGAAAGAAAAAATCACAAACGCCCTTCTGACAATGGATAAGGAGCAGAAAGAGATTCTTGATTTGTTCTTTACCGACCGGTTTATTAAGACAGAAAACGCCAATTACAAGGCAATTGAAGAAGTGGCCAAAGAATTGGAGATCATCAAGTAGGTGAAAGAAAAATGCAATCCGAGACACTCATCGAGACCGATCAACTCGCGAAAAACTATGATGGCAAAACGGTGTTATCTGCCGTGTCATTTTCTATTGCGCGCGGAGAGCTGGTCGCCGTCATCGGGCCGAGCGGTGCTGGAAAAACAACCTTGCTCAACATATTGGCCTTGATTGAAGAGCCTGATGGCGGAACCCTATTAATTGGCGGACAAGCCCCGGGTAAAATCAAAGGCCGTAAACAAAGAGCCAAAAGAATCGGCGTCATCCGCCAGCAGTTTGACCTTGTCAACGAGCTGGCGGTCATTCATAATACGCTCGCGGGCAAGTTGTCCGATTGGGGCTTCTTTAAATCGCTGTTTTCTCTCGTTTTTCCTCGAGAAAAACAGCTGGCCAAGCAAGCATTAACAAGAGTCGGGCTGGTTGATAAAATGTTTACCCGGACCTCCAAGCTTTCCGGCGGGGAGCAGCAGCGTGTCGCAATGGCGAGGCTGCTTCTGCAAAAACCGGAGATCTTTTTGGCGGATGAACCGGTTGCTTCCCTCGACCCGGCACGCGCTGAAGACGTCCTTTCGATGCTGACAAACCTGGTCCGGGAAGAACAACAAACACTGGTGAGCAGTCTTCACTCAGTGGACTATGCCCGAAAATACTTCACAAGGATTATCGGAATCCGTAACGGGAAGATTCTTTTTGACCGGCCGGCCTCTGATGTAACCGATGCTGATTTAAAGAACCTTTATGAAATAAAGGAGCTGTCCTGATGCGAAAAATGATTGACAGCTTGCAATTTCATAAAAAGCTGCTGCTCACGCTTCTCCTCAGCTTTATTTTTATTTGGAGCCTGACCGGAGTCAGCTGGAATGAAGAACTCGTTCATGACGGCGGGGGCGCAACATTGGCCCAGCTTTTGCAATCGCTGCTTCAGCCTGACCTGTCTCCCCGGATATTATTATTAGCCATTTCCTCAACGGGAATCACACTTGCATACGCAGTAGCGGGGATGACGCTTGCGATTCTTCTCGCTTTTTTGTTTGGTATTTTCGCATCAGGCGTTCTATCGAACGGAAAAAAGCCGGCTTTCGTTTCGAATGTCTTCTTCAGGGGCATTCTTGGTTTTATGAGGGCGATTCATGAACTGATTTGGGCGTGGTTGTTTGTTGCCGCCTTTGGCCTGACACCTTACAGTGCGATTTTTGCGCTGGCGATTCCGTATGGTGGGATACTCGGAAAAATTTTTGCTGATATGTTAAATGATGTGCCGCAAAAACCAATCGAAGCACTGAAAGCAGCCGGAGCTTCCAAGCTCCAATGCCTGCTTTATGGTTACTTCCCTGCCGTCCGCTCAAACATGATCAGCTATACGATGTACCGTTTCGAATGCGCGATCCGCTCTTCTGCGATTATGAGCTTTGTCGGCCTTGGCGGATTAGGTTACCAAATCCAATTATCTTTAGACGATTTAAACTACTCCGAAGTTTGGACTTTTATGTTTTTCCTAATCGCGATTGTTGTGCTGGTTGATCTTTGGAGCAACCAGCTCAGGAACAGTTTCTCGGACGATGCAGCAAGACATTATCAAGGGATGCTATCACTACTTTTTGCAGGTTTGCTCATCATCGGCTCATGGTTGTTTATAACAGTTGATGAAAAGGCTGATTTAATTGGGCTTTTCACTGAAAAGAATTTAAACCATGCGGCCCAGTTTTTAAGAGGGTTGATGGGAATCGGTGAACAACTTCCTGCCTTTGCAAGCTGGGAAAACTGGAGTGTTGCATTGGGATTGACCTTTGACACGTTCATGATGAGCATCATGGCGGTTGGCTTTGCGACGATCGCCATGTTTTTGAGCGTCATTCCAGCTGCAAGAAATATCGCGAATGGATCACTCACGATGTCCAAAGGCTGGTATGGCAGGGTACTTTTTGCCATTGTCCGCAGTATCTATATTTTTAGCAGAGCGGTGCCGGAACTTGTCTGGGCAATGATTATTATTTTTATTTTTAAACCCGGCATCCTTCCTGGAGCAATAGCGCTTGCTCTCCATAACTTCGGGATTCTCGGCAAATTGTGTGCCGAGGTGATTGAGGACATTGACACAAAGCCGATCCGCAATCTCAGCTTAAGCGGAGCAAGCCGAAGCCAGCTTTTCATCTACGGAATTATACCGGCTGTTATGCCGAAGTTTCTTACCTTTATCCTCTATCGCTGGGAAGTGATTATGCGGACGACGATCATCGTCGGCTTTGTCGGTGCAGGCGGTCTTGGCCAGCAGTTTAAAATGAGCATGAGTTATTTCCATTACTCCGATATTACTTTAATCATTTTTTGTTACTTAATATTGGTGTTTATTGCAGATTCCGTTTCAGAATTAATGCGGAAAGCAGCAAGATAAGCAGATAATATATCCGCAAAAAGAAAATCCCGGACCGGTCCGGGATTTTCTTTTTTAATAGTATTTATTCCTGAATCCATGAAAACATATAATTTTCGTCTTCAATTGCTTTTGCCTTTTTGACAACCTTTAACGGCTTAAACGTATCAATCATCACAGCAAGCTCAAGCGTTTCCTTTTTGCCGATGCTTGCTTCCACTTTTCCCGGATGCGGTCCGTGCGGTATTCCGCTTGGATGCAGGGTGATCGATCCTTCCTTGATCCCTTTCCTGCTCATGAAATTGCCGGCGACGTAATAAAGAAGCTCATCGCTGTTTACATTGCTGTGATAGTACGGAGCCGGTATCGCCTCGGGATGGTAATCGTAGAGGCGCGGAACAAAGGAGCAGACGACAAAATTATGCCCTTCAAATGTTTGGTGAACGGGCGGCGGCTGATGAATGCGGCCGGTTATCGGTTCAAAATCGCTGATGTTAAACGCCCACGGGTATAAATATCCGTCCCAGCCGACTACATCCAGCGGATGATGGTTAAGCAAATGGGAATGAAGATAGCCGCGCGATTTTGTCAGAACTTGATACTCGCCGCGGTCATCATGCGTTTCGAGCACTTCCGGACCGCGAATATCCCGCTCACAAAACGGACTGTGTTCAAGCAGCTGTCCATATTCATTGCGGTACCGCCGCGGCGTTGTAATTTCGCTGAATGACTCGACGAATAAAATTTTCGTTTCCCCGCCTGAGTCCGGGATCAGCCGGTATATCGTACCGATCGGAATCACGACATAATCTCCCGGGCGATAAGTAATCGTTCCAAACATCGTTTCCAATTTACCGGATCCGTAATGGATATAAAGCATTTCATCGCCATCACCATTCCGATAAAAGCTTTCCATCGGTTTGGATACGTTGACTGCGCCAATCAACAAATCATCGTTTCCCAGCAAATAGTTTCTGCCTGTTAACGCGTCACTGCTTTCTGTCAATTGATCTGTATAAAAGTGACGGTGGCTTAAAGGATGGTCCTCTTCGTATTCAGGCAAATACTTGCCGGCCAGCTCTGACTTTGCCACTTCCGTTGGCATATAGTGGTGATACAGAATCGATTGGGTTCCGGAAAAACCTTTTGTGCCCATCACCTGCTCCCTGAAAAGCGAACCATCTTCTTTTTTAAAAATGGTATGCCGCTTTCGCGGAATTTTACCCATTTTACGGTAATACATTCTTATCCATCTCTCCCTTTTGTTCTGATCGCTTAATTATCCGCGTGAACGCTTAATTATTGATCTGAACGCTTAATTATCCACGTGAACGCTTATTTATTGTTCTGAACGCTTAATTATCCGCAATTTTATTTCTTAAGACACCGAGCCCCGTTATTTCGAGCTCTACTTCATCTCCTGGTTCAAGCCAGCGGTGGATCTTCTGTCCGAGCTCAAGCAGGCAGCCGCTTCCAACAGTCCCGGAACCGATCACCTCTCCTGCATACAGTGCCACACTGTCAGATGCCCTTTGAATCATTTCCGGAAACGAATAATAGAGTTCCTTCATATTCCCTTTTGACAATTCCCTGCCGTTCACAGACGCTTTCATCTCAAGGTTATAGCTCTTTTCCAGTTTGTATGATTCCAGTTCATCCCTGGTCACAATATAAGGCCCAAGCGAGGTCGCAAAATCCTTTCCTTTCGCAGGGCCAAGTCCGACTTTCATTTCCTGGCGCTGCAGATCCCGGGCGCTCCAATCGTTCATGATGCAGTAGCCAAAAATAGATTCCTCTGCTTCCTCAGCCTTAATATTTTTTCCGCCTTTTCCAATCACACAGGCGATTTCAAGCTCATAATCGAGCCATTGACATTTCGCAGGCTTGATCACAGGTTCGCCCGGGCCGATAACGGCAAGATGGTTGGAAAAGTAAAACACCGGAATCTCGTACCACTCAGGGATCATTTCAAGACCGCGGTTTTGCCTTGCATTTTTAACATGGTCTTCAAAAGCATAGAAATCGCGCACGCTGCGTGGATTCGGCAAAGGCGCTTTTAGTTCGACTTCGCTTAGAGGGTATGTTCCCCGAACATTTTTTGTCAAGTTGGCAAGGGAACGAACATGGTCCATGAAAAAGGAATGGTCCTGAATGAAATCGAGCATATTTTTCGGAAGCACACCATTGGAAACCTCGTGCATATCAACAACCAGATCTTCTCCCTGCAGCCATCCTGCCCGGACCACTCCATCCTTCTTTTTAAAGGTCACAAATTTCATTCAGGCCACCCCCAATCCCAAAAGGGAGATTTCTCTCCCCGCTATTATTCTTATAAATTTCCCCGTTTTGCCTGCTCGCGTTCAATCGATTCAAACAATGCCTTAAAGTTGCCTTCACCAAAACCGCGTGCTCCTTTTCGCTGGATCACTTCGATAAATAACGTTGGTCTGTCGACGATCGGTTTTGTAAAGATTTGCAGCAAATAGCCTTCATCATCGCGATCAACGAGAATGTTATATTCCCTCAGCTTATCAATCTCTTCATCTATCTTTCCGACTCGTTCTGTCAACATGTCATAATAGGTGTCCGGGGTTGACAGGAATTCAACACCATGGTTGCGGAGGATGCGGACGGTCTCGACAATGTCCTCTGTTAAAATCGCCAGGTGCTGGACGCCTGGTCCATTATAAAACTCAAGGTACTCTTGAATTTGCGATTTTCTTTTTCCTTCTGCCGGCTCATTGATCGGAAACTTAATGCGGCCGCCGTTGTGCATCACTTTTGACATGAGTGCCGAGTATTCCGTACTGATGTCCTTATCCGTAAAATGTGTCATTTCCTTAAAGCCCATGACATTGGCATAGTAGCTAACCCACTCTTCCATTCGCTCGACGTTTCCAACGACATGATCAATCCCGATAAAACCGGCGTCTTCATACGGGGTGGTCGTCTCATATGGCTCATAGCCGGGCATAAAAGCACCATGATAGTCATTACGCTCAACAAGCGTATGGATCGTATCGCCATATGTACCGATGACGGCTTTTTTGACAACCCCGTGTTCATCTTTGATTTCAAATGGAGGTGTGATTTCGATCGCTCCACGCGCAACCGCTTCTCTGTAAGCCTTTTCAACATTGTCGACCGTTAGCGCAATATCCTTGACCCCATCGCCATGCTTCTTCACAAAAGAGGCAACCCGGGTGCTTTCTGTCAATGAACCTGTGATAACGAGCCTGATTTTTCGCTGCTGAAGAACATATGATACCGTTTCACGATTCCCAGTCTCAAGTCCCGAATACGCGACAGGCCTGAAGCCGAACGCTGTGCAGAAATAATGGCTGGCCTGCTTGGCATTCCCGGAATAGATCTCCAGATAGTCAACCTCTTTTACCGGAAAAAAGTCTTCAGTCACTACTTGCGATTTCAACGTATTTTCTTGCATCCCAAACCCTCCAATAAAATGATTAATATTCAGAATTAATAGTAAAATAATCTCTATCTTTTTCTCAAGAGCGTCATGTAAAGCTATAATGCTTTGGTGCAGTAAAAGATCAACTAGCTTTTCACCTTTTCTTTCCGCTTTGGAAATGCTAAATGAATCGCTCTGCCTTTTATCGCTTCAACGGCTTCCAGCAACGCTTCATTCACGCTCGGATGCGGATAGTGAGGAAATGTCAGATCTTCATCCCTTGCCGCCATTTCCATCGCGATCGTTCCTGCTGAAATCAGCTCAACTGCCCCAAAGCCAAATATATGAACCCCTAAAAGAATATCGTTTTTTTTATCTAAAACTACTTTTACGAACCCGTCGCGCTGATTGTGAATCGCCGCATAACCATTTGTTGCGAGCGGGAATTGACTAGCTTCAATCTCATATCCTTCACTTATTGCCTCCGCTTCAGTCAAACCGGCAGTGGCGATTGGTGGAATCGTATGAACAATCATCGGTAGAAGGTTCAGGTCAGCCTCTGCCGTTTGACCGGCAATTGTTTCTGCCGCCGTTTTTCCTTGCTTGATCGCTTTAACTGCGAGGGGCGGTCCTGATGTAACATCACCGATCGCAAAAACATTCTGTTTCGACGTTCGGCATTGTTCATCTATATTGATATAGCCTTCCTCTGTCAGCTCCACTCCTATTCTATCAAGTCCCAATTCTTCGAGATTAGGCTTGGGGGCTAAAGAAACGCACAAATGCGAGCCTTGCAAATTTAAAGCTTCCTTTTCTGTTTGCAAAAAGATTTCTACTTTTTCATTTTCAACCATGGCTTTTTGCAGGGTCGCATCTTTGACTACTTTTATGCCGTGCTTTTTCAAAATCCGCTCTAATTCACGGTTAATTGAAGCATCAAAGGAAAAATCACTTTTTCTCCCGTCGAGAATGATCGTGACGTCCGCGCCGAATTGTTTAAAACTCAACGCGGTTTCAAGTGCAATATAGTTGCTTCCGTAAACCAGCAGTTTTTCGGGGACGACTTGAATAGACGTAATGCTCCTCCCTGTAAAAATCTGTTCCCCATCACATATAATCCCTTCAGGAATGGCTGGTGAGCTGCCTGTCGCAATAATCGCGTTTTTATATTGAAAAACCTGATAATGGTCGCCGCTTTCCACTGCGATTCTATCTTCCTGCAAAAAATAGGCGGAGCCATATACAACCTCAATTCTGTTTTCTCTGCACAGGGCAGCAACCCCGGCATGCAGCTGCTCGATGACTTTATTTTTATGACCGGTAAGCCCGGCCAAATCGAACTCGACCTCGCCGGTAAGGATTCCAAACAGGGACGAATTTCTGATCGCATGCAGCTTTGCGGCTGCTGCCGCCAGCACCTTTGACGGGATACAGCCGCTGTGGAGACAGACACCGCCAAGCTTTTCCTTTTCAATGATCACAACAGACCTGCCGAGCTGCGCTGCCCGAATCGCCGCATGATATCCGCCCGGACCGCCGCCAATGACGACCACATCATACTCTTGAACAAGTTCACCAACGACCATTAGACCATCTCCAACACGAGCATTTTCGGATTTTCGATCAGCTCGGCTAATCGATTTGTAAAGCGTACGGCTGTCGCCCCATCTGCGACACGATGGTCAAATGACATCGAAATGTTCATGATCGAGCGGATCGCAATTTCATCATCGCCGATCACAACCGGCATTTTCTTCGTTTTATGAAAAGAAACCAGCGCTACTTCCGGGTGCTGAATGATCGGAGTCGCACCCAGGCTGCCGCCAAGAGGCCCAACATTGCTGACCGTAAAGGTCCCGCCTGTTATCTCGTTCATCTTCAATTCATTTCTAAGAGCTTTGTCTGTTAATTCTTTGATCTCGTCATGAATCATGCGAATCGTTTTGTTTTTTACATCGCGGATCACCGGGACAATCAGCCCGTCTTCTGCATCAATCGCGAGGCCTATATGATGATCCGTTTTTATGTCAATCATTTCCTGTTCTTCATTTAAAACGGCGTTAAAAATCGGAAAATCCTTCAATACATGCGATAAGGCTTTGATAAAAAAAGCCGTCGCCGAAATATTTTGCCTGGCGGCTTTTAATTCGTCGCGAAATTTCATTAGTTCAGTCACATCGATTTCTTCAAAATGAGTGCAATGCGGAATGGTATACACAGACTGGACCATTTTTTTGGCAATTTGTTTTCTTCTGCCGCGGAATGGAATCGATTTTGCAGGTATGGATTGCGGCCTTTCTGAGGTGTGGCGTTCAAATGTAAGATTCGCTTCTTCTTTCTTCGGACGATCTTTTATCTTTGCATAGCGGATCACATCCTCGTCGGTTATTCTGCCGCCCGGTCCCGAACCGGTAACTTCCTCAAGCGGTACTCCTTGTTCACGGGCTATTTTCCTCGTATACGGCGAGGCCAAAACCCGTTTCGAAAGCTTGGGGGCAGCAACTGGTTGCTGCCTTTCCTCTTCTGGAACTTCGGCCGTTTCCAAAATAAACAAGGTTGAGCCGACTTTGACCGTCTGGCCTTGTTGAACGAGCAATTCCTTGATAACCCCCGCGCGTGGAGCTGGAATTTCAGCGGTCATTTTATCGGTTTGCACTTCTGCCAGAGCCTCGTCTTCTTTGACCGTATCGCCAGGCTTCACGAACAGGAAGTTGATTTCTGCTTCTGTCATCCCTTCGCCGATATCATGCAGCTTTACCTCGACCATCATTTTCCCTCCTAAAACTTGATTACTTTTCCAATTGCCTGGATAATACGCTGCGGGGTCGGCAAATAATGGTCCTCAAAGCCAAAGTAAGGAACAGGAGTATCGAAACCGGTAACCCGCTCTGCCGGTGCTTTTTGATAAAGGAAAGACGTATCATTAATGATCGAGATGATATCATTCCCAACCCCGCTTGTTGCATGTGCTTCATGGACGATTACCGTCCGCCCTGTTTTTTGGACCGACTCGGCAATCATTTCTTTATCAAGCGGATAAAGGCTGCGCAGGTCGATAACATCACAGCCGACACCTTTTCCTGCCATTTCTTCCGCCGCCTTCATGGCAACCGGAACCATTGCGCCCCAGGCAATCACGGACACATCCTTGCCTTCCCTGAGCCTCTTCCCTCTCCCAATTTCAACACTGTACTTGCCGTCAGGGACTTCTTCACGGACAGAGCGGTAGCATCTCATCGGCTCTAAAAACAAGACAGGATCCGGATCCTCAATTGAAGCAATAAGCAGCCCCTTTGCATCGTACGGATTAGAAGGGCAAACAACTTTAATACCCGGCATATGCGTAAACAATGCCTCTGTGCTGTCACAATGAATTTCGGGTGCTCTAACTCCTGCACCGTATGGGGCCCTGATTACGATCGGCACAGTAAAATGCCCCATTGTCCGCATTCGCAGCCGGGTCGCATGGGTCATGATTTGCTCATAGGCCGGATAAATAAAACCGAGAAATTGAATTTCGATGACCGGCAGGAATCCATTCACCGCCATCCCGATCGCCGCCCCGACAAATCCAGCTTCACTAAGCGGTGTATCGATGACCCTCTCTTCCCCGTATTTTTCCTGGAGCCCATCAGTAGTACGAAAAACACCGCCGTTTTTGCCGATATCTTCACCAAGAAGAATGACTTCCTTTTTTTCCTCCAGCATGATATCGAGACCATCTGTGATCGCTTGAACCATCGTCAGCATTTTTGTGTTGATTGCCGTTGTCATGTAGGTACACCTCCAAGAAGCTTGAGATAGTCATCTTTTTGCTGTTGCAGCGACCATGTCGGCACAGCAAAAACGTGATCGAAAATATCGGCAGGATTTGCGGGAGGAAAAGCTTCCATTTCTTTCACTGCCTCGTCGACCTCCCTGGCTGCTTCCTCCTCTGCCTTTTTGACAAAGTCCGGATCATAAAATCCTTCTTTTTTTATCCAGCTTTCAAGACGAAGAATTGGATCGTCATAATTTCTCCTTTCCTGGCTCTCCTGCTGGTTTCGGTATTTGGAAGGATCGTCTGCGGTTGTGTGGGCCCCGTACCGCCATGTTACGGCTTCAATCAACGTTGGACCATCGCCATTTCTCGCCCTCTCCAGCGCTTTTAAAGTCTGAAAATACGCCGCAAACACATCGTTGCCATCAATCCTGATTCCCGGGATATCATACGCAAGCGCTTTTTGGGCAATTGTCTTCGTATTCATTTGCTTATCAAGCGGAACCGAGATCGCATACTGATTGTTTTCGTTAAAAAAGACAACCGGTGCTTTAAAAACGCTGGCAAAGTTAAGACCTTCGTGAAAATCACCTTCAGAAGTGGCTCCATCCCCAAAATAAACGATTGCGGCATTTTTTGTTCCCTTCCGCTTTTCCGCCAAAGCTGCTCCGGCAGCATGGGGAAGCTGGGTGGCGATCGGAATCGCGGGCGGGAAAATTTTCTTTCCCCCAGGAGGAATGCAGCCCTCATTCCGGCCATTCCAGAACAGCAGAATCTTTGTTAAAGTATGGCCAAATGTCATAGCGGCCCCATGGTCCCGATAGGTCGGGAAAAGCCAGTCGTCTTCCTTCAGCGCAAAGGCACTGCCAACCTGGGCTGCTTCCTGCCCTTCAAAGGGCGCATATGTGCCGATTCGTCCCTGCCGCTGTAAACTGACCGCTTTCCGGTCGAACGTCCGGATGCGAATCATGCTCTGCAAGAATTGGCAGGCAAGCTCCTTTGTCAGCAGATCCTTATATTCGGCTGAAACTAAATTTCCGTTTTGATCAATCACTTGAAAAATCGGGAATTGGTTTTCCATCCTTCACACCCTCGCAGTGATTATATTTATGAATACTACTTTAGTAATGTTGTTTTACAGCGAAAAAAATTACGTCCTGACTGCCCACTTAGGACGTTTCATATGGGAAAAAAAGCTATTTCGCCGCGTTCTCGCTTCAATCCGCTGTTCGCAGAAATGGTTGGCCGCTTCTACGGTCGTAATCCCTGTTTCCGCGGAATGCTTGTAAATATTTAAAAGAGAGTTATAGATTGCTTTTGTTTTACGGAGCACGCGCTCTTTATTCGGAGTATAGAGCTCATCCGCAACCTGGATAAGGCCGCCGGCATTGACGATATAGTCGGGAGCATATAAGATTCCTTTGTCTTGAAGCATTTGCCCGTGCCGGAGCTCAAGAAGCTGGTTATTCGCCGAGCCGACGACTGCTTTTACTTTCATTACTTCAATGGTTTGATCATTGAGAATCCCGCCCAAAGCACATGGAACAAAGACATCGGCAGCCGCCGCATAAATTTCATCACTTTTCATCACTTTTAAAGCAGTACCAAGGGATTTTGCCTTTAAGTTTAATTTTTCAACCGCATTTTCGTTAATATCAGCAACAAATAAATCGCACCCTTCTTCAAGGAGACGTTCCGCCACCTTTAGCCCCACCTTGCCAAGACCCTGGATTGCATAGCTTTTTCCAGATAAATCATCCGTTCCCCAAATCGCCTGATTGGTTGCCTGCAGCCCGTAAATGACTCCCTGCGCCGTCGGTACCGACGAGTCGCCGCTGCCGCCGTATACTTCATCGGCACCGACGATGCAGTTCGTTTCTTTTAAAGCGTGAATAAAATCCTCCGGGCTTGTTCCCATGTCGGTTCCTGTATAGAATCTCCCGTTCAGTGACTCAACAAACTGGCCAAACGCCCTGAATAGTTCCGGGCTTTTATCCTTTTGCGGATCACCAATGATCACTGCTTTGCCACCGCCAAAGTCAACATCAGCGGCCGCGCACTTATATGTCATTCCTTTTGACAGCCGCAATACATCCTCCAATGCATCATCGACAGCAGGATAAGGAAACATCCGGCAGCCGCCTAGCGCCGGCCCGAGTCTTGTGCTGTGTATCGCAATGATGGCACGCAATCCAGTCACTTCATCATTGCAAAATACGACCTGCTCGTGCTCGCGAATTTGTTCAAAAATATCCATCTGTTTTCCCCCTCAGCAAAATGATAACGCTTTCATTTGTCTGGAAAATAATAACCCTGCAGTTGTGGGGCTCAAGCCCCCTTAGCGGTTTTCGACCAACTCTCTTATTCTATCTTTTGATAAAATCACCTGGGTTACTGCTCCGATCCCGATCAGCTCTTTTTCGTTCCGGGCTGATACTTTTGTGACCACTTTATTATGTTTTAGGTCAAGAACCTGTGCAGTGATAGTAAGCTGTGACCCTTCCGGACTCGGGGCAAGATGCTTTACTTTGACCTCTGAACCCATGCCTTCTTCATGTTCTTCAAGAAAGGGCAGAATAATTTGTCTCGAAGCCCACTCCATATGATAAACCATCGTCACAGTCGAATAAGCGCGATGCACAATATCACCGGCAAAACAGGCAAACATATCCGGAGTAACAACAGCCCTTATCGTTGCCTCGTCTCCGATTCTTAAACCAGGCTTCATCCCATTCCCCCTCGCTTTTTCTCTAAATAAGCATAACTAATTAAAAATATGTATGACGTATATTTAACGATATAATAACATTGCGTATGGTAAATAGTCAATTAATTATAAATATTTATGAAAATCTGATTTTTTATTATATTTTCCAAAGCACAGCGAAAAGAAAAAGGATTAAATTAGGAAACCGCTAATCAATCCTTTTTCTTTTCTTTTAAGTGAGCAAAGCCCGGTCATTAGCCATTTTTGAACCTTTGATTCTTTGGAACTCGAGCAGCAGAGTTTCGATTGTGAGCTTTTTCTTGTCGCTTTCATCGACCTCAAGGATAATCCGGCCATTATCCATCATGATCAGCCGGTTCCCTAAATCGAGAGCCTGTTGCATGTTGTGGGTCACCATTAACGTCGTCAATCCGTATCTCTCAACAATTTCTTTCGTCAAATTCGTAATTAATTCCGCCCGGGACGGATCAAGGGCGGCTGTATGCTCATCCAATAGCAGGATCGCCGGCTCGGTAAAGGTTGCCATCAGCAATGATAAAGCCTGGCGTTCTCCACCGGAAAGCAGGCCCACTTTTGCATTTAAGCGGTTTTCGAGGCCGAGATGCAGGGATTCAAGCACTTCGCGAAAATACTCTTTCCTTTTTCTCGTCACGCCCCGCCTCAATGTTCTTGATTTGTTGCGTGCATAGGCCATTGCCAGATTCTCTTCGATCGTCATGCTTGGAGCTGTTCCAGCCATTGGATCCTGAAAGACCCTGCCGATTAATTTGGCACGCTGATATTCCGGAATTGGTGTTACATTCTTGCCGTCAATATGAACCTCGCCGAGATCGGGGAGAATAACGCCTGAAATAATGTTCATTAACGTCGACTTTCCTGCTCCATTGCTGCCGATGACCGTGACAAAATCGCCTTTGTTAAGATGCAGGTTCACATCGTTCAGAGCGATTTTTTCATCGGGGGTGCCCTCATTAAAAACTTGATTGATCTGATTTAAGTGCAGCATTGGCATCCCCCTTCCCATCAGCAGCCAAATTCAGCATCTTGACCCGTTCTGCATGTCTTCGTGCTTTTCGTTTCCGGTCACGGCAGCTTTCCATTACTTTAGGAGTGATTAACGCCAAAATGACAATCGCGGCTGTGATCAGCTTCATGTCGCCCGCCTCAAGAAACTCGACTCTTAATGCCAGGGTCACAACAATTCGGTAAATAATCGCCCCGCCAATGACGGCGAGCGTTGTTCTCGCAATCGTTTTCGTGCCAAATATCGCCTCACCGATAATGACAGAAGCAAGCCCGATAATAATGATCCCGATGCCCATGCCAACGTCGGCAAATCCACCCTGCTGGGCGATTAACGCTCCCGAGAACGCAACCATCGCATTCGAAAGGCCAAGGCCGATAATCACCATGGCATTTGTATTGGCAGATAAACTGCGGATCATCCTTTTATTATCGCCGGTCGCTCTCAGCGCCAGGCCAATTTCCGTTTTTAAAAACCAGTCAGTAAAAAGCTTGAAGGCGAGAGTAACGATCAACATGAACAGTAAAATTCCCCATGTTCGCGGCAAACTGCCTCCAAGGCCCACTGCTGTCAGGATTCCATTAAGAAACCCATCAAGCCCGATCCCGGCGGAGGCCTCACTGACATTGGTCAGCGCCGTTTCTGTATTTAAAAGCGGGATGTTCGATTTCCCCATAATCCTTAGATTGATTGAATATAAGGCGATCATCATTAAAATACCGGACAGAAGGGCATTAATCTTTCCGAACGTATGGAGAATTCCTGTCAGGCAGCCTGCCACAAAACCGGCAAGCAGAGCGGCCAATGTGGCCATAAACGGATTTCCGCCTGCAACAATCATCGTCGCAGCAACTGCTGCACCGGTCACAAAGCTGCCGTCGACCGTCAAATCAGGAAAGTCAAGAACGCGAAAGGATAAATATACACCTAAAGCCATAATCGCATAAATGATCCCTGATTCAAACGCTCCAAAAATCGCTGTAAACAATGAAAACCATCCTCTCCTTATTCACCATCATAAAACTCTGCGATCTCTTCCCATTCCGGCTTCAATTCAAGCCCCTGTGCCTCAGCAGCTTGCTTGTTAATCATGAGCTTCAAGCTATCCGGCAGTTCTACCGGGATTTCTGAAGGCTTTTTGTCACCTTTTAAAATCTGTGCGGCCATCAAACCTGTCTGGTAGCCGATATCAAAATAATCAAAACCGCTTGCTGCGATGGCTCCACGCTTCATCGAATCCAATTCACCAACGAAAAGAGGAATCTTTTCATTGTTTGCGACCGTTATAACGGACTCCAGGGCAGAAACGACTGTATTGTCGGTAGGAATATAAATCGCATCGACACGTCCAACCAATGACTCGGCAGCCTGCTTGACTTCAGCAGAATTTGAAACGGATGCTCCGACAACCTCCGCATCATTCTTACCTGCCAGCTCTTTCACTTGAGCGACCTGGACTTCCGAATTTTGTTCACCGGCATTATAGATAACACCTATTTTCTTGGCACCAACTTCTTTCGTGATAAAATCAATTGTTTGTTTCGTTGCATCAGGGTGATTATCAGTAGTGCCCGTAATATTTTCACCCGGTTTATCAAATGCTTTAACAAGGCCGGCGCCAACCGGATCTGTGACAGAAGTAAATAAAATCGGGATATCCTTTGTGGCGTTAAGCGCGCTGACAG
Source organism: Bacillus sp. V3-13 (assembly GCF_002860165.1). Lineage (GTDB taxonomy): Bacteria > Bacillota > Bacilli > Bacillales > Cytobacillaceae > Bacillus_BJ. Next base: position 66,647 of record NZ_PGUZ01000012.1, on the reverse strand, counting down.
CACTCGGGGTTGCGTTGGCAAAAATCAAATCAACACCATCGCCGACAAAATTGTTGGCAATCGTTTGCGGATTGTTCGGGTCACCCTGTGCATTCTGGAAATCAAATTCTACATTTTCTCCCTCTTTAAAGCCTTCATCTTCAAGAGCTTTCTTAAAACCTTCGGTCGCCGCATCCAGAGATGGATGTGGTGCATACTGGGTTAAGCCGATCTTAAATGTTTCTTTTTTTCGACCAGCAGCAGGCTCATTTGCTGTCTCATTGCCGCAGCCTGCAAGTAAAACAATCCCTGTTAAAAGTAATATGAAAATTTGTGCCGATTTTCGCATTGTAATCCCCCTTGTTATTAAAATTTTTTTATCCGGCTAACCATGCAACGCATGCAAGCCAGTACCAAAATATGTAACCGTTTTCATTTTGTATGATATTTACTATAGATACCGTGAATACAACGTTATATTATCATTATTTTTCTTTTCAAGTCAATAATATTCCGAAAATTAAATATAATTAAAAAATTTTTCTATTAAAAAAAGCCAGCACTAAAGCTTGGCTGACAATCGGTTTATATTAAACTAGTTGCCCTGCTCTGTTTAAAGCTGTCCGGGCCTCACTTACCATTCTTTCTAACAACTCGGAGACAGTCGGGATATCTTTAATTAGACCCGCTATTTGCCCGCCATTCATAAAACCGTCTGCTTCCTGTCCCTCAAGGGCCCCAATTTTATGAAATTCTTCAGATGTGAGCATATCGAATTGTTCAGAAGTAATACCCTTCTTTTCCTCATCCAAAAGTTTTCGGGCATATTCTGTGTCCATGACCCTTCTAATTTTCCCGACTGTCCGGCCGACAATGACCGTGTCATGATCCGAGGCTTGAAGAAGCTTTCGCTTATAGTTGCCATGAAATGGGGCTTCCTTTGTGGCAATCAATCTTGTTCCCATTTGTACCCCGCTTGCTCCGAGCGCAAGCATCGCCGCCAAACCCTTGCCGTCACCAATCCCACCCGCAGCAACTACAGGAATTTGCACATTGGCAACGATTTGCGGAATTAAAGCAAGCGTCGTCGTTTCAAGATTTGAGTTGATACCAGCGGCTTCATAGCCTTCCGCCACAAGTACATCCGCCCCTGCCGCTTCCGCTTTCCGGGCATGCTTGACAGACGCAACGACAGCCATTACTTTTATCCCATGCTCATGAAACTTTGGAATGTACGGAGCCGGATTTCCCGCTGATAAAGATACAGCATATACTCCGTGCTTGATCAAGAGCGCTCCGATTTCCTTTACATATGGGGAAACGGTAAGGGCGATATTGACCGCAAAAGGTCTTGTGGTTCTTTTCTTCGTGTCGATGATAATCGTTTCAAGCTCATCCGGCTCCATCGTTCCAGCCCCGATTGTGCCAAGTCCGCCAGCTTCGGAAACGGCTGCCGTCAACGGCGCATTGCTGATATTGCCCATGCCGCCCTGAATGATCGGATATTTAATGTTAAGGAGTGAAATTAATTGATTCACCTTTAAAAGCTCCTTTTTTGTCATTGTCCAGCCTTGCTGATTAATCAATAATAAAAGGATGATCAAGGACATTATAATCTTCCTGGCGGTTCTTTAGTTCGTTTCCTTCCTTAAAAACACTTTCAAAAAAACGTGACGCAGGCTCGGCCAGCTCCTTATAATAATCGCTGAATAATGCAGCAGCATGGCTGCCGAGCCACCTTTCCGGCAACAACTCTTCGGGCAGGCCCGGATCAATGAACAAAAATTTCCGGTATTCGTGGACGAGCTTCGTTCTTTCAACGAAGCATTCGGCATCAGACATTTGCCCTTTGGAAATTTTGTTTTTATCAATAATATACTTTTGGCTGTACTCGCTAATAAACTCCTGGTAGCGGTCATTAATTTCCTGCAGGTCCCAGCTTTTTTTTACTAATTTCACGTTTTCGTGTGGACCGTGATATTCCGCTACAAAAAAGTCGACATACGGTTCAATCCCGTACTTCTCAATCAAATCGTATACTTGTTTTTCAAGATTGTTGGCGGAAATCCAGCAGCTGCTTGAAATTGTCCCGAAGCCGCTCCAAACTAGTTCTTTTCTTAGTTCATCCCTGACGGCCCTAATTTCTTCGGGGATCGTGTACATCAGGATGCGCCATTTGCCGTCCCACTTTTCCGGCTTTAATTTAAAAATCCGCTTCGCCGCCTCTTCGATTCTTTTTTCACCGCGGGGAGTTAAAGAATAATAGCTTTTATTGCCGATTTTTTCGGCCTGAACCCAGCCTTGCTTGTTCATTCGGGAAATGGCTGCCCGGACAGATTGGTCATTATGGCCAAATTCATGCAGCAAACGGATCAAGCTTCCGGTCCAAATTTTACTTCCATAGTGGGATATGTAATCTCCATATAAGGTAAAAATCATTGATCTTGTATTCAATATCTGTTCATCCTCATTTCATCATACTTCTATTTCGACAAAATTCCGTCATATTGTCATTCTACAAGATTCGCAATTATTTTCATAATATTTTATTTATTTGGTTTGTAATCAAAACTAAATTCCTGTTATCTTCATTCGTTCCCTTCTAGATTTTCAACAATGGTGGCGATGCCCTGGCCAACGCCGACACACATCGTTGCCAGGCCATATTTAATGTTTCGTTTTTTCATTTCATAAAGGAGTGTTGTCATAATCCTCGCCCCGCTTGCACCAAGAGGGTGCCCGAGTGCAATCGCTCCACCGTTGACGTTAACTCTTTGCGGATCGAGTTCCAGCTCCCTGATACAGGCCAGCGACTGGGCAGCGAATGCTTCATTCAATTCGATCAGGCCGATATCATGGATAGATAATCCTGCCCTCTGCAATGCTTTTTTGACTGCGGCAACAGGCCCTACGCCCATAATCGACGGGTTGACTCCCGCCACGGCCGAAGCGATATATTTGGCAAGCGGCTTAATACCTTGTTCATTTGCCCGCCCGGCAGCCATTAATAATAAAGCAGAGGCTCCATCATTCACACCGGATGCATTTCCGGCTGTCACTGTTCCTCCGGGGAATAACGGTTTCAAATTTGCCAGAGCTTCGATGGTCACTCCAGGGCGAGGGTGCTCATCTTCTCTAACCGTTATCTCCCTCCCTTTTCGGTCAACATAAACAACCGGGGTAAGCTCATCGTTAAACCGGCCGGATTTAATAGCTGATTGTGTTTTTTGCTGGCTTTCCAACGCAAATTGATCCTGTTCCTGCCGGGAAATGCCGTATTGCTTTGCGACGTTTTCAGCTGTTTCCGGCATACTCTCAGAACCGTACATGCTTTCAAGCTGCTGATTAATAAAACGCCAGCCAATCGTCGTGTCAAACAACTCAATATTTCCGCGCGGAAAATCACTTTCCGGCTTTGCCGCGACATAAGGAGCCCTTGTCATGCTTTCTGTCCCGCCGGCTACATAGATGTCACCTTCCCCTGAAAAAATCGCCCTGGCAGCATAATTCACAGCATCCAAACCGGAACCGCACAGCCGGTTAATCGTTGTTCCCGCGACTTCAACCGGAAGGCCTGCCAATAACGCCGACATTCTGGCAATATTGCGGTTATCCTCGCCCGCCTGATTGGCATTCCCAAAGACAACTTCTTCAATGTCGCCCGGATTTATGTCCGGGTGCCTGGCGGTCAAAGCTTTTATCGCAATCGCCCCAAGATCATCCGGCCTGACGCTTTTTAAGGCTCCTTTATATTTTCCGACCGGCGTCCGTATCGCATCGACAATATATACTTCCCTCACAAAAAATCCCCTTTCCAAGTTTTATTACCGTCAATAAACATAACGTTTTATTATCGAACCGAAATAAAATGGTTATATATTATAATATCATATTAGCAGTTTAAAAATATAGAAAATTCAAATAGTTTTAATTGTTAATTTTAAATGGTGAGAATTACAAACTACAAAAATATGCGATATTCCTATCCACTCCGGGTCTTTCGCTGAAACAAAAAAAGCTTATGAGAACAACAAGCTCTCATAAGCTTTTCATTAAAATTTACACACCTTTAAAGGCTTGGCGGTATACTTCTGCGAGCTCAGTGACAAGCGGAAGTTTCGGATTGGCGGTAGTGCACTGGTCTTCAAAAGCCCGGTCCGCCAGTTCGTCGACTTTTTTCTCAAAGACTTCTTTGCTGACACCGTTCGCTTCGATGCTCATCGGAATTTCCAGCTCCTTGGCCAGCTTGATTATCGCTTGAACAAGGCTTTCGACACCTTCCTCCGTTGTCCGCGCCGGAAGTCCGAGCGTTTTGGCAATTTCAGCGTACCGCTTATCCGCGATAAAATGCTCATATTTCGGAAACGCTGTGAACTTCTTCGGTTTGGCAGCATTATAGCGAATAACATGCGGCATCAATATGGCGTTTGCCCGTCCGTGTGCAATCTCGAATTCCGCTCCAAGCTTATGGGCAAGGCTGTGATTGATGCCAAGGAATGCATTGGCGAAGGCCATTCCGGCAATTGTTGATGCATTATGCATTTTTTCCCTCGCCAGTTCATTGTTGCCGTTCCGGTAGGCTGTAGGCAAGTATTCAAACACAAGCTGGATCGCTTTCATCGCAAGTCCGTCCGTATAGTCATTCGCCATATTCGAAACATATGCTTCAATCGCATGTGTCAACACGTCCATCCCGGTATCTGCTGTAATATGTTTTGGCACGGTCATGACGAATTGCGGATCAATAATCGCTACATCCGGTGTAAGCTCATAATCAGCGAGCGGATATTTAATATTATTTTCTTTGTCGGTGATAACCGAGAACGATGTAACTTCAGAACCTGTACCAGATGTTGTCGGAATCGCAACAAACTGGGCTTTTCCGCCAAGATTCGGATATTTATAGATCCGCTTGCGTATATCCATAAACTTCTGTTTTAAGCCGGCAAAGTCAGTTTCCGGGTGCTCATAGAACAGCCACATCCCTTTGGCCGCATCCATCGCAGAACCGCCGCCCAGAGCAATAATGACATCAGGCTCGAAGCTCTTCATCATTTCTGCACCTTTCATAACGGTCTCTATTGAAGGGTCAGGCTCAACATCCGAGAATATTTCGCAATGGACATAATCAGGGCGCTTTCTTAAATAGTAGAGAACTTTATCAACATACCCGAGCTTAACCATTCCAGGATCTGTCACAATAAGCGCTCTTGAGATGTTCGGCATTTTCGCCAAATACTGGGTTGAATTCTTTTCAAAGTAAATTTTCGGCGGAATTTTAAACCACTGCATATTGACATTCCTTTTCGCCATTTTTTTAACATTAATCAAGTGGATGGAGCCTACGTTTGTCGATACGGAGTTTCCGCCAAAGGTTCCGCATCCGAGAGTTAATGACGGCATATAAGCGTTATAAATGTCACCAATCGCACCCTGCGATGACGGGGCATTAACAATGATCCGGCCCGCCTTCATTCGTTTACCGAACTCGTTGATGACAGCATCATCGCTTGAGTGAATGACGGCTGAATGGCCAAGCCCGCCAAATTCAAGCATTTCTTCAGAGCGGGTCAAGCCTTCCTCCGTGCTGTTCGCTTTATAACAAGCAAGAACGGGGCTTAATTTTTCTCTTGAAAGCGGGTATTGCGGTCCGACACCCTTTAACTCGGCAACAAGAATTTTCGTCTCAACCGGCACTTGGACCCCGGCCAATTTGGCGATTTCATGGGCAGATTTTCCGACAATATCAGGGTTGACTGCACAAGTATTTTCACTGATGACCAGCTTTTCAACTTTTTGTTTTTCTTCATTGTTTAAGAAATAGCAATCATGCTTCATCATTTCTGCTTTAACAGAATCATAGATTTGTTTGTCAATGATGACGGCTTGCTCTGAAGCGCAAATCATGCCATTATCAAATGTTTTTGAAAGAATCAGGTCATTGACGGCCCTTTTCACGTTGGCCGTTTTTTCAATATAGCATGGCACGTTGCCAGGCCCGACACCCAGGGCAGGTTTACCGGAACTGTAGGCTGATTTCACCATGCCCGATCCGCCAGTTGCAAGGATAAGCGAAACGCCCGGATGGTTCATTAATTGCCTTGTCGCTTCGACCGAAGGAGCTTCAATCCACTGTACGCAGTTTTCAGGAGCACCTGCTTTTACCGCTGCATCGCGGACGACCCTCGCTGCTTCACTGCTGCTTTTTTGTGCGGATGGGTGGAAGGCGAAGATAATCGGGTTCCGCGTTTTGATAGAAATGATCGCTTTAAACATCGTTGTCGATGTTGGATTGGTGACCGGAGTAACACCGGCAATTACGCCAACAGGTTCGGCAATTTCCACTACTCCTTCATGTTCATTTTCAGCAATGATTCCGACCGTTTTATTGTACTTAATATTATGGTAAACATATTCTGTCGCAAAAATATTTTTGATGATTTTATCTTCATATACGCCCCGCTTTGTTTCTTCCACGGCAAGCTTGGCGAGCGGCATATGCTGATCAAGCCCGGCAAGTGCCATTTCTTTAACAATCGAATCGATTTGTTCCTGGTCAAACGCTTTAAATTCCTTCAATGCAGCTTGCGCTTTCTTCACTAAACGGTCAACCATCAGAGCGGCGTCTTGCTTATCAGTTAAAACTTTTTCCTCTAATGCCATCATAATAACCTCCCTAATTTAATTTTGTGAAATATTTCACAAATACTTGTAAAAAAAATAATGATTCCTGCTATTACACTTTTATTATAATTGAATGGTTGGAAAATGTGTTTGTCTATTTTGTGAAATGTTGAGCATGATATTCATAAAATGGTTTATTCTTTATGAAAACGCTACCAAAATGTGTGTTTTAAACATTGATTTGTGAATATTATTGCATATTTATACGTTAATATACAAAAGTGAGAGTGGATGAATCCGCAATATTGCTTGCTTTATCCACTCTTCATTATTTCATTTCATCAATAAAAAAGCTTACTCGCAAACCGGGTTCCGCGGAATTTTATCAAAAGAGATATCATTGTACATCCTGCTGTTCCTGCGAATCAGCACTACATAATTGGCGGTCCAAATATAAGAAGGAATTTGATTTCCTTCCTCGATCATCATTGCCTCAAATTCATCCTGCACCATTTCTTCAAACAGCTCGCGCGTATAGGTTTCGGCGTCGGTACTGAAATCCTTCCATTCACAAATAATCATCGGCTCCACTCCCTCTCGCTAAGTTAACATAAATATAGCACGGTTCATCTAAAAAACTTTATGGATAATTGAACAATGTTTGAAACATGATCTTTAAAACGTTTCCAGAGGGAGTTGATGCTTTCCAGAACGATTCATTGCGTTTTGCAGTTTGCTGGCCTGGTATTTTCATACTTATTTTTCATTTTCCATCCGGTAGTCGTAAACGCCCCTTCCCGTCTTGCGCCCCAATCGCCCTGCTTTTACATATTGCTCCAGCAAGGGTGCCGGCCGGTATTTTTCTCCTAACTTTTCATAGAGATATTTCAAGTTGTTCAAGCGGGTATCAAGACCGACAAGATCGCCGAGTTCAAACGGGCCCATCGGATAATTGAGCCCCAGCTTGATCGCTTTATCAATTTCCTCCGCTGTTCCGACACCCTCCTGAAGCATATAGAACGCTTCGTTGCCGACAAGCGCGCTGATACGGCTTGTCACAAAACCGGGAAATTCATTGACGACGACTGTTTCCTTGCCCATTTTTTCGGCGGCACTGCGGATTGCTTCTACTGTTTCATCACTTGTTTCAAGGCCGCGGACAATTTCAACGAGGGCCATTTTATGGACCGGGTTGAAAAAATGCATCGCGATCACTTGTTCAGGCCTTTTCGTAAACGAGCCAATCTCTGTGGGACTCATCGTAGAAGTGTTTGTGGCGAACAGGCAATGCCCGGGAGCATGCTGGTCAATTACTTCAAAAATCGTCTTTTTAGTATCAAGTACTTCCGGAACCGCTTCGATGATTAAATCAGCATCTTTAACATGCTGAACGAGACAAATTGAAAAGGTTAAGCGGTGCTTCGCTTCGTCAACTTCCTGCGCGGATAGCTTTCCCCGTTCGAGCGATTTGTTGAAAATTCCTTTGATTTCGAGCTCGGCATTTTTCAACTGCTCTTCTTTAATATCAACCAGTGTAGTCAGGAAACCGCTGACAGCACAAACATAAGCAATCCCTCTTCCCATGACCCCTGAGCCAATCACGACCACATTCTTCAATTCTATTGCCCCCCTTCTTAAATAAGTCTTTAACATGGAACGGACTGTCACTCGCTGTGTCCATTCTTTCTTCTCCTTTTAATAACCTTTAAAAATTGGTTTCCGTTTTTCACTGAAAGCGCGCACACCTTCTTTATGATCGTCTGTTAATCCGGCAACCCGCTGTGCCTGCGCATCCTTCTCCAAAAATTCCTCAATGCCGCACTGCCAGCTTGCTTTCAAATTTCGCTTTATCAGACCGATCGCTTTTGTAGGCAGTGCGGCAAGCCGGCCGGCAAACATGGCGACCTGCTCTTCCCACTCACTGGAGGGGATTACTTTTGTGACGAGTCCGATATGCATAGCATCTTCAGCGGATATCCTTTCACCGAGCACGGCCAGCTCCAAAGCTTTGGCATGGCCAACGAGCTTTGGCAGGTAATAAAGATTTCCGGCATCGGGAACGAGACCGACATGAATGAATGCTTGAATGAAGCTTGCTTTATCGGAGGCAAGCCGGAAATCACAGGCAAGGGCAAGACTCAGTCCTGCTCCTGCGGCAACGCCATTAACGGCCGCTATTACAGGCTTCTCAACTTTTTCAAGCTCCATGACCATCGGATTGTAGCGGGTCCGCAAAATTTCGCCATGGTCTGTGCCTTCAGTGACACCACCCAAATCTTCGCCCGAACAAAAAGCGCGACCTGCACCGGTTATGACAATCGCCCGTACTTCGGGATCTCCCCCGGCCTGCTTTAAGGCGCTTTTTAGCTCGCGGTTTAACTCCTCGGTAAAAGCGTTTAATTTTTCCGGGCGATTCAGCGTCAACCATGCTGTTTGGCCGCGAAGCTCATAGTTTACGTTATTGTACATCGTATGTACCACCCCTTATCTCCCTTTAAAATCAGGCTTTCGTTTTTCCAGGAAAGCTTTCATGCCTTCCTTTTGGTCCTCTGAAGAAAATAACAAATAGAAATTTTTCCGTTCAAATTGCATTCCTTCATATAGAGGGTAATCGACCGCTTTTAAAACGGATTCCTTGATCAGCCTGATCGACAGCGGAGGCTGCATCGCGATTTGCCGCGCAAGCTTGATCGTTTCTTCAATCAGGAGCTCCGGGGCAACAATTCGATTGATCAATCCATACTGGAGTGCTTCGCGGCTCGAGATTCGTTTCCCGGTAAACAACCATTCCATCGCTTTTGTTTTGCCGACGAGCTTCGTTAGGCGCTGTGTTCCCCCTGCACCAGGCATGATTCCGAGATTGACTTCGGGAAATCCAAACTCGGCACCTTCGGCGGCCAGCAAAAGATCACAGCAAAGAGCCAATTCGAAAGCACCGCCAAGCGCAAAGCCATGAACAGCCCCAATGATCGGCTTTTTAATCCAGGCGAGCCGGTCCCAGTCCGCAAACTGGTTTAACATTTCTAAATCAATTGAACTGGCATTTGCCATTTCGTCAATATCTGCTCCGGCAGCAAAAGCGCGCCCGTTTCCATTTAGCACGATGACGCGAACATCGTCATCCCGGTCATAAGACTCCATTGCCGATAAAATTTCCGATATCATCGTTCGATTCAGGGCGTTTAACACATGCGGCCGATTTAACGTAATCATACCGATCTGATCGCTTATCCCGGTTTCAATAAATTGATAGCCTTTACTCATTTACTTCTTCACCGATCATCATCGTGACTAAATCACCGGCAAAAGACATAACATCTTTTGCGGAAGCTTTAGCCTCATCTGTTTTCATGGCCGCTTTGAATGCTTCAAGGCTGTCATAAAACATTTCGCACATTAAATAATACTTGCCTTCCCCTCCCATCGGATTGCCGATTATTTTCGTTACTTTCATTTCGCGAAGACCGGGAATCCTGGCGGTCAGCGGCGCATGCGTATTAAAATAATGTTCATCAAAAGCTTCCTTATTTTCCGGGTGCTTGTATAAAGCGATTAATTTAACCAATCATTCCATCTCCTTTAATTAAATATTTTTATAGTCAATCTCTACATCAGCGTGGATACCGGCTTCATTGCCTCAAAAGGATTTTTGCAAGATTTGCAGTATAGGATGCTCCGGCAGGCAGTCGGGCCAAAGAGATTGTCCATCGATGTGTATTCTGAATCACAGTACGGACAATTGACACTCCAGCTGCCATCCGCACCGAACACTTTTGGTGGAGGAGCAATCCCGAATTCCTTTAGCTTCTGCCTTCCAGCTTCTGAAACCCTTGCCGATGTCCACGGAGGATGATAGATAAATTGAACATCCACTTCGATTTGATCCGATAGTTCAGCAATCGCTTTTTCAATATTGTTCTTAATAATATCAAGGGCCGGACAGCCCATAAATGTCGGCAGCAGCCGGATTTTGACTTTGTTGTCCCGCACCTCCAATTGTTCAAGCATGCCAAGCTCAATGATGGAAAGCGTATTTATTTCTGGATCTTTCACAAAATAAAGCGCTTTTAAAACTCTTTGCTCAAGGGTATCGACATTGACGATTTCTTGCTCACTTTCTTTCACAGTTATCCTTCCTTTACCAGCTTGCGGCCGGATCAAAATGGTATACTTCCCCAAGAGTAGAAATGGCCCTGGCGAGATCATCGGTGTGATCGCCGTTTCGTCCATCTCCATGTTTCATTGCAAAATGGATTGGTATCGATAGATTAACAAAGTCAAAAGCGGGCTTCATTGCCTCATTCCACCGCTTTTGTAAAATTTCCTTCGAATCTATCAAACCATGACGTGTGATTTCAGCACCTTTTGCACCAAGACTGAGCACTCCGCCGAAATCGTCCATGACGATGACAATCGCCTGCTCCATTCTCGATCTCGCTTCACCACCCGCAAGCATCAACTGTTCAAACCATGTTTTCCAGTGGAGCTGATGATAGTAAAGTTCCATGCTGATCTTCACGGCTGTTTCGCACAAAGGTTGATAGCTTGAGTTTTTCAAAGAATTGATTTTAATTTTTTTGGCTGCCGTATAGAAATAATGGCGGACCACCGCAAATGCCCAATCATAATCAGGTTCACTTAAATAATCTCCAGGTCCATTCGCCATTTCCAATAAAACAGCATTGCGGCGCTGAGCGGCTGTGCGGCCGTGGGCCAATGCGTCGACGCTGCCCTCACCGAGGTCCTCAAGCAGCTGATAATACATGGCTGCATGGCCCATCGTATCCTGATTAATCGAAGAAAACGCGACATCTTCCTCAATATGGGGAGCAAGCCCAAGCCATTCTGAGCCTCTGTATGCGAGAATAAAATCATCATCTGCCAGCTGGTACAGCAATTCAGCCAAAGACTCTTTATAGGCTGGATTCTCAAGCGCCTCAGCCGGGCTAAGCTTTTTCACGATCCTGCTCCCCTCCCCATGAAAAGATTTCTTTTTCATCGAGCATCCCCTGCTCGTATTGACGCCATTTCTTTTTTAAATAGCCGTATCCTTTTGTATTTCGATAGTCTTTGTTGTCAATGCGCAGCAACGATTGCCGTTCTTCAAAGCTCATCATTCTAATATATGAACGTTTGACGACCCAAATATCTGAAACAGGCTCCCGCCTCATGAAATTTTCCTGGGCCATGATCAAAGCGAGCTCTTCATTCGGCGCCAATAAAGAAAATTGGTACTGTAACGGCGCCGTGTCATTTCTTTTGCTAAAAACTTCGTACTCCTGGTAAAAGCCTTCACTTCCCAAAAAAAACCCTCCTTCCAGCGCCTTAACCCGCACCGCTCAACGCTTCACGGACCCACGAATTCATTTCGTATGACCTGCGGCGCAGCTTTAGCCGCTCCTGCGATTTTGGCCCGTTATTTTTAATAATCTGCTTAAAGCGAGTCCAGTCAGGCTGCTGATAAATCCACTTGTTTGTTTCTTTATCGAAATACATCGTCTCATCCGGCACTGTTAAGCCTAATGACAGCACCCGCGGGATATATTTTGTGAAAAAATCCTGGCGAAGCTGTTCGTTTGTTTTTGTGCGAATTTTATATTTGATCGTGATATCCTGTTTCGAGGTGCCTGTCGTTGAGGCGTCCCCCGGCCCAAAAAACATCAGCAAAGCTTCCCACCAGCGGTTGATTGACGCTTGAACCATTTCCCGCTGCTCTTTCGTGCCCTCGGCGAGCGCCATAATGATCGCCTCCCCATGCTGGGCGTGAAAAACCTCTTCTGCACAGATGCGTTTTAAAGCCCGGGCATACGGAGCGTAAGAGGCATTTAGCATATTCGTTTGCGTGATAATCGCTGCACCGTCCACGAGCCAGCCGATCAGGCCTGCATCCGCCCAGGTCGGTGCTTCCATATGGAAGACATTATGGAATTTTAGATCACCGCTAAACAAATCATTCATAATATCCTCCCGTGTTTTTCCGAGCGGCTTCATTAAATCTTCAGTGACGCGAAGGAGCAGCTGGCCATGGCCCATTTCATCCTGCACCTTTGCCATAATGCCAAGCTTGCGCTTCAAGGTCGGCGCTTTCGGCACCCATTCTTTTTCAGGAAGCGCTCCCATGATTTCGCTGATTCCATGCATCGAAATCAGCTTAATTAAGGTCATCCGATACTCATCGGGCATCCAATCGTCCGCTTCGATTTTTTCGCCTGCTTCGATCCGTTCCATAAAAAGCTCGTATTTTGCCTGTTCAGATAAACGCTCAAACGAAACTGTTTCTTGCAAGTCCTCCACCTCCAGTTAATCTATTCCCGCATCAGCTAAAGTGCAAAATTACCCTGCTCATTCCTTCGATCAATAATTCTGACCGCCTTTCCCTCTGAGCGGGGGATCGACTTTGGTTCCCGGATGACCGTATCCATCGCAATCAGGCAGCTGCTTTTTAACGCGGCCTTAAGGTTTTGCTCCAACTGGCGTATTCTGTCATGGGTCAGGTCAAAGCCAATAGCTTTATAGCAATCTTCCGTTATCTCGACATGAAGCTCGAGTACTTTAAAGGAACGTTTTTGCAGCATATGAATTTGATAATGAGGTGCCATTTCTTTCATCTTTAATATGCAGTGCTCAATTTCTGAAGGAAATACATTCACCCCATTCACATTGAGCATATCATCGATCCGCCCCTTTATTCTTGACATCCGGGCCGTTGTCCGGCCGCATCGGCACTTTTCTTTATTTAATGAAGCAATATCACCAGTCCGGTAGCGGATAACAGGAAAAGCCTCCTTTGTTAAGCTCGTCAATACAAGCTCCCCGTCTTCACCGTCAGCAACGGGCTCTAGTGTTTCAGGGTCAATCACTTCAGCATAAAAGTGATCCTCGGCAATATGGAGGCCATTTTGCTCTTCATGACATTCGATCGCCACTCCCGGCCCGATCACTTCACTTAACCCATAAATATCACAAGCTTTAATCGCCAGTTTTTCTTCGATTGTACGGCGCATTTCCTCGGACCACGGCTCGGCCCCGAGGATCCCGTAGCGGAGCGACGTTGCAGCTGGATTCTTACCCATCTCTTCCATTGTCTCAGCAATATTTAATACATAGGATGGTGTCCCGCAAATTACGGCCGGCTGGAAATCTTCAATCAGCATGATTTGCCTTTGCGTGTTCCCCCCTGAAATCGGCACAGTCACCATTCCCAATCTTTCGCTGCCATAATGGAGGCCGAGCCCGCCTGTAAATAAACCATATCCATACGCATTGTGGAGAATTTCTCCCGGTTTTCCCCCGGCAGTGGCAATCGAGCGGGCGACAATTTCGCTCCACATTTCTATATCATGTTTCGTATAGCCGACAACGGTCGGTTTCCCGCTTGTGCCGGAGGAAGCATGAAGTCGGACCAGCTCGCTTTTTGGAACGGCAAGCAAGCCAAACGGATACGCTTTTCGCAAATCTGATTTTTTTGTAAAAGGCAGGTCTGCCAGATCATCCAGGCTCAGATTTTTTTCAGGGTTGATACCGCTTTCAAAAAATTTTTTTCTATAGAACGGAACACGCTGATAAACTCTTTCTGCGGTTTTTTTCAGCCTGTTTTGCTGAAGAGATCTTATTTCTCTCCGATTGGCCGTTTCAATCGAATCAATAATCAAATTCTTCCCTCCTTATGAGCAGCCGGTAAGTTAAGGCAGACCACCAAATCATAAGTTCTTTTCGTATGACGTTAATTAACCGTAATGTGATATTTGTGTTATATACTATTTAAAACAAAGATAACTTGAAAACATTTAAAAGTCAACTAATTTTTCTGAAAATTATCTATATTTAATAAATGCAATCGTTCTTTTTCTTTTGTTTATGGTGAGGCAGCAACAATCATGAAAAACAGCAGCGTTCCTCATCCGTAAGGCAAGCTGCTGTTTGTCGGTTAATTCCATTTCTTCAGCCGGTCCAAAACCTTTTCTTTCAGAATCGTGATAAAGGTTGTTTCGCCTTTGGCCGTTTTTTGTTTATGCCATTCATTGTAGCTTGCCGCCGCAATCAAGATTGAGCCGGCGATAAGCAAGTAGGCCCACCACGGGAGATTTCCCCAATATGGCCTCGTTTGCAGGATCACATTCAAGACAAGGACGCCAGCTCCAACAAAGAAATACGATTTTACCTTAAAAACCATTCCTGCCAGCATTGATAAAAGCGATAACGTCCCGAGAACCAGCGCATCGTAAATCGTTGAGCTTGCCAATCCATCCTCGACAAGCGATAAGGAAACAAAAATGAGCACAGCCCATTGAAGATAATCTGCAAGCCTTTTATGCTTTTTTTCAACGCAATGCTGTAAGTAAATAGCAAGCGCGACAAACGGCAGCACAAGTGCTTCCCGTCTGAAAAGTTCAGGAACTTCGATTCTTGCCATTACCGAATAGTACGGTTCAAGCAAAACGGCACCTGCTGCAAAGGAAACAACCCATGCTGCACTGGCCGGGATTCTTTTTCGTTGTAGCCATAACGCCAATGAGATCGCCACCCCAGGAAACAATTCAGCTAATAAAGGCTCTGCATGAAACAGGTATGAAAAGGCGAAAAACAACAATCCGCTCAACGTATAACTGTCGAGCTGTTTCTCTGTTTGATTCATTTCAAACAGTTTCGGGTAAAGCTTTAGCCCTATCGCCGTCAGCAGAGCTCCGGCCCCTCCCGCTAATCCCATGATGTGACCGTCGCTGATGTTAATTTCTAACACCAACCTGACAGTAGCAAAAAAGACGATCAAAAGCGGAATCGATGCGGCAATATCCCATTTTATCAAATGAAGCAGCAGCAAAATTCCTGCCGCATATAAAATGGTTGTTGAATAAAGAAACCAGCCAAAAGGATACGCATTCAGAAAAGATAGTAAACCAACTACAGAGAATGGCACTAAAAACAAGGCTGTTCTGTTTTTAAATGCATGATTAGCTTTTAAATAGAAGATCGTTAAGATCATACTTGTTATGAAAAAAGCAAAATGCGCTTCATTGTTTCGATCATAAAAATGGATGATGTTTAATACTGCAAAAAAGACCGCTATAAAAGCGCCATATAGCATCAGCTTCTTTTTCGATTCACTCCTCACTAAATACACACTGACCGAATAAATGACCATTGCCATCAGAAAATTCACAATCGACTTTTCACCGTAAAATAAAAACGATACGAGCAGTGTAAATGGCAGGAACAGATGCGCAACCCAGCTGAAACCATTGAACAAGCTGCTGTCTCTTATCCGCAAAGCAAAGGCGATAATAGCAAGGGCCAATGAACCTCCTGTTAAAAGTGCGATATCGACTGTTTCCGGAAAATCAATGAACAGAGAGAGCGAACGAATACAGGAAAAGTAAGTCGCCAATGAAACAACAGCCAATAGATAGCTGATCCATTTCCTGGCGGCAACCTGATATAAACGAAAGTACATCGCTACTCCGCCGGCAAAAACGAGCGGCCGGCCCCACGGCTCATTGACAGTCGAGCCCAGGGCAATCAAAAGCGAAATGGTGTAAAAGGCTTCGGCAACATAAAAGAACGTCCGGTATAGAAGATGTCGTTTTAGAAACATACTTATCAAAAGCAAGATCAATCCTGCTGCCGCAAAATGAAAGACAAGACCAAGTTCCGTTTGCAGAAACAGCGAAACTTGCCGCCATTCTTCCGCCAATGCTGTAATTGCCAATCCCCATGAAACAGGTGCCGCCCATGGCAGCGCAGCTGTGTAGAAAGTTCTTTTTTCTGCCTTTAGTAATAGAAGCAGTGCCAAGCCTAACATGAAAAGCCCAATTGCCAGCTCCAGCCAATAAAATAATCCAGCGGCAGACAGCGTTGCAAGAAACATGAGGATCAGGCCGACATCCCTTGAGCTTGATGCAATCATTTTGATAACGTTCAGGCGTAATGCATAACCAAAAACAACCGTTAAAATGAAGCCGATCATGAAAATTGGCAGTACAAAAGATTCAAAGTGAAAGACTTCATCAAGCTTTAACTCAGCCTGATATAATGCCGCGGCCATAAAAACCGGGTTTAAATAGGTAAAAAACAATTTTTTCTCCACAGCTGCCAAGTACAAAAAATTCGCAAAAATAAGCAAATAAGCAACTAATAAAACAAAAGAAGCATTACCGGCCGACAATAAAAATCCCTCAGCGCTCATATACAGGAAGGCGAGTACGGAAGTAACCGCACTTGTCATCCGAAAAATCTTTTCCCAGCCCTGGTTTTTCCGAAGCAGTCTCGGCACGAATAGAAAAAGAATCCCAAGAAAGGCATAAAATATTGCATCTGCGTGATCCAGGAATGAATTTTCGATTAACTGATAAGCGCCGTAAACGGCCATTAAGGAAAAAACGAAATAATATTCCTTTCTGCCTGATACATATACCATCGACAAATAAAGCAGTGCGGCCACTATCGTATTCAATCCGTAAAAGACAGGCTCTTCAAAGAAGCAGAGCATCAGCAGTGTTGAAATAACAAGGTTTACTTGCGAGTATGCGATCAATTCATTTTTAAATAACGGGTATTTCGCAGTTTTTTTGAGCCAGTGATATCCGGCAATCAATAAACCATTGTAGAAAATCATGCCCAAATAAAAGGCATCGATACTTAAAGGAAGTGCGGCAAGCAGAAAACCTGTTCCAACGGTAAAACCAATATAAGAAAACCAGACAAACAATCTGGAAGACAGCAATTTTGCAAGGACAATATAAACCGGTGCTACAAGCAAACTGCCAAGCAGCCCCAGGATGTAACGGCCTTCCCCATAAAATGATAAATACCTTCCCAATAACTCAAACCAGCCGAGCGATAATATGAAAATCGGCAAAAATAAACTCCCCAGCACCATAAACGCAAATCCGGTCTGGTTAATTCGCAGGATTCGAATCGAAATATAAGCGATCACATAAAACAGCAAAGAAACAAGCGCAATCGAGCCGCTCTTCATCCAGGGAGCCATTGTTTCCCAGTTGCTGGTTGCGACAAACAAGCCGCCGATCAATAACAGAATTACGCCAAGATTTAAAGACCAGGTAATATTCCGCTCCCTAATTTCTTCAGCATTCCGCTTTTTCGTCACCTGTTTTTTGACTTGAACTGCTTTTACAGGATCGGCCGTTTCAATCGTTGCTTCTGTTTGTATTGTATCGGTTTCCGCTTCTACTTGCTCCGTTTGTTTTTCGATTGCTAAATCAGCATAGTATTGAATATGGGCATTGGATATACGCGTATACTCATCAGGTGCTATATACTCCTTATTTTTCAGCAGCCACAACTCTTTTTGAAAGATTTTTTTCCGCTCCGCCTCTGTGAAAGCCTCCATCGTACCCCTCTTTTCATATAACATTAGCTAAATGATCCTTTTAGTGTAATTTTACACAAATTATTGTTTTTTTCAATGGTTTTTTCACTAATTGTATATGCATTTTCTGATTCAATTTCGTTTCAAATTAGCTAGAAAATATGAAAAAAAGCCATTCCCGGAACAATTTCCAAAAATGGCTTAACATTTATTTATTTTGTTTGCTAATGATCACTCTGGTCAACCACCTGATCGACCATCCGATAACGCTGAAAACGATGAGTGAGGTAACATGGCTCCACCCGATATTCAGCCTTAACAGATCATAATGCATAAAGATGGGCTCAATAATAAAGGAAAAGAAAAATGCCAGGGCGAGATTAGCGAAAAAAAACGCCCGGTTATTTGTAAAAAATTGATATATAATCATATAAGAAACAGGAATAACACTGATGTCGGCCGATATTAGTGTGTGTAAAATTGGAATGAGTGTTTTAGGATATTCCCAGAATCCGAACGCTGCCCCAAACTCATCGAGCAAAGAAGCGATACACGACCATAACAAGCCATACAACAAAATCTCAAGCAGCCGTCCCCTGTCTACTATTTTCCACCAGACAAACCACGGGATGATAGTGGCGGCAAGCAAGAACCACCAATGAGGCTCAAATAAGCTATAATCAACAAAATAGGCCTTTCCCAGCTTATCCATGATATCCCGGTATTCCTGGATTTTTTCATATTTCACATTATGCGCCATTTACACCACCTTAATCCTTTACTTGAAATGATCGGAACAGTCTGCCGTTTATCTTAACTCGATTGGTGTTCCAGAAGGAACGTCAAAGAAGAAAATCAAAAAGACTATAAACGGGATACTTAATGCAATAGCTAAAAGCGGTTTACGAAAATGAATATAAATGATCGAATACATGACCATATAAAACATCAAGGAATAATATACATTCCAACCGTGAAAATAATGGATCATCTCGAAATGATAATAAACTGATTCGACAATAAAACTACCTGCAACCCATTTAAAAATATAAAAAACCTTTTGTTTTGGTTCTTTGCCCGTGATATTCGATAAATATAAAATGGTAGCGCCCGGCAAGACGAGAAAAGAATAGGCAAGATCGGTGATGATATAGCTGAATTCGGGTATTGGCTCGTACTTCCACAACCAGTAGTTTGCGGCTAGAAGATTATAAAGAATACTGGCCAAGGCTACAAAAAGCATTGTGGGATAGTAATAATACCAGTTTTTCCAATCACCCCAAATAAAAGCAGCTGTTATCACAAAAACAATCAAAAAGAGATGCATACGTTAATCACCTTTGCATGTTCGAATATGTTCAGTATTTGCTAATAAAAGTAAACCTATGAATGCAAAAAATCTCGATTTTCCTCACAAAAAAACCATGCCGTTTATTTTTTGACGACATGGTTTTTATCTTTATCAAGTTGAAATTTTATCGTTCTCCAAGTACATTTTTCGCGCCCGCAAAAAACGGATCGTATTTAAAACAATCGTTTTTGTGACCGCATAGAATGGGATGGCTAAAATCATTCCCAATACACCTGCAAGATTGCCGGCTACAAGCAGTAAAATAATAATCGTCGCGGGATGGGTATCAAGCCGTTTCCCAAGAATAAGCGGGGATAATACGTTCCCTTCAATTTGCTGCGCGATTGCGATTACGACAACAACAAGAATCGCTTTCGTTGGCGAATCAAATAAAGCAATCACAACAGCGGGAGCGCCGCCCAAAATAGGCCCAACATACGGAATGATGTTTGTGACTGCGACAATTAACGCGAATACAAGCGCATAAGGCAAATCAATGATTAAATACCCGATGAAGGCAATCGTACCAACAAATAAGGCAACCGTCACCTGTCCTTGAATATAAGCAGCAAGTGTTTCATTCGTGTCTTTTAAAGTATTTAACGCTTCCTGACGATACGAAGCAGGCAAAAATTTCACAAGTGCCTGGGGGAAGTTCTTGCCATCTTTAAACATATAGAACAATAGGAAAGGAACAGTAACAATCGTGATCGTGATATTTGCAAGTACCCCGAACACATTTGAGATCCCATTTGTAAGTTTATCCGGCAATGTATTTGCAAAATTAATAATCGCGTTTTCGATATTTTCAATAGGCACATAATCCTGCGTCATAAACCATTGAAATTGCCTTGAATCAGCCAATTGATCAATCAGGTTTCTCGTTTGCTCAACGTACATTGGCAAATCATTGAATAACGCGGTAACCTGCCTGGATATGACAGGCGCAAGCAGGCCGATAACAAGCGCTATTAAACCAATAAATAGAATGTAAAGTATCGCAATCGCCAGCGTTCTTGGGATTTTAGCTTTTTCGAGCAAATTGAGTGCAGGATTTAATAGAAAATACAAAAAACCTGTAATGATAATGGGAAAAAACAAAGTCGAAGCAAAAACGGCAATTGGTTCAAATACAAAGGAAATTTTCGTTGAAACATAAACAATAATTAATAGAAGCAAAATTTCTAAAGTCCAAAAATGGAGTTTTGACTTAAACAACGAGTTCATCCTTTCACATATGGCAGGCGTATCCTTCCACACAAAGATTATTTACACCCAAGCTGGTTCTGCAAATTAAACGTTTCTCAATATTAACTCTAATCTGCGGTTGCGTTCTTGCTTTTCCTGCTCATCAGCAAGATCGTATTTTTTTAGTAAATGGAAGACGTCATTCAGGATATCTTGCGTATGCTCTTCAGCTAAAAATTTTGAAAACAACTCCCTGATTTCTGTCGGCAAATATTCAGACTGGGATTTAAATTTATTTTTGACATCGTCATGAGAATGATCCACATTGCACCCGCCCATATGATAACCTCCTCTTTTTTTCCCTGTGATTCACAAAAGGATTTTTCTTTGGTGAGTAAGTATATTCATCAGCTTTAGGTCATTTAACCATGCTGATTGCTTTGATCGACGGCTCTACCCCTTCTGTCCTTAATCAGAAGCCAAGCGCTTCAATAAAACATCCTCTTCGAAAAAATGTATCAAAAAAGAAAGAATTACACAAGAGAAATACTGGTACAATTGATTTCTTCAAAACAAGTAACGATCTGACCGAGAATAATTTTTGTGTATTCCGACTATCCGCAATCAATTGAAAACCCTTACAAAAATAGGCTGAAAAAATGGGACATTAGTAAAGACTGTTTCATATACTATTGTACAGTGAAGCCTGGAAACTCCCATATTTCTCTAACCCTTTTATAATACGGACATACCATTAGTTTTCCTGAGGCCAGTTTCACTTCTGACAAGCTGTTGTCGCTATTCCAAATGAATTGCCGACAATCACTATTAAGAAAGGGGTGAGATCATGAACAATACAGTATTATTGTTTTTAGCCGGCATTCTGGCTGGATTTGCACTTTTAAAAGTTCCGGCAGTATCTTTTCTAACGGGATTACTACCTTTATTCAATATTATCGGAGCACTTGCAATCATCGTTTTCTCTCTTGCATTGCTGTATCTTGGCTTAAGAACCCTGCTGAGTCGAAATTGGGGTTAATCTGGGCCCTGTTAAATATTAATGCTGAATTTCCAAAAAGAAAAAGCAAAAGGACCAATTTTTTGGTCCTTTTGTATGCCTATTTTTTGCTAACAATCCTGTTATCGAATATGGAAAAAGCTGCTGATGTGGGCAATTTCTATCTTGCTTTATATTGACAATCTCTTTAGTTTAAATCTTATTAAGCTCACTTTTATTGATCAAGTTATTTGGAATTGAATTATGCAGACCTTGAAGCAAATTGGTTACTGCAAGATCCGCCATTTTCATTCTGGTTACAATGCTTGCACTTCCGATGTGAGGCAGAGTGACAACATTAGGTAAAGTTAAAAGGGGATGGTTTAAAGGTACCGGTTCTTGTTCAAAAACATCGATGCCGGCTCCCCAAATCTCCTTGTTTTTTAACGCTTGAAATAATGCTTCCTCATTCACGATGCCTCCTCGTGCAGTATTAATCAGGACAGCATTTTTTTTCATCATAGACAATTGTTGATCCCCTATTAAATGGTGTGTTTCTGGAGTGTATGGCGTCATTATACAAACAAAATCAGATAGTGCCAGCAAGCGTTCAAGTGAAGCAAACTCGATGTCCAGCTGCTCTTCTTTTTCGTACTTCCGGCTTCTATTAAAGTAGAGTATCTTCATATCAAAGCCTTTCGCCCTTTTCACAAGTGCTTCCCCAATCCTGCCTAAACCAATGATTCCTAAAGTAGCGCCGTATATATCCTGGCCGGTCAACTGCATTGGGGACCAGGTTTTCCATTCCCCATCTTTCAAATATTTCGATGCCTCTACTAAACGGCGAGCGGTGGCCATTAAAAGGGCGAATGTTAGATCTGCTGTTGTTTCTGTTAATACCCCGGGTGTATTCGTGACCATAATCCCCCGCTTTGTTGCGCTGCTTATATCAATATTATTGAAACCGACTGCCATGTTCGCGATAATTTTTAGTTTTTTTGCTTTATCTATTAAGTCATCATTAATATTCTCTGTTAATAAACAGAGCAATCCATCAACACGTTGAATTTCTTTTTCTAAAACTTCATACGGAACAGGAATGTCTTCTTCTTCCCACATTTGAATGTCACAAGTTTCAATAAGTGGCTTTAAAACTTCCTCAGGTAACTTCCTGGTTATATATACTTTTGGTTTCATTTACTTACACCACTCTCGATTACCTTAGACGTTGCAAAAAATTCACACCCTTTTTCCTGCAATATGTTATCAACCCATTTTCGATCCACTGCGCCCAGTTCGATAGCTTCAAAAATTTCTTTCTCTTTTTCAGCCATTTTCATTGCTTTAGTCAAAACTTCCTCCGCTTCCTCTATTGGAATAACAACGAGACCATCTTCATCCCCAACAATAAGATCTCCTGGATTAATAACCATTCCACCAAGAGCGATAGGTACATTAATTTCACCCGGTCCATCTTTATATGGTCCTCGATGAGTAACTCCTTTAGCATAAATTGGGAATGTGTCACTTTTGAATGCTAGTGAATCACGAATAGCGCCATTTATAACAAATCCAGCAATACCATTTTTCTTTGCGATTCTTTGCATTATCTCACCGACAATCGCGTTTGTTGTATCTCCTCCTGCATCAACCACAATAACTTCTCCGGGTTGTGCCAGGTCTATTGCTTTATGCACCATTAAATTATCACCTGGCCGCGTTTTAACAGTAACTGCTGTTCCAACCAATTTTCCTTCTTTATGGTATGGTCGTAATTCAGCTCCTGCGGAATGCATACGGCTCATATTATCACTTATGTGAGGCGTTACAATATCTCTAAATTGTTCTACAATTGCCTGGTCGACACGCTTTTCAACTGGAAACACCCTAAAACCCAAATTCATTTTTCTACCCTCCCATTTTGAAAATTAGCTTTTTACCTTATTTATGTTGATATGAAGGCGTTCTTTTCTCAAAAAAAGCATTGATTGATTCTTTGATATCCTCTGTGCTATGAAGTGAAGCAAATTCATACATTCCTTTTTGAAAAAATTGATCACTTTCTCTGCAGGCAATAATAGCTTTTTTTATTGTTTGAATCGCAGGGTATGAATAAGTGCCCAGCAGATGAGCTATTTTCTTTCCTTCTGATTCTAATTGTCTTCTTTCTACTACCTTATTGGCCATTCCAATTCTTAATAACTCGTTGGCCGTCATTCGTTCACCAGTTAAAAATAAATAGGCTGCATTCGCTTCTCCCAAGAGTTGAATAAACCGCTCCATTCCGCCGTTACCTGGGAAAACACCCCGGCTTACTTCCGGATATCCAAATGAAACATCATCTGCAAACAATCTGATATCAAAGGCACTGGCCAATTCAGCACCTCCACCCAAGGCATTGCCTTTTACACACACGATGGAGGGCTGTGGGACATTCATAACAGTCTGTAGCATTTCATGCCCATCGATCCATGCATCCTTCGCTGTATTTTTTTTGATACGATCAGGAAACTCTTTTAAATCTGCTCCACAACAGAAATGGTCTCCAATGGTATCGAATAAAACAACTCTAACATTTTCATTTCTGGCAAGGGATTGAAAAGCTCGCTTAATCTCAAGCTTGACCTTATTCGATAGAAGGTTTAAAGGAGGGTTTTCCAATATGACATGCGCTATTCCCTCATCAATCGAAATATTTACACTCATAGCTTTAGTTCGCTTTTTTCGTTTTTTCGTTTTTTTGGCCAATGACGTGTCCGTACTTCCATTTCACCGTTTTCTTGAATCGCATAAATACTTTTTATCCACTCTGAATCATTCTTTTCCGGATAATCCTCACGGTAGTGGCAGCTTCTGCTCTCTGTACGTGTAAGTGCCGATAATACAATGGATTTAGCCGTTATAAGCATATGTCGAAAGTCAATAGCCATAAATAAATTATCCCTATTAATATAAAATTCTCCCACTTCTAGAGATCTTTGCAGTTCATTGATTTTCTGTAGTGCATTGTCCAAGCGCTCTTCACTACGAATAATTAGACAGTTTTTATACATCGTTTCTTTAAGGGAGGCAATGGCTTTATGAACTTGTTTTTCTCCGTTACTGCTATTAATCCAGTTATTAAGCTCTGTTAATACAGCCTGAGTTTCTTTTTCAATTTTCATCTCCGCCACTTTCTTTTTGGCATGTGAAGCCGCCGCCTTGCCAGTCCGATGACCGAAAACCTGACCTTCAGCTAACGAATTTCCTCCAGGGCGATCCGGACCACGTAAGCCCCCAGCTGTTTCTCCTGCAATAAATAAACCGGAGACTTTAGTTGTGCCATCCGGACTTTCAATTAACGCTCCGCCATTCATACACTGGGCAACAAGAGCTACCTCAAATGGGGCCTTATATATATCGATTCCTTTCGATTTTAAGACTCCATATGTTTTCGGCATTTTTTCTTCTACTATACTTTCAGATCCTGGAGGCATAATGCCCCATACACCGCCATTCGGAGTAGGGTTTCGCTCGATTTCCTTCTGAATCGAGGTATCTAGGTAATAGGCAGGAGTTGAAATTGTAAACGGAAAAACCTTCTTGTTATAAACTTCATCAATGGATATGTGAGGGGGTACATATTTTTCAAGAATATTTTCACCTTTTCCATTTGTCAAAATCGGCTTGGTTTTCCATACGGGTCCTGAAAGAAGAGTCATAGAAGGTTTTATTGCCGCAGGCCCAATTTGGATAAACTCCATATTGACCAGAGGAATTCCCAATTCATAAGCCATTGCATATCCATTACCTGTCATATCTGGCGTTCCAACTGCGTACTTGTAAATGTGGTGTGCTCCGCCACACGCAAGAATCACAGAGGGTGTTTTATACAGTGTAATTTCTTTCGTATTTCTGTTAATACTTAGTGCACCTGTTATGCTTTGATTATGATCTGTCAATAATTTAAATACCATCATATTTTCATCTATTGGAACATCCTTCTTTTTTATTTGTTTTGCCAGGGCAACTAAAATATGGCGGGCTGTTACACCGTTAACTCTGCATGTTCTTGGATATGTTGCAAAGTCACTCATGCCCTGTACCAACTTTCCATTTTCTTGTCTATCAAAGTTCAATCCAATATCGATAAGATCTTGAATGCGATCCGGCACTTCAGAAGCAAATGTCCAGACAAGTTCCGGATCAATAAACCCTCTTCCAGCATCAAGAGTATCTTCATAATGAATTTCCGGGTGATCTCGTTCATCTGCATGACCGATAGCAGCAGCAATCGCTAACAACTCAGAAAATGCCGTTGCGGTGGACCCTCCACTTAACCAATTTGCTTTTACCGCTATTCGAACATTAGCCCCTGCCTCTGCTGCAGAAAGAGCTGCTCTTGCTGCAGCTCCCCCGCCTCCAACAACGAGTACCTCTGTCTCGTAAATGTAATCTACTTTCACTTAGTCCACCCTTTCAAACCTTCTCCATAACCATATCAGTTTTAGTTTCATTGAAAAGCTCTGAGTCCATCAGCTTTAAATCGTCAGCTATCCTTACGTTGCACTCAATATTTGAAATAATATCTTTTTGAACATCGATTCCCGGAGCATACTCGATGAGAACCAGGCCATCTTCTTCCAACCGAAAGACGCAGCGTTCTGTTATATATAAAACTTCCTGGCCTTTTTTCAAAGCCTGTTTTGCATTAAAGGTCATATGTTCAATGGCATTAATAAATTTCTTATGGCGGCCTTCGCTTCCAATTTTCACTTTCCCATTTCCCACGGAAATCTTTAAACCGCCGCTAGTTAATGTTCCACAAAAAAGAATTTTCGGCGTTTGATGCGTAATATCAATAAAGCCACCCGAACCTCGGAATATCCCGTTAAACTTACTAACATTCACATTCCCGGTACCATCAATTTGAGCAAATCCAAGTAAAGTGCAAGAAAGCCCGCCTGCTTGATAAAAGTCAAATATTTGAGGAGAAGTAACAAACGCATCAGGGTTTATATGAGCACCAAATACTTCTACACCCATCGGGATACCTCCGATGGCGCCATGCTCTAAAGAAAACGTAACTTTATCGAAAAAGCCTTCTTCCAACGCAAGTTGTGGAAGATCTACAGGAATACCTACACCCAGATTGATAATAGATCCTGTAGAAATTTCTTTCGCAGCCCGACGTAAAATTATTTTTTTAGCATCTAATGGCAATGTTTTTTTCATTTGATTAATCGGTTTTTTAATTTCTCCAGTCCAGCTTGGGTCATAATCGGGTAATACACTTTGTTTCTGTTCTTCATCTATCACAACCGCATCAACTAAAATCCCCGGAATTTCAACTGAACGTGGATGAAGAGTATTATTTTTAGTTACCCGCTTTACCTGCGCAATGACATATCCGCCACTTGCCCTGGCAGCCATCGCCATTTCTAATCCGCTTAATGTTGCAGGTTCTTCCTCTAATGTGATATTTCCACTTTCATCAGCCGTAGTACCTCTAATAATGGCAACGTCGATTGGAAAAGATGGATAAAATAAATATTCCTTCCCATCTATTTCAAGTAAATGGACAATATCTTCCTTGGTGTGTTCATTTAATCGTCCGCCATCGTGCCGGGGATCGACATATGTATGGAGCCCTGCTGTTGTCAAAAGGCCCGGATGCCCGCCGGCAATCGATCTAATTAACTGAAATAAGGTTCCCATTGAAAAGTTGTAAGCTTCAACTTCATTGTTTTTTATCATATTGGTTAACTTGGGGCTTTCTTTTACATTAAAACTTCCGCTTATCAACCTTTTAAGCATTCCTTTTTGCGCCAAATGCTCGAGTCCCGTACTTTTGTCAGGATCCCATCCTACTCTTACTGGTGTAATAACGGACAAATTTCCAGGTTCACCAGTTTTTGAAAATCGATTTCCTAATGCAGCTAACACCTTTTCCGGGCAGAGGATGGAAATTAGACCTCCAATTGTAATCATGGCACCACTCGGAATATTACTCACTGCTTCTTCTGCCGAAACGATCTTCGAGTGCCTTTTCTGGATAAGAGATGCTCTTGTCATCCCATCTCCCCCTTTTTTTACCTAGTTTAAGAAACTAATATATTGTTATCTACGTTGGTCGAATTTTCTCCCCAGCACACTTGAAGCAAGCATCGTTTTATGAACTTGCAATGTACCGCCTGCAATCGAAGCTGATCGCACACAACGGTAATACCATTCAAGTGGATACTGTTTAGAAAATCCATAGCCGCCGTGAAGTTGAATACATGTATCGGTAATTTTTTGCGCAGCTTCAGCTACAAAAATTTTTGCGACACTTACAGCATTTTTATTCGGTTTATTATCCGAAGCGGCTTCAGCCGCTCGATACAGTAATGTACGGGCAGCTTCTAGCTGCACATACATATCAGATATCATCCATTGCAGTCCCTGAAACTCACAAATTTCTTTACCAAACTGTTTTCGTTGGGTAACATGCTGAATCGTGCGGTCAAATGCGGCTTGTGTAATGCCCATCGTTTGTGCCAGATAACCTAAACGTACACCATTATAAACACCCATTAATTTTTTAAAAGCGTTTTGCGTGACAAGAACATTTTCTTTCGGCACCATGGCATCTTCAAAATAGAGGGCACATTGGATTTCTCCGCTCATGTTCTCTTCATCAGGTCCGACCGTAAAGCCAGGAGTTCCGCGTTCTACCAGGATAGCTCCAATATCTGACGTGCGGCCCGAGTTGCCAAAGCGTGCATACACAACGAACACATCAGCAAGATGTGCATCACTGATAAATACTTTTGAACCATTTAAACGGAAGAAATCTCCATCCTCAACCGCGGTCGTCATAATATCGGTTGCCGCACTTCCTGCTTCCGGTTCACTCATACCAAGAGCAACGAAAAGCTTGCCTGATGTAATCAGAGGCAAATATTTTTCCTTTTGTTGCTGATTGCCTAAATGATTGATGAATGATGCGATACCCATACTTGCATGATACGCATGGCGACCACTTGTTGGACAGACACGGCACAATTCTTCAATCATAAGAAGGGCATCAAATAAATTTAAACCCATCCCCCCATATTCCTCAGGAAGAGTTAAACCTAGAAATCCATGATCAGCTAACTTTTTTGCATTTGCCCAAAAGGCGTCTCCTTCGAGCCATTCTGTCGCAGGTTGTAATTTACGTTTAGCAAAATCCCGAGCGATTTCTTTCCAATTTTGTTGCGCTTCTGTTATTTGCATATGAATCCCCTTTCACCACGACTATCGAACTGGTATTTTAACTCGCATCGTAAATGACTTTTAATTCTGTAAAGAAGTCCTTTGATGTACTTCCGATCGAATACGGACCAATAGCAGATTGTTTCAGCCCTCCGAATGGCACATGTGATTCACTGATCGTTCCATTATTTAAATGAATCATTCCTGCTTGTATTTCATTGATGAATTTAGTTTGGTACGACTTATTTTGAGTAAAACAAGATGCCGCCAGCCCGTATTTATTATCATTGCAAATCTCAAGTGCCTCCTCAAAATTTCTTGCCGCTAACACAACTAGCACCGGTCCAAAAATCTCTTCTTTTGCAATTCTATAATTTGGTTTTACGTCAGCAAAAACCGTGGGCTCGTAATAGTAACCTTGTTTGTCAAGAGTAACAGCTTTCCCTCCTGTTACTAATGAAGCTCCTTCCTCCAGGCCAATTTGGACATAAGACTCAACAATATCCAACTGATCTTTCGAGACTAACGGTCCCATAGTTGTATGGTCTTCTATACCTTCTCCAATACTATATTGGTCGATTTTTCGTTTTAAGGAAGCTAAAGCCTGCTCAATTTCCGTCTCGCTTACGATGATCCGGCTAATTGATGTACATCTTTGTCCGGCGTTTGCAAATGCTGCGGGTACAATTTGATTAATGGCCGCTTCGATATCTGGATAATCATAAATAATCGCAGCATTCTTGCCACCCATTTCAAGCTGGACTTGAATTAATCGCTTTGATGCCTGTTCATAAATACTTGATCCTACATCGGTTGAACCAGTGAACGTAATACCTCGCACTTTAGGATGATTCACAATTTGATTCCCAACACTTCGTCCGGAACCAATTACTAAATTTAAGACACCAGCCGGCAAACCAGTTTTTTCAAACAACTCTACAATTTTTGCTCCCATCGCTGCTGTTAAACTTGCAGGTTTAAAGACAACTGTATTTCCCGCTGCCAATGCAGGAGCTATTTTTCGGAGTGGTGTAACAAGCGGAAAATTGCAAGGTGAAATAGCAGCAATAACCCCTTTAGGTACTCTTATTGTACGAATGTCAACATTTTCACGTTCACTCGGTAACGTCTCGCCGACTATCCTTGCAGCCTCTCCAGCTGTAAAACGTACTTCGCTGATCGTTTTATTGATTTCACCTATTGATTCGCCAAGTGGCTTTCCTTGTTCTAGTGTTAATAATTCTGCTACTTCCATTTTGTTGGCTTCCAATTCCTCTGCAAATCGGTATAGGTAGTTACCACGCGTAATTGCAGAAAGCTTAGACCAGGACTGAAATGCTTTATAAGCTGCTTCAACCGCTTTGTTGGCGTCTTCTTGCGTTGAATTTGGAACAAGTGCAATAATTTCATTGATATTTGCCGGGTTTTCTCTTTTATTTGTCTTATTATTTGAAGCTGGAGCCCATTTACCATCTATATAATTATTTACTTTAATTAAAGAATTCTTTATAGCGACCATTTTTCCACCTCTTATTTAATTGTTTTAATAATAGAAACCAAATCCTGTACCGTCACATTTTTGGGATTTGCATTTGCGATACCGCTATCGAATGCTTCTTGGGCGACTACTTGAACTTCTTCATCTGATAATTCAATATTAATGGCTGTTAATGTTTTGGGAATATCTAAATCTGTTACCAAAGCCTGTACGGCCGCCACCGATTTTTCAGCCGCGCTTCTATCGCTTAAACCACTTGTATTTTCGCCAAGTTGATCAGCGATTCGTTTGAATTTCCGGAAATTAGAGCTCAAATTATATTTCATTACAACCGGTAGAAGTATCGCGTTAGCCAGACCGTGCGCTATTTTATAACGACCACCCAGCGGGTGCGAAAGAGCATGAACAGCTGCTACTCTTCCCCAAATAAATGCGGCACCCGCGATCGTACTTGCCATCATCATATGAGAAGCTGCTTCAATATTGGTGCGATCGGCAACAAATGGTCTTAACCATTTACCAATCAGTTCGATGGCATGTAAACCTAATGCTTCAGTGATAGGCTGTGCTTGATTTGATGTATACGATTCAACGGCATGACTTAAGGCGTCCATTCCTGTAACAGCTGCAAGTCCTCTAGGCAACGTTGTTAATAACTCGGGATCCAAAATAGCAGCTTTCGGATGTAAGTGTTCGCTAAGAATACCCATTTTGTATTTTCTCTCTTCATCTTTTAAGACTGTTGCATGGGTTACTTCAGATCCTGTACCTGCTGTGGTTGGAATCGCAATAATATCCGGGCCTTTATTTGGAATCTGGTTTTTCCCTTCAAACCGGCTTAAATCGCCTGGATTTGCTACAGCTATTGATACTCCTTTTGCCGTATCGATAGAGCTTCCACCACCAAAGCCGATAATTGCGTCGCATTCTGAATCTTTAAAGATTTTCTCTACTTTTTTTACGACTCGGAAGGTAGGGTCCGGTTCTACTTCATCAAAAACGTGATATTGAATATCACCATTATTCAAAATACTTTCTAACCGTTCTA
Organism: Bacillus sp. V3-13; assembly: GCF_002860165.1. Lineage (GTDB taxonomy): Bacteria > Bacillota > Bacilli > Bacillales > Cytobacillaceae > Bacillus_BJ. The sequence continues at coordinate 35,415 of NZ_PGUZ01000012.1, read as the reverse complement.
GAGCTCCTGAGGAAGCAATTCCTTTATCCGTACAGATTAGAAGCTTTCCATAATTAAATTTATTAATAATTTCCGGTAACTCTTGAAGACGGCCAATACCAAAATGAATCTGTGTATGTAAGCCAAATTCAAAAGAGTCTTTTAATAGGTTCATATTATCCTCCTAATCAATATAAGTAATTTTGCCAGACATAAAGAAGAGTGTTTCCTGCTTTGAGCTTTTCAAAGCATTTAATAGTCCTTAGAGTAATCGCTTTCAATAACATTTCTATTTTTTATACTTTTCCAATTCTGCTAAGAACTCTTCCAGATATTCTTTGCCAATTTCCGAACTGAAAGTTTCGTATATACTTTGAGTTGCGTTTGAAAATTCGTCAATTGCTTCTGGAGATAATTCTGTGATTTGCATTCCATTATCAATGAGCGTTTGTTTATAGCTTTCGTTTTCCTGTTGATTTAATTCGCGCTGATATTTAGCAGCTTCTACTGCTGCATTTTTAATAATTTTTTTGTCTTCTTCACTTAGTCCATCAAAGAACTTTTTAGAGATAACAAGGCCCATTGGGTTATACACGTGGTTTGTTTCTGTCAAATACTTTTGAACTTCGTAAAATTTATCCATTGCCATATTTCCGTAAGGATTTTCTTGGCCATCGATAACTCCCTGCTGCATAGCTGTAAACAGTTCAGTATAAGCCATTGGCGTAGGTGATGCACCTAATTTCTTCCAGGTTTCAAGATGTACAGGCGTTTGCATCGTGCGAATTTTCAATCCCTTTAAGTCTTTAACCGATTTTATTTCTTTCTCATTATTTGTTAACTGCCGAAAACCATTTTCCATATAAGCAAGAAGAACGAGATTCTCTTTTTCAAGAAGTTTTCCGACCTTTTCACCAAAAGGACCATCAAGTACTTGATATGCTGTTTCATTGTCGGGGAATGCAAATGGTAAATCATACGCAAGCATCGGAGGGGCCCAGTTTGCTAGCATGGATGTGGACACACCAACAGCCTCAAGTGTACCGAATTGAAGACCTTCGATCATAGTGCGGTCATCGCCTAATTGACCATTTGCATAGATTTCCACCTTAATCTTTCCGCCTGTTTCTTTTTCAATGATCTCTTTAAATTTTTGATATCCCTTGTATAACGTGTGCTTATCATTATTTACAGAACCAATTTTTATTACCACTTGATCATCAGGAGACGAACTTTTTTCATTGGCAGATATAGTGGAACTTGTAGTATTACCGCTTGAACAGGCTGCCAACATTACTAGCAACAGGGCTAAAACAGATACAATTAAACCATTCTTCTTTTTCATGAATAATCCCCCTAAATTGTAGCTTCGACTTTTAAACCACTTGGAATGCGCTTTCAAACACCTCCAAACTAAGATAAAAGACATTATCGATAATCTATAATAAAAACATATCAGCTTTTTTTATAATTGTCAAAATAATTTTAAGATTAAATTTTTTTGATATTTTCACTTTACTTTTGAATTATCGATAAAATATAATACTAGTTAAGATTTTAAATTTTCTGGGAAGAGAGTGAGTGAATAAATGAAAAGACTATTAAAAAAGATCGATAATAACTTCGAAGAGTATGTCTGCATGGCGTTATTTACTATGATGACGTTTCTTGTAAGTATCCAAGTTTTTTCCAGATTCATTTTTAGTCTTCCATTAGAATGGTCTGAGGAGTTGGCTGTGTTTGTTTTTATTTGGTTAGTTTACATTTCTATTTCATTAGCAGCTAAGCATAACAGTCATCTTAAAATGGAAATAGGACAAAAAATGCTTTCTAAAATATTAGGGAATAAAGTGTATTATTTTTCTGACCTGTGCTGGTTAGCCTTTAATATATACATGATTTTTTATGGGTCAAAAATGGTGCAAGAGTTAATGAGCTCGATTCAAGTATCAGCTGTTACTAGAATAAATATGGGATTAATTTATTTAATTGTTCCTATCGGTTTTGCTCTTATGTCTATTCGAATCACTCAAAATATGCGTAAGCGTGCAGCTGGGTATAACATTGATGAAGAAAATATAGAAAGCGTTATCATAGTGGAACAACCGGAGATTAACATAAAAAACGATCAATATATTAGAAGTTTACCACTTGGGGAGGGATCTCAAAAATGACAGCCAGTATTGCATTAGGTTCAGTGTTATTGGCGTCTCTTTTCATAGGGATTCCAATCGCGATAGCCATAGGTATTGCTGTAGCAATTGCGTTGGTTATTTCTGACATTCCAGCTGCGTTTCTTACACAAAGTGCATTTACAGCTCTTGCCTCTTTTCCTCTTATGGCCATTCCGTTTTTCATTTTAGCTGGTTCTTTAATGGAAACAGGAGGTTTATCCAGCCGACTAATTAATTTTGCAAACTCTTTTATGAAACCGTTTACAGGCGGTTTAGCTCTTGTAACGATGCTGTCCTGCCTTTTCTTTGCTGCCCTATCAGGCTCTTCACCAGCTACAGTAGCTGCTATCGGAACGATTATGTTCCCAGCAATGGTTAAAAAAGGGTATGAACCAGGATTTTCTGCTGCTGTTTCTGCATCGGGAGGGGGGCTTGGTATCTTGATCCCCCCTTCTATTCCTCTAATTATTTATGGCATTTTAGCAGGTGTTTCAATCAGCGATATGTTCCTGGCGGGCTTTGGACCTGGATTTGTTGCTGTTATTTGTTTAATAGGTGCGGTTTTTATCATTTCAAAAAGAAAAGGCTATAAAGGCAGCGGTGAAAAAATTAACTGGAAAGAAGTAATAAGCACTTTTTGGGAAGCAAAATGGGCTCTGCTTACCCCTGTCATTATTCTCGGTGGTGTTTATGGGGGTATCTTTACTCCTACTGAATCTGCGGTTGTTGCTGTTTTATACGCTCTTCTGATAGGAGTCTTTGTCTATAAAGAGTTAAATTTGAAGAGAATAAAACAATCTTTAATCTCATCATCTATGATGACAGGTTCGATTTTGATTATTTTGAGTACGGCTGCTGCGTTTTCAAAACTAATTTCGATTTACCAAATTCCCACAATGATCGGAAACCAAATTTTAAATATTTCAAACAACCCATTGATCATCTTATTCTTAATCACACTTCTTGTTTTATTTGTCGGAACTTTCATGGAAACTCTTTCCATACTTATCATTTTAACGCCACTTTTTCTACCTGTGGTTACTCAATTGGGCGTTGACCCAATTCATTTTGGCATTATTTTAGTTTTAGCTGCTGAGATTGGTTTATTAACCCCGCCAGTTGGCTTAAATCTTTTTGTCGCGTCCGGGATATCTAAACTCTCGATTGAACGAATATCTATATCGGTTATCCCTTTCATTATAGCCATGCTTTTAGCTTTAACTGCCGTGGTTCTAACTCCGCAAATATCAACTTTTCTTCCAGCATTATTTGAATAATATGTTTCCAGTAACTTTCTTCAAGTTCAAATAAAAATAAGTATGTTTAATATGTATAACCCACATTCGGCAGGTCAATGATGGAAAAATTGTATTTTTTACAGGGAATTCCCACCTCGCTGGCGAACTAATTCTTCATTAAGAATAAGCGAGGTTTTTTTTATGGAACAAACCAATCAGATCCTGAATCTTGATCCAGGCCCTTCCCAATTAATCTCGGCCATTTGTGATGAAATTGGTCTGGAGGAACTCCTGAATGAACAGCTGGAATGGGACGAGCAGCGATGCAACTTGTCCCCCGGTACCCGTTTGAAGGCGCTGATCATCAATATCCTGTGTGACCGGCAGCCTCTTTGCCATATCTCTGAGTTCTTTCAAACACTCGACGTCAAAATGCTGTTCGACCCTGATGTTGCCGCGAAAGACCTGAATGAATACTGCATTGGACGGGCGCTGGATGCTCTGTATGAAGGTGTACTCAACCCTTGCCATCTCTGCCTGCCGGAAGCTCGGCCTGCCATTCTGGATGCTCCATAACGATACTACTTCCTATTCCCTTTATGGAAATTATGGCAGTGACCAGGGAACCTCTCCTTCATCAAAAAGCTCAGGGAAATCCTCTCCGAGGATGACTGGGACCAGATTGTCTATCAGGCTAATTCCGCCCTCGTGACGAAGGAAAACCTCCGTGCCATCCGGGGAAGCCTGCACTTCATCTCCAGGCTTCCCGATACGTTCAAGCTCAGTGATTCATTGAAGGAGGAAGCCTGGAGGGGCCTCCCATATTTTTTTAAAAAGCATCCCGAAAAAAGACCCAAACCTAACTATCACGTGCCGAATGTGGGGTATAACAAAAAGCACCTCTCTTTATTAAAAAAGAGGTGCTTTTGTTATATATTTACTATAGCAATGGTGTGCGCCCGTCTTTCTGTTTTTAGTCATAAAGATAGCATTTTAAAGAGTTGTAACAACCATAGGCAGAAGACCTATTTAAATTATTTCAGCATGGTTCGTTCCTACAAGTCCGAATATTCCTGGTTTCAAATCAATTATTTTTTTACGCAACTCAAATTTTACCGATTATACATTTACAAATTCTTGTTTTAACTCTTTTATCAATAATGGGGCTACTTCAAATAAATCTCCTACAATACCATAGTCGCACACACTGAAAATAGGTGCTTCTGGATCTTTGTTAATCGCAACAATTACTTTGGAGTTCGACATACCTGCTAAATGCTGAATCGCTCCAGAAATTCCACATGCGATATAAAGATCCGGCGTAACTACTTTACCAGTTTGACCGATTTGAAGTGAGTAGTCGCAAAAGTTTGCGTCACATGCACCACGCGAAGCACCTACAGCACCGCCAAAAATCCCGGCAAGTTCTTCAAGCAATTTAAAGCCTTCCGCATTTTTTATTCCTCGACCACCTGCAATAATGACTTTTGCTTCTGTTAGATCTACACCTTTAGACGTTTGACGGACTACCTCTTTACTAACAGCACGTAAATCTTTAATGTCTACACTGACAGACTGCACTTCGCCTGACCGTGTTTTATCTTTTTTAAGTGCTGAAATGTTATTTGGACGAATGGTCACAAAGATGAGTCCATCTTTAATGACCCTCTTTTCAAATGCTTTACCGGAATAAATCGGCCGGGTAAACACAATATTTCCACCCACAATATCGATAGCAACGGCATCTGAAATCAGGCCTGAATCAAGCTTAGTAGCAAGCCGCGGCGAAACATCTTTGGCATTTGCTGTATGACCCATTACGATTCCCTCAGGCTTTTCTCGTTCAATCACAGCCATCAAAGCCTGTGTATAACCATCCGATGTATAATTTTTTAATAACTCATTTTCAACTATTAAAACCCGATCTGCCCCATACGCTATCATCTCATCAGCTAAATCACTGACACCGCTGCCACAGAGAACAGCTACAACCTCTCCCCCCTCAGCCATTATCTTACCAGCTCCGATTGCTTCAAAAGATACTTTACGTAATACACCGTCACGAACTTCACCTACTACTAATATTTTACGTCCCATTAAAAATTCCCCCCTCAAATAACTTTTGCTTCGTTTTGAAGCAAGTTCACTAATTGTTTTACTTGATCTTCCAATTCACCATCTAAAACCTTGCCGGCTTCTTTTTTAGGTGGCAAGTAAATATCGATCACTTTTGTTTTTGACTCGACAACATCTTCTTGAAGACCTAAGTCATCCAGATCCAGCTCTTCAAGTGGCTTTTTCTTGGCTTTCATAATACCCGGCAAAGAGGGATAACGGGGTTCATTTAAGCCTTGCTGGGCCGTCACAAGTACTGGAAGAGATAACTCGATGATTTCATTGTCTCCTTCAACATCACGTTCCACCGTTACGGTTTTATCAATAAAATCAAGACGTGTAATAGTCGTAACGTACGGTATCTTTAACATTTCAGCCAGCCGGGGACATACCTGTCCAGAGCCACCGTCAATCGCTACATTACCACCGAGGATAATATCGAAATTCTTCGTTTTGAAGAATTGAGCTAATATTTTAGCTGTGGTATATTCGTCACCATCCTCTAAGTCATCTTCTATGTTAATCAATACCGCTTTATCTGCACCCATTGCCAAGGCCGTACGCAACTCTTTTTCAGCATCTTCTCCACCGACTGTAACAACGGTTACTTCACCACCATATTTATCTTTCAATTGGATTGCTTCTTCGATTGCATATTCATCATAGGGGTTAATAATGAATGCAGCACTAGATTCTTCGATTCTTCCCTTATTAATTGTCAGCTTTTCTTCCGTATCAAAAGTTCTCTTTACAACAACGAAAATATCCACTATACTCCCTCCAATTACTAAAATATATTATCGATAATATATAATATTATGCTATATCATTATTTGAATTGTCAAAATATATTTGCTAATTTACTGATTTTAGACTAATATTATATATATTATCGATAAAGTATAAATAAGAGGTGCATTCATGACAAAGTCAGTTAAAACGTATTCGCTGTCTGATCAAGTGTGGAATCTTTTAAAAGACTCCATCATTAAGGGAGAATTAAAACCTGGTGACCGAATTTTAGAATTAGAAGTAGCCAAGACTTATAACGTAAGCCAAGCTCCAGTACGAGAAGCGCTGTCAAGATTAAAAAAAGAAGGGTTTGTGATCCATTATCCCCACAAAGGAACCTTCGTTTCCAACTTTTCACAAAAAGATATTAATGAAATTTATAGCTTTCGTGAAGTTGTAGAGCCTTTAGCGATAAAGAGAGCTATACAATATATTCAAGATCACGATTTAGTTAAACTTAATGGTCTTTATCAACAAATGCTTAAAGCTGGAGAAAGCAATAATTTGGAGGAGTTAAACCAAATAGATATTGCTTTTCATACTTATATTTATAAGCTTGCAGATCATGAATTTATGTATAAGGTCTGGGAAGACTTGAGTTCTGCTTCAAATAGAATATGGTACTTAACCAACCAAATATACTTCGATAAATTAGATGAAGTAGCTAAACTTCATGAGCCAATTCTTCAAGCATTATATGAACGTAATGTAGAGAAGTGTGTTGATGCTTTTAAAGCCCATATGCAATATGTATGGGAGAAGATTAAAAAAGAGGAAAAGTTTCTCTGATGTCAATATTAGTTAAACAATTAGGCATTGAAGTTTGTATTGAGTATAATACAGTATGTTTTTCTTGTTTGAATGAGTATCTTTTAGTAAAAGTGTTACTTAATGGATATCAGCAGCTAAAGGGGAATGCTTGTGCTACATGAAAAATCATATAGGTCGCAACAAGTTGAATGAGCAGGCTTCAATTTTCCTGCTCTTTTAAATTCTTTCCTGATAAATAACTGCCATCCTATAACCCAATTTTTTATATACTCCATCAATAGTTTCTTTAACTCATTGTATCTTTTTGTCCAATCTTCCATAGTTTACGCTCTTAAGATAGACAATAGATTCTCTTAAATTATTCTAGTTCCTTCTTCAACAAGACCGCTCATTAATCCCCATCAGCATAAAACCCATGCTGCACCACAGAAAATAATGTTGTTTGTGAAAATTATATATATGAATACGCTCAGATCCATATTTCTGAGCGTTATTGTTTGCTATTTATGATATTCTAAAATGTTGCTAAAATGAATGCTGTTTAGGTTGTTATTTATATTAGGGTTTTGAAGTTCTACCGAGCTCTATATTGAGGTCTAATTGTTTGAGTAAAGATGAAATTATAAAAAATAGTTAATCTAAAAATATAATTTTGCCAGTAGCATATTGGTATTGTCTATTAACAGGATGTGTCCATCACTAACGATTCACACATCTGATCAGAGTCAGAGCGAAATGCTTGTTCATATGGGGGAGTAAGATCGGCATTTCGGAATTCACGATAAGGGACATCAACCGGTCCTTGAGTACTACGGTCTTTTTTCAATTCATTTACAACAATTTTCCCAATTTGTCTGCCAAGACGTAATCCCTGTTCGTTATCAGCAGGGAAGTGAATCCCAGCGTAAAGTCTGGACATTGCATCTTCTTCAGCTAACTCGTGAATGCGTTTGCTCTCTGCTGGAAAGAAGTAGCTTAAAATAACTTCAGCAGCGCCTGCGACTGCACCATGGCCAGATGTGTATGATGGATGTCTTGGTGTACATATTACAGTGGCAAGTTCTGCATCAAATTGGTTTGGACGGGCTACAAGCCATTTGTATTTCACATACCATGTAGCAACTAATGCATCATTTAATCCAGCATAAAAGGCTGCAAGAATCCTGGCTGCTCTCGGTGCTTCAACACCATACGTGCTGATTAATCCTTCCACAATAGGGATCCATTGCATTGATGGAGGTCCAGCCCCCCAATACTTTGCGATAATAATTTGCCTCTCTGTTAAATTATCTAAAACACGGTGAACAATTCTTAGTTGTTCACACCAGTCAATTGTATTTGGATTTTGAACCGCAAGCTTTATAGGACAGCCATCTAATGTTTTAAACCCGTTATCCTTATCCTTACGAATATAGTACGTTCTCCACTGGCCTGCAAAAGGTTCAACCGGATCAGTTGGCGGCCGGCATTCACCTGCATAAGGAAGCTCTGTCCAAAGTGGATAGTTTCTTTTCTTATTCTTCATTGTTATCACCACGCTTTCATTTTTATATAAATATGCTTTGTCCGCTTCTATTGTATAAGCAAATACCTAAATGCTTGTACAAATAAGTAGGTAATCATTAGCTCTTTTCTTTTTCAAAGTGTATTTCATAAAATGGAAATCCATCATCTTCTTCTTCCGGGATTGATTTGATACCTAATCTATCATAAAAACCTGCTGATGCAGGATTCGCATTCCACTGCAGCCATGAAGCTCCATTTGCCTCAGACCATTGCTTTTATAATTTGAAAAAGTAAGGCTCCAATCCCCTTATTTCTATACTCATCTAATACGAATAAATCATGGAACCGGTGTATCTTTCTTCCCGTCCGTAAATGTGGACCATAATCCTGGATCCATCCGTACCCTACTGCTTTATGATTAACTATCGCAACAGGTATAAAGTAATTTAAACAACTAATATAGGATGCAAACCATGACGGTTGAAGATGAGAATGCCATCAACCTTCTCTTAAATGTCCAATAATATCGTTTTTGTTCGTAATTTTTTATTGTCTAGTTCATATATTTCATTCAGTTACTGACCAAGAAATTCGAACACTACCTATTACCTTTTTTGTAGAATTAATATACGATGAAAATGAACTTATGCACCCGATTAGTAAACAAGAAATTGCTTATTTCTCCGCTTCATCACACAGTTCTTCTGCAATCTCCTCTATACGCTCTAGCTTTATACCCTCTCTTTGTTCCAATGCTAAGGGATGTTCAGTCGGTTCCAGCTGGATGTAAGGACGTACCCCCACCGGACGGGTATGAACCATTGTTTTTAAATTTATTGTTTCTGGATAACAAGGGATTGACGTAGATAACCAACCAAACATCGGTTCCAGTTCCTCCTCTCTCCCTTCTACTTCCCAGTAATCAATTATTTTGTTAAAATTCTCTTCACTTACCGAAACCCAAACATCCCAAATGAAGGGTCCTTCCCCATCACATACAGGTATTTCTATACAGCCCCGGATAAAAAAATATTCGTCATCAATAATACAAACATCTTCATTCATCTCAATCCGACTTTCCTGCTCTTCGATTGGTATGTCATAATAATATTCAGGGACAAGGCTTCCATAACTCATCGGAAGTTCATCGTGATACTTCCCGCAACATCTGCATACATAGCCTTTTTTGTGATTGCTCATCATATTTCCCCCATAAGATTAAATAGCATTTAATAGATATTACCCAGATCATATTAATAATCAAATATATAATTTTTTCGTCAGCACTTTAGTCTCGTTTCTGAGAGCATCATTGTAATTAAAGCGGTAGAATAGTTGTATATAAGAAAGAGGTTTGTAAAATGATTTATAGTATGACTCCCGAAAAATCTCCTCTTAATACTTCTTTCTCATGTTGATTCCAACATATAAATGAGGCGGTGATAAGGGTTCTTTCGCCTTGCTTTTCAAATTGCTCAATTTTCACTTCACAAAGAATTGTATCCATGGTAAATACCGGTCTTAAAAACTCAAAAGTCATTTTACGAGCGAGAACATTGTAATCACCGCCTACTTTTGTTGGCAATGTTGCCGTCAGCAGTCCCTGAATGACCAGTCTTCCCTGTTCATCGGGATTGACATGATGAGAACCTTGATCACCTGAAACCTTTGTAAACATTTCAACATCCTCTACAGTGAAAGTCCGTTCAAATTTAATGATATCTCCAACGGTTAATGGCATATGTATCTCCCCCTGTTCTTAAAAATACATTGAGAATGTGATTTTTAAATATGATTCATATTCTTTAACTCCATCCATATGCTCAATAAAAACCGCTACCTGCAGTTTTCACCCGGACAAAATCTGCGTTTTTAAGTCAAGACTATATAAAAAGAAGTACTCACATAAAAAACATGATTAGGATAACCGTTGTTCTATTTATCCTGCAATAGTTTGTTTAATTTTACTGTTGCCTCTTTGTCCAATCTTCCATACGTTCCGTTTTTATTCAGGTCAATGAACTCTGCAGAGTTGCTTTCACCCAGCCAAACCAGATATTCCTCCAATTTTTCAGGCATATTTTCATCGAACTGATAGAAAAATGTTAACTTCATATCTTCTTTTCTTGCCATCTCTACCTTTGAGTTTTCTTCCCAGCGGACATCTTTGAGGATGTTTTCCATAGCAATTAATTTATCCGTGTCTGTGAGAATAATGTCGTTTTCTGATGTTTGTATGTCGATCCTCGTTAATATTGCCGAGTCACCTTCACAGCCTACCAAGATTAACAAGAGAAAAGAAAAAAGTGCTAAACATATACCCCATTTTTTCATTGGACCGCCTCTTATCTTTTAATTCTACGTGGATGGTAAGTTTTATTGCGATAATCTATTAAGTTCTAGTTGACCTGCACGTTTTCCTTCTTGAGATGTCCGGTAGCAGATACTATTCTCATTAACACTACTGGATAGTTCTCCATGTGGGGACTTTTGAAGGTCTTGATGTTCAATACTGGTTTTATTCTCATTTGTGCAAGCCGACAGATAAAAAGAAAATATTAAAAACAGATATAGTGACTTTTTGATATTCATCATATATCCCCCATAACCTATAGACGTATATAATTGACAAAGGTTTCCTTTTCCATATTGATGATTTGTTAAACAATAAAAAAGGGAGCCTTAACTGATATCAGTAAAGTTCCCATCATTATTACCGAGGATGATTAGATTTCTTAAAGCTTAAAGACATTTATAATATAATACAGTTGTATGTAGCTCTCCGGTTGCTGACTTTGCGTAATTGGGGACCCGCCCAGCTTCCTGAAAACCTAATGATTGATAAAGGCGATTTGAAGGGGCACCCTCTCTTGTATCAAGAACTAACAGCGACCTGCTTTCTTGAATCGCTCTTTTTTGAACAGTATCCATTAGTAAACGACCAATGCCATTATTTCTATAATCGGGATGTGTCATTAATTTCGCCACTTCCGCTCTATGCGTCCCATTCTGCTTTGTGGACAGAATGAGTTGAACGCTGCCGACAATCTGATTGTTAATCTTTGCTGCTAATAAAATCACTTCTGGTGATAAAACGGCTTCCCAGTATTTAGTTGCCTCTGAAAGCGTCATAGGTGGCAGAAAACCTATTGACGCCCCCCCTTCTACCACTTTTACTAAAAGCTCCGAAAGCTGATTAATATGTTCATCAATCGTAGTTAGCTCTTCAATTTGAATATCATTTAACAATAGAATCACCTCAGGTTTCTTCAATTTCACTTTCTATGAATTAGTAAAAAATGTGGATGTGCTTCTTATAAATCTAATGATAAACGTATCATTTCCCGACATTCGATTCTGTTCTCAAAAATTGCTTCTGTGTAATGTCTCTTAAAAAATCCCGCTCGACTCCAGTTATCCTAAAACTACATTTTTGATAAAGAGCAAGTTGCCCTATACTTGAATTCCCAGTACCGACTTCAATTGTTTGGTATCTTTTAGTCTGGGAGTTTGAATTGCGTGGCTCACTAGCTTTTTTCCAATTCCTGTTCCGTGATATTGCTCCTCCACTGCAATATTCACTAGCTCAACCGTTCCGAGTCTTGTTGCAAGCAATACATAAACGCCGATTATCTTTTCATCAAGTTTAGCAACATAACATTCTCCTCTTTTCACATACTTTTCGACAAGCTCCCTCGAAGGGTCGGCTAAAGCAAATGAATCGGAGGCTTCTCATCTGAACGTAATTTTAGAATCTTCATATGTTCTCCTTTAAAAATAATCGGCTCCACACTTATTATTATTTTCGAATCGTTTCTTAGCTGTGCCTATAGTGTTTGCTTATATTATAAGCAACCGGACCAGAAACTTCATTGAACACTACCCAACCCATTAAGTAGAAGCAATTCCCCGTTTTTTGTAGCTATCGACTGAGCATGGAATTACTTCACGACATTATTTTTCACTGCATACAAGGCCGCCTGGGTACGATCGGCGAGATCCAGCTTTGCCAATAAATTTGAAACATGGGTTTTCACTGTCTTTTCAGTAATAAACAATGAAGCGGCAATTTCCTTATTGCTTTTTCCTTTTGCAATTTCCTGCAAAACCTCAAGCTCCCTTTTGGTCAAATCATCGATCAAATGTCTATCCTTGTTGCTTTTGTTTGAAAGATTGGCAATCAAATGGGAAGTAACCTTTGGGTGAAGCTGGTTAGCACCGTGCATCATATTTCTGATCGAGTTCACCAGCTCATCAGGCTCAATATCTTTGAGTTGATATCCGCTAGCCCCTGCTTCAAGGGCGGGAATAACATGGTCCTGGTCGGAGAAGCTTGTCAGCATCATAATCTTTATATCAGGAAACTGGCTTTGGATTAACCGAGTTGCTTCAATCCCGTCCATCTCCGGCATAACAAGGTCCATCAAGACGATATCGGGTTGCAGCGATACAGCCAATTCAACTGCTTCTTTCCCATTACCTGCTTCCCCGATAATTTCAATATCCTGCTGGGTGCGGAGAAAGAGAACCAACCCTCTCCTTACAACAGGATGGTCGTCGACAATCAAAACACGAATCCCCATTGAAATCCTCCTAAATAGGTATTTGAATGTATATCTCGGTTCCACTCCCTGGAGTACTTGTTAATTGAAAATGGCCATTCAAGGCTTCAGTACGTGCTTTCATACTCCTCAAACCAAGCGACGGTAATTCACGGTCTTCTTCATAGTAGAATCCGCACCCGTTGTCAGAAATGGTCATTTCGACTAAATCTGCCCTTATCCCGAACACCAGGGTGACCTCACTTTTCTGCGAGTGCTTTTTACAATTGGCAAGGGCCTCCTGGCCGATCCTCCACAAAGCTTCCTCCAACTTGCATGGAAGGCTGGCAATGCCAGTTACTTTTGTATGAACAGTAAGTCCGAGAACTTCTCCATAACTTCTTAATGCACTCACGATTCCATTCTCCAGTCCTTCGGGCCGAAGCTGCCAAATTAATGCGCGCATTTCCCCAAGCGCTTGCTGGGCCAGGTCTTGAATATAACTGAATGTCTGTTTAACTTCGTCGGCTGCTGCCATTTCCATACCTGCTCGTGCAGTCAAGCTAAGTGAAAATAACAGCTGATTAACGGAATCATGGAGATCTCTTGCCAGCCGGTTTCGTTCCGTGGCAACCGCAGTCTCCTGCTCCCTTTGCGTCAATTTAATTCGTTTTAACGCCGTTCCAATTTGAAAGGCGATTGACTCCAATAAAGCCAGCTCATCCTGTCCAAAATGGGTCTTATGCGGTGACCCCACATTTAATAACCCGAACCTTTCATCTCCCGCCCTCAGTGGTACGGTTGCATGATGTGTCAGTCCGCAATGATCCCCTGATTGATCTGCTATTGCTTCTTCGATTCGCTGGCACTCGATAATATTAGTCGCTTTTTTTAATTTCCTATTATTATATGAGTTCACGCACCAGCATTGGCCATAGCACATCCGCCGTTGTTGCTCATGCGCCAAGGCAGGTGGAAGAGATTCGCTTGCGGCAAGCTGGTAGTCTCCATTTTCGTCTATTAAAAATATCCACCCGGTCTCAAGGCCGGTAACGTTAAGCAGTTTTTTTAAAACTTCTGACAGGACTTCATTTGTTTCCGTCCTTTCATTTAACAGCTCGGCAATTTCTTTCAAGATACCGATTTCTTTCTGTCTTGACCCCTGTGCCATTAAGACTCCTCCCTGTTTGCGTCTTCATTTATTATATCGTTTTTTCGTTTTGCTGCCTTCCCAAAAAAGACTGAAGGGTTTCTCCGACTATAGCTGTAGACGATTTAAAAAAATAACCCTTTTGAGGTCATTCAATAGTTGCAGGAAAAATCAACCGATTGCTGAATGGATTCTTATTCCTTGAACCCGTATATTGACATTAAAAGAACGGGGAGGCGATCTTCATGTATACGAATGATTATGTGTTAAAAAAATTAATAGAAATGAAGCGAGAGGAACTGAATAGGCAAATGAAATTTGCAGAGACATATAAATTATATTCAGATAAACCTAGAAAAAAGTTCTGTGTCAATCTAAAATATATTAAGTTTTGCATTTAAACATACAACCCTGCCTAATCAAAATCTGCAAGAGTCAAGTTAACTGGGAAATTTATCTGAACATTTGAGGGATATAAATATTGTTTATTTTTTTGGGGTGAATCTTTTATATGAACGTAGTGGGATATAAAGGGAGCTATATGACAATTTCGGAGCAAAGTCTTTGCCTTTCACTTTTGAAAAGGAGCGACCTTGTGGTTGCTATATGGGTTTGCAGCCACCCCATGAAATCCACCAAGTCCTGTAATGTAATCCCCCTATAGTTCTTCTCATCTCCCATACTGCTTTAAAGAGTTAGAATCAATCCTTTTTCCTTTCCATCTTTCTATAATGCTTTGAGGAGCTAAGATTGGATGATTGGACAGTGAAAGGTTTAGAAAATTTTGCTGATGTATTCTTTGAGAATTCCTGCTGAATGCTTAAACTTTTTCAATTCTTCATCGTCTAGCTTCAACTCCAACACTTCCCTTATTCCATCAGCATTAATGACAGCCGGTACGCCAATGTAGACATCTTCCTCACCATATTCCCCATTCAGTAAAGCTGAAACAGCCAAAACAGAATCTTCGTTTTTGGTGATAGCTTTCGTAATTCTTGCTAGTCCCATGGCAATTCCATAATAGGTAGCCCCTTTTTTCTTAACGGCCATCTTGATAGCGGTGATTATCACTCTCATCACAACGAAAAGCATGGGGCTTAATCAGGGATTTAAAACGCTGGGGGAAACTGTCAGGGAGTTTATCATTCCAATTATTACGATTTGCTTTATCTTAGGTTTTGCTTATATTGCCAATTACTCCGGCGTATCTTCTACCATTGGATTGGCTTTAGCCAAGACCGGAAATTTATTTCCTTTGTTTTCCCCTGTCTTGGGTTGGATCGGTGTATTTTTAACAGGATCGGTTGTATCGAACAATGCTTTATTTGGTAACCTCCAGGCTGTTACAGGGGAGCAAATTGGTGTAAGCTCCAAGCTGTTGATTGCAGCCAACACAAGCGGAGGAGTAATGGCAAAATTGATTTCCCCACAATCCATTGCGATAGCAGCCGCAACGGTTAAAAAAAGTGGAGAGGAGTCTACCTTGTTTAGCATGACCCTTAAATACAGCATCATTCTGCTTCTGATTGTCAGCATTATGACCTATATCGTTTCCAGTTACTAAGTGTTATAGAGAAATCCCCCAAAGCCATCATCTGCTTCGGGGGTACTGTTCAATGATTTTCCTTGAAAGATTTGTCTCCATTGAATGTCATGCACAGGAAAGTTCCTGCTGATCGTGTTAAAGGAACTGAAAACATTCTTTTAAACGACTCTAAAAATACTTACTAGAGTCCTGCATTTTTTAAAATAAGCCCTAAAAAGACCATACTAAACTAAGGGTAAGGTTATGCGATTTTTAAGCCGACAATTTTGCCATTTTGTAATTTGATAGATAATGATTTGTTGCTCTCACATATACGATACACTAAATTGTATGGTACTTCATCAGAGGCGAAAGAACTTCCTTGTTCTATATCCGCATCATTAGGTACAAGTTTTGTAAACACACTATTTCCTCCCCTACCTATTTTTTTAATATTAAGAAGGTCAAATATGTTTTCTTCAACTCCCGCACCGGTAGTATAATAATAAGGCTTTACTCCTTCCTTAAGTAAGCACCCTTGAAAGAACCGTTCGGATGTTGATCCGTTATAAATCAATAGATAAACGTATCATATCCCGATTTAATTATTCCTATGGTGCCGCAATGTTTGAACGTTGCAGACTTAATAAGGATTGTCCACCAATGCTAGTTTTTATTGGAGAAAATCTTGATTTTAAAGAATTTGAAACACCCTGTTAAAATTACAAAATAACAATGGAGAGAAAGCTTGTGGCTGGCTGTCCTAATGAGAAGATTATAGACATAAACTACTAATCCTACAGTTAGCACTTGGCTTAAAAGAAAAAGGAGTATGTCCAAAATTCTTTCTCCTTTTTCTTAATTTTTCTACTTCTGATCCAATACTATTTTCAATTTTTCTTATTATGGTATCAAGATTACTCTGTTACTTTAGTCAATACTGGATATATATATGGATCAGCAGGTTCATCAATTACTTCCACGTTTTCTGCTTTGATAATTGGTATTTCTACCCCATTGTAGGTGGTTACATCTAGGGTTCCTTCAATTTCTACCCATGTGTCTTGTTCATATTCACTTGCATGTTCAAATTCAGTTAAAAAACCTATAATACCTGCATCTGCTATGCAATGTGTGATGATAAACCTTGAAATAACGAGTTGGTTAGAACTAAACCCCTCTTCTTTGTATACAAATCCACTTAATTTTATCCTTTTTCTACTAAAAGCTTTTGGACCACTACTTATTGATTGATAATAAGAAGCAAATATATCCTCTTTCATTTGGATAACATCTAATTCATCTAATTTTTTCATTTTTTCATCATATTCCTTTTTGGACAAATAATTATTATTAGATATAGGTATATCGTCATTGTTTTCCGTATCAGGTAGAGTTTCGTTACTCCCTTCAGGTAACAACGTTCCTTTTTTAGCTGCGATTGAAGAATCTAAGACGGATAGTGAGAGTGCATATCCAGTGATTAATGGAAAGATAATAATCGAGTAACTGATTAGTTTTTTTGATAATGAATCAGAATATCCATGGTCGTGACTACACCCAGGTGGACAGTGTGCATGTTTATCGGAATCATGTTCCCATGCTCTAAAGAGCTGAATAAAAAAGAAAAAGATAAATACCCCTGCAGCAATTTGGCTCATCAATTCATACTTCGGATTAATATACTTTGTTATTTCACCTGTATAATGTAATTTTATAAAAAAAATAGCGAAGGCTGCTAAAATAACAGCCCTTAAAAAATATTGAAAATGGAAACGCATCACGGTTCACCAACCTACAAAAAATTAGTTAGATTAATACATATAAACACGATTGTAGTTATTAGAAAGAGTAAAATTAGTACAAATCTTGTTTTAAACACACTCAATAACATGATCGTGTTTTTCAAGTCAATCATTGGACCGTATACTAAAAATGCCAATATTGAGGTAGATGGGAATAAATTTCTAAATGAAGCACCTATGAAAGCATCAGCCTCTGAACATAAGGATAAGAAATATGCTAGTCCCATCATCACAATAGTAGAGCCTGTGACACCTTCACCAAAAAGGAAAAGTGATTTTACAGATACATAAGTTTGTACAAATGCTGCTACAAAAGCACCAATGATCAGGTATTTGCCCATATCAAAAAACTCATCAATTGAGTGTTTTAACATTCCCTCTACTCTATGAAAAAAAGACTCATTACTCATTGTTACATCCGCTGAATGAATAAGATCTGTTACAGAATGTTTAAGTTGGTTTGACTTGAATAGATAGCTTATCATAAGTGCTATTAACAATGCTGCTACAAACCCAACACCCATTCGTAATCCTGCCATTTTACTGTCATTCCCAAACGCCATGTAGGTAGATAAGATAACAATTGGGTTAATTAATGGACCTGTCAAAAGAAAGCCAATTCCAGCATGGATAGGTACACCTTTTGCTACTAATCTTCGTACAATTGGTACAATCCCGCACTCACAAGCAGGAAAGAGAGCACCAACTACACAACTCATGGTTACTGCCAGAAAACGGTTCTTGGGAATCCAGCGACGAATATGTTCTTCTGTTATGAATATTTGAATAAAACCTGCAATGAGGACACCAATTAAAACAAATGGAATCGCCTCTATTAAAATACTTAAAAAAATTGTATTTAATTGTTGAAAAGAATTCGGTATATGAATGGACAAATCTCTTCCAACTAATTGACTGATAGAAATAAAATAAATGACAATACCGATTGCTATTAGACCTGTAAAATCAATTAGATATGAATGGAGCCAACGAATCATACTGGATCATTCCCCCGATATACTCTACCTTCGTTATTATATAATCTTATAACATGAAGAATAATTCTTTGTTCAATTAATATGTTTTTATTTATGATAATATGTACAAGACCTTTAACTTCGAGAAGGCATGAACGTTGTAACTTTGGACTGAAAGCTAGAAAAAGGGATTAGTTATCGATTTTTTCTCTTATTATAAATACCTTTTACGAATTGCTCCTTGTAATTTGTATATCATCTATCCCACTACTTTTTTTCTGAACATAACTGTTTGCACGACAAAAAGGAGATGCCGAGTGACTCTCTATTTTAAAAACAGAAAGGATATATTTGATAAAGCCTTAAAAAGTATAAGGATATATTTCAAACTACTCAAGAATATATTCAATCTTACAATTACGAACGTTTTTCAAGAAAAATTTAACGGCCTCTCCCCGATTGAATTTCGAGAAAAGGCCGAAGCTTAGTTGCTCTTTTTTTTAGTTGACAGGGGTATGTGTATCCTAATCTCTTTTTCATCATAAAGATACATCAATCAATTAACTTCATATTTTTCTTTACTTATAAAATCTCTAATTTTGGATACTGCATTCCCACTTATATGATATTCGATATTTGCTACTTCTTGAGGGATTTGATCCTTATCGAGTTCGATTAGATGAAAAAACTCCTCCAATATTTGATGGTTGTATGCTAATGTTTCCCCTTTTAACAGTCCTTTTTCTGTCATTCTAATTTTTTCATATCTTTTGTAATAAAGATATCCCTCTTTGCTCAGCTTTTGAACCATTTTTGTTACGGAGGAAACGGATACATTCAAAGAAATGGCCATTTCGGTAACGCTTGTATAACCATTTTTAAGAACGGCGTAATAAATTTCCTCCAGATACTTTTCTTCACTTGGTGATGCCATTTAAACATCCCCTTACATTTAATATCAACATTAAATTTGTGTAATGATTTTATTTCGTCTCCACTTTTTGACAAGTACTCCGTGTGTTGGCGAGAAAAACAATGCAATTAAAAATAATACTCCGGCAACAGAAACCATAGTTCCTCCAATCGATGCATCAAGAAGAAAAGCAAAGTAGTAGCCTAGTATTGAGCTAACAATGCTTATGACTATACTGATAACGATCATCATACTCAGTCGATCAGTCAATAAATAGGCTGTCGCAGCTGGAACAATGATCATACCTACCACCAAAATCGCGCCTACACTTTCAAACGAAGCTACTGTGGAAATCGAAACTAATCCCATCAACAAATAATGGAAAAATATAACTGGAATTCCTAAAAACGCTGCCATTGCAGGGTCAAAAGCGCTAATCTTAAACTGTTTATAAAATACACTAATGACTAAAACATTAATGAGGAAACTTGCCCCAATCCCCCAAACTGCTTTTGGTCCGACGCTATATCCTCCAATTTGAAGAGTGTCCCATGGTGCATAAGCAATTTCTCCGTATAAAACACAGTCTAAATCCAAATCTACCTGCCTAGTATAAAGACTAATTAAAACAACTCCAATGGCAAATAAAGCTGTAAATACAACTCCAATAGATGCATCTGACTGTACCCCACTGTTCTGAAACATCTGGATGAGAAATACAGTGACTAAGCCTATAGCAGCAGCTCCAAACATCATAATAAACGATTCTCTTGAGCCACTAATTAAAAAGGCAACAACAATTCCTGGTAATACCGAATGGCTGATGGCATCCCCAATCATGGACATTTTTCTTAACACCAGAAAACATCCTAAGATGCTACAGGATCCCCCTACTAGAGCACCAATCAATATTATCCAAAAGTGATTCATAAGGATTTCTCCTTTACTCTCTGGTTAGTGAAACAATTTTTATATTCATTCTTTGCTGAAAGCCGTAATCTGCTTTTTGCTAACACTCCTCGATACGGAGCGAACACGATGGAACCAACAAATAATACAGTTGCTGACAATACAATAAGAGGACCGGTAGGAAGATTGTTAGCCATCGTACTAATAACTGTACCTGCAAAGCCACTGAGAGCTCCAAATAATCCTGCGACTATTACCATAACATGCAGTTTTTCTGTCCAATACCTTGCTGCTACAGCCGGTGTTATTAATAATGCTGCCATCAAAACCACACCTACAGCTTGAATTCCAATGACTACAGCCGTAACAATTAGCATCATAATAAATTGATCTAACAATAAAGTCGGAAGCCCTATTCCCTTTGCAAAATCAGGATCAAAAGAGAGTAGTTTAAATTCTTTAAAGAATAAGAAAGAAATGGCAACAAGAAAAACACTAATACCTGCAATTGTGTAAACATCTGTTTGGATCAAGGATGCTGCATGGCCAAAAAGAAATTTATCTAAGCCACTTTGATTTCCGCTATTACTATGTTGAATTTGCGTTAAAAGGACAATTCCAACTCCAAAAAAAACGGTTAGAATAATCCCTAAAGCCGAGTCTTGTTTAATGCGAGAATTCCTCGTAATATAACTGATAAAAACTGTCGCTAAAATCCCCGCGATGATGGCACCTATTAAAAAGAAAAATATTGACTTTGTTCCAGTTACCATAAATGCAATACATATACCAGGAAGAGCCGCATGTGACAATGCATCACCCATTAAAGATTGTTTTCGTAAATAGGCAAAGCTTCCGATTACACCACTGCTCAACCCTAGAAGCATTGATCCCATTAAAATCCATTGTGTATTGGGATCTGAAAATATTGAAAACCAATTCATACTATCACCTCAACTAACAATGATTGGGGATGAGTTTGATTCAAGCACTGTTAAGCTTCCACCATATGTCTTGTGTAGATAATCCTTAGTAAACAATTCTTCCGTAGGGCCAATTCCAATTAATTTCACATTTAAAAGCATAATCCAATCAAAGTATTCTTTTACGGTATTTAAGTCGTGATGAACGACAAGAACAGTTTTTCCTTGCTTTTTTAAATTCATCAAGAGTGCGATAATTGCTTTTTCTGTAGCTGCATCAACTCCAACAAACGGCTCATCCATAAAATATAAATCAGCATCTTGTACCAAAGCTCTCGCTAAAAATACACGTTGCTGCTGTCCCCCTGAAAGCTGGCTGATTTGCCGGTTTACATACTGACTCATTCCGACTTTATCTAAGCATTCCAATGCCATCTCTTTATCTTTAATACCTGGACGTTTAAACCACCCTAAATGCCCATATCTCCCCATTGTCACGACATCAAGAGCATCCGTTGGAAAATCCCAATCTACAGATTCCCGTTGAGGAACATAACCTACTCTTTTTCTATTTTGTTTATAAGAACCACCAAAAATTTCTACTTCCCCAGTAATTGGGGGAATCAATTCTAATATGGATTTAATAAGTGTCGATTTCCCTGCCCCGTTCGGTCCGATAATACCGATGAGCTTTCCTTCTGGAATGCTAAAAGAAATATCCTCTAAAACTGGTTTTTTCTGATAAGCAGCCGCTAAGTTCCTTACAGTAAGTGGTGAAGTCATAAAATAGCCATCTCCTTTATTTCAATGCACTAACGATGGTGTCTACATTGTGTCTAACCATACCTAAATAAGTACCTTCCTCAGTTCCTTCCTCTCCCATTGCATCAGAAAAGAGTTCTCCACCAATGTTGACATCATGCCCTTTTTCTTTCGCTCCTTCAATAACAGCTTCTATCGCTTTTTTAGGGACACTTGATTCAACAAAGACAGCTTTAATTTTATTTTCAACAAGGTAATCTCTTAATTCACTAACGTCTTTTGAACCATACTCTGAGGCAGTACTAATGCCTTGAAGCCCCATAACTTTAATATCATATGCCTCTCCAAAATAACTGAAGGCATCATGTGCAGTAACTAATACACGAGATTGTTCAGGGATAGATGCTATTTGTTCTTTTGCATACTTATCAAGCTCTGTTAATTTTTCAATATATTTCTCGGCATTTTGTTTATAGTCTTCGGCATGATCCGGGTCAAACTTTGACAGTTCTTTCTCTACCGTTTCTGTTGCTGAAATCCAATGTTTAACATTAAACCATACATGAGGGTCGTGCCCTTCGGATCCATCGTCTGGAGACAGAAATTTTTCTTCAGGAATGTTTTTCGTAACTGCAATTGTTGGCTTTTCCTTTGCCATTTTTTCAAAAATATCAACCATTTTTCCTTCTAAATGCAATCCATTATAAAAAATCATATCTGCGCTATCTAATTTCCTGATATCTCCTTGAGAGGCTTTATATAGATGTGGATCAACTCCGGATTTCATTAATCCTATTGCTTCTACGTGCTCACCTCCAACATTTTTAACGATGTCATTAATCATTCCAATTGTAGTTGTCACACGGATTTTCCCTTGGTCTTTTTCTTCATTTGAAACTTCAGAAGTTGCACATCCGACTATTGAAAACACTGCTAGACAAACAATCGCAAATTTTCTCATGGTTTGAACCATTATTGATCCCTCCTATTTAGCGCAATTACAATTTTTTTATCTATCACTATGTTTTTTATATATAGTAAAATGTTTTGCTTTAGCGCAACTTTATGTTACCCTATACCAGCGAAGTAGGTCAATAAAAAATAAAAACAATTTTTCGACAATAACCACAATAAAAAAGGGATTAAACTCAATGAATGAGTATTAATCCCATACTGTGTAATAAATGTACTATTGTTCAACACTAACTTTTCGTAATCGATCAGGGTTACTTGGACCAGTCAGTAATAAAAATCATGGTTAATAATCCAATCACAAAAGAAAATGTTGCTGATCGTTCGTTTCCATCTCCATGGCTTTCAGGAATTAACTCTTTATATACAACGAAAAGCATTGCACCGGCTGCAAACGCTAATCCATATGGAACATCATTAAGATATTGATCAGTTAACTGCAGGCCGATAAAAGATGAAACAAGTTCAATTGCTCCCGTAAAAGCTGTATACAAAAAAGCAGCAAGCTTTGGAATTTGATTTGCAACTAAAAATAGGCAAACCAGAAATCCTTCCGGTATGTTTTGTAGGCCTATAGAAAACGAAACAAGCGATCCTAAACCGTCGTATTGACTAGCATAGCTAACTCCTACCGAAATCCCTTCTGGAATGTTATGTATAGCCATAGCAGCTATTAATAGAAGTGGTCTTGCTTGTTGAGAAGAATGAGGCGTGTGATCAACTTCTATATGTGGTAAACTCATTTCTAAAAAAGTAAGAGCTACTATCCCCAGTAAAATTCCAAAGGTCAATACAAACATATTTGAGAGCTTTAAAGTAGATGGAATTAATTCATCCCTTTTTCGATTTCTTTCACCATTTCGGAAACTGAGATTAAACCGCCTACATTTTCATACTTAGCATCTTTATATTTTGAGAGGTAAGAAGGAAGGTTATCCTGCGGCACTCCTGTTACGTTAACACCATTCCCCTTACCCTGAACGTAGCACCTTAAATCTTTTTAGCTATTACTTTATAGTTTGTTTTCACTTTATCATAATAAAAAGGGCTTTCAAACAAAAAGGGGCCAGCCCAAAAGGTTACGTAAGGTGACTTTTTGGCTTCAGCCCCTTTTCCCTGCTAGTACGGCAAGAATATCGACACCGCCGTGCCAATCCCCTCATCGCTGTCTATTTCGATCCGGCCTTGATGATTTTCAATAATGCGAAAAGAAGTCATCAAACCAAGCCCGGTTCCTTTTTCCTTTGTAGAATAAAAGGGCTCTCCAATGTTGGCTAATCTTTCTTTCGGCATGCCCGTGCCGTTATCGACAATTTTAAAACAAAGCTCATGATCCACCGTATGCGCAGAAACATGAACTGTACCCATTTCCGGGAGTGCTTCAAGAGCATTTTGGATAATATTGATAAACACCTGCTTAAGCGAATTGGCGTCACCATGAATGGCTGGAAGGTCATCCGTAATAGTGAGAAAGATTTCCTTGTTTTGCAGAATCGCTTCCGGCTGAAGAAGCTGAACAACTTGTTTGACCAATTCAGCGGCATCCAGGGTAACCATTTTTTCACGATGCGGCTTTGCCATGGATAAAAATTCGGAAATAATGTTATCGATGCGGTTTAATTCATTCAAAATAATCGTAATAAACGCCGGATTAAATCCGTCTTTATCTGCTGATAATAGCTGGATAAACCCTTTAATAGGTGTCAGGGGATTCCGAATCTCATGGGCAACAGCTGCGGCCATCTGCCCGACTACAGCCAATTTTTCCGATTTTCTTAACAGTTCATTCGTTTCAATCCGCTGTTGAATATCCCTGGATATGGATATTAGTTCGCGCAGCTCCCCGGTTTCTTCATCATAAACTGCTTTAATCGTTGATTCTACCCATAGATAAGTGCCATTTTTGTGTTTGTAGCGGTAAGTGGCCAGGCCGGAATCTTTCCCGTTCAGTACCCCGCTGTGCACTTCCCACACATGGGGTTTGTCTTCTTCATGGATAAACTCATATGGATTTGTTCCATAAACATCATGCGGTTTGTAACCGAGAATCGTTTCCATAGATGGAGACACGTAGAGATATGAACTGTCCACTCTGTGAACAACGATCATATCGGAGGAATGTTCCGCGATAAGCCGATATTTTTCTTCACTTTTCCTCCGGGCCGTTTCGACTAAAACCTGTTCCGTTGCATCAAAGATTTGCCATAATATATACCGTTGCCCCGATGCTTCTTCGGTTATAAGCGATGCGTGGACATTTCCGTGTACAATCTGTCCAGTTTTCGTAATATATCTTTTGTTAACTTTATATTCGATCCTTTTTCCTGCTATAAGATCATCTATTAAATTCAAATCATTGCCAGAGTCATCTGGATGCTGAATATCTTGGCGGGACTTCTCCAACAAGTCTTCGTTTGTGTAGCCAACATAATCGAAAAACGCCTGATTGAATATTCGAACCTGCGACTCAATCGCATACAGTTCCTGCGGAATCCGTGACTGGTAAAAAACTTCTCTAAATAGGGTAGACTTTAGCATGTTTCCTCCGATAGTTCTCGAGCATATATGTATACTTATCATATCATCTTATCACAATGAATTGTTGCTGCACTATGCAGAATCTTTAAATCTTTCATTGTTTAAAGTGTATCTTTTGCAAGGATTTTTCCCGAAAGTAAAAAACCTCCAAAAAAGGAGGTTTCAGATTCATAGTACAGGGTATATTCTATTAAAATGCTGTTTTTGCACCTAAATAACGAGGTTTCCAGTATGAATTATTCAAATCACTTATTTCTACGCCTCTGGATGAACCGGCGTGAATAAACTTGTTATTTCCAAGATAGATCCCTGCATGTGACGGACCGGATTTGTATGTTTCAAAAAAGACGATATCTCCAGCACGAGGAGAGGATATGCTCGCTGTAGCGTTCCAGATTGAAGCTACAGTTCTTGGAATAGAAACACCAACCTTGTTAAACACAAAATTTAAGTATCCGCTGCAATCAAATCCGGATGGTGCACTTCCGCCCCATTTGTATGGAGATCCGATGTATTTTTTTGCTTCAGAAATCAATCTGTCTACACTATTGTTTGTGACCGAAGCCACTTGTTGCACCGGCTGAACCGCTACCGGAGCTGATGCTGTTCCCTGGTTGCTTACCTTTAAAACCTGGCCTACGCGAACTAAATCGGAGCTTAAATTATTGATCGCTTTTAATTGTGACAGCGATATCTGATGGCGAACTGCAATTTTCGACAATGTATCTCCAGCTTGAACACGGTAAGTTCCGTTTGAAGAAACATTGGTTACTGGCACGCTGGAAGCAACATGAGTTCCTGTTACCTGAAGTGTTTGCCCTGGCTGAATCATATCCTTCTGCAAGTTATTCATGTTTTTTAATTCACTCACAGAAATTCCATGGGCATTTGCAATTCCCCATAATGTATCGCCGGATTTCACAATATAGGTGTTTCCTGAAGCTGTTACTGTTGAGGGTTGTGTATTGTTGCTTGGAGTGGCAATCGTAAGTTTTTGTCCTGCGTAGATAAGAGAGCCTGATAGATTATTCCATACTCTTAAATCGTTGACCGAAACATTATGACTTTTAGAGATTTTCCAAAGCGTATCACCGGACTTAACATTGTAAGAAATTTCACTGGCACTTGCTGCTCCGTTCAAAGACATAAAGAAGATCCCGGCAATGGCAGCAACTCTCAATAACTTTTTTTTCACTTCCTAAACACCCCTTAAATTTCGTTGACTTCCTTAGATTAGTAGGAAACGCGGAACGAAGAAAGTCGCAAAAACTGGAGTAGCTTCCAACTTTAATCATTAATTCCTTTTCTTTTCTTTTTTATCCTCGTTTTACCTTTTCGTTCTTCCTTTCTGTAATCAAAAAGTTTACTTTTCCATATCAAATCTAGTTTATTCGATTCATTTTTCGTTAATGTTATATTTCAGTAGTATGACAATTGGGTAAAAAGACTTACATCTGATAACTCTACTAGTTTCTTTTTACTGTTTTTCTAAAAGTATTGGAATTATTTTCTAATATAGTAAAAATAAACCGGTCATTCATTTAAAATTTTCAAATAAACCTGGATTAAAATCCTCGTACGATTCCAAGTAATAATCTGCGCCTGGTGTGTTGTTTTGGAAAAGGCATGTTTTTATTCCGAGTATTTTAGCAGGGACTATATCTATCTCCCTGTCGCCGATCGCCAAATCAATCTGATGCTTTTCGTGAAGATAGCGGTAGGAAGACGGATCGGGTTTGCGCGGAAACCCATCATCCCCGGCAACCATATCAGCAAAAAAATGATCAAGATGATAATATTTTAAGATGTCCCACACATCATCCCTCTCTTTATGGGTCATCATCACATTCTTGTTTGCATACTTAAGCACCTTCTCAACTCCCGGAAAGGGCATCACCTGGTTTGCTGGCAAATTCCTCGCTGCACTGCGGACTTGTACGATCTGCTTGTCCGTTAGCTGAAAATACTCAAAAGCATGCGAAAACGAAACCTTTAATTGCTGAAATGCCTCCGCTTCGGAAATTCGATTACCAAGAGTCTCTCTTAAAATTTTCGTATAAGCTGGGTATGTATTGATTAACGTTCCGTCAAAATCCCAAAGAATATTCATGTTTCACCTCTATATGCCAATGTGCAGTTTTTAAAATTCGACCTTTCTCCCCATTATACTCCTCTACTTCCCGAAAGAATATTTGCACCGCCGTTTCCGCAAAAAAAATGCCTTCCGATCTGGAATGGCATTTCTAAATTTATTCCCAGTTTTCATAAATAATTTTCCCGCCGCTCACGTCGATTTTATTCCTTTCACCCTGATAATACATTTTTTCTCCATGTTTTATAATTAAATTTTCGAACGTCTTCAATTCTTTTCCATTTGGCAGCTGAATCACAACTTTGCGTCCAAGGTCCTCTGCCGGGGCTTCAATCTTAATCTGTGACTTCGCATAGTGATTAAAAGCGGCAAACAAGCCTGTACAAAGAATGATGGCAATAAATAAACCTTTTAAAAAGAAACTTTTCGGCTTAAGATGGTATCTTTCTGTCCTGGTCATTCTGAACCCCTCCCTTAAGCACCTGATTTTGCATATTTTTTACATACCCGGACTGTTCGAATTCCTAACCTCGTCTGTCAAAAAATTTCACCTCTACATCATATGTAGCCAGGTAAAAAAATTTGACAGTGAAATCGTACATTTTCCGAATCGTTACATGAATTAGGTAAAAACAAGTATAATAAGAGAAACAAATCGAGAGGAGAATTACAATTGGTCTACCCGCAAATTGACGACACGGTACAGTTATTAAAGGAGTTAGTTTCAATTCCAAGCCCTTCCGGAAATACATATGAGGTTATCAGTTTTGTAGAAAATTTCTTAAACGAGCTTGGCATAGAATCAAGGCGCAACCGAAAAGGCGGGCTGCTTGCGACGATTCCGGGAAAAAACCCGGAAAGCCATAGAATGCTGACAGCCCATGTCGATACTTTAGGAGCAATCATCAAGGAAATCAAGCCAAGTGGACGGTTAAAACTCGATTTAATCGGCGGATTCACTTATAACTCGATCGAGGGCGAATACTGCCAGATTGAAACGAGTTCTGGGAAAAAGTACACAGGGACGATTCTCATGCACCAAACTTCAGTCCATGTATATAAGGATGCAGGAAAAGCGGAACGAAACCAGGAGAATATCGAAGTGCGCATCGATGAAAAAGTCGACAACGCCGAAGATGTGCGGGCACTCGGCATTGAGGTCGGCGATTTTGTTTCTTTCGGTCCGCGCGTCGAGGTCACATCAAGCGGTTTTATCAAATCACGTCATTTGGATGATAAAGCGAGCGTTGCTTTGCTTCTGCAATTAATGAAGGAAATAAAGACGGGGCAAATAGAGCTTCCATATACCACGCATTTTCTGATTTCCAACAACGAAGAAATCGGCTATGGCGGGAATGCGAACGTAACCCCGGAAACCGTTGAATATTTGGCTGTTGATATGGGCGCGATGGGTGATGGGCAGCAGACTGATGAATATACGGTTTCAATTTGCGTAAAAGACGCGAGCGGCCCATACCATTATCAACTAAGAAAAAACCTTGTCAAGTTGGCGGAAGAAAACAACATTGGGTATAAGCTCGATATATATCCATACTACGGTTCGGATGCATCCGCTGCGATTCGCTCGGGCCACGATATTGTGCATGGCCTGATCGGACCTGGTATTGACTCTTCCCATGCATATGAGCGGACTCATCGAGATTCGCTTGAAAATACCGCAAAATTGCTTTATCACTATGTTTTATCGGAAATGATTTTTGAATAATATGGAGTAAGCAAATAATGGCCAGGGATTGATGCCCTGGCCGTTTTTTTAATATGATTATACTTCGGAATTTTCAAGCCATTGTTCATCCGCATCCGGCCTCATTCCGCGCTGCAGATCATGGATCGTCAGGCCCAAAGACATCTGTAAATGAGGATAATCTTTGAAGTGCTGCCAATCGCCTCCCCATTCAAAGCCCAGCTTTTTTGCAGCTTTCACCACTTCCATCCAGTCAGCTTTCGCATTTCCGTTACCGTCATATTCCATATCCCAGATTACGCCGCCATCAGGAGTTTTGAGCGCAAAATCGACAGCCAATCCAAAGTTATGGAAGGATTCTCCACCTTTTGCATGGGTGACAATGTCCCCTTCAGCGGTCCTGCCTTTTTCATAAAGGGCATCCTGTTCTTCAATGCTCCTAAACCCTTCTGTAATCACAACGGTAATCCCGACATCAGCCATTACTGCAACGAGCTCGTTTGTTTTATCTTCTACAAGAGGATGTAATTTTACAGGCATCGGCGCATCTTTTTGAGGGAAGAGGTTGGTTAGGCTATTTGTCTGTTCTACTTGTGTACTATAAAAGTTATAAAAAAGCAAAATCCCAACTGCTATCAGTAAAAACAGCAGCAAGTTTGCCATGCGTTTTAACATTACATGTATCCTTCCAGTAGTTTAATATAGTTATATTATTATATTAACATTTTGAAGATGGATTGTTGTCAATTTAAATTTGAAGCGAAGCGGGCCTGGCAAAAAATCGGAGCTCGCAGCGAAACGCCCTGCACATTAAAAAATTTATATATTTTTGGCTTTAATTTTAAAAAAATACTCAAAAAAAATCCAGAATTCGAGTAAATAGCAGATTTTAGTTACAATAAATTACAATATTTTCTATAAAACTACCAAATGAAGCACCCAGGAAAAACAATTAAGCGAAAAATAGCGGGAATTAAGCCAAAACTTGGATTAATTAAGCGAAAAATTCAAGAATTAAGCGAAACTGAGCATGAATTAAGCGAAACGAAAATATGAACGATCCCGGCCCTACTCCAGGTAATTTTTTGCACCAAAAAATCATTCCACATCTACTTAAAGAGCGGAATGATTTTTTCACTTGCATCAAAGCCAGATTCGCCTATTTTCGTCTCTTTTCGTTAATCTTGCGGCATCAAGCCGTTCCAGAAACGGGATCATATATTTACGGGATAGATCAAGAATTTCTTTGGCATCCCCGACTTCAAAAGATGCTCCAGTATTTTGCTTTAATTTTTCAACAGCGTGATGAAAATGGTCCCCATGCCAATAATATTGGTCATCAAGCGGAACGATCAGTCCTTCGTTTTCGAGGAGGCGCTTTAAATCGCCAAATAAATGTTCAGGAATACCCGCATTGGATACGTACTCGTGGAAATAACGGACTTTCAATCCATCTTTTTTTAATTCTTCCAACAGATTCTCAGTCCGCTTTTGCCAATTTTTCGGCACATGCGGGTAAAACCCGGCAAGACACACAAATTGCTCGCGTCTGCCAAACACTCCGCTGGCAATTCCTTGCTCAATCACATACTCGGCAAGTTGCTTGGGAGTGGATTTTTCAATTGTCTGCAGCAACTCAGCCTTATTCAATCCAGCTTTCATCGGCTGCGCCTGATGAAAATCGTTTAAGCGGTCGTATACTTCCTCTTCCAGTTGGTTAACTATCGTCTGTAATGTATAGTCCTTGCCATTGAACAATAAAAATTCTTCATCACTTAATTGAGCATCGAGAGTTCCTTCATCGAGCGCTGTTCTTTTGATAAGCTCGAAAACCGGCAAGGCTTTCGACTCGGCCAGAGCAGCAATGATTCGGTCTTTAGGGCTCCCCGCTTTCTTTTTCTCTAGTTCCTCAATCGTGTGATTTCCAAACCGGTACTTCTCACCGCGCGGGTCAATCACCCAGCCACCGCCGATTGTTTCCTGAGGGCTTGGCCTTCTTATAATAAACCGGTCGTTCCGTTTTGTTACGATTTCCTCATCAAGGCGGAGCTGGCAAAGAATTTCACCGTTTTCTTCCTTTATCTCGTTTCGGTCGAAAAAGACGATCCGGCCCATCACCTCGGCAGTGCCGATATGGCATTTGATTGGCATCCGCTGTTTAACAATGTATTCGAGATCCTCAACCACACGGATTGCGACATCAATCGTCCGGGTGACAATAAAATGTTCGGAAGAGACAAGGACATCGCCTCTCTCAATATCCTCCTTTGCAACACCTGATAGATTGATGGCGGCGCGCTGGCCGGCAAACGCTTTTTTAGCAGGCTGGTGGTGAACCTGGAGCTGCCGTGCACGAACATCAACACTTTTCGGTAAAATTTTAAGGGGCTGTCCTTCCTCAACCGTTCCCTCATACACAGTCCCACGAACAACGGTCCCCTGGCCTTTAACTATAAACACCTGGTCGATTGGCAGGCGGAACGCTCCGCGAATATCTCGCATTTCCTGTTTTTTTAAAGTATCTATAATTAAATTCTTTAGATCTTCAATCCCTTTGCCTGACAAGCTATCGACCAGTACGTAGGGAGCATCTTCAAAGACCGTGCCAGCCAACTCTTCAAAAATATCTTCTTTGACCAGCTCGATAAATTCTTGTTCAACCCGGTCGATTTTTGTGATGGCGACAATTCCGCTCTGGATGCCAAGAAAACCAAGAATATCAAGATGTTCCTCTGTTTGCGGCATCACACCTTCATCGGCCGCGACAACGAGAACGACGAGATCAATTCCAGCGACTCCGGCAATCATCTGGCGAATAAAGCGCTCATGGCCGGGAACGTCAATCACTGAAATTTGAATTTCCTCATCCTCGTATAAAGGTGCAAACCCAAGCTCAATCGATATTTGCCGTTCCTTTTCTTCCTTGAGGCGGTCCGTATCGATATTCGTTAATGCTTTCGTTAACGACGTTTTTCCGTGGTCAATATGACCGGCCATTCCGATCGTAAAATATCTTTTATCCAATATGCCACCTACTTTTAACAACATTTCCTAATGATTTAACACTCGGATGCTCACCAAAAAGTCTATAAAGAGAGCAGAGCGCCGATTGCTCCGCAATATTCTCCATGATCCAAAAATATATGCTCAAGCCCGACCATTTTCTTATAGGATGCCAGACACTGTTTTAAAGGTTCATTTCCGGCCAATGTGCTGCCAATATAAACAATTTTTGTTGCTTGGTTGGCAACCGCCGCCTGCATGCTCAGTAGAATAACCGTTTCACCAATCATGTTGATGACAGATGCGATTCGATCTTCACTTGAACTGTGGGGATTTATGCTTCCCTTGGCAAAATTGCTTGCCGTCAGGTTCCCATCAATTGGAGGTTCCTGCGGGAAATAAATATCCTTAACAAGCATGTCGACATTGCCTTTATCGCCTGATTCGGCGAGCTTGATAAGCCGGGAGTAGTCTGTTTCACCGGTAAGCAAAGCGCCCAGTCCCATTAAGGTGCCGCCGCCGATCCCGCTGCCGAGAATTCGGGAATAGTTGCTGCCCTCGACAACAAACCATGAAGTGCCTGTTCCGATATTGACAATAATGAATTTTTCATCCAAATTGATTTGCTCGTCTTTTAGGAAATAGACAGCGCCAGTACAAGCAGCATCAAATTCCGAAAAAATAACCCCGCGTTGAAAATATTGATCTTTTAGCAGCGCCGATTTTCCGCCTGTCAAGGCAACAGCGGCGTCGGGTGCAAGCATTCTCAGCCAGCCTAACGCTGAATCGAGATCAGTGATCGGATATTTTCTATAATGGAAAGAACCGGATTGCTCGTAAGCGATTTTGATCAAAGAACCGCCTGCGTCAATCCCTATCTTCTGGACACTCATCAGTACTCCCCCAAATTATGTAATCCCTTACATTATATTAATTTTATGGACTATTGGCTAATGAACAGTTTTTGAGAAGAAAGAAACGCTTCCTCACCTCTGTTGTCAACAACTTCTGCTCCCCATTATAACGATGTTCCATGAAATTGGCGATTGCTTTGAATTTTTCATCTATTTTCTGATCATTTTGACAGTAATGATATAATAGATTTTGCATATTGCGTTAAATTTCTTTTATGAGGTGGATTATGGACAACTTAAGGATAGGGATTATCGGGCTTGGAGCAGTTGGTAAAAGATTATTGGAGCAGTTTGCAATCCATGAGAATGTCTCAGTGGAAATGCTTTGCGATACAAATCCAGTGCTGGCGCGGGAAACGTCTGAACAATACAGCAACATCTCCTGGACAACCGATTATCATGATATATTAAAAAATGGAGAAATTGATTGGGTTTACATAGCAGTACCACCTAAGTACCATTACGAGATCGTAATCGATGCGATCGAAAGCGGAAAGCATATTTTATGCGAAAAACCGCTTGCGAATTCGTATGAAGAAGCGAAGGAAATGTACGGAAAAGCACAGGCAGCGGGAATCATTCATGCGATGAATTTCCCGACTCCATACAGCGCTGCCTTTCAGGTCATCAAGGAAAAAATCAAGAAGAAAACTGCTGGTGAAATTAAGCGAATTGAAGTGAAAGGTTATTTTCACGAATGGCCGCGCCCATGGCAGCAAAATAATTGGATCGCTTCAAAGGAACAAGGTGGCTTTACGAGAGAAGTGTTTCCTCACTATCTCCAGATCATTTTGCAATTGTTTGGAAAAGTGACTGTGGAGCACGCAAATATCTCGTTCCCTGCTGATAATGGCCGTTCTGAACAAAGCATGCTGGCCTTTCTGAAGCTTGAGGATGGTACCCCTGTCCTTTTAGATGGTGTCAGCGATATTGCCATGGAAGAAAAAATATCATTTACGATTTATGGAACAAAGGAAACGATTTCTTTGCTTGACTGGAGAATCTTAAAAGTGGGAGGCAGCGGTGAAAAGCCAGAGGATATCCCTTTGGAAAGCAAAAATTCGCTGGCCCGCTTAATCGATGAGCTTGTCAAAGCCCATAACGGTAAGCAAGCTGAATTGGTTAGCTTTGAACAAGGATTTGCAGTGCAGGAAGTTTTAGAAAAACTTTTAAAAAATTGACTTTAGAGGGGGCTCTTCGATACCCCCTCTTATTCTATTTCTAACTGAGGCGTTTTAAAAAAATTAAAATGAATGCCAAAAATTTAATCAACAAATCGAAAATGATTAAATTCCAGCCGCTTCGTCGTTTCAAGCTGGACGATTTCACCTGCTTTAAGTTCGATTCTTTTCTTAAATAGAGGGCCATCATACACAAATGTATGATACTCCCCTGCCTCTCCCATTGGGCAGACATTTTCTTTCGCAATATCGTTGACAAACTCGTTGTTCAGTTCTCTTCCCAGCCAATCCTCTGAAAGAAGTTCGTCCCGGACCCGAATAACGACGGCCTGGTAACCAGAGTTCACAAACTTTTCAAGTGCGTGCAATGACTGTTCCTTCTTCATCCAGAGCGGATAGAGCGGGGTAAGTCCAGCTTTTGCGGCAGTGTCCTCTCCCCATTGCCGATGTTCATCCAAATACAGGTCCCCATATGCGACATCAGTCAATGCATACTGTTCCTTTAATTCTATTAAGCTGTTTATAAATTTATTTGTGTATTCTTCGAACGCGCACTCAATAAAATGGAGCGGAATCGCTAGCGCTTCCGCCTGCATTCGAATCAGCTCAAGCCTCTCTCCATGCCCGAAAGTTCTTCCCAGTTCCGCAGGCACCGTTGTAACCAAACAGGCGACCTTATGACCTTCGCGAATAAGCCTGTCAAGCGCCATGCAGCCGTCCTTTCCCCCACTCCATGATAAAGCAATCCGTTTTTCCACGTAGCCAACTCCCTTTACACTTTAATCTAAATCCTGAAAAACCTATAACACTAAAATATCACAATTTTCCTTATTGAATAGAAGCATTTTACAGTTACTTTCTTCTTCCACGTAAATTGCAATATTAAATGCAACACTTAGTGAAACCGCACCCCATTAAGGGATAGGTGGC
>NZ_PGUZ01000098.1 GCF_002860165.1 Bacillus sp. V3-13 | reverse complement strand
CAACTTGTTCAGTAAGTTTTTGAATATTTAGAGGTGAAACCCATTTACCAAATGATGAAATTATTAGTGTATTCTTGTCCATGCGGTTATCCTTTACTATTGGATTTGGACAGGAACCACCTGTACTTCCATTGTAAAGGATTTTTTTATTGCCTGAACAAGTAATTTTTGAAGATTGTCAGTATTTCAAATCATTTGATTTAATTAGTGCAAAGCTAGTGATCTGAACTAAAAAACTAATATTTTCCAACCCTTTTTTGTAGGAACGATATACCCTAGTTACTGAAAAGACATTATTTTAATGTTAAACACGTTTTTTCGGTTTTGTTTAGCTATTAAAACTAGCCATTTCCAAAAAGTTATTTTTCATAATATAAAGGGAGTTAAAAAAATGAATCTATATAAAGCTATAAAATCTAAAAAAGAAAAGATTTCTGTGATCGGATTAGGATATGTTGGAATGCCTATAGCTGTTTCTTTTGCTAAGAAAGTTGATGTAATTGGTTTTGACGTTAATCGAAAAAAAATAGATCTATATAAAAATGGTATAGACCCTACAAAAGAAGTTGGAAATGAAGTAATCAAGAATACAATTGTGGAATTCACATCGGATGAAGCAAAGCTTAGAGAGGCAAAATTTCATATCGTAGCAGTTCCTACGCCCGTAAAAGAAGATCGAACACCAGATTTATTCCCGATAGAATCAGCATGTAGGACACTAGGTAACAACTTAACAAAAGGTTCTATTGTAGTTTTTGAATCTACTGTTTATCCAGGAGTAACAGAAGAAATATGTGTTCCAATTTTGGAAAAAGAATCAGGACTAAAGTGTGGATTAGACTTTAAAGTTGGATACTCTCCAGAAAGAATTAATCCAGGTGATCAAGAACATAGATTAGAAAACATTATCAAAGTTGTTTCTGGTATGGATAATGAAACACTAGATATCGTTGCAAAGGTATACGAGTTAGTTGTTGATGCTGGGGTCTATAAAGCGGAAAGTATTAAAGTGGCTGAGGCTGCAAAGGTTATTGAGAATTCTCAGCGTGACATTAATATTGCATTTATGAATGAACTGTCGATTATATGTAATAAAATGGGTATTGATACTAAGGCAGTACTTGAAGCGGCAGGGACGAAATGGAACTTTCTCAAATTCTTCCCTGGACTCGTAGGTGGACATTGTATCGGTGTTGACCCCTATTATCTAACATATAAAGCTGAGCAAATGGGTTATCATTCTCAGATTATTCTTTCTGGTAGAAAAATAAATGACAATATGGGTAAGTATGTCGCTGAAAGTACTGTAAAGAAAATGATTAAGGCAAATAAACAAATAAATGGGGCAAAAGTAGCGATCTTTGGAGTAACATTTAAAGAAAATTGCCCTGATGTTCGAAATACAAAAGTCATAGATGTGATTAAAGAGTTAGAAGAGTACGGGGTAGAAGTTAAAGTTGTGGATCCTTTAGCAGACAAGGAAGATCTATGGCGTGAATATAGAATAAATCCATGCGCTATGGAAGAGATAAAAGAGATGGATGCTGTAATATTTGCAGTTCCGCATGATGAGTTTAAAACTCTTCATTTAGAAGATGTAAAAAGGATGTTTGGCACAACTGGGTATATCAATTCAGAAGTTATCAATGAGGTAGCTGCAACATCTGAGACTGAAATAGATGTTTATGGAAATGATTGTGTATTAATGGACATCAAGGGAATGTTTAATCGAATAGAAGCAGAGAATACAGGTTTCTTATATTGGAGGCTATAAAATGGGTTATGAAGATATAAAGTTTCCAGAGGAAACTACATTTTTAATTACTGGGGTCGCAGGTTTTATTGGCTCCAATCTATTGGAAGTAATACTTAAATTAGGCTATAAGGTTAGAGGGCTTGACAATTTTTCCACTGGAACAAAAGAGAACGTTGATGCTTTTAAGGATAATCTTAATTTTGAATTTTTTGAGGGCGACATTCGTGATCTTGATACTTGTATGAAAGCTTGTGAAGGCGCGGATTATGTTTTGCACCAAGCGGCATGGGGGAGCGTACCAAGGAGTATAGAGATGCCTTTGCTATATGAAGAGATTAATATAAAGGGAACGTTAAATATGATGGAAGCAGCTAGGCAAAATAGCGTAAAAAAGTTTGTTTATGCTTCAAGTTCTTCAGTATATGGTGATGAACCGAATTTACCTAAACAAGAAGGCCGGGAAGGGAATTTACTTTCACCTTATGCTCTTACTAAGCTGGTAAATGAGGAATATGGTAAACTTTACACTAAATTGTATGGTCTAGACACCTATGGTCTACGGTATTTCAATGTGTTTGGAAGGAGACAAAATCCAAACGGTGTGTATGCTGCTGTTATCCCAAAATTCATTAAACAATTACTTAATAATGAACAACCAACTATTAATGGGGACGGTAAACAAAGTAGGGATTTTACCTACATTGAAAATGTAATTGAGGCTAATTTAAAAGCATGTAAGGCAGTTCATGAAGCTGCAGGTCAAGCATATAATATAGCCTATGGAGGAAGAGAGTTTTTAATAGATATCTATGTTCAGTTATTGGATGCATTAGGAAAAGATATTCAGCCAATTTTTGGACCTGAACGGAAAGGAGATATTAAGCATAGTAATGCTGATATCAGTAAAGCTAAAGAGCTATTGGGGTATGATCCTGAATGGAGTTTCGAGCGAGGGATTATGGCGGCAATAGAATGGTATAGGAAGAATTTGCAATAGACGCATTTATACATAAGCGTCATATAATCCCCGCCTATCTGGGGACTCTTGCTATGCTTTATTCAACTTTATTTGGGAGTTGGCATTCTTACGTGTGTACGGCCATGAAAAAGTGCCACCTCTGCCATATTTCAGAGCCACCTCGGACAGAATTCGGAGCCACCTTTGCCATCAAGAGAGCCACCTTCTGTATAATTGAATTTGCACGCTATTGTGCAAATTTACTATACAGGAGGTTTTTTTGTGATCAAATATCGTGAAATCCTGAGACTCAACGACCAGGGCCTCAGTAACCGCAGTATTGCTTCCAGCTGCGGTTGTTCAAGGAATACCGTAAGTGAAGTGCTAAATGATTACGGCCAATGAAATGTACCACTATCGACATAGTTCTTACCACCGAATGACAAAAAATGCACCAGTAAATGACAGACTGTTTACCACTTTGCCTTCTGTATAATTAATGAGCACACCTTCGGGTGTGTCATTATTATGTAGGAGGTATTTTTTGTATGATTCATTATCGAAAGATATTGGAATTACACGATGAGGGGATCAGTCTTAGAGGCATTGCCGCAAGTACAGGTAACTCTCGTCAAAAAGTAACAGAGGTCATCGTCCTGGCCGAAAAGAAGGGATTAGTCTGTCCGTTAGAGGAAGAAATGACGGATCAATGGATTGAGGAATTTCTCTTTCCCGAGAAGACTTCGGAGGCTTCTGGACGACAACCGTTGAACTTTGATTATATTCATGAAGAGTTGGCAAAGCCTAATGTGACGCTTTCGCTTCTCCATCATGAATACGAAGCTGAGTGTCGAGCGAATCAAAAGATTCCGTACTCGTATCGCAGTTTTTTGCGTCATTATAGCAAGTACGCAGACAAGTACAAAGCCACTTTGCGCATTCGCAGAAAACCAGGTGAAATCATGGAAGTCGATTGGGCGGGATCCACAGCCTTCATCATCGATAGAGATACTGGGGAGAGGGTAAAGGCGTATGTTTTCGTTGCGACACTGCCGTGCAGTCAATTATCGTATGCGGAAGCAACCTTATCGATGGATTCGCATTCATGGATTACTGCTCATAATCATGCGTATAAGTATTTTGGTGGCACTACACAAATTATAGTGCCAGACAACCTAAAAGCGAGCGTGACAAAACATACCACACGTGAATTGATCTTAAATTCTACTTACAGAGAAATGGCAGACTACTACAACACTGTCGTGATGCCTGCACGGGTTCGTACTCCGAAAGATAAGGCAAGCGTTGAAGGCTCTGTTGGTATTATCTCTACATGGATTATCGCAGCATTAAGAAATACACATTGCTTCAGTATCGATGAATTGAACGAAGAAGTTTGGAAGAAATTAGCTGAATTCAATCAGCGACCCTTTACTCGTAAAAAAGGGTGTCGTTTGTCAGCATTTGAAGAAGAGGAGAAATTTGCGCTTTCTCCTCTTCCAACCGCACCTTACAAAATGTCTGAATGGAAAACAGCGAAAGTACGTCCTGACTATCACCTTTCTGTCGAAAGCATGTTTTATTCTGTTCCATACGAATATATCAATCGACAAGTCGAGGTGAAACTTTCAGATGACCTCGTTGAAATCTTTTTCAATCATATGCGAGTGGCTTCTCATAAACGATTATATGGGAAGTTTGGTCAGTTATCCACTATTCGTGACCATATGCCTGATAATCATAAGTTATTTGTGGATCAAACGCCGGCAGCTGCGATTGAATGGGCTGAAAGTATCGGGTCATCAACCTTGAACGTCGTTCAATACATTCTAGATACTTCTCAAACAGAAAAACAGGCGTTACAGTCCATATTTTCGTTAAAAAAATCTGAGCGTCGGTACACAAAATATGAAATTGAACGTGCATGTAAAATGATTATTTCTATGACGAAAAGACCGACGGTCAAAAGTATTCAAACGATTTTGAAGAACAACAAAAAGAATGACGCCGAGCAAGAACTGAAACGTAAAACAGACATCAGCAAAAATAACTATGGCTTCACACGTGGAGCTTCTTATTACGGGGGAACAGATAAATGATGAATGAACAAACATTAACAAAATTACACGAAATGAAATTGAGTGGTATGGCGGAAGCCTATAAGGAACAAGCATTGAACAAAGAATTTCAAAAGATGAGTTTTGAAGACCGTTTTTGTTTACTCGTCGATTTAGAACATTCCCGTCGTAAAAGTAATAAGCTTCAACGTTTGATCAAAACAGCCACTTTTTTGAACTCAAATGCCTGTATTGAAGATATGGAATATCACGAGGATCGAAGACTAGATAAAGAGTTGATTTTAAAACTGGCCAGCGGTACCTATATCCAAGACAGTCACAATATCATATTGAAGGGCCCCACTGGTTCAGGAAAATCATTCTTAGCTACTGCTTTCGGGGTATCTGCTTGTCGCCAATTCTATATTGTCAAATACATTCGCTTACCGGAATTACTGGATGAACTGACACTCGCAAAATTGGCTGCAGACGGAAGCTATCGGAAATGCATCAAAAAATATACGAAAGTCGATCTGCTCATACTTGATGAATGGCTACTGACAGATTTATCAACAGATGAAGCAGCAATCCTACTGGAAATCACTGAAGCCCGCCATAAAGTAGCTTCGACTATTTTCTGTTCACAAATCGATCCTAGTGGGTGGCATTTAAAATTAGGGAATGAAACAATTGCGGAGGCTATTTTAGACCGCATTATCCATGACTCCTATCAAATCCTAATAGACGGAGACGTTTCTATGCGTGAGCGTCATGGATTAGGCGGAGAAGCATGATATGACAATTATGACGAGAAAGGACCTACAGGAAATCGAGGATTACTATTACTGGGTTGGTTACAAAAACTAGTGCCCGTTCCCTGAGGAACTAAAGGCAATGCTTTTGGGTGTCTATGGAGAGGAACCTTTCCCTCATAGCTGGACTGAGCAGGATATTTATGAAGGTTCCAGAAAAATGATCACCGATTACTTCAATAACGATTCTAATTAACTGATTGCTAAAAAAAGTCCTACAAGATTATTAAAATGTTAATCTGTAGGGCTTTTTTCATTCATTGGTACATACATTGGCGATGTATGGTAAATTCCTTGGCGGACATTGGTAAAAAACATGGCAAGGGTGGTAAAGTCTAGTGGCCGTAATCACTAAAAAAGGCGAAAGAACTAGAGGTCTCCTGGCCTTTAGAGAAAGACATCAGTGATTCTGAGCTTCAAACTATTCTCTTCCCCGAAAAGAACAAGTCGGATTTAAGGAAACAGCCGGACTGCGAGTTCATCCATAAGGAATTGGCTAAAAGCGGTGTCACGCTGTCATTGTTATGGCACGAATACTCGGAAGCGTGCAGGCAAAGACAGGAAATTCCGTACAGTTATCGCCAGTTTTGCCGTTTCTATCACAATTATGCGGCTGTGTCGAAGGCAACAATGCGGATTAAGAGGAAGCCTGGGGAAATCATGGAGGTGGACTGGGCTGGACAAACGGCATATCTCAAGGATTCCATCACAGGAGAGGCAATCCCGGCCTACGTCTTTATAGCTGCACTTCCGTGCAGTCAATATGCCTATGTCAAAGCCTTCCTGTCCATGGATACGGAGAACTGGATTACTGCCCATCTTCATGCCTTTGAATTTTTCGGCGGTGTCGCCCAGAAGATTGTTCCTGATAATTTAAAAACCGGTGTAACCAAAGCCTCATCTACGGATCCTGTCATCAATCGTACATATCAGGAGATGGCGGAACATTATCATACAGCGATCATGCCCGCCAGGGTCAGACAGCCAAAGGACAAGGCAAATGTAGAACGGACCGTCGGCCTCGTTTCAACCTGGATTATCGCTTCGTTGAGGAATGAGACATTCTTTTCATTGTCAGAATTAAATAAGGCTATAAAGGATAAACTGAACGAATTTAATCAAAAGCCATTCCAAAAGAAAAGTTTGCGCTGCTTCCATTACCGTCTTCTCCGTATGAGTTGGCAACCTGGAAGAAGACAACTGTTCAATACGATTATCACATAATATGTAAAGCTTTTCATATTATGTGAAATGGAAAGTTGAATGAAATGTAAAGCAGAGAGGAAAAAGTATTCGCAATAATGAGTAGTTAGCAAAACAACTTTACATTTCATCTATTTAAAATTGCTTAACACAAAGACTTCAGCCACGCCATCAAATTATCATCCTGTTTCCAGACTGGTAGTTTGGAGCTGTGGATCTCAGAGTATGCGGATTCAAAAGCTTCTCTTTTCATTTTTCCGTCGCACCTCGCATAGATTTCAGTAGTGGAAATTTCTTCGTGTCCCAGGATATCTCTAATATAAATTAGTGGAACTCCAGCCTGAAGCATGTGCATGGCCTTGCTGTGCCTAAAAGAATGTACTGACACTACATCAGGAATCAATGTTAGATTCAAATCTCTGACGTGGTTGACATACTTCTTCAATACATAAGATATTCCAGCACGAGTGAGTTTTTCTCCTGAACGATTGCAGAACAGAGGATATTGCTTTTGTGGCGCACCGTCCAGATTGTTCTCTGCCAAATATTGCTTTAGCAATCCGGCAGTTGGCTCCATCATAGGTACTATTCGTTTTTTTCGACCTTTTCCTGTTAAGCTTATGGTCCCCGGCTTTTGAAGGCGGATATCCCCGACCGTCAGGTCGGCAAGTTCCTGTACACGGGCTCCACTGTCATACAAAACGCTTAGTAGGACCAAATCCCTCCGACCACTCCTAGTTGTTGAATCCACGGAATCGAGAATGACCTTAATGCCATCAAGAGTTAGATATCCAATATTTCCGGTAGTTGTTTTCTTTAGTGGCATAGACATTATCTGTTGGCAAAGCAAAATATGTTCTGGTGCCACGGACTGAAGATATTTAAAGAATGCCTTAATCGATGTTAGGCGCTGATTACGTGTAGCTGCGCAACATCCTCGGTTTTCTTCTAGCCAATCTAAGAAGTCCGTTATTAGTTTTGTGGTCAATGTTTGGATTTTGACTTTTTCAACAGGTATGCCCTTTACATCCCTACAAAAGCCAAGCAACAGGGCGAAAGCGTCTCGTCTTGATGCAATTGTATTACTGCTAAGTCCCCGTGTTCCTGGAAGAAATTCCGACAGATATTTTGAAAGGTGATAGGACAGATCAGTAGGTGTCATGCTCCACCTCCGGAATTACATAAGAGCACAATGCATTCACTGCGTCCATGATATCGGGATATACTTCAGCTGTCATGCGTAAGTATTGACTAGTTGCCTGAATTGATTCATGCCCCATATATGTCGAAAGAATAGGAAGTGCCGCATATAAATCTACATTCCGTTTATCAGCTGCTTGTAAAGTATGGCAGGCGAAAGTATGCCGAACGTCGTGTATTCTTGGGCCGTTTCCTCTCCCGGCATGTGGTATCCCTGCTTGCTGAAGGAGTTCTCTGAATCTCAAATAAACATTATGGTGACTATATGGTGGACCAGTAATTCCAACAAAAAGATAGTCATTGGGGAAGTATCGAGGATGCATTACATCACAATATTGCTTTAGAACATTAAACATTGAAGTAGATAAGGGGATAAGCCGATCTTTGTTGTATTTTGCATTCTCTATCAACAAAATACCGTTAATCAAATCAACATGCTTCATTTGCAATTTGAGGGCTTCCATTATTCTCATACCAGTGCTATATAGGAGCCGGACTAAGACAGGCATTACCAAGTGCATCGTTGAACGGCGATTGGGAAAAATTCGATCGCTATATTTGATAATTTTATCAATTTCATCGTGAGTATATACATATGCAACATATTTAAATTTCCGACTTTTTTTATTTGTAATAGATACAGGGATGTAAGCATTATAGCCAATAGATATCAAATAAAGTGCGAATTGTCTTAAACAAGTTATTCTTTGTTCAGTGCCACTTCTTTGGTTTTCATGTGGTCTCTTTATACACCATGCATCTGATATTTCTTTTGTAAGGATTGGCTCTTTTAATCTAAACTCTAAACTAAATTCAGAGAAACGCCGAAGGTGTTGTTCTTCTTTAATATATTTAAATCCCATAGAACGTTTGAACTCAATAAACTCTTGGATCAACCCAGCAAACGGTCCTTTAAAATTGATGGTCATTTTGTAACACCTCCCATCCAAATATTACTGAGAGCAGGAACTTCCAGCGAATATTGTTGCAAATGCTGCAAATCAATTTTCAGATAGACTCGCGTAGTATCGGTGTTTTTGTGGGAGAGAGCTTCTGAGATAACAGGCAAAGGTGTATTATTATCCAACATCGCGCTTGCAAGACTTGCCCGTAGTGCATGTGGTCCGTGGCGCTTACCAGGCAGTAATGTAATATTAGCGTTTCTTAAGGTTGTCGATACAATACCGTGCAGAACAGAAGGTTTCAATGCGACAAACGGTATTTGCATACGAAGGAATACATGTTTATCTTTAGAATCGGGACGACCAAACTTAATGTAATCGATTATAGCCTCGCCAACTTCATTGAGTAATGGTAAAACAGCCGACACTCCGGTCTTTTTCACGATGAACTCTATAGTATCTGTCTGCCAATTTAGGTTGTCAAACGTCAAGCCACAGATATCTGAAGCACGCATGCCAAGTCTTTGAATATTGCAGATAAAATGAACCACTTATGCGAAGATTTGAGCCAGGCATGGCAGAAAATT
>NZ_PGUZ01000097.1 GCF_002860165.1 Bacillus sp. V3-13 | reverse complement strand
TAAGTACAGTACGAATAACGGGATAGGTTTGTCTAATTATGGATAATCAACACTCATGGTTTTCGGTGATACTTTTATGTTCTTCT
Source organism: Bacillus sp. V3-13 (assembly GCF_002860165.1). Lineage (GTDB taxonomy): Bacteria > Bacillota > Bacilli > Bacillales > Cytobacillaceae > Bacillus_BJ. The sequence continues at coordinate 2,424 of NZ_PGUZ01000097.1, read as the reverse complement.
GCATTGGCTGACCCTAGGAGTTGGTGGAGTATTCGTGAAGTAACTGAGATTCGTGAAGGTGGTTTTACAGCGCATTTTTCTTGGATGAAAATAACTTGTTATGCCTTAGTTACTCTAATTTTAGTTGCTATTCTAAACCAACCTTCGGTAAAAAAAGCCGTTAAAACTATGTTGTTGAAAATTGGAGTGAAAAAACTTCAATTACTATTAAATACTATTAAAACTTTATTGAACTAATTGCACTAACTTACTGGTGCTAATTTCATTAAGTGAGAACCAGTTTAAATAGCTATAGATCTTCAACTATCGGGCGCTTTTCATGAGTAAAGAAAGTGTCCTTTTCTTGTATTTCAAGGCTTCTTATAGTTTAGTAATTTGTTATTGTTTTCGATTGTTGAGTAACCTGTGTATGAAAAAGACTCTCCTTGAACATAATAGTATTTAGATTAATGGATTTAAACAATAGGAGAGTGAAAGAATCATGTTATTATCAGAAGCATGGGAAAAGTATCAACAAGATAAAAAAATTGAGGGATATTCACCACTTACATTAAAAACATACTGTTTTCAATATAATCTCCTATTACGATTTTTCGGAAATATGGACATGAGTGAAATTACTACGGAGAAACTAAAAGAATATCTAATACATGAGGGCGATCATTTAAAACCATCAAGTCTTGGACACAGGGTTCGTTGCATTAAATCACTATTCAAATGGATACATGAAGAAGGCTATATTCCGAAGAATCCTGCTGCCAAATTAAAAGAACCAAAATTAGGTATAAGAATTCCAAAGTTTCTATCCGAACTAGAGATCGAACATCTTAGAGAAGCTTGTCATACAACGTTGGAGAATGCGTTATTTGAGTTTATGTATTCGACCGGTTGCCGTATTGAGGAAGTGGTAAAATTAGATCGTGATGATATTAATTTTCGGACAAATTCAGTAATTGTCCATGGAAAAGGTGATAAAGAAAGAGAAGTATACTTTAATACTCGATGCTCCATTTGGTTAAAAAGGTATTTAGATGAACGAGATGATGAAGAGTCTTGTTTATTCATTACGGAAAGAAGGCCAAAAAGGCGTATGAGTATTGATAACTTAAGATATATTATCAAAAGAATATCGAATCGTGCTGGAATAAAAAAGAGTATACATCCACATCAATTACGTCATAGCTATGCTACACATATGATTAATAACGGTGCACCACTTGAGGTAATTCAGAGCCCTACTAGGTCATGAGAAGAGTGAGACTACAAAAATATATGCTCAGCTAAGTGGAAAGTTGAGGCACGATTTTTATAGTAAATATTTTTGAAATCTATTTAATTAAATTTTAATTGAAATAGTGATTCACATATTAAAAGTCATGTCCTTTAAAAACAGGTTTTCTGTGTAACTAACGGAGGTAATTATTTAAGTTGTCATGGGAATATGCTATGGTAATGATAGGAAGCAAAACAAGGAGTGATAAACAATGAAATGGGAAGAGGTTCGTAAATTATACCCAGATCAATATGTAAAACTTAATATCCTTGATTTTTACTTAGAAGATAATAGAAAAATTGTAACGGATGTCGCATTAATTAATGTCATTGAAGATTCTAAATTGGCTACAAAAGAGTTACTTAAATCAAAAGGCAATACCATTGTTTATCATACAGGTTCCGATAAAATTATTATTGAAATGAGAACCCCAACAGGCTTAAGAGGTATGAGATTATGAAGTTAGAATTAGTGAATCGTTTACTCGAAGTGGAAATGACGATTTCTTATAAAGGAAAAACGAAAATAATAGATAAGCTTGTTATTGATACTGGTGCAGCTCATACTCTTATTTCATCCGACATTGTTGAGGAAATAGGTATTTACTTTGAAAATGGAGATCCTTTAGTCAGTGCGTACGGAATTGGCGGTGAGGAATATTCTTTCCGAAAACCAGTTGATTTTATTAAGCTCGGTACGCATGAAATACCAGAAATGAAGTTGGACTTTGGAAATTTAGATGATTGGGGTATCAATGGTCTCATAGGGCTTGATATCTTAATGAATGGAAAATTCATCATTGATTTAGAGAAATTAGAATTAGTTCAAAATCATTAATCAAAATATGAATTCCCTAGCAATTTAGTTATAGCGTATCTCTCAAATAAGGGACACGCTTATTTTTGTTTAGGGCCATTTAATTGAATAACACTTCCAAACAAAAATGGATATTTATGTTAATATCGGTGTGAGATTGTGAAGAAATGTACTTAAACTATAGGTGCAGGTTAATTGACGAAGGGATTAATGTTCATCGTACAGAATTATTTGATTTAATAACGAGGAGATTAGTAATGGAGTTCGATTTGATGTAAACGCTAGAATAAAGTTGACAGTTTTCGCTTGATAAGATTTTACACTTTTGCTCAATC
>NZ_PGUZ01000096.1 GCF_002860165.1 Bacillus sp. V3-13 | reverse complement strand
CTGTTTTGTGGCAGAACGGAACCCTCAAAGCCGAGTTTTCATAGAACTTTTTACACTACCTGTCCGTCAGTGTTTACACTGTTCTTAAAGGTAGTCCTTGTGAAAGAAATTGCCTGCTGATTTCCGCTCCTTCTTTCGGATTTGAATAGCTGTCCAATTCAACGGTAATCCAGCCATCATATCGAACATCCTCGAGAATCTTGAGCATTTCGGCAAACTTTTGATGTCCTTTTCCCAAAGGCAAAAATTGTCCTTCTGCGTAATCTTTAAAGTGAACATATTTAATTCTATCTGCGTATTTCTTTATAACCTCGACAGGATCTCCCCCACCCGCTTCAATATGGGCGGTATCCGGGCAGAGATTGATGGATGTTAAAGGCATTAACTTATCCAATTGCTCGGGCCTTTCTACACAAGTTCCAAGATGAGGATGGTAACTTGGGATCAGCTTATACTTTTCAGCTATTTTGGCAGCTCTATTTAGTGCATCCCCCAATTTTATGTAATCGCTTTCCGAGATGCCGTTAGTTCGGATTGCTCCGCCGCCAATAACCAGGTGCTCTGCTCCCAATTCTGCTGCCAGTGCTGACACGCTTTCTATTTTTGATAACTCTTCTTCTAAGATATCGTCAAAAATAAAATTCCCGCCTGTATAGACTCCGATAAATTCCAAAGAACGGCTTGATATGAACTCTTTGAACTCCTGTTCTTTCCCTTTGTATTGCATAAGGTTTCCATCAAAAATTTCAAAGCCTTTGTATCCGGTTTCAGAAATATCCCTCAATGCTTCCTCTGTTGATCCATTGGCAAGATAATAGAGATCCTTTACTGAAGTAACGCCAGCAGGGTGGCCGACAACGCCTCCCCAAGTATTCGTTTGGTAACCAAATTTCATGATTTCACCTCGTCCATTTTTTAGAGTCAACAAAAATTTTTACGTTTTTACAGATCACCTCCTTAAAGTAATCCATTACATTTTTCTTTTTAACAACCAATTAAATGACCGGTTCTAAGCAGGTTTCTGTGGGTCAGTTCAAAATTTTTTTGACCAATGTATAATCATGAATGTGTTATATATCCTGTGCTGATTTCTTTAGTTGACTAAGAGGGTAATCAAAGAGTTATGGTTGTATGGTGGGAATTCTTAGAAGCATGTTAGGGGCCAGAATGAACGAATGGCACTGGCCCCATTTTTCAGCTATTAAAAAATTCCATTTACTTTGTTTTTCAGGAATTCAATCGAAGTTTTGGCATACCAATCCGGTTCAGATTGTCTGGAATGGAAACCAACTTCCATGGATAGATATCCGTCATAATTAATTTCCTTCAACGCTCTTAATACTGCGTCAAAGTCACATCTTCCCTGGCCTGGAGGAAGGCGATCATTATCTGATATATGGACATGGTGGAGTTTATCAGCCATGCGATATACATAATCACTAGGGACTTCATTCCGATATAAAGCATGGAAAGTATCAAACATCACTTTGACATTATCCAGGCCTGTTTGCTCAGCTAGAAGCAATGCGTCGTCAGCTGTTTCAATAAGATTACTATCCGTAGGGGTTGGCTCTACTACCATCGTCACACCAAGTTCCTTTGCATAATTCCCTACTTCAATCAATCCTTCCAGGCTGTAATTCCAGGCATCCTGTTGAGTGGTTCCAAAGACAACCCAGCCGGCAATCCACATCACAGTTGGGCATTCCCATTCATGGGCAAGGCGTACTACTTCTTTATAATGCTTGATCGTAAACTCTCTTTCTTCTTTTGAAGGTGAGCTAGGGTTCATGCCTGGTCCGCCGCCCGGTGCAGGAAGCATGGAAGAAACCTTTAAATTGTTTTCTTTTAATAGCTTTAAAATTTCCTGTCTTCTTTCAGGCGATAAATAGTCCGGCCACGCATGGGGAGCCGCACAGCCAATTTCAATCGCATCATAGCCAAAGGAAGACAATCGTTTGATGACTTCTTCAAGCGGATAAGAAGGTACCCAGGATGGGAAACTGCTATAGACCCATGTATTAAATGCAATGCCTTTCATAGTCAATTACCTCTTCTCATAGAAATTTATGATTCTATTACACTAGCTTTTGAACACAAGATTATTCCCAAACAAATACTGCTTTTTCCGTTTTTCTTTCATCAAATAAACGGAAGGCCGTTTCTGCTTCATCCAGCTTAAAGCGGTGGGTAACTAATTTTTCAACTGGAAGGTTATGTCTGACGATAAACTCCGCTATCTCAGGGAATTCCTGAATTGGGAAATACCATGAACCCATTACGGTTACTTGTTTGCGAATTAATTGCGGGCTCGGTTTAATGGTTGTTTCCTTGCTTTCCCCGACAAAGGCTACTCTTCCATGAGGCCTTACACAATCCAGTGCATCATTCTGTGCATATGGACTTCCCGAACAATCAATAGCGGCATCTGCTCCCCGCCCATTCGTAATGCGTATAATTTCGTCTTGTACATTCGCATGTTTGCCGTTGATGATATAATCTGCTCCAAGCTCTTTCGCCATTTCCAAGCGTTCATCCAGCATGTCTACGGCAATAACTATGGCTCCCAATCCTTTCCCAATCATCACGCCGGCATTGCCCATGGGCCCCAATCCAAACACAACCAGTATGTCTCTTCCTGAGATACCTAATCTCTTTTGTGCGTGATACAGTGTTCCAACTGCATCAGTAGAAACAGCTGCAGTAACAAAGCTCATATCATCCGGAAGCTTCATGCAATTTTCTGCCGGCACCACCATATAGTCAGCATCTCCGCCATGGGAATCAAAACCTACACATTTAAAGTCCTTACAGAACATTTTGTATCCGCTCTTGCAATGTGCGCATTCTCCGCACCCAATTGCCAAATAAACGGCTACTCTATCGCCCTGCTTGAAAGTGGATACACCATTGCCTACTTCTGTAATTACTCCGGCAGGCTCATGTCCCGGAATCGTTGTGCCCAGTTCTGTTCCTTCAAAAACAGATGTTCCGTAGTACAAACTCATATCACTGCGGCAGATTGCCGAAGCTTTAAGCTGTATTAATACTTCTCCCTGCCCTGGTGTTGGAATATCAACCTGGCGCACATCTACTTTTTTATCTCCCGGAAAAAATACTGCTTGCATTGTTGTCATAAAATTACCTCCGTCTATATATTTTACTGAATCTCTTTTAAGCCCTAGGCCCACCACATTTCTCCGACGTTCTCTTTAAACAAAGCTTCTTTTAACAGGGTAATTGCTTTACTTAAACCTTCATCAGTGGAAGCCAGCATGTCTTCATGCTCAATAGACACAACATAATCATAACCAACGGCACGCAGGGTGCTGATCATATCCTTCCAGAGCTTTTCGTTATGCCCATATCCAACAGACCTGAAGGTCCATGACCGGTCAAGGATTTGGCTATAATGCTTGGTATCCAGAACACCGTTTAGACTTATATTGGACTTATCCAAATACACATCCTTGGCATGGAAATGAAAGATGGCTTTTTCCCGGCCAAGCTTCTTGAGGGCTTCTACCGGATTAATTCCCTGCCAGACCAAATGGCTTGGATCAAAATTGGCGCCGATAGTCTCACCGGCTTGTTCCCTTAATTTCAAAAGTGTTTCCGGATTGTAAACGACAAAACCCGGGTGCATTTCGAACGCTATCTGTCGAATCCCATGCGATTTAGCGAATTTCGCTTCCTCTTTCCAATATGGGATCACTACTTCATTCCACTGCCAATCCAGCACTTCCGTGTATTCCGGCGGCCATGAACATGTGACCCAATTAGGGAACTTTGCTCCTGCATGGTCTCCTGGACATCCGGAAAAGCCATTAACCACTGGCACTTCCAGCCGTTCAGCCAGCCGGACCGTTTTTCTCCAAACCTTATGTGCTTCCTTTGCCGTGCCGGAATTGGGATGCAGCGGATTGCCATGACAGCTTAGGCCACTTATTAATATCCCTCTGCTTTCAAGCGCTTTTTTAAAAGCTTTTAATTTTTCTGGGCTCTCCAATAATTTATCCGGGTTACAATGATGGTTCCCCGGAAAACTGCCTGTTCCCAATTCAACAGCTTCGATTCCCATCTCAGCGACTTTATCAAGCATTGCCTCTAGAGTGAGGTTTTGGTAGAGAACAGTAAATACTCCCAGTTTCATTTATTGCCCTCCCTTTTGTTCAGACGTATTGTCAAAAATTAAATATATAAATCAAGCAAATACATTGATATCAGAGGGTTTAT
>NZ_PGUZ01000011.1 GCF_002860165.1 Bacillus sp. V3-13 | reverse complement strand
GTCTTGACACTTACTCGGGTTGGACTTTCACCAACTAGCAATTAACGGCTTGCTGGGCACGCGTAAATAGTAAAGGAGCTTGGAATCCAAGCTCCTTTTTGCAGTGCTTTACTGCTATGTTTGAACTTCTTTAAAAATCTGCATTATTGTGGCAGTGTTCCGTTGGTGTTCTGCATACCTTGATTCATGGCTTGATTTACAGCCGCGCTTGCCGGGTTTACAACAGCCCCCGCCTGGTTCAATCCTGCAGGATTTACAGACGCCCCAGCCGCATTCAAATTAGTGCCGGCAACTCCGCCCTGTCCATTGACAGCACTAGCATATTCCTGGTTCCCCCCGTATAAAACACTATCCGCTGCACTGGCATTCAACTCGGCTCCCGCTTCGGATCCAGGTGCAGCTCCGGTTGAATTAGCATATCGTTGTGCCCCGTCTGCTTGTCCGGGATTACCTGCGTTTTGTCCGGTCTGCCCGGTCTGCCCGGTCTGCCCGGTTTGTCCAGATTGCCCGTTTTGCCCGGCTTGAGCTTGTCCGTTTTGTCCCGGTTGTCCGAAGTATTGAGTCTCAAGAGTTTGATCAGCTGGCTGGTATCTGTGAAGGAAAGTTTTCGCCGTATGGTTTCTTATCTCTGGTACCTGGTATACACCCGACTCATTCATAAATAGGAAAACTTCATAAGCTTGGTTCGCACAGTTTACAGAACAGTTAATCAATAACTGGCGCAGGTTTGGATCGGCACATTCCAGAGCTGCCCACATGGAATTTCTCGCACCATTTTTATGGGCAAGCAACATTGCAGTTGCGATCTCTCCGTCACTGTCGACAGCACCCCACATCGGGGTATATAGCGGTGGATTGTTCAAGCCGTATTTAATCTGCTGTGGGTTAATCGCTCCTATGTTCGTATTTGGCGGAATCGGAGAAAATCCTCGGTAATCGTGCGTGTATGCCACGACCTCATTATAGGAGCGGATTTCTTCTTGCTGGTGGCGAACGATCATGTCCAGCAACCGCGGATTCCTCGTTTGGGTAGCATACATGTTAAAATGTAGGATCATATTAAATTTTTCGAGTAGACACTCATGCACTTCCATTGTTTCATGCGCGCCGTACGGCATAGGGATCACTCCTTTGTTTTTTTACTAACAAAGACTAATATTTCCCTTTACCTGGCAATTATGCATGGAAACTTACTTTATTGACTTAAATATAGTCTTTACACATTGTCGAATTTTTACATCTCATTTCCATTTACGATCTTAAGAAGAGCAAACAACTACATTCAAGTACAAACACCTTCTCCTCACTCGCCGTGTTGTGCTTCTCCATTCATTTCCTCATCCCCGCTGTGCATCCCGTCATATGTGTAGGAACATAATAATTGAGTGTAGCTAAAGAATAGCAAAGCATATTAGGACTAAATCATAACAAAGCAGGTGCTTCTCATTGCAACTATCACCAAGAATTTATCACTCATTTGTTCGTCAAAAATGGATTACAAAAATATATATTGAAAACAAGCTTCAACAGCATTTTGATTTTAAGGATAGAAAAGTTCTGGATTTTGGAGCAGGTACCGGAGCCAACTGTACCTTATTTTCTCCTGTTGATTATCTTGGGATCGACCCTGATACAGACAGGATAAACTTCGCCAAACAATTGTACGCCCAATACCGATTTAAAGCTTTTTCGGGTAATAAACTTCCCGCGGAAGACAATAGCTTTGATTTTGTTTTAATCATCTCTGTCCTCCACCATATTCCTCCGGAAACGATTGGATCTTACGTCAGGGAATTCAGAAGAATATTGAAACCTAAGGGAAGAATTGTCGCGATCGAACCTTGCTTTTTTGAAAAATCCCCTATCAACAATTGGTTTATGAGGTTTAATGATAAAGGTGATTACATTCAAAAGGAAGAAGATTATTTGAATTACTTTACGAAGGAAAATTTCAAATGTAACGTATTGAACAGATTCAAAAAATGCTTATTTTATAATGAACTTTATTTTACAGCCTTACTTTAAAGCTATCGTTGATATTTGTTCAGGAGGCTTATTTATGAATTTTGATGCAATGATTGCATTAAGCATCTTTCTTATCACTTACGCTTTTATTATTTCCGAAAAAATTCACCGCACGATTATTTCTCTGGTTGGCGGTGTAATGATGGTCTGCTTTGGTATCCTTGAGCAAGAGGCTGCCATTCACCATATTGATTTCAATACTTTGGGTCTATTAATCGGAATGATGATCATTGTAAACATTACATCACTTACAGGATTATTTGGATACATCGCCATATGGTCAGCAAAAAAAGTAAAAGGAAATCCCGTCAGAATTCTGATCGTGTTTAGCCTCGTCACCGCTGTTTCTTCTGCGTTTTTGGACAATGTTACGACAGTTCTTTTAGTCGTACCAGTTACTTTAAGCATAACTTCTTTATTAAAAGTTAACCCGATTCCATTCCTCATTTCAGAAATATTTGCCGCAAATATTGGCGGAACAGCTACGATGATCGGGGACCCACCGAATATCATGATCGGCAGTGCAGTGGAAGAATTAACGTTCCTGTCATTTATTGAAAATCTGGCTTTGATTTCTTTGATCATTTTAATCGTAACCGTGTTTTTATTCTCAATGATCTATCGAAAACGTTTAACGACCACACAGGAATTGAAGAGCCGCTTACTGGAAAAAAATGAGAATGCTGAAATAAAAGATAAAAAATTATTAATAAAGTGCTTGTTAATCATTACCTTAACGATTGGCGGTTTTTTCGTCCATCAATTTATTGAAATCGAAACTGCAACAATTGCTTTAGCCGGAGCGTTCCTTTTACTTTTAATTACCGGGGACAAGTATTTGGAGCAAGCCCTGGAAAAAGTAGAATGGACGACGATTTTTTTTTCATTGGTTTGTTTGTCATCGTCGGCGGGCTTGTTGAAACGGGATTATTAACTGTTCTGGCTGAAAAAGCGTTATCCTTCACTGGCGGGGATTTAAAATCGACTTCACTTCTCATTTTATGGATGAGTGCTCTGCTGTCCGCATTTGTTGACAATATCCCTTTTGTAGCTACGATGATTCCAATGATTAAAGAAATGGGTGAAATGGGTATAAATGATTTGGAACCAATGTGGTGGAGTCTTGCCCTTGGTGCCTGTTTGGGGGGTAACGGTACATTAATTGGAGCAAGCGCCAATTTGGTTGTAGCTGGATTAGCTGCAAAAGAAGGACATCCCATTGCTTTTGGTAAATATTTAATTGTTGGATTTCCTTTTATGATACTTTCCATCCTCATCTCAACAATTTATATATATATCCGATATTTAATGTGAACTTTCGTCTGCAAATTCATTACAGTTAGGAAGGTAAAAATGAAAAAGACAAGAGATTTTTTAGACCCTCCAAAAATACTTGTACTGGGCTTCGCAACCGTGATACTAATCGGTGCATGTTTGTTAACCCTTCCTATAGCCACGGCCGATGGAAGTGGCCTCTCATTTTTGAATGCTTTATTCACCGCGACATCTGCGACATGCGTAACAGGGCTGGTTGTGGTTGACACAGGAACTGCCTTTACCACATTCGGACAAATCATCATCTTAGTACTTATCCAAGTGGGTGGCTTAGGCTTTATGACCTTCGCAACTCTTTTCTTTTTCCTGCTGGGAAAAAGAATCTCGCTTAGAGAAAGGCTGTTGCTTCAGCAATCTTTAAATAATTTATCGATCGAGGGAGTTGTAAGGTTAGTAAAACGAGTATTAATTTTCAGTGCAGTATTTGAAATAGCCGGTGCTATCATTTTGGCTATTCGTTTTTCCTTCGATATGCCAATTGGAAAAGCAATCTATTTTGGTATTTTTCATTCAATATCAAATTTCAATAATGCCGGGTTTGATTTAATGGGAGAGTATCGAAGTTTGACCCCCTATGTAGACGATCCAACCGTAGTCCTAACCGTGTGCGCCCTGATCACATTAGGCGGAATTGGTTTTATTGTGATGAATGAACTTTATGAATACCATGACACTCACCGGCTATCTGAGCACACAAAGGTGGTATTGCTGACAAGCTTGATACTCACATTAGGCGGAACGATTTTGATCTTCTTGTTTGAATTTGGAAATGACAAAACGTTAGAGCCTTTATCTTACACCGGAAAAGTATTAGGGTCGTTGTTTCAAGCCGTTACTCCGAGGACAGCAGGTGCCAATACATTGCCGATTGCTGACTTAACACAGTCCACATTGTTCCTGCTCGTTTTTCTTATGTTTATCGGAGCCGGGCCCGGTTCGACTGCCGGGGGTATAAAAGTAACTACCTTGGCAGTTTTATTAAAAACTGTGTGGTCCCAGATTAAAGGGAAAGAAGATGTCGTATTATTTAGACGCCGAATTGTGATTGACACGATATTTAGAGCGCTAACGGTTACAATAAGCGGGCTCTTTCTTGTTATGGTCATTACGATGTTGCTGACAATTACAGAAAAACAGGCAAGCAATTTTATCGTCTATTTATTTGAAGCCACTTCTGCTTTTGGTACCGTGGGCCTTTCCATGGGCCTGACTCCTGAATTATCGCCTATTGGACGGCTATTAATTATCTTTACTATGTTTGCAGGAAGATTGGGGCCATTGACTGTAGCCTACGCAGTAGCGATGAGGCGGAAGCCGGATGCATTCCGTCATCCAAAAGGAAAAATCATGATTGGTTAATTGCTTAAAGGAGTGGGAACAGGAGATGGTAAAACAGGGGTATGCTGTGATTGGATTGGGACGGTTCGGAATAAGCATAGCTGAAAAACTTTACGAAGCTGGCCAAGATGTGTAAAATTCAATATTCTTTTTAAAGAAGAATAACTGAGTATCTAGGTCATAACGTCAAAAACCCTGGAAAACGAGGGACATATGACAAAATAAAAAGCGCTAATTATACTATACAAGAAAAAACCCGCTCTGGGAAATTCCAAAACGGGTATGTTCTCAAATTTAGCTTTCCTTATTCCGCTCCGACCAATGACCATTTGTGAATATTATTATGGAAACCAAATATTTTTGGCTCACCATATTTTACTTGTTTAGAAATAGCTGCAAAATCATTATCTGAATATAGTGAGATGATTGGAACGTCTTCATTCCAAACTTTTTGCAACTCACCATAAATTGCCTTTCTCTTTTCTGGATCTGGCTCTGCTTTTCCTTTGATCAGCAGCTCTTCGGATGTTTGATTATCATATCTCATAAAGTTAAAGGAACCATTTTTGCCATACAGAGTAGATATTTCCGGGTCCAATGTGAATGTAAAGCCGATTAATAACAAGTCAAATTCCCCGGCTTTTCCTTTTTGCATGATGGTTGGGAAATCGTAAGTGGTGACTTTAACCTTTAGTCCAGCTTCCTGCAGGTTTTGGGTAATGATATCTGCAGACTGCTCGCGGACTTTATTACCGGTTGGAACAACTAATTGAAGGGTACGGTTAAAATCCCAGCCAGCTTCCTTAAGCAGTTGTTTTGCCTTGTCCGTATCATAAGTGAATTTTTCCAGGCCTTCATCAAGGTAAGGACTGACAGATGTATAAGGCCCATCAATTACTTCCCCATAGCCCTTTAACAGCTTATCTACAATTTTTTCACGATCGAGTGCGTATACAATCGCTTGACGTACTTTTGCATCTGTTATGTTCTCCGTATTGAACATCATCGTTTGAAAACCATATGTTGGTTCAACCTTCGTTTTTACATTTTCAAACTTTTCAACGGTTTCATAATCCTGTGCAGGAATTTTGCCGATTCCTCCGGCAACGTTCATATGGAGCTCTCCTGTTTGAAGCTGGGCCACAAGGTTCGGAGCCGGCATGACTTTAACAAAAAGCTTGTCAACCTCGGGTTTACCCAAATAATAGTCTGGATTGCTGACAAGCTCTACATACTGATCCTTTTTATATTGGACAAACTTAAATGGACCATTGGTAACATCGGGTTTTAAGAAAAATGGGTCCTTTGATAAGTCAGCAGGCTTAATCTTTTCCAATGCGTGCTTCGGCAGGATCATTAATTTTGAACCCAATTGCTCCTTTATCATATTCGGATCAACCGGTGATTTTGTTTTAAATTCGAGCGTTTTTTCATCAACAACTTTTACAGAAGGGATTTCTGTTTGTCCCGCTGCCAATTTTCCGCTGTCATCCAGGCCTTCAAACATGGAGAGATAGTTGCCGACAGTTGTTTCAACCTCCGGGTTTGCGATTAAATTGAATGTAAATGCTGCATCCTCAGACGTTACAGGTTTTCCATCCGACCATTTTGCATCCTTGTTTATTTTAATCGTGAAGGTTTGATTATCAGTTGTTTCAAATGAATCTGCCAGTTTTGGGACAAATTTTTGCGGCCCTTCCATTTCTAAAAATGAGTCAAACATAAACTTTTCCACAAAAGACGAGGCAATATCCGGAGAATTAATCGTACTAAAGTTAATTGGCGGGTTAACCATTCCGAGAAACATTGTTTTGTTACCGGATTTTTCGCCGCTTGCTGCAGTGGAAGAACTCTTGGAGCTTTGTCCGCTGCATGCTGTTAAAGTTAATAGTAAAACGATTACGAATAGACTGGCTGTTCTCTTGAAATAACTCATGGTTTTCCCCCTAAATTTTTATATATTTGCTGGATGATTACCTTATACTTTTCGGATCCATTGCATCCCGTAATCCATCACCCATAAAATTAATCGATAAAACAGCTAATAAAATCATCATGCCAGGGGGTACCCATAACCATGGCTGGGAAGCTAAAACAGTTAATGACTGTGCTTCAGTCAGCATATTCCCCCAGCTCGCGGTTGGGGGTTGCACACCCATTCCAAGGAAGCTTAATGATGCTTCCAAAATAATCGAGGAGGCGATACCAAAGGTTGCATTTACGAGAATAGGTGCTAAACAGTTAGGCAGGATGTGCTGAAAAACAATTTTTCCGGTCGGTAATCCTAAAGCAACCCCCGCTTTCACGTAATCCATTTCTTTAATGGAAAGCACGCTGCCCCGGACAATCCGGGCCACTGACGGCCAGCCCAGTAATCCAATTACAACGATAATATTAAAGAGGCTCGGTCCCAATATGCTGACAAGAACGAGGATAACCATTAAATACGGAAAGGACATGAACACATCAGTCAGACGCATAATGACCATGTCAACCCATTTGCCAAAGTATCCAGCAATAGCGCCCAAGATTGTGCCAATTGCTACATAAATCACAACCGCTCCGATCCCTACAGCGAGGGAGACCCTCGATGCATAAATTAATCTGCTTAACAAATCACGGCCAACCTGATCTGTGCCTAATAGATGTTCAACTGAAGGACTATCCCCAAATTCACCATTTACATCATATGGGCTTAGAGGTGCTAAAACCGGAGCTAATATCGCCATTAACACAATGGCGCTGAATACAATCAATCCGAAAACGGCCAACTTATGTTTGAAAAACCTTTTGCTAATCACCCGTAAATAACTTTCCTCTTTCCCTATTTCTGCTGCTGAGTTAAGATGCGGCTCATTGGATAGCGGAACTCCCGCTTCCACTTTTGCATTTGCAAGTGACATCCGGCCTTCCTCCTTTCGAAAATTAATTGTACTTAATCCTCGGATCTGCGACTGAATAAAGGATATCAGTAAGCAGATTTGAAAAAAGAACAGCAACTGCAGCCAATAAGTTGATGGCCATTAACACCGAATAATCACGGGAACCTATTGATTGTATTGTCAATTGTCCGAGTCCCGGCCATTGAAAAATCTGTTCTGTAACAACCGCCCCGCCGATTAACAGAGGGATGTCCATTCCAATGACAGTAATAATCGGGATAAGCGCATTTCTTAAGGCATGTTTATTTGTAATAATAAATTCGCCCAAGCCTTTCGCTTTTGCAGTCCGTAAGTAATCCTGTCCCAGCACTTCAAGCATACTTGACCGTACATAACGGACCACGCTTCCAGCGATCCCTGTTCCAAGGACAAAAGCAGGCATGATTAAATGCAGAAACATATCAGCAAACCCGCCATCGTTGCCGAGTGTATACATACCCCCTGTCGGCAACACCTGAAGGATAATCGCAAAGATATAAATGGCACCCAATCCCATAAAGAAGTGTGGGATTGAAACACCTAAAAAGGAAAAAGTCGTCGTAAAATAGTCGGTCCATGAATATTGTTTTGTAGCACTGATGATTCCTATTGGTATTGCGATCAGATAAGCAATAATTAAGGAAGTACCCATCAGGATAAGCGTAGGAACCATTCGCTCGGAAATCATATTGACCACTGGCTCATACGTGGAATAGGAGAAACCAAAATCACCTTTAGCCAAATTTCCCAACCAGCGAAAGTATTGAATATAGATCGGATCATTTAAGCCTAGAGCTTCTTTCTTAATTTCAATATCCTCTGCACTGACATCCGGGTTTACATACATGTCGACTGGATTACCGGGTGCCAGATTGATGATAAAAAAGTTAAATATCGTAACTCCAAGCAAAACCGGTATGGCAATGAGAATTCTTCGGATAATATACTGGAACATAACGATCCCTCCTGCATTCCTTAAGTCAATGGAAAGTGACAAGCAACCGGGTGTCCATCACTGGTCAATTCGGGAGTTTTGACGCGGCATATATCTTGAACTACTGGACATCTTATATGAAAACTGCAGCCTTGAGGCGGATTTGCCGGATTTGGAACATCCCCTTCAACCGTAATCCGTTCGCGGTTGCGCAGATGCGGATTCGGAATTGGATATGCATTTAGCAACACTTGTGTGTATGGATGTTTCGGCTTCTTAAAAATATCTTCGGTCTTGCCCAGTTCAACAATTTTACCTAAATACATGACGGCAATTCGATCACTAATATATTTCACCGCACCTAAACCATGGGCAATAAACAGATAGGTTAGTTGAAACTCTTTCTGCAAATCTTTCAGAAGATTCAAAACCTGCGCCTGTATGGAAACGTCCAATGCCGAAACCGGCTCATCACAGATCACGAGCTTTGGATTTAAAATAAGCGCTCTTGCAATGCCAATCCTTTGCCGCTGGCCTCCGGAAAATTGATGGGGATAACGGCTCCGATGGAGTTTCGTTAATCCGACAACTTCAAGCATTTTATCTACTCTATCATTCACCTCGTCTTTGCTTGCGAGTTTATGTGCAAGAAGCGGCTCCGCCAGAAGGTCGCCGATCCGTTTTCGCGGATTCAGGGATGAATATGGATCTTGAAAGATGATTTGCATTTTCGTACGGATTTTTCTTAACTCTGGCCCACTGACATTAGATAAATCCCTTCCTTCTAAAATGACTTTTCCTTCGGTAGGAGGATCCAGCTTAACAATTGCCCGGCCGGTGGTGGATTTTCCGCAGCCGGATTCCCCTACGAGGGAAACAGTTTCTCCGGGATAAATATTTAAATTCAAGCCATCTACCGCTTTCACATGTCCAACCGTCCGCGAGATAATCCCTTTTTTAATAGGATAATATTTCTTTAGATTATGAATTTCCAGCAAGGGTACATCAGGCTCAGTTTTTAAATATTCCTGGTCAACATTAAGTGTTGGAACAGTCATACTTGTACCCCCTCGCGAGATCTCGTTTTTGATAATTGCTGCTCCTCTTCAAATAACCAGCACCTGACTTTATGAACTTTTTCCCTATCAACGGAATCAAGAGGAGGCTTGTCATGCAAGCATTTTTCCAATGCGTATGGACACCTTGTGTGAAACCTGCAGCCCCTGGGCATATTCTGCAATGTCGGTACCATGCCCGGGATCGAATAAAGCCTTTTATGGTTTTCATGTTCCAAATGTGGAATCGAGTCAATTAACCCTTTCGTATAAGGATGCTTTGGTTCATCGAATAACGTAAACACATCCGCTTCCTCGACCACCTGGCCCGCGTACATAACAAGGACTTTATCCGCCATTTCGGCGATGACCCCTAAATCGTGGGTAATCATGATAATGGCAGTGTTTGATTCTTCCCGAAGCTCCTTCATTAACTCCAGGATTTGGGCCTGGATTGTTACATCCAGGGCAGTAGTTGGTTCATCCGCAATGAGCAGCTCTGGTTTACAGGACAGGGCCATTGCAATCATTACTCTTTGTCTCATTCCTCCTGATAAAGCATGGGGGTATTCATTGACAACTTCTTCAGCACGGGGGATTTTTACTTTTTTTAGCATTTCGACTGCATACTTTTTTGCCGCTTTTGTATTCATGTTTAAATGGAGCTTGATCGCTTCAATCATCTGGTTTCCAATCGTATATACGGGATTTAATGATGTCATCGGTTCCTGGAAAATCATCGATATTTTATTTCCGCGGACGTGTCTCATTTCAGCTTCCGTTAACTTGGCGAGATCTTTTCCACTCATGGTGATCGAACCTTTTTTTATGTAGCCATGCTTGCCCAGCAGTCTCATAATCGACAACGAAGTGACACTCTTCCCGCAGCCAGACTCACCGACAATCCCGATGGTTTCTCCCGGCTGCAAACTGAAGGTAACCTCATCAACCGAAATCACTTCTCCTTTATCAGTTGTAAAAGCGGTTTGCAATTTTTCCACCTCTAAAATGTTTCCGGGCATATCGTTTCCCCCCTTGCTGATTTTGCTCGTTTTTTCTACTTATTCGAATAGCTATCCAGCTTTCATTGCGGAATGCGGCAATCAATATGCCGGTTCTGTAATGGTAATTTTAGCTTTCTCTGCTACATAATGATGGACAATGCTTAATAATGCTTTTCCTGCATATACCATCGCTTTTTCATCAAAATCAAATTTTGGATGATGGTTCGGATAGCATGCTCCGATTTCTTCGTTTCGGGCACCGGTATGAAAGAACATCCCCGGTTTTTCCAGCAAGTAGTAAGCAAAATCTTCACTGCCCATGATTGGAGGCATTTCTTGCAGCATATCTTCATCTAATGTGGCTTTAACCACATCCATAAAAACTTCCGTTTCCTCCTCATGATTACAGACAGCAGGGTATCCTTTATTGTATTGAATTTCATATTCTGCATGGAAAGCGGAGCATACACCAGCGACAATGCTTCTAAATTCCTGTTCAACTTTCACTCTTAGCTCTTGATCGAACGTTCTGACCGTCCCGGTTAATACGGCTGAATCCGCAATAACATTCGATGCATTTCCTGCATGAAAGGATCCGACTGATACAACAGCGGCTTGTTGAGGATCAACCCGTCTGCTGACAATATATTGAAGCTGATTGATGATCTGTGCTCCGATTGCGACTGCATCAATCGTTTCATGCGGAGAAGAACCATGGCCTCCCTTTCCTTGTATCTTGATTTCAAAAGCATCTCCAGCAGCCATTGAGTAGCCGCTTTTATATAAATACGTTCCAACAGGAGCGCTTGAGGCTAAGTGGGTTCCAAAGACAACATCCACTCCATCCAAGCAGCCATCCTGAATCATCGCGATTGCTCCCCCCGGCGCCAACTCCTCCGCATGCTGGTGAAGCAGCACGACATTACCGCTCAACTGTTCACGATTTTCACTTAATACTTTCGCAACGGCAAGCAACGTTGCTGTATGGCCATCATGGCCGCAGGCATGCATGACACCGGGAACGGTTGATTTATAAGAAACTTCCTTCTCATCCTCGATCGGCAGGGCATCAAAATCCGCTCGTAAAGCAATGGTTTTGCCAGGTTTTGCACCGCGGATCATCCCGACTACACCTCTTCCGCCAACATTGGTTCTTACGTCTATTCCAAAGTTTGTTAGAATTTCCGCAATCATTTTCGGTGTTTCAACTTCCTGAAATGAAAGTTCCGGATGTTGATGCATATGACGTCTCCATGCCACCATTTGCTCATACATTTGTTCGATTTGCATGTGCCAGTCCTTAATCACGAAAAATCCCTCCGTTTTAATATAATAAGAAATATAACCATAACTTCTAATTACATAAACATGTTAAGAAATCTAACATCAACTCATTTATGAATCTGAGTATAATGAAATTTTTTCTAACGGTCAACCTCAAATTCTGACAATTTAGAATATTTATACTTGGATGAAGCGCTCTCATTGTTGTTTTATTAAGGATAAAACGGTTTCCTTAATTTATTTTTAATTAGAAGCTCTATGTAAGATTACCTTACATAAAAAAGTGAGCTTAAGAAGTTTTTTGGTGAGGTTTGAAAAGAGTTGAATATCTCTTCAAATGTCATTGAAGCGCAAAAAGCCCATTCCATATGAAATGAGCTGTTATATTGATTAAATTGATATTAAAATAGATTGCTATACATATTCAGAGCATAAAGATGGATGCGCGGGCACTACTATGATCCGGTAGATAGATAATGTCTGACTCCAATCTGCCACATAAGCAAGCAAGGAAGTATAAATGCGATTCCTGCCAAAGGCGAAATCATGAAAAGCACTTCGTTACCCTCGGTTTTATCAAGAATGTACATTAACGGTAAATAATTGACACAGCCGAAGGGAATTACAAACGTAAAAAACCGCGTAACCCATTTTTGATAGATGTTTAAAGGATACTGAGTCATCTCCCTGCCGCCATCTGTAAATATGTTGGCGACTTCCAGGCCTTGAACCGTCCAAAAGCACATCGTCGCAGCCAGCATAAAGATTCCCGTAAATATAACAACCCCACTGATTACCATAAGAAAAAGGGTAACTGCTTTCATTACACTCCACTCAATGGATAGATTGCTTATTGCCCAGATCAAAATAATGATGCTTTGCAGCAGCCTTCCGAACTTGGTGAATTCGAATTTTGAACCGAGCACCTGTATGATCGTGTTTCTCGGCCGCACGAGCAGCCGGTCAAATTCACCTTTCCCCACAAGAGTGGAGAAAGTATCAAAGCCGCGCGCAAAGCATTCGCTAATCGCAAATGCCATATGGATGACAGCAAAACAGAGCGCAACCTCAAAGAAATCCCAGCCTTTAATTTGCCCGAAACGTTCAAACAGGAAATAGACACCCGCAAACATCGCAAATGGAATAAAGAACTGGCCAATCGTCAACAGCCAGAACGATGTGCGATATTGCATTTGTGATTTAAATAGAATGAGGACATATTTAAAATAAATGCTCAACCTCCATCAACCTCCCTGTACGATGACTTTTCGCAATGCTTTGTCCAGCGCGATTTTCCCAAACCAGATGAGGATAACAAGCCAGGCAATCTGAACGAAAATTCGTTCAATCGCTTCATGAGCAGGGATATGCCCCGAGTAAACCCGAAATGGGAAATCAGCCGTCAAGTGAAACGGAAGGAGATAGGCAATCCTCTGGAGCCATTCCGGCATAAGCGGGACCGGAATGATTAACCCTGCGAAGAATTCTCCAATCACCGCAAACACAAGTAATGATCCAACGGGGGACATTGTCACAAACACAGAAATATACAAGAACATGGAGATGGCAACAAGAACAAGCAACCCGAAAATCAGCGCTGCCAAAAATAATCCCGACGTTTTTATGCTGGATGGCAAAGTCATTTTGTAAGGTTCAGGCAAAAAGAATGCGACCATCAAAATGGGGAAGCATCTCAGCAGGGCGCTCGACAATCGCTGGGCCAGAAGCTTCGCATACCAAAATCCATAAATTCCACATGGCCTGCAAAGCTCATATGCAATATTCCCTGTTGTGATCAGTTCAAAGAGCTCATTATCGCGGAACCACAGCATGATGAATGCAAGAAATGCTTGCTGGAGCCAAATGTAAGTGATTAATTCCTGTAAAGAAATCGGCGGGTTATGTATAGATTGACTGTAAAAAGCTTCAAAAATCATAATGTACATGAATCCCCAGAAAAATTGCGTCGCCACTCCCGCTAAAGCAGCCGCGCGGTATTGCATTCCATTGAGCATGCGCAACTTAAATACCGAATAATAAGCAATCATATTTGATACTCCTCATAGAGCTGAACGATAATTTCTTCGATTGGCTGTGCTTCGACACTGACATCAATCAGTTCAACCCGGCTGGACAGTTGGTTGATAACCTCGGAAATTAACACCTGCCCCGTATCCACGCTCAAGGTAGCCCGTTCCGGTGACCATGAGAGCAAAGAAGTGCCAGGGATATCAATTCGATTTTTGTTTTCGTGATAATCAACGGTAATCTTTTTGGTTGTACCAAACCGGTTTCGTAATTCATTCAGATTGCCGTCATACAATAAACTTCCTTTACCGATTAAAATAACCCTTTCGGCCAAAGCTTCAATATCATTCATATCGTGCGTTGTCAGAATGATGGTGACTCCCTTTTCTTTATTGATAGTTTTAATAAATTGCCGGACTGCAATTTTGGAAACGGCATCAAGGCCAATCGTGGGTTCATCGAGGAATAAGATTTTCGGACTGTGCAACAGGGAAGCGGCAATTTCGCAACGCATTCGTTGTCCCAGGCTTAATTGGCGAACCGGTGAATGGATGAGATCTTGCAAATCCAGTGTTTCGACGAGCAAGTCAATATTATTCCTGTATTCTTGGTGAGGAATTTTGTAAATATCTCGAAGAAGCTCGAATGAGTCCATAACGGGAACATCCCACCACAGCTGGGAACGCTGCCCGAAAACTACTCCGATATTCTTAACATATGGGACACGTTCTTTCCATGGCGTGTACCCCATAATGCTGCATGTTCCTCTGTCAGGTACCAAAATACCGCTCATTACTTTGATGGTTGTCGATTTCCCGGCGCCATTCGGACCGATATACCCTACAATCTCCCCCGGTTGAATGGAGAAAGAAATATCTTTGAGCGCTTCAACCGTTGTATACTCCCGATAAAAAAGAGCTTTTGCCGCTTCCTTCAGCCCGGTTGAGCGTTTGGCAACCTTGAAGGACTTGCTTAAGCCTTTAATAGATATCATCCATTCCCCTCCTAATTTTTGCTGGCAGAAAAAAGATAATATCATCAAAGCATACTTTATGTCAAGAACTATTCTGACTTTTCAGGCAAGTTAGGCCCCCATTAGATGTTCAATTACCGAACCAATCTTTCACTAAATACAAATGGACAACAGTTACATGAAGAATGGTTAAGAGCATCGTCACTCTTAACCACTTGCTTAAGGTTCCAATGAATAGAACTTCAATGTATTGTTATATACACGGCTAAACACTTCTGCTTCAGGGAGGTTTTTGATTTCTGCGATCGTTTTGATTGATGAATGAATCATATTGGGATGGGTTTTTATTCCTTGAAACGGTCCTTCGAACGGCCATGGCCCGTCTGTTTCCACCATCAATTGTTCAAGCGGAAAGTCATGCACCATCGTCTGGATTTCCTTTTCATAGACGATATCAGGAGTGACGGAAATATAGTAGCCGTTTTGCGCCATTCTATGCAGGGTCTTTGCATCGCCTTTAAACCAGTGAAAATGTGCTTTGGCGATCGAATGTTTTTCAAGAAGGCCGCACACAATTGGGGCATCATCATAAACAGCATGAAGGACGATGGGCTTTCCCCATCGCTTAGCATGGATAATGAACATTTCCAACAATTCGATATATCCCTGTAGCGGAAATTCACCTTGTCTCCATTCCTGTCTTTTATAAAACGGGAGTCCCACCTCTCCGACCGCAATCATGGAATTTTTGTGTTTTTCAATCCATTCCAGCAGATCGGCAAGTTGACGGTCGCTTGGCAAAACCTGTTCGGGATGATAACCAAATGCCGGTGAAATTCTCGAATTTCTTAATGAAAGCTCAAGATTGCGTTTGCAGGACTCCAAATCCATACTGACAGATATAACCTTGGCAATAGAATTGCCGTCCAGGAAAAACTGTTCGATTTCGTCGTCGGAATATTGATCAAGATGGATATGAGCATCTATTATCTTATTCATGATGGCCCTCCCCACCCCTTAATGTATGATACAGGGTTCTTTTCCACTGTAAAAATGACTCATTAAGTAATAAGCTTTCCTTTCTCGGCCTTGGAAATGGTACGCGGAACTCAGCTGCTATGCTTGCCGGCTTATCGGACAATACAATGATCCGGTCGGCTAAAAATAAAGCCTCTTCAATATTATGGGTAATAAAAAGAATCGTCTTCCGGTGTATTTCCCATATGGATAGGAGCCATTTTTGCATATCAAGCCGTGTGAATTCGTCCAGGGCAGAAAACGGCTCGTCCAGGCACATTACTGTTTGCGGGCTGAGTAAGGCGCGAATAAAGGCGGCTCTTTGTTTCATCCCCCCGGAAAGCTCATGTGGAAATGCTTTCTCATAGTCACTCAGCCCTGCGGTTATCAACATTTCGATTGCAGTCTGTTTATCGGTTTTTCCATGCAATTCCTGTCCAAGCAGCACATTTTGCAAAACAGTGCGCCATGGGAAAAGGGCAGGGCTCTGCGGCATGTAACTAATGAAGCCTTGTTTCCCATTGATCAGCTTGCCATCCAGATAAATATGGCCTTCATCTTGAGCCAAAATACCGCCAACCAGACTAAACAGAGTGCTTTTGCCGCTTCCGGATGGACCAAGGATTGCCGTAAATTCCCCCTCATTGACTTCTAAGCTAACGTTATCGAGAACTTTGTTTGTTCCAAAGCTGACGCTAATGTTTTTCACAGCAAGTTTGCTCATTTGTTTATTTCTCCTTTCCGGTTCCAGCCGGCAAGCCTCCGTTCAGTCCATGCTATACAAGCAAAAAACAATAAACTGACGATGATAATCGCAAAAATCGCCACAAATACCCTGTCGGTGCGGAAAGATGATGAAGCCAGAGTCATATAAACACCAATTCCTTGTTTTGCGCCAAGCCACTCCGAAATTACAGCACCCATCACGCTGTAGGTTGCGGAGATTTTAAGACCGGAAAAAATAGAAGGAAGGGCATGCGGGAACTCCAGCTTGTAAAATAATTGCCCCGTAGAGGCACCTGCCATTTTCATGTAATGTTTTAACTCAGTTGCTGTTTGTTTAAAACCGTCCAGCGCCGCAACCGTAATCGGGAAAAAACAAACGAGTGTTATGACGATCATTTTTGGGAGTAATCCAAACCCGAACCAGATGACTAAAAGTGGTGCGAGCACAATTACAGGTACATTTTGCGATAGGATCAATAATGGATAAACTGATTCTCTGACTGAAGGCAAAAGGTGTAACAAAATAGCAAAGCCAATACCAATTGCTGAACCAATAAGGAACCCAAGCAGCGCAAGCTTAACAGTAGAAATCAAATGGGGTTGAAAACCGGTCCATCCATTTAATCCCTCAGTGAAAATGACGGAAGGAGCCGGGAGAAGCCAGCCGGGTACATCAGCTTTTTTCACAGAAAATTCCCATATAAGAAGTAAAAGGAGGAGAACGAATAACGGTCTCCACCCTTTAAATTTAGTACCATTCATCAGCGGTATTTCTCCGTTAATTGATCCATTGTAATTCCTTCCGGCTGATACAAAACTTTTACCTGGGATATGACATTGCTGCTTCCGATTTCAATCATTCGTTCATTCATTTTCACAATGATCCCCAACAGCTCTTGAAGCTCTCCTTGCAAAGTCGTTTCAAGGGGATGGACTTCGTATTTGACTCCGGAATCCTGAATCACCTTGATGGCTTCATCAACGTACGGAATTACACTTTCCCCATTTTTCGTTTTCGGTATGATTTGTATACTCACGAGTGCGTCAGCCATTTTTCTCCTCCTCATTCCGGCAGAAATTCATTTGAGAATGCTTTTTCCGCATCCAGCTCTTTTTCTAACAGCCCATTTTCGTACATCCAGCCAGCGTAATTTTCCCATACCTCAAGTTTTTGTTCTCCCCATCGCTTTGCATCGTCCTGATAGCGGGATGCCAGCCATTCCTGGCTCTTTTTCACAAGTTCCTCATCAAGGTCAGGTACCGATTTGATTAAGATATCAGCCGCATCTTCCGGGTTTTTGATCGCAAATTGATAACCTTCAGAAGCCGCCTTGACAAAAGCCTTTACAATTTTCGGATCATTTTTAATCATATCCTCGTTTGTCGACAGCACCGGGGTATAGTAATCCAGTTTTTCGGTATAGTCGGTTAAATACACCATATCGAGTTTTTCGCCGCGAAGCTCAGCTTCAACACCAGTCCAGCCATAATATATCCAGGCAAAATCAATGTCGCGTTTCACGGCAGTGAAGAAGTCAGTATCCCCCATATTTACTATATTTACTTTTTCGACATCCGCATTCTCAAGTTTCATTAATGAAGCAATAACGGACTTTTCAACAGGCGAACCCCAGCCACCATAGGTTTTCCCCTCAAAATCTTTTGGTGATGAAATATTTTTTGCGACAGGAGAAGCAAAACCGGAAGTATTATGTTGAATGATTGCCGCAATCGAAACTAAGGGGACCCCCTGAACACGTGCTTGCGTAACTCCTTCCTGATAGCTCACTCCAAACTGTGCCTTCCCTGAAGCCACGAGCTGATCGGCTCCAGACTCGCCGGGCATGATAATTTCTACATCCAGGCCTTCTTTTTCAAAATACCCCTTTTCCTTTGCTACATATAAGCCAGTATGATTTGTATTAGGTGTCCAATCAAGAACAACCGATACCTTTTTTAATTCCTCCTTAGCCTCTTTTTCAGAACCTGCCTCCTTACTGGAACATCCTGTAATTAGCAACATTGCCATGAGTAATAGAATCCATTTTTTCATTACAGCTTCTCCCCTTAACGTATGTATTAGTGTTGTTTACCAGAAAATGTTCACAAACACAGTAAAAAAGCGCCCAGAACATAAGCCCGGGCGCATAATAACAAACAGTGTACTCGTTTGTGAGTATGTTCCCTTCGCTGGTATTAGCCAGAATCAGGTTCAAAGGGTCAGTTCTTTCGGAACTATCTCAACCGGCCCACCGGTCCCCCTACATATTCTTCAATATTCAATTTTGCAGTATCACTATCATTATAACAGATTCTTTTTCGTATAGCAGAAAAAGAAAATTGTTTTACTTCAGTCTTGAAAAAAATCTGTGGTAAAAATGCTCGGTTTGTGACTTGTTTTGAAAAGGTCCTAAAAATAAGAATAATCCCTTTAGATTGTAGAATTGGAAGCTTACACACCAAATCACAAAAAAGGAGATGTCTCATAAAACTCTTGTGCAATTGAAAAGAGCAGCATTTTGTATGTTTTTGTTTCATCGATTTTTTCTTATAATTCATTCGATTGACGTATATCATTAAAGTTTTGATCAGTATATTCTCGAGTGTCATTTCCTTATTCATTCAATGTTCTTTCCAGTTTTAAATATCAATAGCCATAGCTTTTACGTCTTTTCTTTTTACCAAAAGCTTGTTGTAAACGACGATTGGTTTCATCAAATCGTTTTGCTTTTTCTTCAATGTACTTCTTATCAGAGTTTACTGAACCGGAGGCAACATGGATAATTTTATCGTCTTCAAAACGAAGTACCTTTGTAGTGCTCATTGCTTAATCCCTCCTGGTAATTGTACTGCGAAATCACGGAAAAGTGCTGGTTCTGTCTCCATTATATCACGCATGATATCAACTTTTTAGCACTCCTCTAACAAACTGGGAAGCAACTAAGTTTTTTATAAATACAAAAGTATTTTCGTTCATCTTTTATTAACAATTCATAGTTTCATAGCAAAAAACCTGGTTTTCAGCAAGTAAACCAGGTTTTCCTTTATTTCAACAAATGCGTATAAAAGCATTGTTTCAACAAAGAATATCTCCAGGAGGTTGAGATCATGAAAGAGGAAAAAGGACAAAAGAACGCTAAACAAAACGATGAAAATGGAAGTTTACTGCCATTAAGAGCTGACGAAGATGATCGAGATCCTTTTTTGATTGAAGGCAAGGGAGATCCGAACCTTTCACCAGATGCCGGCAGACCCCTCATTTAAGAAAAACTGCCTGTCAGGGCAACTGGATTTCCACTGATGTACCAGTTTCGTTTTTAAAATACATTACCCTCCAACAAATCCTTCAGTGTTGTATGATCCAATAAATCTGCAACAGTATCCCTTACAAGTGCCCATAAAGGTTTTAACAAGCAACCCTCCTCCAATGGGCAGCTTTCATATGATGTAATACTCACACACCCCATCGGCGCCAGCGGTCCCTCTAAATTCCGAATCACTTCTCCAATGATGATTTCACGGGGGCTTCTACTGAGTTTATATCCTCCATTCACACCTCTTTTGCTTTGAACGTATCCGTTTCTTTTTAATTGCAAAAGAAGTTGTTCTAAATAATTGATGGGAACCAGAATTTTTTCAGATATTTCTCCAATAGATGTTAGTTGATCTTTATTGTTACCTAAACATATAAGTGCACGTAATGCATACTCTCCCCTACTAGAGATTTTCATAAAATGCCTCTCCTTTTTAACCAAAACTAGGCGACTGCCCATTTCCCATCTAGACAAGAACCCAATAATATGTCCGCTCATATTGTAGGTTATAAACTTGATTAGATTAGTCAACAATCACAAATTTATTGATTCCTTACAAGTCTATTCAGGAAATTTTGAAAAAAGGAGAGGTTTTTTTGCGAAGCTTAATCGTTCTTGCTTTGATCGGCTTAGCAGCACAGTTAGTGGATGGTTCATTGGGAATGGCATATGGAGTTACTTCCACCTCATTATTGCTTATGTTTGGTATTGCACCAGCAGTTGCATCTGCTTCCGTTCATATGGCAGAAGTTGTAACTACCGCTGCATCTGGTGTATCGCATATTCGATTTGGAAATGTGGATAAACAAGTTGTCTACAGATTAATCATACCTGGCTCGATCGGGGCT
Source organism: Bacillus sp. V3-13 (assembly GCF_002860165.1). Taxonomy (GTDB): domain Bacteria; phylum Bacillota; class Bacilli; order Bacillales; family Cytobacillaceae; genus Bacillus_BJ. Next base: position 23,611 of record NZ_PGUZ01000011.1, on the reverse strand, counting down.
TTCATAGGTGCTTGTTTTTTAGGAAGCATTCCTGGTGACATAGTTAAACCATATGTTTCTGTTTTTCTATTACTATTGGGTGTCTATGTCATTTACCGTTTCCTGTTCAAGTTCAATCCTTCCAGTCAAATTTCTAAAACGAACATGGGGAAAAAACACTTTATACCACTCGGTTTTATAGCTGGCTTTTTTGATGCGACTGGAGGCGGCGGCTGGGGGCCAATTGCAACACCTGTACTGCTTACCAGCAACAAAATGGAACCGAGGAAAGTAATTGGTTCAGTAGATACAAGTGAATTCGCAATTGCCGTGTCTTCTACCCTGGGTTTTCTTCTTACATTGGGATGGACGCATGTTAACATTCAATGGGTAATTGCATTAATGATCGGTGGTCTTATCGCAGCTCCAATCGCAGCCTGGTTAGTTAAGATCATACCGACTAACCTATTAGGGACACTCGTCGGTGGTATTATCATTTTAACGAATATCAGGACTTTATTAGGAGCATTAGACGTATCTTATACTACAAGCCTTTACACATATTCAGTGCTTGCAGCCCTTTGGCTAGCTGCTGTGGTGAATGTAATTTGGAAGCTGAGAAAGGCTATAACAATCAGTTAGTAGAGTACCTGTTTTGATAATAAGAGAAGTCCTCGCCGCCCATTGTTTCCTCCGCCTGGACAATGCGTCCGGTCCTGTCACTGTTTTAGCCGCTTTTGAAGATCGGCTGCCATTCCTGGACAGCCTTTTTCTTATGCAACGGGGCAGTTTAGTGCACTAATTAATTATTGAATAAAAATTGCATATGAAAGAGAACCATAAAGAGTAAAGGGGTGATAATTCATTGAAAGTCAAAGCTATTATTAAGTGGGATGGTCTTAATCTCTTGGCTATCAATTCCTTTTTTAGGATGGAACAGCATAAAGAGATTTCTTTCTTCATCATTATTCATTTCTTTCATTCTTATGATTGAAGCTTACATTGGTAAAAAACGAAAGTGGTGGGTTTTCTTTACAAAAATTAATCCAAATGTTAATGGGGAATTACCTTTTATTTTGGGACCGTTTTTAGCTGGTTCATTATGGATTTTTAAATTGACTTATGGAAAATTCACACAATACATTTTCGTCAATGCAATTTTTAATATAATCTTTGCTTATCCATTAACTTGGTTATTTAAAAAGTTAGAAATATATTCATTAGTTCGAATCAAACCATATCAATTTTTCCTCCTTATGTTTAGCAAAGCATTTTTAATGTATGGATATCAATCAATTATTGAAGAAAAGAAAAAATGTATTGACACAATTCATTAGATTACACAGAAAACTAAGTTAGTCCTAATTCTTGTTGCACGAACGGTGCTGTAGTTGAAGATATGGCTGCCATTCCTCGGTAGCTTTTTCTGCAATGGCTGCTTTTCTTGAAGACCTAGTTGTCATTACCTGGAATTTTTTTCTAACTGAACTACCGGGGCAGATTAATTTAAGAAGAGTAAGTAACTAAGAAAAGATCTAAAATACATGGGCAAAATGTAAGTTTGTGGATTTTAGTATTTACTGCAACCTCCATCATGCCCTGAACATAAATTTCTTAGGATATTGATTTTCTTATTGAAACTTTTGAGGGTACTCAACATAAAATTCAACCAAACCACATTTGGGGCAAACAAATTGAGTTAAATTGGTTATTTTATCAGTCTTGGGGCCGAAAAGTCCTTTTTGACCTTCCTTTTTATAGATTCGAAACGGGCCCGCATGATCCAGTTCTCCCTCAACCATTAAAACATCACATTTTGGACAAGTATGTTCCACACTTTTAACTCCCTTCAAAGTAATTACTATTAAATTTTCCATTAACACAGACTCAGTACAAAAAAATATCCAATACCAGCTCACAGTGTTTAGGTATTGGAAAACTTTAACTTATAATACTCATTGCAAAACATTCTGTCAATATTATTTCCCACATGATAATAAGCTTTTTATCCTAAACTTCCTTTTATTCATTATAAGAGATTATACCTATTATCAAAGCTGTTTGTATTAGCCTATAATCCTAAGTTTTATTTTATTGTTATAAATCATTTCATCATATAACGTTAACTTGTAATCTTGAATGTTAGAACTTCTGCCTTTACCATCAATAATTAAATCAACTTTATCCATAGGGTTTTGACTCTTGATATAAAACTCTTCCGCTGGCATCCATAAATCTTCCCATAAGTGTCGCTTCTCTTCACTATCACGTTCAATACCTCTAGACAATCTTAATTCTCTTTTTTCAAGTGGATAATTTAGTTGCCATATCGGCATTTGTCGCACGCTGGACGACAATGTCTTCAATAACGCGATGGCTGCTCAGCGCTCCGGTATGCAGGATCTGCTGGCCCAGGGCCTGCCTCCTCCTCACTTTTTGCCTCACTTCATTGAGAAGAATCCCGTCAAATAATAAATAGGGAATGACGATGACCCGCCCGGCGGCATTGCCGCATACCACATCAAGCCCCTCGTCAAGCAGCGGCCTGGAGGCAGCCAGGTAGCAAACATGGACTTGCTGGATGGCGAGTCTCTCTTCGATTCCGGCTGCGATTTCATTGAATGCAGCCGGAATCCCGGGATCGCTGCTGCCCCTTCCAACGATCAGGATGGAATCCAGGGAACACAGGTCCATTATCGTTTCTTTAACAAGCACGGCTATTGCATCAAGAATTCCCCCCTGGACTCCGAAAGGGTCTGCGACATTTACTTTCACATCGGAATACTGCTTAAGAAGCGGCTCGAGGGCATTTGGTATATCAGCCTTTATGTGCCCGGCTGCCAGCAGGAAGAGAGGCACAACGGTAATTTCAGTTGCCCCCCGCTCCACACAGCGCCGAAAGCCTTCACTGATTAAAGGTTCCGTCAACTCCAGAAACGCTATTTCCTGGATCGGTGCGTCAACTCTGGGAGTTACTTTTTGTAAAAATTCCTTTACATCTGCCACTCCCTTTTTTGATCGAGTGCCATGTCCGATATAAAGAATTGCATGCATGGCGGATGGCTCCTTTCTTATGCAAGTGCAACAGGTATGTGGGGAGCGATATCTTCCTTAAACCAATTTAACTTTTTGTGCAGACGGACGACCTCTCCAATGACAATCATGCTCGGGTTGGAGATATCCGCTTCCTTGACACGCTTCTCAATCGTTTCAAGAGTTCCCGTTATGGTGCGCTGATCATTTAAAGTTCCCCACTGCACCAGTGCAATCGGGGTATCCGGGCGTTTGCCGTGCTGGATTAACTGCCTGGTTATCGCAGGAAGGTGATGCACCCCCATATAGATACAAATGGTATCAACAGCGTTTGCCAAATGGGCCCATTGATGCTCTGCTTCTATGTCTCCGGCCTGGTGTCCGGTAATAAAAGCAAAGCTTTTGCTCAATGTCCGGTGGGTAACCGGAATTCCTGCATAAGCGGTTGCAGCAATCCCTGCGGTTATGCCAGGAACAATTTCAAACGGGATGTCGTTTTTGGCACATTCCAGGGCCTCTTCCCCGCCCCGCCCAAACACGAATGGATCCCCGCCTTTTAAACGTACCACACGAAGCCCCTCTTTCGCATACTTAACGAGGAAATGGTTAATTGTTTCTTGCTTCATCGTATGATAGTGAGGCAGTTTGCCGCAGTAAATAAGCTGCGCGTCTTTATGTGCATATTTAAGAAGCTCGGGATTCACTAGCCGGTCATATAGGATAATATCTGCCTGCTGAATACAGTGCAGTCCTTTTAACGTAATGAGCTCCGGATCCCCGGGGCCCGCCCCGACCAAATAAACGGTTCCTACCATCCCGTACCACCCTTTCAAGTCCTCGTTGGTGAAAAAACCTAATTTTCTTAAAATTAAATATAACTTATCATTGTTTGGCGTAATAGTTCTCCAGGGCTATGATGGCGCTGCCCATTCGTTCCAGCTCGGGAACAATAATTCTTTCTACTCCTTCATCACGCAGGGCGGCAGCGGTAACCTTTCCAACCGCAACCGCTACGACATCACTGGCAAATGCTTTGAGAACAGCTTCCAGGACACCCTTGTCCCTTGCATGGGAAAAGAGAAAACGGGCTTGAGGTGTGCTTGTAAAATTAACAGCATCAATTTTGGCGTCCAGGATTTCATTTATTAGCTGATTAATGATTTCAGGATTTGGAGGGACATGGTGGTAAGGCAGAATTTCTTTGCATTCTGCTTCCTGTTCCTCTAAAAAATGGATTAGTTGGGGTGCCGGATCGCCATGGAGCTGGAGTGCCACTCGGCTTCTTTTTAGATTGTGTGTTTGCAATGACCTTATCAGCCCTGCTGTACTGCCATCATCATCCCTTGCCACCGGTGTGATACCAAGACGCTTTAGAGCATTAACCGTTTTATATCCCCTTGCAGCCACTCTTGCTTGACGAATCGCGTTCACAAATTCATTCTCCAGCCCCATGCCTTTGGCTATTTTATATAAGGTTTCAGTCCCTATTCCCGTCGTGAAAATGAACCAGTCATATTTTCCTGTAACGAGTTCATTTATATCCTTCTCAATATTGGAATCATCTAAATAAACGGTTCCCTGGGCCGGACGGACAAGTGGAATGCCGCCCAGATTCTCGATGATCCTGCTAATCTCCTCTGTTTTGCGCGTACCTGCCAGGGCAATTTTTTTCCCTTCTAACCGTTTCAATATCTTACCCCCATATCAATAGACTATTATCTTTTTATTTTATAGATTACTGATATCAAGTGGCGAGTTTTTCTTAAAGAATGTTTCTCATTCAAGAATCAAATAAACATTTTCTCCTTCAAGATTCGTCCGATACGTTTGTACGCATCCGCTGTCAGGCTCCTCTACCTTTCCGTTATCCAGACAGATTTTCCAATCATGCATCGGACAAAAAACAAATTCTCCGCTTACCATTCCTTCACTTAACACTCCGCCTTTATGGGGACACCGATTTTCGACAGCACGTACCGTTCCGTTCGAAAGCTTGAATATCGCAATTTCTTTATTCCCCACCTGCATTGTTTTTCCCAAGCGTTCAGGCAAGTCGTAAATTTTCCCGACGAATACCTTTATTTCTGTCTTATTTGTCATTTACAAAACCCTCCTCCAGTATGTTTTTGTCTCAGGACATTTGTATCATTTCGAACAACTTCTTAGTTGTTTTTTGGTCCTCAACAAGTTCCTTCCATGGGTCTTTGTAAATCGACAAGGCTTCATCCATTCGTTTATTCAGAGCCCTGCGGTTTTCTGGATCATCAAGTACTTCGCGAATGTGAGTTAAACCAAGGCGCTCAATCCATGCGGATGTCCGTTCCAGATAATTGGCTGTTTCCCGATAATATTGTAAATAGGCTCCGGTAATTTCAATGACTTCTTCTGCCGTTTTCACTTTATATAATAAGTCTGCAGCCCGGAGATGTGTTCCGCCATTTCCGCCGGCGTAAATTTCCCAGCCGCCGTCAATTCCAACAAACCCAAGGTCTTTAATCCCTGATTCTGCACAATTCCGCGGACATGCCGAGACTCCCATTTTTACTTTGTGCGGAGTGGAAAGACCCTCGAATTTTTTCTCCAATGCAATTCCCAAAGAAATGGAATCCTGAGTACCGAAGCGGCAATACTGCTCCCCGACACATGTCTTAACCGTTCGAAGAGACTTGCCATAAGCGAATCCGGATGGCATATCGAGATCCTTCCAAACCTTGGGCACATCCTCCTTTTTGACGCCCAATAAGTCTATCCGTTGTCCACCGGTTACTTTAACAAGGGGAATGTTATATTTATCGACGACATCGGCAATTTTCCTTAAGTCATTTGAATTGGTAACTCCCCCGTACATTCTCGGAACAACTGAGTATGTCCCGTCTTTTTGAATGTTGGCATGCATGCGCTCATTTACATATTTGGATTCTCTTTCATCCTCATATTGAAGTGGATTCACCATTCCCAGATAGTAGTTTAAAGCAGGACGGCATTTTGAGCACCCCTCATCGTTTGACCAGCCAAGAACATTCATGACCTCTTTCACATGGTTCAGCCCTTTTGCCCTGATTTCTTCTACAACCTCTTCCCTTGATAAATCCGTACAGCCGCAAATGGCTTCTTTCATCTCTTTGGCAGCGAAATCGGTTCCCAGGGTATGCTGCAGCAATTCAGCGACAAGCGGTTTGCAGCCACCACAGGAGCGGGACGCACTTGTGCAGGCCTTGACTTCATCCACTGATGAACAGCCTTTCTCATGAATGGCTTGGACGATGGCTCCTTTTGAAACGCCGTTGCAGCCGCAGATAATGTCATCGGCCGCGAGAGAAGCCACCAGGCTGCCTTCTGCTTGTTCGCCTGCAGGCTGGAGGAGTGTGATCTTGGAAATTCCGGTTATGTCGGTTTGCTTACGGATCATGGAAAATAGCCGATTGCCTTCGCTGCTGTCCCCGAATAAAACGGCGCCGACAATTTGATTTCCCCTTAAGACGATCTTTTTATATACACCTTCATGTTCATCAAAAACCTTGATCGAAGTTTTCGTGTCATCCTCTGTAAAATCTCCGGCTGAGAACACTTCGACACCTGATACTTTTAATTGGGTAGATAAAACGGACCCTTCATACGGATTCGTTTTCACCCCGCAAAGTTTTTTGGCCAATACCTTTGCCTGCTCATATAAGGGAGCTACGAGCCCATAAGGAATTCCGCGATGCTCCGCACATTCCCCAACTGCGTAAATATGTGGCGTACTGCTTTGCAAATAATCATTAACGACAATACCACGGTTTACCGAAAGGCCGCTTTCCCTGGCAAGCTGCACATTTGGAATAATGCCTACCGCCATCACAACGAGATCCGCTTCAAGCGCGGTACCGTCTTTAAACCTTAATCCCTCCGCACGTCCATTGCCAATAATGGCCTCTGTCTGTTTTTCAAGCAAAAATTTCATTCCTTGCTTTTCCAATTCCTTTTGCAGAAGCTTTCCGGCAGTTGGGTCTAACTGGCGTTCCATCAAATAGGGTGCAAGATGGATCACCGTAACGTCCATCCCTAAATTCAACAGCCCCCGGGCTGCCTCCAGGCCCAGCAATCCGCCGCCTATGACGGCTGCCTTTTTATAGTTTCTGGAAGCCTCGAGCATAATATCTGTATCCTTTATGTCCCGAAAAGCGGTCACGCCCCTTTTATCGGCCCCTGGAATTGGAAGCATAAAAGGCAGAGAGCCTGTGGCTATGATTAATTCATCATAGTATTCAATGCGCCCCGAATCGGTATAAACGGTTTTTGCTTCAGCTTCAATTTTCTCAACGGTTTCCCCCGTATATAATTGGATATTATTCTCTCTGTACCAATCCCAATCATTTAGGGTAATATCCACCACATTCGTATCTCCCTGTAAAACCTTCGAAAGCAGGATCCTGTTATAATTCGGGTGCGGTTCACTGCCAAAGATCGTGATCTCGAATTCATCTTTTGATATTTTTAATATCTCTTCGATGGCCTTTACTCCAGCCATACCGTTGCCTACAAGAATTAGCTTTTTTTTCTGCAATCGAAGCTCCTCCTTAGAAAGTTTCTAAAAAGATAACACATTTTTAATAAAAGTAACGGAAATACGTTAGAAAATCTGACATGGTTTTTTCAAAAAAAAGCACGAACCTAAGCAGGTCATGCTTTTCTTTGAAATAAAAAAGAGTTTTATTTCTAAGTGATCGGGCTCACTCTGACTGCACTTACTTTGAAGCCCGGCATTTTACAGGCCGGATCCAAATCCCCTGAAATTAATTGGTTTACATTTTGAAAATCGGCCCAATGAATCGGTATAAATACTGTATCCTGCCGAATTGCTTCTGACCATTTGCTTCTAACAACAACACTTCCTCGTCTTGATTCTACTTTAATTAAAACTTGATCTTCAATTTTATATTTTTTTGCAGTTTTCGGATGGATTTCGAGATAGGATTCAAAATTCCTGGCGACTAGTGCCGCACTTTTTCTTGTTTGGACTCCCGTCAAGTAATGTGATATCACTCTGCCATTCGTTAAGTACAACGGAAAATCGTCATTTGGCTTTTCTTTTGGCACAGCCGGATCGTTATAAACCGCCATCATTCGTGCTTTTTTGTCAGGATGAGCGAAACCTGATTCAAATAACCTCATCGTCCCTTTATGTTCAGCATCAGGGCAAGGCCATACTATACCTCCCTCCTGCCGCAGCCGGCTGTAGGTGATGCCGTAATAATCGGCTATTCCCCCTTTACTGGCCAATCTCAATTCATTAAAGATTTCCTCTGCATTTGAGTAAGAAAAAAACGGGCCTTTTCCAAGCACTTTTGCGATCTCGCATATAATTTGCCAATCATGCTTCACCTCTCCGGGGCAAGGGCGGCTTGCTTCCCTGAGCGTCACCCGGCCTTCCAAATTGGTCATCGTCCCCTCATCCTCGAGAAAAGACGACGCAGGTAAAACTAAATCAGCCAATTGTGCCGTTTCAGAAAGAAACAAATCCACGGCGACAAGAAACTTTAATTTTTTTAAAGCTTCCTGGACAAATTTAGCGTTAGGATTGGAGACAACCGGGTTCGAACACATCAGCAGCATCCCCGTTATCTCCCCCTTGTCGATTTTATCCATCATCTCGAATGCAGACACACCCTTTCCTGGCAGGTCGGCTGCATCAATTCCCCAAACGTCTGCAATATATTGCCGATGTTCCTTATTCTCGATGGACCGGTATCCAGGCAGCTGATCTGCCTTTTGTCCGTGTTCTCTCGCGCCCTGGCCATTTCCCTGACCCGTAATCGCTCCGTATCCTGAGCAGGGCTTGCCGATCTTTCCGGTAGCAATAAGAATATTTAAATAATTCCGTACAGATGCGGATCCATCTGTCTGCTGCTCAACTCCTCTGGCAGTAAAAATCATGCCCGACTCTTCTTCACCGAATTTTCTGGCAGCCGTTCTGATTTGCTCCGCAGGTACACCCGTAAGATCAGCGATCTGGTCCAACTGTAAAGAAGAAACATACTCTTTCACCTCTTCAAACCCTGTTGACCACTTCTCAATAAATTGTTCATCCAGGAGGCCCTCTTCCATGATTACTTTCAAAAATCCATTTGCCAAGGCTGCATCCATCCCTGGTCTTATTTTCAAATGCAAGTCAGCGATTTTTGCAGTTGGTGTTTCGCGCGGGTCAATCACGATGATGTAAGAACCATTATCCTTTGCTTTTTCAAAATACTGCATGATCGTCGGCTGGCATTCCGCGATATTGGTGCCCGCCAAAATATGGACACGTGAATGCGGAATCTCTGAAAGGCTATTTGTGAAGCCGCGATCCATTCCGAATGTCTGGGCAGCAGCGGATGCAGCTGCAGACATACAGAGGCGCCCGTTATAATCAATATGTTTTGTATTTAATGCCACGCGTGCAAATTTACCGAGTAAATAGGCTTCTTCGTTCGTAATGGAAGCACTGCCATAAACTGCAAGTGCATCCTTGCCATCCTCCCTTTGTATTCTTTTAAAGTTATCTTTAATCAGGGACAAAGCCCTTTCCCAGGATATGCGCTGGAACTCTCCGTCAATTTTCAAGAAAGGGTAAAGAATACGGTCTTTGTGGATGGCATGCTGGTAAGAATTTTGCCCCTTTACACACAGCCTCCCTTTTGAAGCAGGATTATCCGTGCCTATCGAAGTATATTTTTTTCGCGTTGGATTGGATTCTTCAATCAGCTGCAGTTTACATTGCATACTGCAAAAAGGGCACTGCGTAGGATACACTTTTTCTGATTGTCCTTTTTGCTGTTTATCCCTGAAATACTTTAATAGTAATTCTGTCAAGATTTCCATCCCCCTTTGACAATGTACAATAACAAGAATTTTTGCGGATCATTCTGCCCGTTTAATGCGGGAAAAGCTGTTTATCTGGTTTCCAAAATTGTTTGTCGGTTTGAAGAATCCTCCTTAAGACGGTTAAGTAATTGACCTCGGAAATAGGAATCAAATAAGACCTCTCTGATATGAATTAACCCCACCCTTTCAATCCATTCCCACGTCCGCTCTAAATAATTCGCCGTTTCCCTGTAATACTGGATAAATGCCCCGGACAGTTCAATTACTTCTTCAGGTGAGGTCACAACATACAAAAGGTCACCCGCGCGGACCCTTCGTTCATCGCTGCCGCCGACATAAATTTCCCATCGCCCGTCAATGGCGATAACTCCGATATCCTTGCTTGCAGAGCCAGCTTCACCGTGTATACAAGGGGAAACTCCTACCCTTATTCGATAGGGTGTTTGTAAGCATTCTGTTATTCTATCGAGTCGGGCTGCTATTTCGAGGGAATCGTGTTTCCCGCAGCCACAATTGCTTTCATTTATAGTTGTTTTTACCGTATGGGTTAATGGGCTATTGGTTTCGCCTAAATGCATATCCAGCTCTTTTTTAATTCCTTCAAGATCCTCTCTTGATATCCCGATGAGCTGTATTCGCTGTTCACTGGTTAATGCCGCTTTCGCTATTTGATATTTCTCCATCACATCTGCTATTTTCCTTAATTGCTTTGGGTTGGTTACTCCACCATACATTTGCGGAGTAACGGAAAATGTTCCGTCACTATGGCTGATTCCGTTTAGCGTCGCCATTTCTATAAGGTTATCTTCATGAACTTCACGGTGCGGGTAAACCATTCTCAGGTAATACTGTAAAGCAGGCAGGCATTTAGGGCATCCCTTCAGGCTGGTCCAACCCAATTTAGCCATAATCTCTTCAGCTGAAGTAAGGTTTTGCTTTTGCATTTGGCAGACAACTTCGTCCTCGGTCAATGACGTACATCGGCATAAAGGGCTTGTTTCGACAAATTCATCAAAATCATCGCTCATGGTATAAGCTAACAGCTCGGAAATGAGGGGTTTACAGCTTCCGCACGCACCTGAGGCCTTTGTACATTGCTTTATTTGCTCGACCGTTGATAAACCCTTACTGATAACAGCTTCGATAATGGCCCCTTTAGAAACACCATTGCAATTACAGATCATTTCTGACGGCTTCAAGGAAGCAATCGGATCCTCTCCGGCTATGGCCGGTGAAAGGAGAATTCCTTTTTCTACCGATGCAATATCTTTTTTCTTGCGAATGATATCCAGCAATCTTGGCGCTTCCTTTATGTCACCGTACAACACAGACCCAACCAATCTATTTTCCTGAAAAATCATTTTCTTATAAATCCCGTCTACATCGTTAAAAACAGTGATGGCTTTTGAATGGCGGTCTTCGGCCAGCTTCCCGATGGAAAATACGTTCACTCCGGATATTTTCAATTGAGTTGACAACACAGAGCCAACGTATCCATCTCCGGGAACACCACAAATATGCTTTGCCAGCTCTGCCCCTTGTTCATACAGGGGCTTAACCAAGCCATAAACAACGCCTTCGTGTTCGGCACATTCTCCAACGGCATAAATATTAGGAATGTTTGTTTGCATAAATTCATTGACGAGGATTCCCCGGTTCGTCAGAATTCCACTATCCCTTGCCAATTGACAGTTTGGCTGAACGCCGGCAGCTATGACAATCATTTCGGCATCCACCTTTGTACCATCTGAAAACAAAATCTCTTTCGCATCCAGATCGCCAATAATCTCTTTTGTTTCCTTTGCCAAAAGAAATTTCATGCCTTGCCGTTCCAGTTCTTTTCGCAGCATTTTCGAGGCGGTTGCATCCAGCTGCCTTTCCATTAACAGGGAGGATTTATGAATCACGTGAACCTGCAAGCCGAGATTCTGTAACCCTTTTGCTGCTTCCAGGCCAAGAAGGCCTCCACCGATGACGGCCGCTTTTTTAGATCGCCTGGCTGCTTCCATAATTTTTTGGCAATCCTGTATCGTTCGAAATGTATAGACCCCTTCTTTTTCCACACCGGGAATAGGCAGAATAAATGGCGTGGAACCTGTTGCTAAAATTAATTGATCAAAAGGGATCTCCCTGCCTTTATCTGTTCTTATGATCTGTTTGTCAATATCCAATTTCTTTACCGTTTCTCCAATAAACAGTTTGATCCCTTTCTGTTTATACCAGTCTTTCTCATGCAGCATAATCTCGGTTATTTTTGTATCCCCCTGCAAAACAGAAGACAACATAATCCGATTATAGTTTCCGTATGGTTCACTTCCAATGATGGTAATCTCAAATTTATTGGCGTCAACCTTGATAATTTCTTCAATGCAGTGAACACCCGCCATTCCATTCCCAATCAACACCAATCTTTGTTTATCCATTTTAAAACCCCCAGAAGTGAATAAATATGGTTGTTGTCAATGCTGTTGCGTATTATCGCATAAAAGAACAGATTTGAAATAAAGTGTGTAATAAAACCTTACATACTTTTTTTAAAACCTGCCCGTTTCGAAATGATTTGCTTGTTCCAATGATGCTAAATGGAAATTTTAACCGCATAAAATTGGCGGTTTACCAAAATACTATTAACAACTTTCCTATGTTAGATTTCCTTACATAAGACTTTCAATCGTCATTCTCCTCTTTTATAATGGCACTAATTGCTTGAAACCGGGTTAGCTATCTATTTTCAAATAAGGAAATGAAGCTTTCCCAGTTAAAAAATGAAAGGGGAATTAGAAATGAAGTTGTCTGAACTAAAGACCAGCGGGCATCCAAAAACACTTATTTCGTCCTTTTTGTATTTCGATGTGAGCTTTATGATTTGGGTGTTACTTGGTGCTCTGGGGGTTTACATCTCACAGGATTTTGGCCTTTCACCGGCTGAAAAAGGATTCATCGTTGCCATCCCTATCCTGGCGGGCTCTCTTTTTCGAATTATCCTTGGAATCTTAACCGACCGTATTGGTCCAAAGAAAACGGGTATTATTGGAATGTCCATTACAACAGTACCTCTTCTATGGGGTCTCTTGGCGGGAAAGACGTTAACCGAATTATATGCAATTGGTATTTTACTGGGGATAGCAGGTGCAAGTTTTGCCGTTGCACTGCCGATGGCCAGCCGCTGGTATCCTCCGCACTTGCAGGGTGTTGCAAATGGAATAGCCGGAGCAGGCAACAGCGGAACCCTTTTTGCCACCTTATTCGGACCCCGTTTGGCTGAAAACTTTGGCTGGCACGCAGTCATGGGTTTGGCACTTGTCCCGTTAACAATCGTTTTGATTGTCTTTATCTTTATGGCTAAAGATGCGCCAACGCAGCCGAAACCACAGCCCTTGGTCAACTATTTAAAAGCGTTCAGCCATAAAGATACCTGGTTGTTCTGCCTTCTCTACGGAGTAACATTTGGGGGATTCGTCGGGTTATCGAGCTTTCTGAGCATTTTCTTTGTCGATGAATATGGCCTGTCAAAAGTGGAAGCCGGTGATTTCGTTACTTTATGCGTGGCTGCAGGCAGCTTCTTTCGTCCCGTTGGCGGATTAATTGCGGATCGAATCGGCGGAGTAAGGATTCTTTCCTATTTATTTATTGGAGTTTCTCTCACAATGCTGGGAGTGAGCCAGTTCCCTCCATTTACGCTTGTTACAATCCTGCTTTTCATCGGTATGATGTGTCTTGGTATGGGAAATGGCGCTGTATTTCAATTAGTACCGCAACGGTTTCAAAAGGAAATGGGGATGCTAACGGGCATTATTGGGGCTGCAGGGGGGATCGGCGGTTTCTTTCTTCCAACTCTATTAGGGCTGGTAAAAGGAGCGACGGGAACTTACGCTGCCGGTTTTATTACCTTTGCGGCATTCGCTCTCATTGCCTTCGGTGTACTGTTGTTTGCCAGCATAGCCTGGAGAAAAAATTGGAATGCCAGACGTGAAGCTGTGAAAATATAAGACTCATCATTTTTTAGGTTTGGGCTCTCCCCCCTGGCTAGTAACATCCAAGTACCTGTTTTTGGCTAAACGGAGAAGTCCTCGCCGCTCATTATTTCCTCCGCCTGGACAATGCGTTTCGGACCTGTCACTGTTTTCTTGATAGGACGGATATACGTGGAGATTGTTTTATGTGTGCGCTTGAGAATGGTAGCGATTTGGTGGGGAGTATTCCCCATCAGATGCAGGCGAATCGCCTGGCAGCGTTCATACATGCGATGACTTTTTTCAGATTTAATCCTATTTTCAACATCCTGCAATTCGTCAATAGTAGATTTCATTACACATCACCGCCCATTCATGATAATTCTTTATTCGACGTCTGATGTAAAAAAACCCTTCCAAATTATGAAGAAAAACTTAAGTTCAATCTATATAGTTAACTAAATGTTTTATTATTAAATCTTGCATAAATAAAAATAAAAACCATCCTAATATTCCCAGACCTATTGAAGAAATAAATGAATAGAATTCTTTAGTGTAATTCCTATTATTAGTAACATAATGACAGTCGAGGGAATGCCCCAAACTACACCTAAAGCAAACTCACTTATTTTCTCCATATGTTCACCCTGTACATATAGCCATATAATGCTTAAAACGCTAACAATGGGTAAAGCCGCAATGATCCCTCCCTGAGTAGGATACCTTTGTGAAATTTGTGTGATAAGCCCAATAATAATAGCTGAAACAATAATTTTAATGATTGGAAACATTAGTTGCTCTCTCCTTCATTAATGCAAATGCCTCTAAAATTTTTCGTCTTTCGTCATTACTCATCATCTCAAATAGAAGTTTTTTAAGTTTTTCTTCATCGAGACTGGAATGGCGATGTAATACCTCGCCTCCCAAGTCAGTAAGGCTTAGATTTATCTTTCGCTCATCTTTGATGCTACGGGTTTTAACTAAGTATTTTTTTTCTATCAAGCGTTTAATATGTTCTGAAGCAGTGTTTTGAGAGACTTGAATAGCTTTAGCAACTTCTTTTATCCCTACTTCATTCTCTTTTTGGATAACTTGCAGAATCCTTATACTTTGATGAGTTATTTTTTCTTGGTGATTAAAACGTAAGTGATAGTAAATATCTGTCCAAAGTTGATTTAATTCGTTGATTTCTTTTAACATAATCCCCCTCCATATATCGTATGTTAAGAATATATCTCATATTACGATATAATTAAGTAAAACGCAATCTCTTTGAACTAACCTAACCGTTAAGGAACTTACAAATACCTTAATCCAAAATATAGCAGAATAAAATGAGATTCTATCAAAAGCCAGGGCACTTAAAAAATCATTCCGTGCTTAGTTTGGTATTTTGTAAAAATTTTCAAGCAAAAAAAGCATCAATCCTTTCTGGATCAATGCAGACGTTAATTTCTATTATATTATGACTATATTATGACCTAATATTTCATTTATTCTATAGTCTTATCGTTTGCTCCACGCATCACTGCTGGGTCCTACCCGAAAAATTGGTGATTACTTGTCCTGTTCCACGTACAATCGATTTTGACGTAGGGATTGCCCGGAGGCCCATTGGTCCACGCACATGCAGCTTTTGTGTACTAATGCCAATTTCCGCTCCGTATCCGAATTGCTCACCGTCTGTAAAACCGGTTGATGCATTGTGATTGTATATTGCCATGACTCAGAGCCATTAATGCCAAAGTTGAGAACCATTAGTGCCAACGTAAGAGCCATCAATAAAAGCGGGTTCTGCAAATAGTCAGTAGTGCCAGAGTCACTTTACATGGAGCCTCTACGGGCATGGATTCCCAGCCAAAAAGCCAGCGTTTATGGGGCTGGCTAAGCTAACAATGCTATCATGCCCGCCTCTCCACGTAAAGTGCACGTCTAGTCCGTTAAACAATTCTGTGGTGGCTCTCGCTATGGCAGAGGTGGCTCTTAAATCTGTCCGAAGTGGCTCTGAAATATGGCAGACATGGCACTTTGTGATGGCCATATACACTTAAACGGGTCCTTGGCGACAAGTGGTAGCGATCTTTGTCCCAGTCTAATTGTTCATTAAGGACTTTTTCAAACCCTGTTTCATCACAAATCGCTGAAATCAACTGGGACGGCCCAGCCAAAGGGTCAAAATCTGATCAGTTTATGCCATCTGATTTTTCCTCGCTTTTCATTTGGATAAGAAAGACTTCGAGGGGAAGAGGAAAAATCTTTTTTAAAAAATAGATGGGCACCTGCCGAATGTGGGTGTTATTTAGTTTTAGAAGATAAAAACATACGCTCCCTAATTTTCCAGTTCAGAGAAATCAAAAAAGCGCTAATACCTGCTTGAAGTAGAGCAAAATATAAAATCCTTCCAATGTCTTCAATTTGACTATAAGTATATGTTGAAGGAATTTCTTCAGTAATTATATAATAAATGACTAAAGGGAAAAATAAAAAAGGAAACCTAGTCCAAAAATACTTTTTAAAACCCTTTGAACGGATTTCTTTCCATTTTTCCGAGGGATTTTTAATACCCATGATTTCAGCACCTCTCTCATTTACTAATTTTCCTTAACCTTTTCCTCCATTATCAATTTGGCAGACAGCAATAACCCATATAATGTTATTGCTAATGAAGATGATGATTTATCGTTTACAGTAGTGTTAAAACCCCCTTCATTGTTCTTGAACCTATTTAAGGTTTCCGACATATTGATAAAAGGCTCTTTAATTTTGAGAGTTTCAGACATCATTATAAGAGAATAGTTAACGATAAAATCTTCTCTACCATTAACAATAAATATTTTTTTGTTTTTATCATAGCTTTGCTTAATAAACATCGATAATGAATTTGTATTTCTTAGTTCTATCCCATCTTCCGCTAATCACTATTTGATCGTAAAATGAGATAGAAAAATGACAAGTTTTTACTTGTTATGGAGCCTGAACAGCGAATGAAACATGCCTTAATAAGGGAATCCTTTGCGGGCTTCCCCTCGATTTCCTTCGACAACCCTTCTCGACATAAACTGATTATCCCGTATTCCTTCTATCCAGGTAGATGGTCTCGTCGAGTCCCAGCCATATCAGTATCAATCGGGTTGTTTCGGGAATATTCGCCACGGTTTTCTTTTCGCCGGTGACCGGATCCCTGTATTCGATCACGTTGACATAGTCAAACTGTTCCAGGATAGTTTTACCCGTCGGGCTATAAAAATCTTTTCCATAAAGGCGCAACGGTGTTTTCTCTTCGGCAATCTTCACCCGGATCCTGCGCTGTAACAGGGCGTAAAGGAGTAGCCCGATCACAAGTACGTAACATAAACCGAGTACCCTGGCCTCATTTTTCAGGAAGACGCCATGGACAAAGTATGGATGCTTCAAGGCGCGAAAGAGGTTCTCGACATCGATCTGAGCCTTGTACCTGCGAAGAAGGCCGAGGCTTCCAGGTTCTTTATCCCGGCTCAGGTTGCTTATGAGGACAAACGTGCTTTCCCTTTCCCGTTCGTTTTGGATCCGGGCATCGTCCTTGATGAGGCTGAACTCACAGATATAAAAGGTTTGAACAGGTGCCGTTTCGGTTTTGGATGGCCGCCCTGGCCGCCTTTTTATTCGTTCTCTTCGTATGACTTGACCGGTTATCTGATGATACTTGAGCGGCGTGTTTAGGCATTCATCCAAATAGGCGGCAGCGTCCTCCTGGCAATGGTACTCCACGCTGCTCCAGTCTTTGATGGACTTCTCTGCTTTGGCTTGTTCGCTCTCGACCTGCCGGTCAATCTTTTTTTGTTTGCGCTGATCCAAAGCGGATGAATGGACGACGGCAAATCGATAGTTCCGGCCGTACAACTCCGTACTTATGCCCTGAATCCGGTAGGAGGCAGCATTCTTTTTGTCTGCCAATTTGCCAACCTGTACCCAGTCTGCTTCATTCTCAAAGGCTTGCTTTTTGAGGATTTTGCATAGCTTGAAATTCTCGGGGAAACGGCTGATAAACGGGCGGTCGCCGAAGATTTTCAGGTTTTCTTCCGTGACCATCGCCGAATCGGCAATGGTCACCATCGAGTGCAAGGCCTCTTTCGGAAGCAGGTCTTTGATGCGGAGCGCCATGGTCCCATTCCAGGTTTTATCGGAGGTGTTCCCGTTCATGACGTCGGCAAATAACGGGATACCTTCCACGCTGCCGAGCCCGAACATCAGCTGTTTCAAATCCGGGCGCCGGTCCTTACTATGTCCGAATTCGATCTTTAGTGGGGATTCTTCAGAACCGGCCGTTTCATAGATTCCCTGGACGGGAAGGCTGGTCGTATCAAAATGGGCCTGATCAAGAAGGATTCCTTCTTTCTCCAGGGCTTCCCGGGCAATGGCATAATAGATACCGGGAAGGTCACTTTTGGCCAGCTTTTCCAGAGCCCTTCCCAGCCGATCATCGTTGAAATCATCGGCCTTCCATGCTTTACCGAATAAATTTTGAATATCCATCGTTTCGTAAAATTCACGGACACGATACAGGGGTTCTCTTTTTACCAGCAAGTTGATGACAAGTGCTTTGATCGCTTCCCCCGGGGACATTTCAGCCCGCTGCGAATCCAATGAAACCCGGTCATTTATATGTTCGACCACCTTTAAGGAATCACAAAAATGGGCAATGACAGAAGACGCACGGGCATTGATTACCTGGACATTTTCGATGAGATGGGACACAAAGACCACTCCATTCAGAAGGTTATTCTGAAGGATTCGCCAGACTGATATGGGATTCCTTTTAAGAGACAATTCAATTCAAATTTCGTCATTTATTGACATGCGGAAGATGGGATACTATTACTTAATCTAAGCAGGTTTATGTAAAACAAAATAAAAAAGGAGTGATACCTATGTATTATGTGATAAGTGATATTCACGGCTGCCATGCTGAAATGATGGACGCCCTTTCTCACTGGGATAAAGAAAACGAAACACTGATCGTCTTAGGTGATTTGATCGACCGTGGCCCCGACTCTCTCAATGTCGTCCAGACGCTGCGCGAATTGAAAGAGGTCGCCCCTGACCGCGTCGTTGTCCTAAAAGGCAATCACGACGAGTCGTTTACGGCGTGGCTTTTGGATACTCCGGAAGAAGAACTTGGATTTTACTACATGCCAAGCCACGAAGAAACGGTCCGGTCGTTCTATGGCTATGATCCCGAGAACGTCCAGAAGTGCAAACGGGACAGCCGCAAACAGCGCGGCCAGCACATCCGGCATTTATTCATTAAGGAGCTCCACTTCTTGGCTAGGCTGCCGATGGTGCATGAAACCGAGAACTGCATCTTCGTCCATGCCGGAATCAACTTAAATATCCAGGACTGGCGGGACGATGAGCGATGCATGAACGAGATCCGCAATCCGTTTATTTATTCGAAGAAGCAGGCCCCGAAACGCGTCTTTTTCGGCCACACCCCAACGGGGCTCATCCGGGATGACAAAAGCGACTGCTCGATTTGGATGAGTGACCATGGAGATAAAATCGGCATCGACGGCGGCTGCGTATTCGGTCGTCAGTTGAACGCCTTGAAAGTCAGCGAAGACGGCGACATCATGCAGACGATTGCGATTCATAAAAAGACGGGAGCGTCTTTATGTGTTTAAATGAAAAAAAAGATACCGGGGCGTTCATCAGAGAACCCCTCCGGTGTTACATCTCCGAGAGTGAATATCAGGCGTATGTCTATCTAAACCTGTGGTCAGACTTATAATTACGTATTATGTAATCGTATTATGGAATATATAAAACCAAACCGTTTCTAATTCTATCTTTCAGATTTATTAAACGTCATCAGACGAAAAGAAAGCACCTATCCAAAGAAAGGCGCTTTTATACCGTATCAGCTGTCATGTCTTATAAACGATTCTAATTCATCAACCTTGTTGCCATCCATTATATGCGACACCCCAAAAGTCGCCTCTTTACCGTCCTTATTAACAGCAACGTCCAAATCGTTGAGTAGTTGGTTCATATATTGAAATGCCGTTTCCATACCTGCAGGCATCGGCTTCCAGTCCTCCGCATATTCAAGATTGGCCATTTCTTTTCCCGTATCATCGATATGGGCGGTTCGTTCAAATTGAATATGCCTTATTTCAGCAGCAAGTATTCGCAAGTTGGCAAAATCTTCATCATAACTTTCATTTTTGTCATGAATATAATGTTGCATATTTTTGTAGAGAGAATTGGCCTTTGTATAATAAACAAACCCAATATCTTCTTGTTCTAGCTCATCAAAACTTTCCTCCGGCGCTCGATTAAACTCCGCTGACATTTCGGCAATCCATTCTTTTGCTTCTGGGGAAAATTCGACAGTTTCATTTTCAACCGCAGCTGGCTTTTTATCCGTTTCCACAACAGGTTCCACGTCATTTGCTTTACATGCCGTCAACAATCCGGCCGCCAAAATACCGACCAATCCGATTTTGATGACTTTCAAAAAACAGTCCTCCCTTTAACTGAAACCATGACCCATATTTTTCTAAAAATGAATGATGGCTTTCTTTTAGTGTTTTACATGTCCATTATATTTCTCTTTCAAAACCTCTACAAGAGTTCTCACCATGTTTTAAATTTAACTATGGTATACTTTGGGCGTATACGTTTTCAGATGAAAGGGCGGACTTAGATGAAATGAGCAAAAATAATAAGATTGCCACCATCAGTCTTGGCAGCAGCATGATACTTCTGCTGATATTATTGGTTTTGGATGCAAAGGGTATTTACGTTCAACTTGGGCCACCATCTAGTGGGGTTAGTCATCATATAATAAGCATCTTGCTAATTATTGCAGCCGTTATTTCAGCTGTGTATTTGTTAAAAGATAGAGGGATGAAATGGATTGCTATAGGGATTGGATTATTTTTTATATCACTGACTAGCGTACCAGAACTATTAACAGAAACAGAATACACCACTTTCTTTTCACCCGATCGCAACGAAAAATTTGTGGTTATTGAAAAAGGGTATGTGAAACTTTACCAACTATCAAATTCTGGTTTGTTTATGACAGCTTTAACGAGCTTTGATACCGATCGGGGATATAAACCCTTTTCAGAAGGAGCCTATGAATTAGAATGGGTGTCACCCCATACATTAATCATACATTATGCTTTTGATTATAGGCTTGAGACTGATTTTAAAACGATCGAAGTGCAATACCATCGCGATTAGACTCAACACTAAAGTCAAAGCAGAAAGGTTAACCTCACGTGACGGTTAACCTTTCTGGGCACTTGCCTTTATATTGAACTGAACGTCCTATTCTTCGTTTACTAGCTGAACAAGAATATCCTTGAAGGCCCTGGCGACTTCTTCTCCTTGCTCAATCGAATAACCAGGGGTATCGAAGCGAGCCATGAAAAGCCCTCGCATCTCCAGTATACCCGCCTCATCAGATGTTAGTAAGTACGTGCTTTGAGATTGCACTAGATTAGGATCACCCGAAAATCGACTTTCGAAGAACAGACTAAACCTTACTGCATATCTATCTTCATAGTAATATCGCAATAGATCATTTATTGGCTGTGGGATATTGATAAGCATATTTCCGAGGTTCACCGCATCAACATCCGCTATAAAATCCGCCATTGAAAACCTGGTGACACGGTCATCAAGATGTCCGATTAGAAATAATGCTGCGCCATACGCTGAATCAAAACCTTCTGCCGTCGCAGATCCCCCAGCAGCGTCAATTAAATCTCCGGCCCAACCGGCAAAATCCACAAGTGCCTGATTGATCGTCCCGTGATGTAAAATGCTATTCAGGGTGGCTGCTAAATGTGGAATATCCATCTCTACCGTATATTTTGGATCGTAAATTTCATTAATGGTTGGATTATTTAACTGACTATCAACCTTATTGATAAATTCTGTATCCAAAGAACCCGCTGTCATATTCCATAGGCTTCCATAATAACTCTTTGCTCTTAGATATTGACATACAAGCTTATTTGCTTGTGGAATATCTCCACCTGAATGAGTAAACGCAATATCATATATTTCATCAACTAGATCAAAAAATACATGATTCGCCATGTCTGGTACGGAAGGGTATTCGACAAGAGGGTCTACTGTGCTTTCCCCATTATATCTACCGGACTTGATATTATTGTCAATTTCGATGTGTCCATCTCCTGAACCAATAGTGATAGTGGAAATTTGATCAAAAGCCCAATTCTCAGGAAGGGGATAACCAAGGTTACCACTATATCCAGTAGACATACCGCTCACAAAACTTGTTGTAGCCAACCCCTCTTCAGAGACTCGGATACAAACAGCTCTTGGACCATAAACCCCAATTTTATAAATGCTCCCTAAATTACTCATTCTCTCGTTTACCCCAATAAAGTAAGGAATAATATTCTGGGTTATTTCATGACCAAGAACGTCAAAATCTACAGCAAAATAAATCGTCGCACCCTTTAAAAAGCCATACTCCCTAGCAGCAGTCAAGGCGGCTTCAGCGTCAATACGACCTTGTTCTATAGAGAAATACTCTAAATAGCTCCCTATTGTTTGATAAATTGGGAAAACTGTCAATCCAGCATTAAAAATGTTCTGCAGCTCACCCGGTTGAATTTTTTTATTTAACGAGGAATTAGGAACATTGGTTAAGTACCGTCCCACTGTTTGATACCCTTCCGCTTTTAATGCTTCTGCCCGCGCAGGGGTAATCATTGTTACACAATCACAAGCCGTCCCTTTTCTTGTTGAATCTCCTGTACTCACTAACGCTGAAAGCCATGTTTGCTTTCCAGCAACACCATCAGCAGGCAACATGCAAAAACTTTGAAAACTCAGTACAGCTTGTTTCACTGTACTGCCGTAATACCCGTCGAATGCTCCAGGATCAAAGCCATTAACATACAGAGCATATTGGAATAACTTAACAAAGTTACCGCTACTGCCTGAACTTAATGTCGGCAACCTATCCCTGGTCGTCGGTCCAACGCTGCCTGTTTGAAGGTGCGGTGCAATCCCTTCCTCTGTTTGAATTCCATAGATTAACGCTTTATTTGTACCTCTTTGATAATGGCCGTCGCATGGCTGCACACCGGAAGTTGTATAATATTTGTTATTCAAATCCTGCTGCATTTCTCGAATTCTAGGATCGCCGCCTATCGTTAGGACATAAGCATCCATGGTCAAAAACGCTTTAAATACGTAATCATATACTTTTCCGTCGCGAACGGGCAATCCTGCATGGGTTTGCAGTCGAATGACAGCATTTTTCAAGTCTTCATCAAATAAACCAGTAAAGCCGCCTGGATCATACCCTTTACAGTAACAAGCACCTTGTAAAATTTGAACAATATTTTTCCCTTGCTCATCTTCCGGAACTGAACCTAATTCCATTTCGCCCCAACTCTTATATGCAGCACTTGTGCCAGGTCCAAAATTGTCGGCTGGTGTTCCAATTCCCAATTCAATTTGTAGAGCACGGGTTAGAGCATATACGGTTGACCATCCTGTTTTTCCGTTTTCCGGAGCTGGCTGATAACCGCTTCGCCCTCCATATGTGTCGTTGACCCATTCTTGAACCATTAAGACCATTGAATCCATGTTCAAACCTTCCTTCTTTTTTAGTTTGACCTTATTCACGGTAACTTTGGGGATGTCCCCAAGTTATTATTAACTGACAATTAATAAGAAAAACCGGGCGAAAACCATGCCCGGTACTTTTTTGTTTAGAGGAAATCCGGTAGTTTGTGCTCATATCCATGAACACTTTCATAATGCAC
>NZ_PGUZ01000094.1 GCF_002860165.1 Bacillus sp. V3-13 | reverse complement strand
CAAAGGGATGTCATTCTTATTTTTAGAAACTTTTCAAAACAAGTCACAAACCGACAATTTTTACGACGGATTTTTTGCAAGACTCAAGTAAAGTTAGATAGATTACTTTGGGGCTGTCTGATAAGTCCCTAAATGAAGCAAGTGGAGAAAAACGGCTCGTTTTTCTCCACTTGCTTTTGTATTTTTTCGATTTTTCTCTGAAAGTAGCAGGCGGATGCCTGCTACTTTCAGTATGTTGTGGGCTAATGCCACAATCCGAAACTCGATATGTACTTTGTCGAGTCCCCTCAAGGAAAACCTGCGGAACGACCGATTGCCCTTGATGTGACCGAACACACTTTCTACTTCGACTTTGCGCCTAGCGTAGATTGCGGCTTTCTCTTCACATTCAAGGGCTGTTTTTGCCTTCGCTTTCATTTCTTCGAAGACGGTATTCCAGTGAACTTGACGATTTCCCTTCGCTTTCGTGCACTTCGCTTTCAATGGGCAATCTGTACAATCTTCACATTCGTATATTTTGAGCTTTGCTCATAACCAGACTTATTCTTTTTGTTTTGGTATTTTCTAAACGTAACCAAAATATAAAAAAGGGGCTCCAAAAAGTTCGCTTTCACTGACTTTTTGGACAGCCCCTTTTTCTAATCTAATAAGCGATCGTCATTTGTGTCATCTATGTCACCCTGTTTTTGTAAAATAGTAATAACCCTATTTGCTTCTTCTTCATTTAATATAAAATTTGTGTCGCCTGGACGGGGCCTAATATCTAAACTAGCTTCTTTTAAAGATACTCCCGGTGAGCAAGGCCCCACTATCCATCGTAATGGAACATTATAAGGCCATCGTTCACTTTCTACCTCAATCATATTTTGCGTAGGTTCACATACTCCAATTATCTTTTTATACGGGGATGTTACATAGATAAAAACGATTGAACCAACTGTCATTTTTTCAGCTAACGGCCGTTTGTTTTTAGGAAAACCTGCTGATGGATTGTCCAGCTTCCGAAAAATCCCGGGGTATACAATCTTTAGATTATATTTTCCCACCTTATTTCGCGTTATTATACTGCTTCCTGGTACCTGCTTCTTTTCCAACTCTCTACACGCTTTTTAAGATCACTGACTTCACTAATCAACTTTTCAATGATTTTTTCCATTTTTACACTACCAATAAATATATGGTTGAAGTTAAAAGCTTAGAACAGGTTATAACAAAAAAAGTTTTTTACTTATTTTTAAGTTTTACTTGAGTGTTCCTAAAAAAATCAATACAACATGAATCCACTAATGTAGAACCTAATAAATAAAGACCCATGATAAACTTTTTCTGTAGAATAAATAGGTATGGTTTACGTATTTTTTTATTTGGAAATACATATAATGAATTAACAAATTAACAATATCATAAGTTTACAATATTTACTTTTCGTAAATTGACATTATAATGGAGGTAGGAGGATGAGGACAATGAGTAAAGCTATTTACGAGTTGACGGCAAAAACAATTGATCTGGGCTACCGTGAAAAAGATGAAAATCTAATTGAAAAAGAAACAGACTATCTACTAGGCAAAATTGTAACGCTTATGTTGAGTATGTTTTCTGACAAAATTAAAGGAATCACTTTTGACAAAAACGGAATTAGATTCGACTCCAAATACTTGCTATCAGAAAAACACAAAAAAAACTTATTAAAGTGGGCTAACCGACTCATTCAGATGGAGCTTCCTTCCTCAGACATTGAATTTGGAAAACTAAAAATTGATTTTGAAAAATGGTACTATCAATTAGGTGGTGAAGAAATATCTTTTGAATATCAAGAATCATACTTGCTTACTCCAAAAGAAGCATCTGAACAATTAGGAATCTCAAGAGTCACGCTAAATAAATACATTCAAAATGGTTTAGAATCTGTAGACACAACATCTCACCGCAAAATACCTAAGTATGTTATTGAGCTTTGGAAAGATCCAGTGTACGCAATCCGCATGCAGATGATTGCCCAAGAAAAGAAGCTTCGTAATCAAACTCCTGCGGAACGTTTAGAAGAAATCAATAATGAATTAACACAACTTCAAATCAAATATAAAAGTTCTTCTTTTCAAGAAGCATTTCGAGAATACGATGGTGATTCTATGGATAATCCTTCTGATTACTATTTATGGCGAGACTTAGAAAACGAAAAGAGAGAGATTATACAGCTATTGGGAGGAAATTAAATGGGCAGGGGAAGAGAAGCGGAGGCAAAAGAAACTGAGCTACTTCATCCAGCTGATATTGAGGAAATACTTGAAAAATATGGCCACCTGCTAAAATCCTATCAAAACCTTCATGACCGAGAGTCAGTTTTTGCTAATTATAGAAGAACAACTAAGCGGCTCGAAGTGCTGTTCCCTTTAATAGAACACCCTATACATGGTATCACAGGCATACATGCTGTAGAAAATTACAACGAAGCTGGATATGTTAGTCTGTATCAATATCACTGGAAAATAATTATTCCAAAAATGGGGATTCAATCAAACCACATTTCTGGGTGGGGCAACGAACCTTTCTCCGATCCTTTGGATCATAGTGGATGGTGCGGTTCTGTAGCCACTTTATACTCTTCTGCTGTCCATTATGTAACAATCACGCATCAGGTCGTCAATACCGTACGGTGAGTAAGTTACTGTATACGAAATACGGTTTATTTAGTATGGTTTTGACTCAATTTATAGAGATGTCCCAATTACTCCTACACCTTCGGCCCTATTTGAATAACTCCAACACCCTCTGTTTGAATTTTCTAATCCATACAATGAAGTGAGTATGTTCTATACTTTCTGTAATGAAATTTTCACAAAATATCAATGCTTAAATAACTATCAGTTAATATTTCTTTAGTAAGCTGAATGAGACAAATAAACAAGCAGGACAACTAAGATAACTTTCATAAGTGTTTATATTATCCTTTTTTTGGTTTTAAGGGCGTATCCAGCTGCAGTGGATATAAACCTTTGACACAGTGGAATTATTATGTCGTCCCACAACTTTTTGTTATTGTCTGAGTTGCATAACACTTTTTTCTTTAATGCAAATACAAGGAGGATGGATAATGAAAAAGGTAATTTTTACACTAGCTGCCACTCTAACAATTGGAACTACAGCGTTTGCCAACCCTGCACCACATGATTCCGTCAATGAAGAAAAACAACTAGTGGAGAAGTTCCAAAATCTTACCCGCAATAATATTTGGGAACAGAAAGAAAAAGTTGATCTGCAATTTAATACATTTCATACACAAGGAATGACAAAGGTCGGAGATCTGTATTACATGTCTTCTGTTGAGATTATTGAGAAACCGGTAAAATACGCTCAACCCCAGAATGGTTACGAACGCACACCTGGTAAAGGAGTGGGGCACCTATTTGTATTTAATAAAGACGGAAAACTCTTGAAGGATTTAAAGCTAGGTGAAGGTACTGTATACCATCCTGGAGGAATTGCATATGATGGTAAATCAATTTGGGTACCAGTTGCTGAGTATCGCCCGAACAGCAAGTCCATCATTTATAAAGTAAATCCAGAAACGATGAATGCCCAGGAAGCGTTTCGTACAAATGACCACATTGGAGGAATAGTAAGCGATAGAAAACAACGAACTTTAAAGGCTGTAAGCTGGGGGTCAAGAACGTTCTACAAGTTCAATGAAACAGGAGAAGTGCTACGCAAATCAAATAATCCCAGCCACTTTATCGATTATCAGGACTGTGAGACTGCAGGAAAAGACAATATGATATGTAGTGGTATTACTGAACTGCCATTCCCTGGTTCTGCCACTGCAAAGTATGAATTGGGCGGAGCCGCGTTACTTGATATGAAAACAATGAATATTGTTCACGAACTCCCAATTACTTTGTTTTCCCCTCAGGGACATGTTATTACACGCAATCCAGTACTTTTTGAAAATACAGCACAAGGAATAAAAATGTACGCAGTACCGGATGATGATCAATCATCTATGCTCGTGTATGAGACAAGCGTCAGCAAATAATAAAGTTATGGACATCACAGTGTCTTTACTCATGAACATTTATGCAAATTGCGGATTACCTGAAGAAATCGTTCGGCATTTAAAAGAGTTATGAAACGATAACGGCGGATTTGAAAATAAATCGGATAATCTGAAAATAGAAAAAATAAAACTGTCACTGTAGGGCTATTTTAGACATTAAAAACATGATCCCTCTGAGATTCAGAGGGATTTACAGTTATTTTGCCGGTTTCAGTTTCCGCCTTGCAGCATTTTCGCTAAATGCTTAACAGTAGGGGTCAGATTTACAAAGAAATAGGATTCGCGAAGTCTTCGGGACGGATCGCTTTTATGTAAATAACCGGCACTGCCCTGGTGAAGCATACAGGCATGAACTGCTTTCGAAGTTAGATGAACGGCATTAAGGCGCAACTGCAATAATTTCTTCCAATGCCTGGTCAAGTCCTCGGAATGCACCAATTGGTACAATTGCTCCCTGAGAGGCGCGAGTTCCTCAATCAGCTCTTCATTTTGAATGCCGAGAAATTGATTGCAGCCGCCCTGTTTGTTGCAAACTTTTTCAATCGACACAATCGACGCAGCCGTAACACCGATTCCCAATGGAATTTGATAGATGACAAACGCAGGGCGGATCTTATCCACATATTCATCTGCATTGTCCGTAATAACGAAATGATCCGGAATGAGTACATCATTAAAACCGCAGGCAAAAGTGGCGCTGCCGTTCAAGCCCAAATATTCCTGCTTTTCCTTTAGCTTTAACCCTTCGGCATTGCACGGAACGAAAGCCATAATCCGCTGCTGCTCCCCAACCGAGGCAATCACACCGAACCAGTGGGAATCACTCAAATTGGACACGGAAGGCAATTGCCCGGAAATAATATATCCCCCTTCAGCCCGTTCCGCTCTTAAGTGCAGGGGTTCAAGCCCGGCATAGTATTTCATCGGATTGGAAAGACCCGTTCCACCAAGAAGCTTACCGTTTTCCAGTAACGGAAGCAGTTCCTGTTTCAAATAAGCATTATCACTTTTTCTGATGTAAGTTAAGGCGGCAAGATGGCACCATAAATTAAAAGCGGTTGTCATGCATACTTTGGCAATCTGTTCGACCAGATTGACTTCGCGGGCCAGGACTTCTTGCGCAGATAAGCCTTTTGAGGACAAGAAACCTGCTGCGCCCAATTTTAGTAAAAAGTCACGGGGATAGTAAGAATCCGCATCGATTTTTCTCACAAGCGGCTTTAACTCGTTCTGCAGTAGGTCATCCAGAACTTTCGTCATCGTCCAAGTCCTCCTTTCTGTAATATCCAATGAGAGAAAAAGCCTCCAAATAAATGGAGGCTTCTCCTAAAGCAACTATGATCTAGGTAAAATTTGTGTAATCGTATCAATTGGAGCGGAAACCGCTTCACGGGCTTTCTTGACCGTTGATTCGTCCGGAGCATCATAGAAACACAAACATTTTGTCATGTCTTCACATACATACGTCCTTGAGAAAGCAACCTCTGGCACTTCTGCGTAATGAACAGAGTTTTTGGATTTTCTGTCCAGATATGCATCCATTGTGAGGTTCTCCGGAAGATTCCACTCAACAAGGTAATTCACAACATCCGCTTGTTTTTTCACGTCTTCCAGATCCTTGCCGACAAGTCGGACAGGCTTGATAAGAGTGATCGGAACCCCTAATTCTCTTAAGCTATTATTAACGGTGTTGCGCTCTTTACTTTCAAATATGAAAAAAGCGCGGGAAAGATCGCTTGACACCTGGATCTCAATTAGACTGGCGTTCTTTCCGCTTAAATCTGCTTGAATGTCCGCAACCTTCTTTTCAAAAGCGTCTTTATCCTTGATTGCTCCATTTAAAATTGATTCTACCAAGTACAGTCCCATTATAACTCCTCCTGTAAAAATATTTAATTCCTATAGGTTTAATCGCATTTATTTCTTGTTAATAATTTTATTATACTAAGTTCAAAAAAACAACCTACAAAAGAAATATTTTCATGTTATCATTAAAGCAACAGAGTACTGGAGGTTTATGTATGAAAGATAGATATAACTTACCCTGTAATATAGCCCAGACCCTTAACATTATCGGTGATCGCTGGACCTTGTTGATCGTCCATGAGATCTTAATAGGCAATACTACATTCAACGAAATCAAAAAATCATTAATCGGTATTTCTTCCAATCTTTTATCGGACAGGCTTAAGCACCTTGAACAGACTGGTTTGATTGAATCGAGCCTGTATTCCGACCATCCTCCCCGCTACAGCTACACGCTGACCGAGAGCGGGAAAGACCTTGAGCATGTGTTCAATTCCATGATTCTTTGGGGCCGGAATCATTTAAAAAAGTGCTATAAAAAATTGGTCCATGAAGCTTGCCGCCATGAGGTTGAAATCGCTTATTATTGCCCGCACTGTGAAAAAAATGTCGATGATGTAATTGTTGTGGAAGTGGATGCCGATGATGTAAAGCCATTATCGTCATAGATCAAGTGAAGGCAGGGACGAAATCTCTGCCTTTTTATTTTACAGATTCACCCGTCCCCACTGCCGGTTTACCCAATTCTCAAATAGGCCTACAACTTTATCAAGCAACAATCCCGACACGCCAATAAAAATGATGCCTGCCATGACAAAATCAAGATTCATTGAGTTCCTGGCATCAACAATTAAATACCCCAGCCCTGATTGTGCACCTACCATTTCCCCGGCAACAAGGAAAACCCAGGCTGTTCCAACCGCAATGTGAAGTCCATTCGCAATGAACGGAAATGCGGCTGGAAGGATAATTTTCCTCATTAATTGAGGTTGTTTGATTTCAAAGTTCTGTGCTACTTTCAAATACGTTTTATCAACCTTCATGACTGCGGAAACGGTTGGCAGCAAAACTGGGAAGAACGCAGCGATAAAGATAATCACAATTGCGGGAATATCGCCAATGCCAAACCACAATACGATAAACGGTGACCAGGCAATCGGTGACACTGGTCTTAAAACCTGGACTATAGGATCAAGGATCGCCCAAAGCCTCCTCATCCTGCCGAGGATTAGTCCCAAAATAACGGCGGATACCACAGCCAGCAAGTATCCGATCAAGAAGCGTGTTAAGCTCACTCGAAGATGTACAAAGAGCGTTCCGTCCAGAATAAGTGACTGGACTGCTTCCCACACGGTTAATGGCGAAGGGAACAAGGCTTCGCTATGCCCGCCAATGACTATTAACGCCTGCCACACGGCAACCAGCAGGACAAATCCGATTAACACATTCGATAATTTTTTCAGGCTGCTCACAAGATCACTTCGCTTTATCAATTAATGAGTTATCTACAAAATCCTCATAGCTCGGCGGATTTTCAAATAACCCCATCTCTATCAGGTTCTGCCGCAATTCTTCATAGGCACTTTCATTGAGGCGCAGATCTTCATATGTAATCCACTCCAACGATAGATCCATAACTTCTTTTTCTACATTCATATATTTGGAGGAAATTTCATGAGTTTGTTCATCTTTCAGTTCAGCCATTTCGCCGGCTTTCACATATTCGTTCATAAACTCCTGGGCAGCCTGTTTCTCTTGCTCAATAAAATCATTTCTGAGCACAAGTGCACAATCCACGGAATTCTTCCATAACTCTTCCGACTGAAAAAGCACCTTTCCTTTTCCGATTGCTACGGATAATGCACCGAAAGGCTCTGCAACCACATATCCGTCAATTCTTCCTTCTGAAAGGGCGGCAGGCATTTCCGCCGGAGGAAGTTCAATCGCATTTACATCTTCATATTCCATCCCATTTTGTTTCAGCATTTGGTAAAGCAGGACATTATGAGTTGAGAACTTGTGCGGGATGGCAAAATTCTTCCCCTTCAAATCTTCAACACTATTGACATCATTTGCCGACACCAATACGTTGCCGTCGCGATGTCCCAATGCCACTGCCTTAAGATCGATCCCTTGCTCTTTTGCTTTCATTGCCAGTGTAATCAGGACTGATGCTCCATCGATTCTGCCGGTATTTAGAGCGTCCATCAGCTCCGGCCAGGAGCCAAACTTGACTAACTCAAGGTCGAAATTCTTAAAATTCTCTTTTTGCTCATTTTCAATGTATAAAGGAATTGCATGGGTAATCGGCAAATAACCGATTTTGATCGTTCTTTTCTCACCGTTTGAGCCACCGCCTGCTTCCTGCCCTGTATTTCCGCACGCTGACAAAATTAACATAATGGATAGAAGCCAGATTAGCATTACAAGTTTTCCGGACTTTTTCTTCATAAAACAGTTCCTCCTTGAACTAGTTTAATAGATTAAATGTTGTACTCAATCGACTGATTTTCCCGATTGAAATGAAACTCTTCGAAAATAATTTTTCGGAAATGTTGAAATTCACTATGGCTTCTGTCGCGTGGTCTGGATGAATCAATTCTCAGTTCTTTTTTTATTTGGCCCGGCTTTGAACTCATCATCAAAATTCGGTCCGATAAGTATATAGCTTCATCGATATCATGTGTAACAAGAATAATCGTCGTTTTTTCTTTTTTATGCAACCTCAACAGTTCATCCTGCAGATAATAGCGATTAAATGTATCGAGCGCAGCAAATGGTTCATCCATTAAAATGAGTTCGGGCTGAATAACAAGAGCTCTGGCAATTGCCACTCTTTGCTGCATCCCTCCTGAAAGCTCATGGGGGAACAGGTTCATCTTGTCCTCCAGGCCGACAAGCTTTAAGTATTCGAGTGCGCGTTCTCTTCTCTCTGTGGTTGGAATGGACGTTTCTTCAAGTCCCAGCTCTACATTTTTCAGTACGGACCGCCAAGGCAGCAACCCGTAATTTTGAAATAACATGACACCTCGCCGGCTGGGACGTTCCACGACACTTCCATCAAGCAGAACCTTTCCGTTGCCTGCTTTCTCAAAGCCACCGATCACATTTAAGAGCGTGCTTTTTCCGCAGCCGCTTTCACCAAGAATGGAAATAATCTCTCCCTTTTTCACATCAAAGGATATTTCCTCCAGCACTTTTACAACTTGTTCTCTGTTCGTAAAACTTTTACTTATACGATCAATCTTTATAAACACAGAATTATCCAAATTTTTATAACCTGCCTTTCTTTCGCTCGGTTTCTATATATGTATGGATTATAATCCTCTTAATTCCTATAAAAATACTACGAATAATGTTTAAGTTATTTTATTATACTCTGTTCAATAAATCAACCTAACAAAAGACTTATTCAAATATTTTTCAGAAAAAAAAGAAAAAAAGAATCAGCAAAGTCGATTCTTTATCTATTTTATCCAGTGATTTGAGCCTGAAATTTCATTAACCTTCATTATATTTACTATTTGAAAAATTGGAGTGGAAGGTACTTTATCCACCTATGCAAAATAAAAATTGGCCTATTCAATGCAATAGGCTAAAAAGATATTTATTTCTTCACTTTTTATTTTTGGCTGTAAAGGCCCACACCTGCACCGATAAGTGCCCCTTCACCATTATTTGCTATTTAGACCACTACTATAAAACATTAACAACGGGGAATTCTAACAAAGGTATTAGGTGTAACTTGAGAAGACATTGGATTTTCGGTAATTTTTTGAAGTATATTGTTACTCATTTTTCAGTCGATAACTAAATTTAAAACGGTTAAGAAAAATGTATTAGCAGGATTAGTGAAATATTGCTCTGCTAAGTAATGAACTAAATATTATAATAAATGATTCTCGGAAGGGTTACTCTAATATGGAAAATATGAAAAAAGGAGCGGGAAATGTTGAAAGTAGTGGTAACAGGAGCAGCAGGTAAAATTGGCCGGTGGACCGTAAGAACAATCTTAGAAGCAGGTCATGATGTTATAGCGACAGATAGAAAATTGAGGGAGGAATCTGCATCGAAAAAATTTATTCAAGCTGAATTACGTGATTATGGTCAGGTGTGTCAGCTTTTGAAGGGGAGTGATGCAGTAGTCCATCTTGGGAATATTCCTACCGATGTGAGGAATACATCCCAGGCTATATTTGAAAACAATATGCTCGTTAATTTTAATATCCTTGAAGCTTGTAAAGACTTTAAAATTCCCAAGCTTGTGTGGGCATCAAGTGAAACGGTTTTGGGGTATCCTTTTGTTCCGGAACAGCTTAGTTACCTTCCTGTAGATGAAGAGCATCCAACTATAGTAAAGTCATCATATGCTATGGCAAAGCGGTTGACGGAAATCCTTTCAGAAATGTATCATAAGCTCACTAACACACAGATAGTTGCTCTTCGATTTGCAAATATATATGAGCCTGATGAATATGAAAAAATGCCTATCATACATTGGAATGATGAACAAAAGGATATTCAAAAAAAAAATGCATGGGCTTATTGCGATGTTAGGGACGCTGCAAGGGCCTGTCTTCTTGCAATAGAAAAGAATAATTTAGGAAATGAAGTATTCCATATAACTGCCCCAGATACAATTATGCCCGATCCTAGTGAGGATTTAGTAAATCAATTTTTCCCGAATGTACCTTTAAAGAGGCCTGTACAAGGCCACGAAACTCTAATGGCAATAGATAAGGCCCGGCAGATCCTTGGTTATGAACCACGTTATACATGGCGTACTGTTCTAAATAATGATGGCAGAACCAGGGCATTGCCCGAGGACCAACTTGCTTTATCAAAAACAAACATATAAGAAGTCAGCCCCGGTTAAGGGGCTGATTTAAGAATCAGTTACTTATTCTACATATGATGATTGTTGTGAAAAGGATCAAATCCGAAGGGTTGTAAGGAATATAACTAAAAAAATATTCTACATTATTAGGTACATCGTTGCACATAGATTTTAAAAAGTTGAATGTAGAGAACTACACTAATTAACGCACAGACGAATATGACGCTAAAAACGCCCATTGGCGGCACCCATGCAGATAAAAAAACGGTCAAGGGGGCTAAAAATCTTCCAATAGTGAATTGTAGCCTGGAGGCTCCCATGTATTGCCCTCTAGCGTTCACAGGAGCATAATGACTTACAAAGTTATTTATCACCGGGGCACGTATGATTTCTCCAAACGTAAAAACTATTGTGAGTAAAAACAATAACCAGATGTTAGTCGTTAGTCCAACGGCAAACATCCCCAATCCAGCCAAAACAGATGAAAGAATGAACACGTCCCGATCTTCCCAACGCTTTAACCATTTTGTAACAGGCAAGACAAATAGAACAAACAATAGCCCATTTAACCCCAACATCCATCCCAAAACTTCTGTGCCAGTAAGCATAAACGACCAATCATCCCAAGTGAACAGTGGCTGCGATGGGACATAATCGGTTACATATATGGCTAAATACAGATCCAATTGCATAATTGTGATAATCGAAAAGACACCTGCCAAAATATAAAGGAAAAATATTTTATCACGAAAGATCGTACCATAGCCTTTCCATTGTTCTTTAATAGAAGTTGAAATTGCATTCAATTGAACTGCCTTTTTTGTGGTATCCGGCATGGTTTCGTGAATTTTCAGAACTATCGCAATGGAGTAGAGCAACATGACGATAGTACAGGTCCACAATAGCTCACTTCGATAATGAAAGAAAAAAAATGCCCCCAATGCAGGCCCTAATACAGCACCAATATTATTAGCCGTAATAAAAGTGGCAAAAACCTGCTTCCGGTCCTTGTCGGGTACAAGATCAGCCACCATCGCATCGCTGGCAGGTCCATAAAGAGCACCTCCCAATCCAACTCCAATAAATGCGAAATAATCAAGCCAATGAGAATGGGACATGGCAAACAAGGCGAACATAACCGTCTTAAGGGAAGAACCTAGCAACATGACAGGGCGACGTCCCAACCTGTCCGTTAAGTCGCCCCCAACCATGCTGCCAAGGATACCTATGAGTGGCGGAATAGTCATCAACATCCCTGCCATGTGATTGCCTAACGCTTCGCTAAAGTAGACCGCAATAAAAGGAAAGTACATCCAATATAACAAGTTAAACAGCGCCTCGCCAACCAATCGAATTTTTAAATTGGCATCCCATGAATGCAACTTCAAAAAATTCCCCTCTTTTCTAACGTAAACGTCCGTCCATGTAAACAAACATTTACCATAAATTCCCATCCAGGTACCCCAATAATAAAATATTTGTAAAATTAAATATAGACTTATAATTATTTTTAAATTATACTAATAATATGAAAGTCGGGGTTACTCACTTTTAATTTAAATGTTCCACAAAACGAACATTTGTTCGAAATATAAAAGACGCTCTTTTTTAGAGAGCGTCTTTTTTCATGTGTGGAGACTGTTAAATTTATTCTAATTCTGCTTATTCAGCTAATCTGCTGGCTGAAATTTTATAATTTACACGAGCTTTTCTACTAACATTAGCTAAAGAATGGTTGTATTAATTAATACAAAAAGTCCGAAAATGTGTATGACATTTTATTAAGTACCAAACCGTTTTTTAATTATAGGCATTTCTTACTATTTTATAAATTTTACAAAAAAATGTAGACTTTGAAATGTTTTTGTAATAAAATCAACCTTGTTGTAATTTTTCAACCTAGAATTTTACAACTAGACAATATCAAAAGAAGGAGCTTGGTTACCATTAAAAAAGCGGGTTTACTCGTTATCATCTGTCTATTGTTCTTTTGGGAGTTATGTTTCTCTGCTGACGCATCTGTTAATATAGAAACCAGTATGGTAAATGTAAAGGATTATGGAGCTGTCGGGGATGGAATTACGGATGACACTGTAGCGATAAAAAAAGCATTGTACTATGGAAAAAACAAAACAGTGTTTTTTCCACAGGGAGTTTATTTAATCGCTGATACTTTAACTATCAAAGAAAATACCGAGGTTTATGGAGCTAATTCTGTAATTAAGGCTAAATCTGAAGGCTATACCATGTTGAGGGCAGTTGGTCACAACATAAACATTCATAATCTAACTATAGATGGAAGCAACGTCTTTTTACGCGGGTTGACCATTATGAATGGCACAAAAAATTTAACATTACAATCAGCAGAATTTAAAAATTTTGGTCAACCTTCTCAAAAACCACATCGCAATTCTACACCTATTGCAGTTCGGATTGAGGGTGGGGTAGAGAATGTCATCATAGAGCACGTGGTTGTCGACAATGTCTTTGCCAACAACGTTTCCTCTGAGGCTGGCTGGAATCACAAAGTTGCAAGAGGAATCTTAATTAGTCCTGCACTTGATAGCCAGCCATCCAGCAAAAATATTACAATCCAGAACTCCACCATTTCAAGAATCGGTCCCAAGGACGATGGTGATGGCATTGTAGTTCAAGGATTTACATCTAATGTCGGTTTAAAGTTACTGAATAACTCCTTTGATAAAAATCACAAACGGGCTATAAAGATTCAATCTCCAGGTGCTTTAATTAAAGGTAATAAAATCAATAATAACTTTAACAACGATAATTTTTACGACACGTATAAAGAAAACTATTCCTATGATATGTGGTCAGCTGTTTCCGTTTATGCAAATGATGTTGTGGTAGAAGGAAATATAATTGGCGGGATTGGGAGCTATTCTGCGGCTATAGATATTGCAGGAGGAAATAACGTTGAAGTACGAGGAAATACCATCACCAATGGTGAAAACTCGATTCTTGCCAGTGCAGATCTTATCAGAATTAACAAAGGTTATGACGGAACGAGTGAGTTCAGTAATATTGTGATAGATAGAAATTCTTTAATGAATGGAAGATATGGTGTAAACATGGTAGCTAAAGTAACAGGGTTGGAAATTGCGGGAAATACTTTTTCCAATCTGTCCTTTGAAACAAGTACAAATATCTCTAAAAAATAAGGCTGTGTATGGTTATTCATTTTTTAAGAACGGGATCTCGAATTATAGAGATCCCGGCTTTACTTTTGATATGAATTTGGCGAAGGTTGGGCCAAATACATTTATTACTGCCTCAAATTACGGGTGGATCGTACTCTTTTATTCTTTTTTGTGAACAAGTCACTAATCAAACACGTTTGATGAACCATATATTTAAATAATTACAATTAATTCTAATATGTATTAAAAAAGAGGATATTAGCTCATATATTGAACTAATTATCCTCTAATAATCATAGTATAGTTAAATTATAAATTATCAAACTTTATTCAAAATCCACATTGGGGTTTAATGGAGCAGTTTTGCTACTCCATTATTAAAGAGAATTTTTGACCCATTTTCTTCATAAATTCTTCGTCACTTAATTCTTTTTTTTCTTTCAGGAGATACTTTTCAGCATCTTGACCGGCAGGGTATCTTAATTGATTTGACTCATCAGTAGCAGCAGTGTAGATTACTTTAGCAATGATTTCTGGAGAATTAGGTTCTTTGTACATTTTTCCGTATCCATCTTTAACAAGCTCTTCATAATGGCTGTAGTCTTGTAAATTTTTATCTCTTAGAAAGTCCATTGATCCTCTGTCAAAATCCGTTAATGTAGCCCCTGGTTCAACTACTTTTACTCGGATGTTAAAAGGCGCTAATTCAAAAGTTAACGCTTCGCTAAACCCATTTACCGCAAATTTAGTGGCATGATAAAGCGAAAAAGAGGGAAAAGTTATCCTTCCACCTTGCGATGTAATATTAATAATCATTCCATTCCTTTTTGCTCGAAAATGTGGAAGGATTTCTTTTATGACACGCATAATTCCGAACACATTGACATCAAATTGTCTTTGGATTTGCTCCTCGGAAGCTGCTTCAAAAATTCCAAATGCACCATAACCAGCATTGTTTACTACAAGATCAATATTGCCAAATGATTCAATACCCTGGGTTATAGCTTTTTCAATGGTTTCTTTATTCTGAACATCCAATTTTGTCACCAAGACATTTTCATACTGTGTTAGAATAGTTTCGTTCTCTGGGGCACGCATGGTTGCTACTACATTCCATCCCATATTTGCAAAAAGTATCGCTGCAGATTTTCCGATCCCCTTAGAAGCACCTGTAATTAATATGGTTTTCATATTTTCCTGCCTCCTTAATATAGGACATATTGGGAAAAAGTGACCTATTTGTCGCTTAGATGCCTTACATTATTAGAATAGAATTTAATCTTATAATCAATCATGGATTGATAGTTGGTTAGCTGGTCAATTTGAGAATTAATCCTTTCTTTTTGTTCCAAAAGAAGTTTAATACGTTCCTTAATTGTGTCGTCCCCTTGTATAGTGAGTTGTGCAAATCTTTTCATTTCTGCGATGGTCATTCCCGTGTCCCTAAGACAACATGCAAACTTCAGCCATTCAATATCTGCAGAATCATAAACACGTCTGCTGCTTTCGTTGCGCTTAACCGGAGGAAGGATTCCTTCCTTTTCATAAAAACGCAAAGTATGGATAGATAAACCAGTTTCTTCGGCAACTTGACCAATTGTATAGCTCAAACGACCCCCCCTTTAATAGTCACTGTTACAATAATTATCCTACAATCTAGAGTACACTATAGGTCAAGAGTTTAAATTCAAATGCGGTAAAATTTATAGCTAAGCAAGAGAAACAAATTCAAGAGCGAATCGTACATGGCCTAAAAGGTCTACTTGCCATTCCTCCACCTGGTTGATATTAAATCGATGAAAGGTTATGTTGGCTGCAAGCACTAGTTGAGGTGTTTAACAGTGACTGAAGAATATGCATTTGACTCCGAAATGGCGGCGTTATACGAGAAGAACACTCGCATCTCGATTCCCACTTATGACGGATTGTTCGCCATGGTACAATCGTATTTCCGCATGCAGCTGGGCGATAAACCAGCAGCCTTGCTGGTGGCCGGCGCAGGCGGCGGAAATGAGATTTCCGCATGGGGGCCTTACAACCCGGCATGGACGTTCACGGGAGTAGATCCTTCGGAAAAGATGCTAAAGATTGCGCAGCAAAAAGCCGTACAACTGGGTATGCAAAATCGTGTAAATCTCATCCATGGAACGATTGAAGACCTGCCTCAGCCCGATTTCAAGTTTGACGCAGCGAGCTGCATCCTGGTTCTTCATTTCGTGTACGAATTGGAAGCGAAGCTGAACCTTCTGCGAACTGTGAAAGCAAATCTGAAACCTGGCGCGCCATTCGTGGTAGTCAGCGCGTACGGTGACCGCGACGGTATGGAACTTCAAGACAGATTAAGTATATGGAAAAGCTTCTGGCTGGATGCCGGTCACCCGCAAACCAACGTCGATGAGATGGTAAACAGCCGCATGATGAGCCTTTCGTTCCTGCCAGAAGCGGAGATCGAACAGCTATTGACGGAAGCTGGTTTTAGGAAAGTAACCCGGTTTTTCTCTACCGTATTGATGGCAGGGTGGATCTGCCATGCGGAGTGACCTGCGGAAATTCGGATAAATGAACGTGGCGGGCGGCAAAGACATATGATCGACGTCCAAGCATCAAGAAGCTTATTCAAGCTATACGCACACTGGTTCCTAATTTTAATTAGGGCCTTTTTATTTTTTGTAATTTGTTTATTTTGGGTATACCATGTCTGCACTTAACTACTGTGTATGTTATTTAGAGTTGTTCCCAAGAGGGCCATTATAAAAAAATTTCCTCTCCGCCTTGACACTCCCCTTTCTGCCATGCTTGTATTCGTCTCTAACGAAAGGAGGTGACATGGAGATCCTCCTTTCAGGCCTTCGCAACGATTGCGAGTTGCGTAAGCACGGTGTACGCGGTTCGGACCTTCCACAGGGCGAACCCGAGCCGGAGGGCAAGTACCGCAAGTAAGCCGGAGTGAGGTTTCCTTATCAAGACCTAAATTATAAAAATCCTTAAAAATAAAGGAGAGCACATATTAGTCATGTATAATATGTGCTCTCCTTTTTATTCAATTAAAGCGCCCTTTAATTGAACAATACAGCTAGATTTTAAGGGTCAAAAGAAAAGCCATGTATTAATACAGGATCTTTATCAAACTTTATTTTAAATCAATAGATATTTGTAGTGGTGTTTATCGCAAAGTTTTTAATGCATTGCTCCATGCGATAGTTTGATCTAACATAGCATTTACATTATCAAGGTGTAATTCAGCTGGTTTAAAAGTACGAAAGTTTTCAAAATCTGTAAATAATGATAATGTTGGATGTACACGAACGTCCGCCACTAATAATTCTCCTAAGATTCCGCGTAAATGTTCAGCTGCACGAGCTCCACCTGTTGAACCATAACTTACGATACCTGCCGCCTTATTGTTCCATTCATTGCGTGCTGAATCAAGTGCATTCTTTAATGCTCCTGTAATGCTGTGATTGTATTCTTGGACAATAAATACAAATCCATCTAAGCTGGAAATTTTTTGTGACCAAGCTTTTAATCCTGGTTCTTCACCAGTGCTTTCTCCTAAAAATGGTAATTTGAAGTCTGCAATATCGACGATTTCATAATTTGCATCTCCACGTTTGTCAGCAATTTCCTTTACCCAATTTCCTACTTGTGGGCTAACGCGTCCTTGGCGTGTGCTTCCTAAGATAATTCCGATGTTTAATTTTTTCACTGTTTTTTCCTCCTCAATAATTGATCTAGCAATAATTTGTTTAAGTTCAGCCTTCCAGCTCAATGTTTTTTCCCTTTGCTCTGCCAAACTGAAATAGTAAACCAAGGATACGATTATTAAGACCCTTTGGATTAATCCTCAATTCGAACGACAATTCGTCCGCGCCCATGACCAGTTTGACAGAGTTCGTGAGCTTGTCGGATGTCATGAAGTGAAAATTCCTTTGCAATCGTTGCTTTAACTTCTCCTTCTGCAATCAATTGAGCAATCTTTTGAAAAGCTTTATTGGGGGCGAGTTCATTGCTAAATCGCGCATGAATACCTAGTTGTTTAGCTTTCTCTTCTGAGGGAATATCGACAAGAGAGAGAAGCGTTCCTCCATGTTTTACGATTGACCATGAACGTTCAAGTGTTTCCCCTCCAACAGCGTCAAGCACCAAATCCACATCTTGCACGATGTCTTCAAATAAAGTCGTTTTATAATCAATCACAGTATCCACACCAAGCGACTTAACATAGTCTACATTTGCTGTGGAACAAGTTCCGATCACTTCGGCACCTTTCCATTTGGCAAATTGAACAGCAAATGATCCCACACCTCCAGCAGCAGCATGAACCAAGACACGTTGCCCTGATTGCAGATTGCCATGTGCAAAAAGCGCCATCCAAGCCGTTGTAGCCCCACCCGATATCGTAGCTGCATGAGCGAAAGAAAGATTTTGTGGTAGGTGTGCTATGGTTTCAACAGTAGTTGTTATATACTCCGCGCACGCTCCATTATTAGCTCTTCCGAAAACAGCTTGCCCTTTCTGAAACCCTGTCACATTTGAACCTACCTCTTCGATGACACCAGCTACAGCCGATCCTGAAATAAAGGGAAGTTGCACAGGAACGTATTTTTTCATCAACCCTTGGCGATATGCCCAATCAACTGGTAATACACCAGCGGCGTGAACACGGATCAATACTTCGTCAGATGTTGGTTTTGGAATGGGTAACTGTTCAAGCTGCAACTCCTCAGGTCCTCCATATTGATGAACACGAACTGCTTGCATCATTTGTTTCATCATAATCGATACATCTCCTTTTTATGCTTTTTTTAAAATGAAACAGGTTTGTTTGAACCCTGATCTGCCTTAATGTATTTCTAATGAAGGTGGAGGGTTTACATTTATAGTCTGATAGCTTCCTGCCATTCACCCCATCCTTCTATTCTAAAATCGATCAGCCATACATAAAAATATATATTTGGTCATATAATCATAACCTTAAAGCTATTATTTTGATTTTAAAGCTGTATCACTGTTGGTTCTAAAAAGTGTGTAAAATAACACAACAACCAAAAGTAGAACGACAGTGAGTATGAAAAAAGCATTACTATAAATGGTAGCTTGCTTATAGACTTGCAAAGGATTCAACTGAACGGAAGACCCATAATCGAGTACTTTGCCAATTAGTGTGGTAGAAGTCGCTCCTGCGATAAAAGTCATCATTGTAAAAAAACCCATCCCAATGCCCGCGTATTCTTTTGATAAGGTATGAGAAACCGTATTCGACATAGCCACCTGAATAAAGGTTTGCCCTATATTCGCCAAGGTCAAAAAGATCCATATCCAAGTGGGCGACATACCAGCCATAATCGATAAAACACAAAAGCCAATCAATAATGGAATCGTAGTAGAGTAGAAAACAGGAATTAGATATTGTCTTCTTGTCCTCGGGTTTCAGGGTGTTCCAC
>NZ_PGUZ01000093.1 GCF_002860165.1 Bacillus sp. V3-13 | reverse complement strand
CACGGTTTCACTATGGCTTTTCTATTTTTATGGTGTTGCATTTGATTTTACAATTAACCCTTTAATTTTATTTTGTCGAAAAAGATTAAATTTTATGGCAATTGCGCCGTTTTGTGTTGTAGAATTAAATTAGAAAATTTTAGGGGGTAGTAGAAGTGGCTCAAGAAAAATTGTTAACAATAATTGTCGAAACAATTGAAGGAGAAGAGGTAGAATTAAAGATTAATGAAGAGAATAAAGTTGAAAAACTTGTTCGTGAAGCGATGAAATCGTTAGAAATCGATCCTGGATCTGCTTCCTATGAATTGAAGTTCCAAAATCAAACCTTGGATGTAACAAAAAAAATCAAGGACGTGGGTCTCACCCAAGGTTCTGTTGTCTTACTCCAGAGAATCCCAGTTGTAGGATAAAAACATGGACAAACTAGCTTCTGAAAAATTTATTGAACGTGATTTAAAAAAGGTAGACAGGCGTATTAAAGAATGTGACTGGTCAATCAACCAAAAAGGCATTTATGTGACTTGCTTATTTCAACATAAAGAAACGAGGGAGAATTTCTCCCTTTTTTTAAGCTGTGATGGATACCCGAGGCACCCTATTAAGGCAACCTTTATGCCTTGTTCTCCAATTGTATATCCAGCAACTAAATGGCCGTTTGATGGTGATCATGTCTTTCGAACAAGTAGCCCCTTTCCTTTTATTTGTTTACCAGGATTAACAACATATATTCCTGAAAAGGAAAGGGCCCCTCACCCTTTTAGTCTTAGGGATATTAACA
Source organism: Bacillus sp. V3-13 (assembly GCF_002860165.1). Taxonomy (GTDB): domain Bacteria; phylum Bacillota; class Bacilli; order Bacillales; family Cytobacillaceae; genus Bacillus_BJ. The sequence goes on along the minus strand of NZ_PGUZ01000093.1, from coordinate 3,928 downwards.
TCGGGAATGTAATTACAAGGATTTACCAAGCTATCCACACAGATCATTATAATGGGTTTGTCACACGGGAGGTATAGCCAGTTAAAATGAACAATTCCCTCGAATATGTGAGCAGGACACTAAAATTGCTGCAGGAGTATATGGACAACACAAAGAGCCAAAAATCAATCGAACGGTTAGCAACTGCTAAATACGGAATTCATATTAACGAAGAGTGGGCAAACACTGAAAATGGTATGATCATCTCCTCTACTATCTTCAAACTGCTTGTCAGGATGGTTAAGCATATTGTTGTGTTCGCTAACGAGGAGGTTCATAGCAATTTTAAATATAACGCTATATTTACTTCTTGGTTAGAGGAAGCCAAAAACCAGGATCAAGATGTGTCCGTTTCATTCGCTGGTACTTGTGATGTTTTAATTTCATTAGGTTGCAACTCAATTTTAACTGATATCCCAATAGATATCCCAACAGTTTATGTTTATAACAACGGTTGGGAGGCTTCTGTGGGGAGTTCCCTTCCACCATTTGAATCGAATAAATCTAGTACTAATCCTATAGGTGCATGTCTTGCAGCATCCTTAGGAGTAGCAGAACTATTTAAATATGCTTTAAAAGATATCTTAGACGCTGCAAATGTGCGTTATGAATTACATCGCAATCTCACACTGTCAGCCTTTGCACTTCAAAATGAACCTGGCATGGATAACCCTGATTTACCAGATACACCTAACGTTGGCATTGTTCACATGGTTGGTGCGGGAGCTATAGGTAATGCATTTGTTCACACATTGGCAAGCTTCAATAATATACATGGGCAGTTGTTGGTTATAGACGCTGATATAGTGGACCTAAGTAATTTAAATCGTTATATCCTTGCTCGGAAAGATGATATTGGACACTGCAAAGTAGATCTAATCAAGAAATCATTAAATCATACGGCATTGAATGTAGTTGGTTTTAATGAGACATGGATTGATTTTATCCAGCATTATGGGCGGTCGTTGGATACGGTTGTTTGCACTGTAGACTCAGCTGAAGCACGACGGGAGATCCAAAGTGACTTGCCCCGTTTGTTGTTGGATGGTGCAACATCAGGATTTACCTTTAGTTTATCTAGCCATAATTTCTTGGAAGGTGCTTGCTTAGGCTGCATCCACCTGCCAAATTCCAATGATTACGCCGTTGAGGAAGAAATGGCCAGAATACTTGGCTGGTCCGTTGGTGAGGTATTTAATGCTTTAAGAACAGACCACCTCCTGAATTTAATGGAAATATCCCAAATTGAGGCTTACCAGCAGTTTCCTCAGGGGTCACTAGTTTCATTTGTTGGAAAACCACTTAGGACTCTTTGGTCAAAGGAGCTCTGTGGACGATCCAGTATAAACAAAGACCAAGTTGAATATGTGGGTACAACTGGTTTTGTGTCGATCATCCCAGGAATTTTACTTGCCGGGGAATTAATAAAGGAAGTTTATTTTAAAGACAATGTTTATAAAGGGAGATTCATCGCAAACGTCCTTACTGGCCCAACAAAGCACTCTGTTCAAAAACCTGAAAAAGATAGCCGGTGTGGCTCCTATTGCTATGATCCCGCCATGATACAAGCGTATAACATTAAACATACATCGGCTTATAGGGAGGTCTAAAGATGTCTCATGAAGGACTAATGCTTTTGGGCTTTTTTCCGCATGAAATAGAAGCAATTAATAATGTTAAAAAATTTTGCGGGGATAAACTCTGGGACGAGAGTACAATTAAAACAAAATGGCAAAATTCTCGTTCCCATTTATCAGTGAAACCTACTTATACAGCTGGGTATCCCCAGGTAAAAGAAATTTCAATTGAACATATGGATTATTTATCGACTGTACCTAGTCACCCATCTTTTCAAATGATTGTGAAAGGACCTTGGGCTTTTCGAATGGTAGAAATTGATCCTTTATTGTCCTTGGCGATAAAGGTGGATTCCGATTACATCGAAAACCTTTACTTAGAATTTAAAGACAAAGCCTTTGAAAATATATTATCTTTAATTTTACCCAACAAAGGTGGGAATTTGGCTCTTTCACCTTCGGTCAATAATTTTTCTTGGACTACCAAAGACCGAGGAATGCATTTGCAACATACGACATCTTTCCCCCTCGTTGATGGGGGAATTGTTGTAGGGTTCCGAGTTCCAATTCCTCCATTACCAGTACATGTTAAAATACTGCATGGTAAATATATTCTTTTCGATGGATATCACCGTGTACTTGCACTGCGTAAGGCTGGTCATCATTATGTTCCTTGTCTTGTTAGCGAAGTAGGATCAGCAACAGAAGTCCAAACAATGCAAGAGGAGAGCTTTAATTTACGATTTCTTTTGGAAAATGAGAACCCTCCAACAATGGGTCACTTTTTCACTGATTTGTCTGAAAAAGTGCAGTTACTTCCATCTGCAAAATTTTTTCAAATTCGAGCAGAGGACAGTTATCATATTTTGCCCAAGTAAACAGGATAAGGAGGTTCACTAATGAGAAACTTTTTGGAATGGATTATGAGAAGCAATAAAAAGGATAATACAGTAGAAAAACGGACAATTAAAATTAAACCAACAAATATCCCAAAATTCATTATTCCCCTTTCAGTTATGAATACAACCAAAAGAGCACTACGGGTTGCTGGAAGAAATGGTGTTGAAGGTTTAGTTTTTTGGTCTGGAGTAATAGGTGAAGGCGATGTTGCATTTATTAAACGTGCGATAGTACCGTCAAGATTAATGGCTTCAAGGGTTCATGCAACTATAACTGAAAAGGATTTAAATGAAATCTACTGTACGTTAAGGTCACATAACGAATTCTTACTTGCACAAGTTCATAGTCATCCTGGTGCAGCTTTCCATTCGGATACGGATGATGAAAACGCAATTAGTTTTAAAAAAGGCTTTATATCAATTGTTGTACCCTTTTTTGGTCAGGTCCCGTTTGCTGATTTATCTCAATGTAAGGTCTACGAATACGATGGCGGTCAAATTTGGAAAGCTCTCTCCAGAAATGAACAAACAAGCCGTTTTAAAATTGTAAACTAAGCTTCCAACAAAATAAAAAGACCCCTTTTTAGATTGTATAAGGGGTCTGCAGAGATTCACAAATCCAGAGGGAAACATGTGTAGTATTTGTAACAAGTTCTTGACATTTACTTGCACAAATCTTATGCTAGTAGCATAACTTAACTAAGCAACAAATGGCTAATGGCAATCCACTATGTGGGTTCGGCGTTAGCCATTTTTATATTTTATAATGTCAATCATAATTGCTAATCTACGGTAAGCTGATTTTGTAAGTTGGTTAGCATTTTCTTTTACTTCTTCCAACCTACCTCTCAAGTAATTTTCTACAGCATCTATATCAAGGTTTTCAATGTTATATGCAATAACGTCCATCTCTTTTGCTTGTCTTAAGCCCATATCTAATATCTCTTGCATTGAAGTTGCCGGAATTTTGTTATATTGTGTTATTGTATTTATGGAAGATTGAATCTCCCCAAACCTTTCGATTCTTTGTCTAATCCTTTCTTTCTCAAGATGGTTAAGAGTGGTTTCCTCGATATTAACCCCTCGTAAATATTTAAATAATGGGATTCTTGCGTTAGGTGGTTGGCTAGCAACGAATTTCAAGGCAATTTCAGTATGAATGACATTTAAATCAAAGATGAAATCTTCTAGAAATGTCATTACATCCGGTAATCTAAAAATATACGTGGTATCTCCTAATGCCACCACCAGGTTCTCATCTGATATTCTCTCCCCCAATTCATCTAATTCTTGAGGAGATATTAGTAAAGATTTAAGGCTGCCTTTTCTTCCACGATCAATAATTAGTTCTTTAATTAGGGGCTGCTGAATAAACAAAAAAGCCAGGAATGACAAGGGTTTCGCAACTCTTTT
>NZ_PGUZ01000092.1 GCF_002860165.1 Bacillus sp. V3-13 | reverse complement strand
GGAAACGCATGAGTATATTCACCATCAGTTGGACGTGGTGGAAACCCCTCAAGAACTTTTTTCAGAAGAGGCCATTCAAGCAATTTACAACTTCAGCCACGGGGTGCCGCGAAAATTCAATACGCTGTGCAGCCAAAGCCTGTTGGATGCCTTTGTACAGGGGCACAAAATTGTGGGTGAATCGCACATTCATAGGGTAATAAACGATCTATAGAAGAGGGATGAGTTATGGAGAAACTCGAGAAGTATTACGTACAGTTACAAGATGGCATTTCGGAAATGGAGGCTGTAATTGAAGTGCTTAGAGTAGAAATTTCCGAACTGAAGGAACAGAAGGATACAATGCTAAAAATAGTTTCACTGTTAAAAAAAGAGGCGAAGGATCTGTTGTTTTAACAGCGTGAATTTGACAAAGAAATAGACTTTTTCATTTGCCAGTGGCAGTATGGGTGACTGACATTCACCTGCCGCGTCAATGCCACTGGCAAACAATCCGACATCGTAGGTGTCTGCGGACAGTATTAGCCATATCTATATTTTTAGCAATTAATCAAGAACAACAAATACATTCACTAAATTTTGTAGGTATAGATGATCCGATCCAAAATATGGATGATATTAATCAATACACTATGTGTGATGTTTTGAACAATATAGAAAAGCAACTCATAATTTCCACACATGATTTTAATTTCTTAAAATTATTTATTAAGAAAAATGAGCACAGAAAAAATGATATTATAATCTATAATTTAAAAAGTCCTTACATTAGTTCTAACAAATTAGAAATGATTAAATTTGATTCTTATAAAGCAATTTAATCAATCTTTTTTATAAATACTAAATCTACTCCAAAATCAAACCCACGCATTTTGATCAATCTTTTTTTAAAATGCATGGGTTTCCTCTATTATAGAATCAACTTTTGTAGGTGCATTTTAATCAAACTTTATTCCAAACCTACAGTCTTTGTTGATTTAAAATAAAGTTTGATAATTTGTAAAGAAGTTCGATAATTTATAAAAAAGTTTGATAATTTATAAAAAAGTTTGATCAAAAGTCCTGTAATGATATGCAGGATTTTTTTGTTCCGCAATCGGGCCATTTTCTAGAATAAGAGGAAGAATTATTCGTAAGCTAATTGAATTTCATGAATTCTCCTTTTTTCCATCTTTAGTTGTAGTCATCTCAGCCTATTAGCCGATTTAAAGTCAAAATAAAAATTGTATGCTTAATAAAGAGTTGAAAAAGATTCAAGGAGGGGTTAATGATGGCAAGACGTCGTTGTTATTTAGTGGTTGCAAAAGCACCCGAGGATGTAAAATTACGAGAAGCAAATGCCTTGTTTAATGATTACATAGCTGATCAAAAGCGTGGGCAAATTGTTTTTCATGACCATTTTGTTGGTGAACCAGGTGGTGTTGCTTTTTTTGACGTCCAATCAGAGCAGCAAAAGGCAGCACTTCAAGATGATTTACCGGAGTGGGACATTGAGATACATCCTCTCATTCTCTCTAGAACAGCTGCCGGCTTAGTTTATCAACTTGACTATACCAGCACCGAATATGCGAACGTTCCTCTTTCTGATTTAATAGAACGGGTAAAAAAAGCCGAGCACGAAGGTACCGATCCGTCCGATGCTTAATATTTACCATTAAGGGTTCGTTAATTAAGACACTATACCACGATGGGTTTTACATCTTTTTAAATAGCACATCTTCCAAAATTTCTTTATAAAAATCTTTAACAAACGGGCGCGTTTATTTAGGAACGCGTCTTTTTCGTGTATCGGGCCAGATTGTCGCATAACGGATGATGAATATTTTGCTAAAGTAGAAAGGGTTTTTGAAGGCGTGTTAATAACCTTTAGGGTAGCTCAATAAAAAACAAATTAGGTGTAATGATAATGTAAATTGGTGTATAGTAAAAAGAAAAATTTTCCTTTATATCTAAGGGGTGGGAGGATGCTATGGAAAAGATAGAATATGAATGGGTAAAACAAACACGTCAAATTTTATTAGATCAGTGTAGAGAATTGAATGAAGATGAATTTACTAAAGAGTTTGAATTTGGTTTTCAGAGCATTAGAGATTCTTTAGTTCATGTGGCAGGTTGCTATCATGCATGGTTAGGTTCTTTTGTGCTATCAGAAACATCATCTCCATTATTAACGAAGGAAGTAATTAATAATATGAAGGTAGATGATATTCAACGCTATTTTAAACAAGCTGATGAATATGTAGAGAGTGTATTTGAACAATTCAAAAACAAATTTGATGAGTTTATCGAAAAAGAGCCTTCTTGGAGAGCAGGTAGTGGGTTTATAAGAAAAACGCCACATCAATTACTAATCCATTCAATTACTCATGAATCACATCATAAAGGGCAAATTGTAACTATGCTACGTTTACTTGGCCATATACCTAAAAATACAGACATATTGGGGTTGCCTGAAAAAGAATTCGCAAAATATTAATAAGGAAGTCTTCCGCAATAGGGCGCGATTGTGGAGGGAATACAGGTAGAAAATGATCAAACTTTTTTATAAAAACCAAACTTAAATCTGCTGGAGAAGAATCCATTTTGAGCAATCTTTTTTCAAAATGGATTCTTTTTATTTATTGTAAAATTTGGGTTTACGAGGTATTTTTGATCAAACTTTATTTCAAAGCAACAACAGTGCGTGTTATTTCATATTTACTAATCGTATGTTTATTAAATTGAACCTGATTTATCATGTCTTTCATTATATTCGTAGGAACACCAGTACCCTTAAAAAAGATTAATACATCTTTTTTTGACTTACACAATAAGGGAATCGTATCAACTAATAGATTAAATAGATCAGGTGGATAATGATAAGTTATATTCATACTTTACGCTCCTTGAAACATACAGCAATGTTTCTCATTTAATATATTAGAAATTATATCACTTTTTAATATAAGCCCGCATTTTGAATAGTGTTTGATGCTTATTTTTATTAACCTTAATAGTTTTAAGGTTATGTCTTAATTAATGAAAGCAAACAATTACATTTTAGTTATTCATACACGATAAAAGCTTATGAATTAACGATATGTGAGTACTGAAAAAAATTATAAGTAGGTACATTCGGAACACTTTCAAAAGGGTGTAGCCAAACATATAGCTTATATGCTGGTCTGCTATCCTAGAATAACCCGATAAGGTACTCCAAGTACCACGCCCGCCGTTTCATCTCACTGAAAAAACCTTATTGATTTGGCATATTATCGAACCCTTATTTTTTGCCCAGGATAAATTCGTGATGGATCACTAATACCTGGATTTATTTTCTTTAATTGTTCCACCCTCATACCGTGTAAATTTGCAATTCTCCAGAATGTTTCCCCGGGTGCTACTGAATGGAAAATATCATTATTTGCTATTTTAAAACTATCTGCAATTGCATCTACCAATGTCCTAGCAACTAGCGCTCGATAATCATCCGATTTTAATAAGGCTAAATCTTGTAAGTTGGTCATAAAACCGCACTCCACTAAAACCGCAGGAGCATTTGTTTCTTTCAACATGTAAAATCCTTCCTGCTTTAATCCTCTGTTAATCATTCCAGTATTAATAATTAATGAATCATGAATATGTCTTGCTATGTTCCATGTCAAACTACCATCTTCAATCGAATTATAAATATATGTTTCAATCCCCCGTGCTGTATTAAAGGTGGTTCCATAAGCGTTCGCGTGTACATCTAAATGAAAGTCAGCTTTAAAATTATTTGATTGAGTCGCTCTTACACTCAATGGAATATCGGTTTTTCCTGTTGAATCATCCAATCGGAGAATTTCAACCTTCTGATGTTTTTCATAAAAAAGATTAACCATTTTAGAAACAACCGCACTATTAAACTCCCCTTCTCTCATGCTTTCGTCTGGCGCTCTTTTCCCAGAAGTAAAATAACCATGCCCCGCGCTTAAAGATAATCTCATTTTATTTTCGCCTCTATTGTTATCTGTTTCAGCTTATATGCTGGTATCCAATCCAGTTAATATACTTTTTTTATATTGCTAGGTTCTATATAAAACATTCCAAAAAATTCATCAATTGCCATGGATTAAGGAAAGTATCATTCGGTAAACCATCTATTTAAACACTTAAACGTGATCTGAATGCAAAGGGTACTAATGCAATACCATAAATAGCATTTTCCATTTTGCTATCCCTCCCTTATGGAAAGGTTTAAAATGATTATATATGCAGTTTATAAAGTTTAAAGTATTGAAAAATAACGAGAAATTGCTGATTATACCCAGAGAAGAAAAAGTTCTTCTAACATAAAGAAGGAGGAATTCAATTGGAAACTAAAAAAGGTAAAAATATGGCTATAATTGTTGTTATTTGCAGTATTTTTCTCCTATTAGTATTAACTTTTTTTAATACAAAAGGTATTTACATACAAATAGGAACTCCACCGTTCGGAATTAACCACCAGGCAGTTGCCATTTCACTACTGATTGTAGCGATCATTTCAATAATCAATTTGTTAAAAGATAAAGTAATAAAAGGAATTTTTTTTGGAATAGGGGTATTTTTTATTTTAGTGAATATGTTGCCTGGGTTATTAACAGGTGTAAATTATACGACTTTTTCTTCTCCTGATAACCAGCATAAATTTGTAGTCATTGAAAAAGGCATTGGTCAACTCTACCAATTATCGGATTCAGGGTTATTTATGACTCATATAACGGATATACACACCGACGATGGATACAAGCCATTTTCCAATGGGGCCTTTAAATTAGAATGGATTTCATCCGATAGATTAATAATACATTATGCTTTTGATTATATGGATGAGAATATTTATGACGACTATAGAAAAGTTTCTGTTCAATATAAAGGAAATTAGACTTACTTAAAAACTTTGAGATAAAATTAAAAGGTTAACCTAAGAATCGATTAACCTTTTAATTGTTTTCAAAATCTTATACCTGTAATGATTATTCTTCGCCAGCTTTTTGAATTAGAATATCTTTAAAAGCCATTGCAACTTCTTCGCCTTGTTCATCAGTATAATAAGGAGTATTAAAGGCATTCATAAATAGTGATCTCATCTCAAAGATACCGGGTTCATCAGAAGTTAATAAATAAGTACTTTGAGCTTGTACTAGATTTGGATTTCCTGAAAATCTATTATCAAAAAACAGACTAAATCTAACCTTATATCTATCTTCAAAGTAATATCTTAATAGGTCATTTATTGGTTGTGGAATATTATTAAGCATATTACCAATATTAAAAGCATCTACATCCGCTAGAAAATCTATTAGCGAAAATTTGGACACACTATCATCAGTGTTTCCTATCAGGTATAATGCCGCATCATAAGCTGAAGCATAACCTTCAATAGTTGCGGCCTGTCCTGCAGCATCAATTAAATCTCCTGCCCAACCAGCAAAATCTACAACAGCCTGGTCGCCAGTGCCATAAAACAATACACTATTAAGTGTAGCTGCTAGATGAGGAACATCAATAGGGATCTTATATTCTGGGTCATAAATTTCATAAATGTAAGGATTATTTAATTGTTCGTTAACCTCATTGATAAAGTCTGTATCAATAGAACCCGCTGTCATATCCCATAAAGTACCGTCGAATCTATCTTTTCTTAGATATTGGCATACAAGTTTATTGGCTTGCACAACATCGCCACCAGAATAATTAAAGGCTATCGAGTATATTTGATCGATTTGATCAAAAAATACGTGATTAGTCATGTCTGGTTCTGAAGGATAATCTACTAAAGGATCTACCGTGTTTTCCCCGTTGTATCTGCCGGATTTAATATTATTATCAATTTCGATATAACCATCCCCAGAACCGACAGTAACAGTGGAAATTTGATCAAATGCCCAATTACCTGGAAGTGGATATCCGAGATTTCCACTATATCCTGTAGACATACCACTTACAAAACTGGTCGTTGCTAACCCTTGTTTTGAGACTTCAATACAAACAGCTCTTGGGCCATATACACCAATTTTATATATTTTACCCAGATTAATCATTCGTTCATTTACACCAATAAAATAAGGAATAACATTTTCAGTTATTTGGTAACCAAGGACATCAAAATCAACGGCAAAATAGATAGTAGTATCTTTTAGAAAACCATATTCTCTAGCTGCCTTAAATGCTTTCTCTGCGTCTATCCTACCTTGTTCTCTAGTAAAATACTCTAAATAATTCCCTCTTGTTTGATAGATTGAAAAAACTGTTAATCCAGCATTGAAAATAGTTTCCAATTCACCCGGTTGAATCTTCTTATTTAAAGTCGAATTGGGTACATTTGTTAAATATCGACCTACCGTTTGATACCCTGCTGCTTTTAATGACTCTGCTCTTGCTGATGTGATTGTAGTTGTACAATCACACGCTGTGCCTTTTCTTGTAGAATCGCCAGTACTAACCAATGTTGAAAGCCAAGTTTGTTTTCCTGCAACCCCATCTACATTTAACATGCAAAATGCTTGGAAATCCATGACAGTTTCTTTTACTTCATTATCATAAATTCCGTCAAATGTACCGGGATCAAATCCATTTACATACAATGCGTATTGGAATAACTTTACGAAATTCCCACTACTTCCAACAGATAATGTTGGGAGTAAACTCTTTGTTGTAGGACCCACACTTCCTGTTTGTGATTCCGGCGCAATACCTTCCTCTGTTTGAATTCCATAGATGAGGGCCTTGTTCGTTCCTCTTTGGTAGTGACCATCACATGGCTGAACTCCTGCTGTTTTATAATATTTGTAGTTTAAATCTCTTTGCATTTCTCTGATTCTTGGATCCCCACCATATGTTAGGACATATGCATCCATAGTTAAAAATGCTTTAAAGATATAATCATAAACTTTTCCGTCTCTTATAGGAAGTCCAGCATCCGTTTGTAAATCAATTACAGCTTGTTTGGTTTGTTCAGTAAATGTTCCCGTAAATTCACCTGGATGATAACCTTTACAGAAACATGATCCTTGGAAAATTTGAACAATATTTTTCCCTTTTTCATCTGTTGGAACTTTACCAAACTCCATTTCTCCCCATGCTCTATATGCTGCTTTTGTTCCGTCACCGAAATTATCAGATGGTTCTGCAATACCTAATTCGATTTGCAAGGCACGAGTTAGTGCATATACCGTTGACCAACCAGTTAAGCCATTTTCAGGTGCTGGTTCATACCCGTATCTTCCTCCATAAGTATCATTTACCCACTGTTGTACCAATAAGACCATTGAATCCATTTACATTACCTCTTTCCTTCTAAATTCGAATTACCTTTTATAAAGAAAATAGAATTAAACATTTCACAACCTTTTTGAATTTTTTTCTTTATCGATTCTTTCTTTGATTTGCCAAAACCCTGGTACTGAATCAATATCATACCCCTTAATGTAAGAAACCATTTTTACTTTTAATTCTTGTGCTAAATCGTCTCTATCGTTCAAATTTGTCATATACATTGATTTTTTTAATTTTGGTTCAAACAGATCAATGATAGATTCTAATGCTTCATTGTTGTTCTTAGCTTCTTTTACAAGTTCATATAAAATTTTTTCCATACTATTCAGTCCTATCTTTTTTCTTTTATTACTTCGGTAAGTTGAGATATTATTTCTCCCAAATTATCAATTTTCTTTTCAAAACGTATTAATAGATAAATTGATATACAAATAGGAAAGCCGAAATTACCGAGTATAGTAATCCATTTGTAAACGCTAGAATAAAGTTGACAGTTTTCGCTTGATAAGATTTTACACTTTTGCTCAATCA
>NZ_PGUZ01000091.1 GCF_002860165.1 Bacillus sp. V3-13 | reverse complement strand
ATCTGTTTTGTGGCAGAACGGAACCCTCAAAGCCGAGTTTTCATAGAACTTTTTACACTACCAGTAGGAACAAGCGGCTTTTCGCTTGTTTCCGCATTTTTTTCCGAAAATCCATTTATTTTTATTATAGCAGGTATTTCAATTGCCGATAGCCCTTCCTTTACAAAAACAGGAATCCCACACACAAAAGTAGCTTGGGGAAAATTGGCGCAATCTAAGCCTAGGCTATATCAATCATTATTTCCATATTTAACCTTAAACATCTCACATTGATTTTTCGATCATTTTTTTTATTTTTTCTGCCGATTGCTCAAACACATGTTGAATAGGCTGGGAAGCATCGATTCTGTGTATTCTTTCAGGGAATTTTTTCATTAAAATATAATAACCTTCCCTTACTTTATGATGGAACTCAATCGTTTCCAAATCGAGCCGGTTGACTTCCCTCCCGGCATTTTTACTGATCCGTCCCAAGCCTTCTTCCGGATCGATATCAAAATATAGCGTTATTGAAGGCATCATTTGCTCAATAGCAAACTGGTTAATTGAAAATACTTCATCTATTCCAAGACCTCTTGCATAGCCCTGGTAAGCGAGCGAACTATCGATGAAGCGGTCACACAATACGATTGCACCATCCTCGAGAGCAGGCTTCACTTTTTCTACAAGATGCTGCCTTCTTGCCGCGGCGTATAGTAACGCCTCTGTCCGGGGGTCCATAGCTGTATTATTTTTATTAAGGATTACCTTGCGAATCTGCTCAGCGATATCAATCCCGCCCGGTTCCCTCGTCATCATGACTTTATGGCCTTCCGTTTCAAGCTCCTTTGCAAGCAGGCTGAGCACAGTCGTCTTTCCAGCCCCTTCTGGACCTTCAACCGAAATAAAGATTCCTTCTTTCATTCTTTAACCCCCAGATGAGAACTCTTTCTGTATTTTGTATACCTTTATTTTTCTTTCCAGCAAAGCTTCTCCCCTTTGGAACCGCGCCCCACTTTTAAGAAGCAGGTTAAGGCTTTGCAGATCTGACTCTTCAATCAATTCTCCAGGATACAATAAAGGAATGCCTGGAGGATAGGGAACGATCATTTCAGCGCAGATTTGTCCGGCTGCTTTGCTAAAAGACATTTCTTCCATTTGTAAGTTTTTTGCCTGTTTTCTGCTTATAAGGAGCGGTGAAACAGGTTTCTTCTTAAAAAAAACTTTCTTTTGCTCATTGGCGTGATGCGATTCAGTTTTCAGCACTCTCGTTAGTTTATCAAGAATCGCTGAAAATGGGTATTCCTGATCTTTTTTTAGTAATGGGAGAACAAAAAGAACATTATTTGGATCTGCCAGCTCTGCAAATAAACCTTCCTGCTCCATCCGTCTCTGTATTTCAAATCCACTCAGGGTGCATGTTGATTGCAGCGTTACTTTTAATAAATCGGTATCGCCTCTATCCAATACCTTTACGCCTGCTAATTTTGATAATTCCTGCTTAAAAAGGCTCACGGACTTCTTCAGGTAGTCAAGGTCTTGCTGATTAAAAGAGGCCAAATAGCTGCGGGCTATGTCTAAAGAAGCCAAAATGGGATAAGAAGGGCTGCTCGATTGGATCGTTTGCAAATAATATTTTAAAGTGTTCAGCGATAATAGTTCACTGTTAAAATGCAAATACGACCCCATTGTCATCGCCGGCAGCGTCTTGTGCGCCGACTGGACGGTGATATCCGCCCCCAACTCAACTGCAGACAATGGAAAGGGACGGCCAGCAATAAAATGAGCACCGTGAGCCTCATCAACAAGTACTGGTATGGAATGCTGATGAGCCAAATCTATAATACTTTTCAAGTCATAAGTAAGACCATAATAGTTTGGATATGTGACGATAAGAGCTTTAGCGTGCGGATATATATGTATCGCCTCTGTTACGGCTTCAATCGATACTCCTCCGGCAACCTGCCATTCTTCATCGAGCATCTCCCCTAAAAACACGGGGATCCCGCCAGCAAGCTCAATTCCATTTAAAATCGATTTATGGCAATTTCTCTGCACAAGGACAACATCATCCTCGCTAATCGCAGTCAAAATCATCGCGAGATTGCCTCCCGTCGATCCATTAACTAAAAAAAAGCTCTCTTTCACACCGTATAGTTCAGCCAGGAGCCTTTCTGCCGCCAAAATGACTCCTTCCGGCGAATGAAGATCATCGAGCCCTGTCAATTCCGTCGCATCAAGCTGTAAAAATTTCACAAAGCCAACATCTTTTTCTATAGGAAATACCGAACCATACTTATGGCCGGGAACATGCAACGAAATCGGCTTCTTTTGACTATGGCGAACTAAAGCCTCCAATAAAGGCGTTTCTTTTTGATCCAATATTATCACCGATTTCTCATTCAGATTTCTTATCTATTTTATCAAAATAAACCTTCGGCTGCTCCTTTTTTAAAAATAGCCAACAAGCTGACCGGTTTGTCTCCATTTTAATTTGTTGGATTACGAGTGGCTCCCAATAAAAAACCGCTTCACCATAGAAAAGCCAAAAAAGAAAGCCTCCTTTTGGGAAGCCTTCAAGAATGTATTTCAGGTTTAGTTATCTTTTTTAATTTTTTTAAAAAAAATTTATATTTAGGATTATCCGTATCCGTAATAATAAGATCATGTTCGCAATCAGTACATATAAAAGAAGTGTATAGATGTATGCCCTTCCATTTTGTTTGTTCGCAAACGACACATGTTTTCCCCATCTGTTTCTTCGCTAACAAATTATTCATGTCCTCCACCTCCACACCCCTATTCTGACCAAAGAACCACATTTGTATACAATTTTTCGAATATTCATCAGTACTATATTGTATGTATCACATATTAATCGGGTGTATGTCTATGCACATTTTGAGCCTTGAAAAGAAAAAACGGCGGCTTTGGGACGTTTTTGCTCTCAGCTACACCATCAAATATTGACTTTTAACAATCATTAGTTTGGCTTGCCTAGACTCTGCTTGTGCCAAGTGTTTTTCGGGGCGTGAATTGCGGGGCTTTACAAAATCAGTTTCAGTAAAATAAAAAAAGAACAACCATCATCGGCCGTTCTTTCGCATTCGCTTGGCGGCGTCCTACTCTCACAGGGGGAGACCCCCAACTACCATCGG
>NZ_PGUZ01000090.1 GCF_002860165.1 Bacillus sp. V3-13 | reverse complement strand
GCAGATTATTATCGAACGATTATCATTCCCAGCCGGGTTCGTAAACCAAAGGATAAGGCCAGTGTGGAGGGGACTGTCGGATATATTTCCCGTCAAATTATCGCCCCTCTTCGGAATTATCAGTGCTTTCATCTCGAGGATCTTAATGAACGGATTTTTGATAAATTGGAAGAAATCAATAGCGCAGACTTCCAGAAACGCCCTGGATCACGTAAAAAAGTGTTTGAGGAAGAAGAGAAATCCTACCTTCAGCATCTTCCTCAAACACGATACAAACTGACGGAATGGAAAACCGCAAAGGTTCAACTGAACTACCACATCCAGGTTGAACGCATGTACTATTCCGTTCCGTATGAATATGTTCGGGAGTTTGTCGATATTCGACTTACCACCGATGTAATTGAATTTTACTTCAGAGATGCGCGGATTGCATCCCATAAACGCCTATCCGGTGAAATTGGACAATATTCAACCAACAGTGATCATATGCCCGATCATCATCGGTTATATCTGGACCACCACCCTGAAAATAATCGCCAATGGGCAGAATCAATAGGACCATATATGGATAAGTTTGTGTCACATATTTTGGATATGAATACAGAGAAAAAAGCCTTGAATATTCTCAGTACTTTAAGAAATTTAACAACAAAATACTCGAACAGTGATTTGGAGTCCGCTACCCAGACCCTACTTGAGATTTCACAGCATCCTACGGTGTCTGTTTTAAAAGGTATATTGGACAGGCATAAAAAAAGGAAGCAAAAGCAATCGGCTAATCAGCTCGATTCAAACGATAGGACTGAAGATTATGGATTTGTACGGGGCGCACAATACTTCGGGAGGAATAAGTGATGATGAATCAGGAAACGCTACGCAAATTAACTGAAATGAAAATGAGTGGCATGGCCGAACTATACCAGCAACAGGAGATAAATAAAGAATACAGCAAAATGGATTTCGATGATCGTTTTAACCTGCTTGTCGATCATGAGTATGATCGACGCAAATCAAATAAACTGGAACGATTGATCAAACAGGCAACATTCAACGATTCCACAGCTGCAATTGAAGATATCGAATACCATCCAGACCGAAAGCTGGACAAAGCACTTATCCTTGAACCGGCAACAGGAAATTACATCCACCATCACCATAATATCATCTTAATGGGAGCATCAGGGAACGGAAAGACCTGGATTTCTAATGCCTTTGGCATTCAGGCATGTCGTCAATTTTATAATGTCAAATACATCCGATTACCTGAATTATTGGATGAACTGGCAGTAGCGAAATATGAGGCAGATGGCAGCTTCCGTAAGCTGATTCAAAAATATAGGAAGGTAGATTTATTAATCTTGGATGAATGGCTGTTAACCGAACTTTCTGAAGAGAACATCCTTCATATCTTTGAAATTATTGAAGCAAGGTTAAAGAAAGCTTCAACGATTTTCTGTTCTCAATTTTCACCCGAAGGCTGGCACTCGAAGTTGGGACAGGCCCAGATTGCAGATGCGATTCTTGATCGTATTGTTCATGATTCCTATAAGATTCTAGTTGATGGTGAATTATCAATGAGAGAACGTCATGGTTTGGCGGTAAGAAAATGATTCCTACAGAAGTTGAAAACCGTATAGCTAGTTATTTCTTTCACAGATACTTACCCGAAGAAGTGATGACAAAAATAGTAGATAGGTTACTAACTCATTGTGTCTGGAATGATGAAAAGGAATTAAATTTTGATGAACTAGTCTCATGGGCAATTGAGATTATTGATCAGCAACTAGAGGATAAACGATTTAGATAAAATTAGCAGCCGTTGGAATAGAACAAAACTGTTTCAATGGCTGCCTTTTCTCTCTCATAATAATCAATGGCTCTCCCCTCCACATTCACTGGCTCTATTGTCCGCAAACAGTGGCTCAAAACTTCGCACTAGTGGCTCATTCTCTTCGCAATACTCAG
>NZ_PGUZ01000089.1 GCF_002860165.1 Bacillus sp. V3-13 | reverse complement strand
TTTCTTTTGACGAGGCGGCAAGATTCACTTGATGTTACGGTCTGCTGGTTTGCTCGCACTCCGCGAGAGAGTTACTTTGTCACAGGGCTTCAACCTTAGGATTTCGCCACCAGTTGCCTGTCAGCTACCGAGCGTCTTGACACTTACTCGGGTTGGACTTTCACCAACTAGCAATTAACGGCTTGCTGGGCACGCGTAAATGAAAAGCAAAAAACCGACTATTACAGTCGGTTTCTTATTTTCTATCAATTATTCTTTCGAATGTTTTATATTTAATTTATACTCATTTTTTTTAAATAATGACCAGTATAACTTCCTTTTACATTTGCCACTTCTTCAGGAGTTCCGATTGCAACAATCATTCCACCTTTATTTCCACCTTCTGGTCCTAGGTCGATTAAATAATCGCTATACTTGATGACATCTAAATTATGTTCAATAACTAAAACGGTGTTACCTTTTTCCACTAATTTTTCAAGTACATTTAATAGATTATGAACATCATAAATGTGAAGCCCGGTCGTAGGTTCATCCAAAACATAAAAGGTTTTACCTGTTGAACGTTTGGACAAGCTCAGTTGCCAATTTTACACGTTGTGCTTCACCACCAGATAGAGTAGTTGCTGGTTGACCTAAACGAACATAACCCAATCCAACATCATTCAATGTTTGTAATTTATTTTTTATTTTTGGGATGTTAGTAAAGAATTGCAATGCTTCCTCAACCGTCATATTTAGAAAGTGATCAATGTTTCATGAAAAAGTTGCCAGGGACAACCTGTATAATTTCATCCCAGGTGACTCGAATGACTGCGAGTTTCGTTGCCCTGTTGAGATTCCATTTCCGGGCAACGTACTTATCGGGAAAATCTGTTGGCTTTTCATAAATTACAATCAGGGGCATTTTGTATTCTTCAAAGTTAATAGCTAGACTCTTGCATTTTTGATTTAAATCCCTAAAAAAGGACAAACGGGTGGTGTCCCTATCAATAGCCATTTTTAAGCGGTCAATTTCAGGAGTTCCAGCACCTTTTTGAGTGGGGTTTTCGCCTTTCCTTCCTGGTAGGCATAAACAACCACCTGTCCCAAGGCATCTTCCCTGATCCTTCGGACCGTATCACCTAGAGTATGGGGTGTGGATTTGGACCATTCATGTCACTGGAACTCAAGAAAATTCTGGGTGAGATACTGAATCACCCAATACCTTTCAATGGCTTTAAAGGACAATACCTGATATTGGTCAAAACCCAGTAGCTCCTTAAAATAACGATATCCTGTCTCAATTTCCCACCGGACCTGATAATACTTAAGGATGGTAACGACATCCAGAGTAAGGTCGGTGCACAGGATGGTGAAGGGAGATTTTTCCCGGTTGAACTTCTTCTCCCAGGAAAGCAGGATTTTGATATTTTCAATTTCCGACAGTGGGCCTTCCATTTCACATATCCGGTATCGACTCTTTCCCTTCACTGTAACGGTGCGAAGGTCGGATTCGTCGATAACCTTTTTTGCGAATTCGGAAATCTTTATACGGTAGCCCTTTGGACAAATCAGTCGATTATTCTTAGTTGCACATATTACATGGAACCCTTTTGCGTTACAGGCATCAATTACATTCTTGCTCGAATACCAACTGTCCATCAACACATAGACCTGTTCCTCTTCAGTTGCCGGAAAAGCCTTAATGAGTTCCATGGCAAGTTCAATCTTGCTTTTGAACTCCAACCCGTTTTCCGTGCAGAATGATTCACGGAAATAGGGACGATAGTCCCAGGCAAACGAGTAGCCTTCGGCCACCACGTGGGCGGTAACGACGCAATGGGACCATATTGACTTTCCATCCGCATGCGAATGATGAAAATCCAGACGTTCCATCTTCCTCGCAGCTGGAGTTTTCCTGCAACTAGAGTCATCCATAATAAAGAAGATGATAGGTCTTGAATCTCCAGCTTTCTCACGGTCCTTACGGATTTTCTCCATCAAGAAGGACATCCTTCTACGCTGCACACGGTTGGGACACCAGGGGGATTCCTTAAGGAATCGGGTCATGGAACTCAAGTCGCGTTTCTTGCCAGTGCTGTTCATGATTTGGGTTACATTCTTTCTTCCAGCGGCAAGGATGATTCCATGCATATAAGAAAGCAGATGTTTCATCTGCGGCTTTGAAAGTGTAAGACCAAGGGCAAGAACAAACTTGACGATAGTAGTGTGGAAAGATACCATAACACTAAGACATCTCCTTTTTTCTGGGATTTTTGGTGAGTGTGGTAACTTTCCAATTCCACGAAAAAAGGGATGTCATTCTTATTTTTTGGCACTAACCAAAACTAGTCATTAACCGACAGATTTTGACGACAGCATTTTTGCAAGACTCAAGTTAATAGTTTTAAAATCATTCAGTATCATTATCTTTACCCCTAATCCCATCTTCCAACATCCTATTGATGCCATTTGCTGTAACAATCGTTTCAAGTTCCCACTTAGCTCCGGTAACGCCATAATTTTGTCTTCTTGCTTTGTTTTTTCCGCATTATACAAAATCATATCAATTGCAGTCCAAGCATGGTCTAGTACAGATTCTTCATCTTCCGTCCAATCAATCATCATAAGTTTCCTGATTTTTTCAGTCCGGTTTTGCTGCTCTTGGTGTAATTTACTCATTGATGTCACTCCTTATATCTTCCCAAAAATAACCTATCGTGGATATGTGCCCAGCTTTGATTTAGCCGGATCTTTTTTTATGTATATCGAGGGTTTCCTATTAAAGGTGGGTTATGCGACCAGCATGGTTTTGGTGGAATGAGGACAGATGCCGACGATAAAATTTGGCTGCACATCCCAATGCCCCTCTGCAGATTGGTGCAGTCCCACTAAAAAAACGGAGTTAACAAAGATAAGAAAAACCGGGCAAAAACCGCCCGGTCCTTTTTTGTCTAGCGAATATCCGATAGTTTGTACTCTATGCCATGTACTCCTTTATAATACTCTGGGTACATTTCTCCTCCACATTTTTCACATGAAAACATAGGTGGAGTGGTTGGATCTCCATCGTCCATTAAGTCAAAATCTTTAACTACATTTAAAGGAATGTCTTCTTTTTCATGACACACTAAACAAACATAGCTGACGCTCTGTTTCTTGGACTGGTTTTGGTTTAAGTTTTTCTTCTTTTTCTTCCCTTTTTTGCGGGATTTTGATACCGGTGAGATCGTGAATCACCCTTTC
>NZ_PGUZ01000088.1 GCF_002860165.1 Bacillus sp. V3-13 | reverse complement strand
ATAAGTAAGTACAGTACGAATAACGGGATAGGTTTGTCTAATTATGGATAATCAACACTCATGTTATTATTTAGCTGATTATGGGTGTTGGCAAGAGGAAATCATCAAAAAGGTGCTCTTTTCAATATGAAGAAGCACCTTTTAATTTGGGAGAGATATTGTCATTTAGAGTTTTAATTATCTTATTTAGGTTAGCTTTTGATATGGTTCACCGTAACGTTGGATAGGGTAAAATAATCAAATAAGAATCCCAGGTTAATTGGGTATTCTTTTATTTTATATTCGTGCTCTTACCATCGTACGTAATCTATCTCTGACTTCAGTATATATAGAGATATCTATGCCTTCACTTACCTCAAGTGTCACAGCGATAGTATATGGAATTTCTTCTCTACTACTTAGTCCACTCGCATCTTGCTTACAATTCACTTTAATTTTTAAAATGTCACCATCAATAAATGCTGAAGCACGTTCACCTTCAAAAATTTCGTGCTGAGCAGTTCCTCTTTGTACCGCTTTAGCATCTGCTTCGAGTCGTCCTAATTGTAATATTTCATTATCTGAATCAAACCATAAATGAGCCTTCCTATATTTTTGATTATTTTGATTTAAAGGAGTAAACCAACTCAATGTAATAGTCAGTCTCCTTTTAACATCTTTACTGCTTAGTGATGGCGGTAAGGGTACTTCAAATACTTGTCCTTGTTCTTTTTTAATAGTACTATAGCCAATTAATGTAACTTTTTGATCAGACCCATTTAAAATTTTCAGTTCATCCACGAAACCATAACCTAAATATCTCGGTAGTTGTTTATCTCTAAACTTAGTTTCTCTTGGTCTTTGAAGAATATTTTTATAAAATTCATAAGCTTCATTCCACTGAGCACCATGGAGAATTAAGGTTTTAATAAACAAAGCTCCATAGTCCCTTAATATTTGGTCACGATCATCGCTATCTTCAAACAGCGGTTCAAGCATATCGTATATTTTTCCAGAGAATCTAGTGGCAAGTGCTGTAGCATTACTTGTTCCTCTAGTATAAGCAACTTCATTTAATTTGCCTAAGGTTCCCGGAATAGCTACTTTATGTCCTGGTGCAATAGGAGCATGGCTAACATCTAAGAGCGCAAAACCATCTCTACCCAAAATGTTCTCTATAAATAATTGCTTGCCTCCTGATAGCAAAATATCGGGCTTAATAGAGTTTCTATAACCTAGTCCCACTCTACTGTAAGGACTCATTAATAACTCACTTTTCAGTAAATCTATTCTGTGACCCATATGTGGAACGGTAGATGCATCATTGTGACTTGCTCCTACACATATAGAATTAACTGATTCTGCAGGAGATAAAATACGTCTATCTATTATATTATCAGCGATATATTTAATTACTTTCTCCACAACTATCGGATCTTCTTTAACGTTCTGGAATTCATCTCTAGCAATATCAAATAAAATTGACGATGGATAGTTTCCTGTACTTATTATGAATAATACCTTGTATTTTACAGATAAATAATCTATTATTTTAGCCAAAGGACTTAATTGAAGGTCAAATGGTCGAGCAGTATCACCAATTGATAAATTTACTACCTTCACATTCGGAGATACTGCATCTTCTTCACCTTCTCCTTCAAATATACGCTTCACCGCTCTATGAATTAAATCTACTGGTAATACATCTTCTGGTATATATTCCGAATTATTTATAAAGTCATAGGGATTTGGCTTCATTATAGGGCGGATATAAATTTTTCTACTTAAAGGATCTTCCTCTGAATCTAATTCACCATGAATGATTAAAGAGGCCATAGTTGTACCATGGATGCGCTTTTCAGCTTCATATCCTGTTTCAAAATCATCTGGATCATCTATTATAATTCTATCCCTTAGTAGCTCATGATTTTGAAGTGGGAGTCCATCAAACAATGCAATTATTGGTTGTTTTTCATCATCAACTACTACTGCATCTGAACTAAATTCATATTCCTCAAAAATATCATTTTCATTTAAAGGTATCTCGACCATTGATTGACCTACTGGACGAAAATACATAATAGATTCTGCTTTTATTAGTTGGATGTTAGAATCTTGGCTTAAATCAGCAAATATCGTAATCGGTGTTTCTACCAGCAAAGCGTGATAAGAAATCTCTTCTATAATACTTTCATACAGGATTCTACCATTTACTTCTCTAATTAAATTCATGATATGGGTAGTTGCCTCAACTCTTTTTGTGTTATCTTGCCTAAACCATAATTCAATTTCAAATTTAATTAGTTCTTGTCCAATCTCTAATTTTTCTTCTAACACTTCTTTCAATCCTGTTTTGAAAAATCGATCTTCAACTGACCACAATCTCAAATCCTTAAGCTGTGCGAAGAGATCTCTCCATTTGGTATATCCTCTCTCAAAACCTTCTTGGTTCCGATAATTATCCCAGAGAGACTTCAGCTCTGCCATCGCCCTTTGATTAGACATCATTAAAAATAACCTTCCACTTAGCGGTTTACCTAATCTTTCATCATCTTCAGAGACTATATAGAAGTCATCATCGGAATCTATGTACTCGTCGATTTCTGCTAACCATTCTAGGCCATCAATACCTCTTACAGCATTAACAAAATTATCAATCGTACCAACTGTTTCAAATACTACAGCATATTCAGGATTAACCCCTTCAGTACTTGTTGTAACAGTTCCTCGTTGGTTAGTAAACGCATCTTCTAGTCGTTGTAATCTTGGTAGTATTCTTCCTACTTGCTCCTGGTGTTCGGGGTATCTTATATTTCCTCCTCTCCCTGGTGGTCTCCTAGTTCTATCAACGGCTACAGGTCTAGGAAAGATTAGCATTGGTCTATCACTCATTTTTTTCGTCCCCTAATTCTTTATTTGAATATTGAAATCTTAAATTTTCTAATGCAGATTTTACAATATTTTTTATATTTGTATTTGGTATTGATAAAGCATATCTTCTTTTGATATCTAAACCAAATTCATTTAAATCCGAGAAACTTAGACCTTCTAAATTATTTATTAAAGTATTTTTTGTATATTGTAGTTCAAGTTTACTTTCTTTTTCATACCTAGCAATCCATGTGTCAATTTGTTTTCTGTTTGGCATTTTGATATCCAATTTAAGCTGGAAACGTCTCCAAACTGCTCTATCCAATAATTCTGGATGATTTGTCGCAGTTACAACAATAACATGACTCGGTAGTCTGTCTATTTGTAATAAAAGAGAACTTACGACACGCTTTATTTCCCCTGTTTCTTGCGAATCTCCCCGTTCTTTACCAATCGTGTCAAACTCATCGAAAAACAATACGCATCTTTTCGTCTTCACATAATCAAATAATTCATTTAATCTATTTGCTGTTTCTCCTAAATAACTTTCTACTAACCCCTCATATCTTACCGTAATCAAAGGAACCATAATCTCAGACGCGAGTGCTTCTGCAATCGATGTTTTCCCATTACCAGGTGGCCCTGCTAATAATATTCGATTTCTAGGCTCTAGATTGAAAGATCTAAGTAAGTCGCTTCTAAAGTGCTCCTGAATTATATCTTGAAAACTCTGTATAACATTCTGTTCTAAAATAAGTGAATCAAATTTAACAGAGGGAACTGATTCATAGAACATGTTCTTATTCTTATGCAAAGTTAAAGTATTAACATTATTATCTAATCTCTTTTTGGTTTCATAACGTAGTGCATTCTCTAGTTTTTCCGCTAATATATTATGGCTTTTGCTTTTCTCGTCTACAATTAAAGCTTCAACAGTTCTTTTAAATAGTTCTTGATTACCCTGTATACCTGATTCAACTAGTTTTAATATTAAGTCCGATCTTGCCATAATCATCACCTCCTATTTTATTTTTTTACTTACTCTACATATAATTGCAACAATTATTTTAAACAAGCACTAAACATTCCCTGTTTTAGCTACCTTATAATAACCAAAAGTTGATGGTGTGGGATGTCCAGGATTAGCTAGCTAAGCTGACCAACTCTGTAGACCTGTCAAGGGGTTCTAAGTGTTCATACACACATGTGTCACCAGCCGCTAAGAAGAATTATGGGGCACGTTTCTTCCCCATAAACGCTAACTAAGATTGCACATCTCTTACCAGTCGAGACGTGCACTTTATTTGGAGAGGCGGGCATGATAGCCTGCTTCGGCTGTGCCAGAGTCCTTTTGGCATCTGGCTTCATGGCTCATCATCTTGCCCGCAGAGGCTCCAAGTAAAGTGACAAATTGCCTGAGCTAACAATTCTGAGGTGCACCTTGGCCCGTGTCTTTGTTTCTCCTCACTATACAATACACCAGGAATCCTTTGATGGATCCGTTTTATGAAAACACAGCGATAGGGTGCAGTCGAAAGAAGGCGGTAGGAATTGTTGAATACTCCGTTACCTTGGCTTAAATGCTGGACACCCGGTGGCAAAGACAAGCATCAATGTCCAAACCGTGTAGTGAAATGGCCAAATTGGGCCGTCAACGTCATTTTTGAGCTAAAAAGACGAAAAATTGGACATTTTAGCCCATCATATTTATAAGCCATAGTCACATGATCACAGCTTCTGGACATGTTTTCCGTCTATATTATGACATCTTGTGCAGTCAACCTTTGGACTGGATAGCTTAGCAGTAACAATTCCCATCAAACCTTAAAGGCAAGCATATCCTCACTTACCTTTTTTTGAGTACATTTTGAATCCTTCCCATACATTCTATTATATCGGTTTAATATATATTTACCGCAATAATTATCTTGGATCAATGTTTTTTCCTTAAGAAAATATGTGATCTAGGTAAATATTCACTAAAATTTATTCCAATGTCTGTAATATCTTTTCCGTACCTCTTCTCATTAGTTAATTAAATTTCATTTTAAAATACGACTTGATATTTTGATTAATAAATAATAAAATTTACTATTTAGGATTATAAAGTGTTTCTCTAGATCTTAAGAAAATTTCCTGCTATAATATTCTAATTAGTGATGTAGGAGGCAATAATATGAAGAAACCGCCAAATTATAATGTTTATATAAATGATTCATCATTAAATATTTTTAATCATTTCCAAACAGTCAAACCGTTTATTGACTTAATTATTACTTCCCCTCCTTACTGGAATATGAAAAACTATGGCTCAATAGAAAATCAAACAGGATATGGCCAAAGTTATAAAGATTATCTAAATGATATCAAGAGCACATTCAAGATGGTTTACGATATCTCAAAGGATAGTGCAACTTTGTATTTGAATGTTGATACCATGAAGCGAGATGGAAAAGTAATTAGGTTGCCAGATGATATGGCTAGGGTGCTCGAATCAATTGGCTGGATTCATCAGGACACAATAATTTGGGATAAAGGAAAGACATTACCATGGTCTCGAAAAGGTCAGATGAGGAATATTTTTGAGTATGTTTTAATGTTCACTAAAACCACAAATTATAAATATTATCTTGATAGAGTTAGAACAGTAGAAGAGCTTAAAGAGTGGTGGATTAACTATCCTGAAAGATATAACCCTAAGGGTAAAGCCCCTGATAATATTTGGGAGTTTTTTATACCTACTCAGGGCAGTTGGGGATCAAAAAAGTCTTATGAAGAAGATTATGAAGATACTGAGTTTAAACACGCTTGCCCCTTCCCGCCTGAGATGATGGCAAGATTAATCTTACTATCTTCAGATATAGACGACGTTGTGTTTGATCCGTATGCGGGTACAGGAATTCTATTAGCAACGGCTGAAAAAATGAATAGAAAGTATATTGGCTTTGATACAAATCCAAATTATAAGAATATTTTTGAGAAAATAACTCGCCCACTCATTAATGACAAGTGGGAAGAGATTGAAGCGCATTATCAATCTCAAGAAAAACTAAAAGAGATATTGCAGGAGACGATTCTAAAGCTTAGAATATTAAAATTCCCGAAAGCTTTGATTAAAAAACTTAGATCACTTAATAAAGATGATGAAACAGCTAATTCTATTGAAAATAATTTTTCTGCTATCTTCGCCATTCAAGTCCCTACTTTTAACTTAACTGAAAATGATGACAATATTATTGGCAAAGCAAAATTTATATTTTTTTGGAACGATATAAGTACACTGGAACCAATTAGTAAAACAATATCAGAAGTGGCCTCTAAAGCACCATTTTCCAAATATGGGCTAGATGTTGAGATAGAAGTAATATATAGTGAGGAAATTGAAAACTATATTGATAAATTAGGATATCTATTTTATTCATATGTGACTGGAAATACAATTTCTTATCATCAAGAGTTAACAAAATTCGAATTACTTAACTTTTTAAATACCGAGAATTATACTGATTTTTTTAACAAAGATATTCCACCTATTTTCAGCAATATAAAAATACATGAAGATAATTATAGTATGGTGCCTGCATTAAAATACGAGAAAAGAAGCTTATCAAAGTAAAATAAAAATTAGAACAAAACGGTAAAGGGTATTAATTATAACTCCTTTACCGTTTTAATTTATACACACCTATTTTGTAAATCGTTTTTCTTTATACATATTTTCACTGTTTCCCAAGAACCATCACCATTATCAATAGGAATATGTTTCTTTAACTCTTCTAGACTATAGACATAGAGTTTAGGATCATCTCCCAATATCCATATGTGAAAAATATAGTTTAATGAGGATTGTGCAATATCCCATTCTCTCCGCGTTAAATAAAAAGTGAATTCTTGAGATAACGATTTACTTGCCTTGACCTCGATTTTCAATGATGTATCTCCTGTCGAGTCTGTCCTTGATAAGATATCGAAACCCAGTAAATTTGATTCTATCGAAACCCATTCAGGATTAAAACCTGTCCGATCTTTTTCGTATTGGATAGAAAGCTTTTCTCCCTCTCTTCCAACTAATAGTTTACTATCATCAATACTCTTTCTAGAAATTGAGCTTAAATCATCCCACCAGGTTATTACATCTGCCTCATAACCATCAATAAGACCCGCTTCCTCGAAACATTGTAGTACATCAGGTGGAAAATAACGGATCGCTTCTCTTCTGCCTTTGTGAAAAAGTGAAGACCAAGTTGGTTCGAATGCTTTAATCATATGCATTAGCTGTAACTTCAACCTACTATTAAAATCTTTTTCAGCTATAATTTCCATACCTTTCTTCGTTAATTTATAGCTGCTCTCCTCAAGAATTATCCATTCAACATTTAGAGATACATTAATAACTTGGTTAATTGAAGCAACATAATACTGTTCAAAACTCTCTTTTATCTGCGATACTAATTGATCACTTTCTTTAAGTGTATTTAAGAAATACTGCACTGAATACAAAACACCTACTGAAAACATTATACTATTCACCTTTTAAATGCTTCATATAATCAATAGCATCCGCGTAGTTTAAATCATCTAAGGTTTCCTCATCTGCATACTCAGCTTCAATTCTTAGTGAATCGTCATGTAACACTTCTCTCATAACACTAATTTTCTCATTTAGTCTTCTATATACAGACTCATCTACACTATCAGGACAGTAGACTACCTCAATATATGTATTTATATCTTCTGGTAATCCCAAACGATGAATTCTATCAATTGATTGTAAAAAATGAGCTGCGTTGTAACTTCTATCAAGATAAATAGCATAATGGCAAACTGTGTGCAAGCTAATACCTTCAGAAGCTGCTGCAGGATTGGCAATCAAGATTTTACAATTATCGTCCTCATGAAATCTTTTTATTTTATATTCCCTTGTACCTGGTTCATCTTCATCACCAGTTATTACCCCACCATGTATATATTCTGCTCCTAAATCCTGTAACCGGTTTGCTAACAATTCTACATTATCAACAAATGTAGACCATATTAATACCCTCTCACCTTTAGAAGCTAATTCCCTTGCCTTTTTACAAATATATTTAATTTTAGGACTATCCTCTTCTTTTAATATATCCTTTAGAAGTTCGTTATGTTGAAATTCTTCTTTTGCTAGCAAAGAAGGATTTGATGTAAGCTGCAACATTCTTAGTGCACTTTTCCTAATTTTTCTTAATTTATTTCTATCCGCCGCCTTTAGACCCGTTGCTTGCAAAGCTTCTTCTGATCTTAATACTTCGTACAAGTTTCTTTGTGCTGGACTCATTTCGATTGCTGTACGAATATACTCTATCTTTCCTAATCCTAACTCGTTTTTCGTTGTTCTTACATATATAGGCGATATGTATTCTATTATGTTTTCATTATTAACTTTTACTCCAGGATAAAGAAAGTTAAACTGTGGTATTAAATCTGATATATCATTTGGAAGAGGAGTACCAGACATTATCAATTTTGTACTTGGTAAATGCGAAAGTTTAAGTATAGAACTACCTATCTTACCTTGGTTCCCTCTTTTTATCCTATGACTCTCATCTAAAAACAAGAAAGTATCGTATAAATCTATATAATTTGCAATCTCGTTAACAACATTCGGCAATAAATGATAAGAGATTAACATTACATCAGGCTTTTTCGATAATTGCTGTTGTACTGATTGTTGCCCTCCTTCTAGTCTTATTATCTTAGGAGGATTTTCTTTCCTACATTCTTTTATTTGCTGATCCCATGCTCCAAATGCATTTTTAGGTGCTACAATAAGAAGTCTTGTTTCTTTATTTTTCTTTAAAAAATAAAGTGCTAATGCCTCCGTTGTTTTTCCAGCACCAGGAACGGAAAAAGTTGCTCCCGCTGGTAGTGAGGCCAATTTTGAAAGGTTTCTTAGTTGTTCATTAGTTAATTCCCTTGAAAACCCTATTTTTTCTAGTTCTCTTTTAATAAAACTATATTCTAATGGCTCTGCAGCCTTTGCTTGGCTATATGTATTTATTTTAGCCTTAGAATCTTTAAGATATTTCTTTGCTTCATCATCTATTGTAAGTGACAGATTATTTTTTTTTATGATAATCCTTAAAGCTTTTCTACAAGCTAAAAACCCCCACCAAGGTA
This sequence comes from Bacillus sp. V3-13, assembly GCF_002860165.1. GTDB lineage: Bacteria > Bacillota > Bacilli > Bacillales > Cytobacillaceae > Bacillus_BJ. The sequence continues at coordinate 2,762 of NZ_PGUZ01000088.1, read as the reverse complement.
TTGTTAGTGATTTTTCAGAAGTAATTTCTACTTCATCTGTATTTTCTTTACATACCCTTATTATTTCGAGCCATGAGGGGTGATATTCCGAGATTGAAATACTTGTTAGATGTTTATCCTTTAAATAACCGATTTTAACCATTCTTTATAGTCTCCCGTAACTTATTGACTGTTTCTCCTATTTGCTCAAGTTGTTCAGTAATCCCTTCAGAAACAGATTTTTTCGCATCATAATTTAGTAGTGCCTCTTTTAACATGGTATTTGCTTTTTGGACTTTATATAAAGTGGCTTTCTTACTATTACTCTCTCTCTTTCTTACCTTTTCCGCCTCAACTACGTCTCTTAATATCTCATAGATATTAGCTTGGTTTTCAGGTTTCGAAATTATTACAGGTAAGTCTTCTAGTTCATCTTCATCATCAAATAAATCTAGAAGATCCTCGTCATCATCCTCTTCCTTTTCATTTTCAACTGGAATTTCTTCAAGTATTTTTTCAATAATTGAGTCTAAGTATTCTTGTATATTTGGAATAAATTCATATAAACGGCCAGTACTTTCATCTGGGCTATCAATCATTGAATATGCTAGAGTTGTAAATATTTCTTTTTTAGTCTCATCGTTTATTTTTTTTCTACTCTCTCTAATTTTTTCAAAAGCATACCTATAGTTAACAACAACTGGATATTCTTTTGGTTTATTTCTACTTTCTAAATAAGAATCCACATGTGAAAGTATGTCTAGTTCCTTATTGATCTCTTTTAGAGACATTTGATATATACGACTTAAATCATCGTAGCTATAATTATGTCTTTTCTGTTTACTTCTTAACATACAGGCTTGTGATATCCAATCATAATCTGCTTTTACGTCTTTAATAATTTGTAATTGTGCTTCAAGTTCATCTATATCCTTTTCATCACAAGGTGGTAAGATAACAACCTCAATGTAGTTAAAACGTTCATATTTTTGCGGGTTTTGCTTTATAAGTTCTCTAAATGCACATAAACGTCGATTACCATTTACTACAAAACCATTACTATCTAGTATCAATGGTTCATTTTGATCTTGATCTTTGAAGTACTGCTCTAAGTTCTTTCCTTTATTAAGTAGTAATTCTTTTAAAATTACATGTTGAATCTCGTGTACCTTATTAGACTCTAAATCTCTTTCAAAATAGTCTGCATCTTCATCGTGTTTTGATATGTAAGCTTCTTGAGATGCTTGAGTTCTTCCATTTGATAATCTATATTTAGGCATATCTACTGGAACTCTATATACCCAGAAACGTTGAATGCTACCTTGAAAATTTATTCTTATATTATCTTGAGTGGTCGTACTTTTTAATTCTTCTAATAACATTTTTCTTTTTGGAAAAGGCCAGCCTAGTATCATTATTATTATTCCCCCTCTATTCCTATAATTACTATTGGAATTGTAATTACATATCTGAAAATTTCTAACTCTTGGATTACTCTTTCTAGGTTAGCAATATTATCACCCATTTTTTGTGCAGCATCTTTAGTAGGAATAATGTATATTGCTGAATAAATTTTTTCTTCTAGGAACATTGTCTGAAGCTTTAATAGATCAGCATAGTATCTACTGATATTACCTGTTTGAAGGCATAAACCAATGTTATTTTTTATTGATGAAATTGTTATGTCAGATTCCACAGATATTTTAATTTCACTTGACCATCCATTTAAGCGTAAAAGATTAAATATTGTTTCCCTTAGCTTCCTTGAACTCCGCTCTTTAAAAGCAAACTCTATATTTTGTAGTTCAGTTTCTAAGTAGTCTATATCAAGAGATGGTACAACTGAACTACCATTTCTATGTGAATAACGTACAATTTTCAATTTGTGCCACCTCGTTAGTATATTCTATCAATTACAATAGATCCATTTTACTGTAAAAATCTAACTAATTCAAAGCCATTAAACAATTATTCTCTAATAAATACGGTTAATCATTAAAGCTATTATTTTTATGCTTTCTCCAGAAGTGTTGATGAGATTAATCTGTATTTATAGGATTGCAAATGATATCCTAACCACCTTTCGCAAAAGGTACCTAGCCTTTTAAATTTTGACCTGTAATTCCTTTTTAAGAAATGCAGGTCTTTTATTTCACTTAAGCTTATTTTTCGTATTGAAAGTAATCTAGAGGTTGAAAAATTAACCTAGATTCTAAAAAAATACATAAATTTTCTCTCTCTACCACATTCATATTTTAGAGGTGGGTACCCCCCGGTTTCATGCCCCACCCCTTTTTAAACCGTTGTTTATCCAAATGGATAGACAGCGGTTTTTTTGTTTTACAGAGATGACATACGCGGTGAGAGGAGCGCATACAAGAGAGGAGAAAAAAGTATGGAAGAATTACTGCACGTGTCCTTGTTAGTGCAAAGGAAATGAACAAGTGGGTGCCTATCAAGTTTTTAGTTAAGCACCGACCTCATGCAATCGATCTTTTAAAACTTGAAGATGATGGCTTAATACTAGTTAAACGTCGGTTGCCAGATGGGCCTTTAATTAAGCTTACTTTAAAGGGTTATCACCATTTCAAATAATTAATGGTTGGGAATCTTCTTATCGTTGTTCTATCAATAAAAAGATATCGTCAATCACTAGTAGATCATCAAGCTTTAATCTGTGGGTAAAGCCTTTTTAATTTGATCCTTGCTTCTTCAGTTGCGAATTGCCAATCCACTCCTTTTTGCTGGTTGTTACGTTCCTGCTCCCACTCCGTCAGTTCGCT
>NZ_PGUZ01000010.1 GCF_002860165.1 Bacillus sp. V3-13 | reverse complement strand
TCTGTTTTGTGGCAGAACGGAACCCTCAAAGCCGAGTTTTCATAGAACTTTTTACACTACCTGATGAATACGAGCATCTAATAAGATCTTGGCAATCCTAAATTATGCGTTGCTATGAAGTTTAAAATCATTTCCTCAGAAACAGGAGCAATTTTGAATAAACGAACATCCCGCCAGATACGTTCTATATGGTATTCTCTGGCATAGCCGTATCCACCCATAATTTGCATTGCTCGATCGCACACATCGAAGGCGGCATGACCAGCTATTAATTTGGCTGTATTTGCTTCAGAACCATTTGGCAGAGATTGATCATACAACCAGGCTGCTTTATAGTTCATCAATTGTGCGACCTCAATTTCCGCACTATGCTTGGCGAGCGGGAATTGAAGACCTTGATATGTCCCAATCGGTGTATTATTGAAAACGACTCTTTCTTTTGCATAGTTTACGGCTAGTTTGATCGCTAGCTGGCCAGTTCCTATTAATCCAGCGGTGGTAACGATTCTTTCAGCGTTTAAAGTATCAATCAAGTAACGCCAGCCTTTTCCTTCTTCACCGATCAAGTTATCTTTATGGACTTTTAAATTTTCAATGAATACAGTATCTGAACGTACAGTGTGTGTTCCAACCTTATCAATTGCCTGAGCGGTAATGGCAGGATCCTTTGTATCTACTAAAAATAAACTAATGCCCTCTGTTTTTTTATTTACCTCATCGATTCTTGTAGTTCTCGCAACAAGCAGCATCTTATCGGCAACATCAACACCAGAAATCCAAATTTTCTGACCATCTATGATGTAATGATCTCCATCCTTTTTCGCAAAAGTGGTAATTTCGAGTGAGTTGCTCCCTGCATTTGGTTCAGTCAAGGCCATACAGAAATTGAGTTCACCAGAAGCTATTTTTGGTAAATATTCCTGTTTTTGCTCCTCACTTCCGTGAAGCTGTATCGTTACTCCGCCAAAAATAGGTGTTAGCATAAATAATTGCCCTACGGTAGAACCTGCACCAGCTTTCGCAAGTTCTTCTATAACCATTGCCATTTCAAGCAATCCAAGGCCTACGCCGCCATATTCTTCTGGAATGGCAACGCCAATAAAACCATTTTCACCAAGAGCCCTCCATAATTCGTGAGGGAATTCATGCTTGGCATCCTTTTCTCTCCAGTATTCAGTATCATATTTTTGAGCAATTTTTCTTACTCCCTCTTTAAGCATTTGTTGTTCATCGGTGATTATGAAATTCATATGTTTCCTCCTGATCTTGATTTTTTTCTCGAAGAATTCTTTTAAGAACTTTTCCAGATGGATTTCTTGGTAACTCTTTTATAATTTCAAATTGCTTAGGAATCTTAAACTTTGCCAGCTTATTAACGCAGAAGTTCTTTATTTCATCCATTGTTATACTTTCTCCCTCTTTAACTACGATAAATGCCTTTGGAACTTCCCCCCATTTCTGATGTGGTATGCCAACTACAGCAGCTTCTAAGATGCTGGGGTGTTCATAAAGAACTCGCTCAACCTCGAGAGAAGCGATATTTTCCCCACCACTGATAATCATGTCTTTCTTACGGTCAAGTATATATAGGTATCCATCCTCATCTAGACGCCCCATATCTCCCGTGTGAAACCATCCATTTTTGATAGCATTTTTGGTAGCTTCTTCATTTTTCCAGTATCCCTTTGTTACTTTTGGACCTCGCAGCACAATCTCCCCAACCTCACCAGGTGGAACGTCTGCTCCATTGTGGTCAACCACCCTGACATCTAAATGAATACAAGGGATACCGACTGAACCTAATTTTTCAAAAGTTTTATCGCGAGGAACAAATGTATCGCCGGATACAGTTTCTGTTAGGCCATAAGCATCACAGAACCATGCGTTTTTAAAAATATCCTGTACGTTTTTAATAAGGGATTCTGGCATTCTCTCTCCACCCGCGATAATGTAACGAATGGAATCTAGATTATAATCTCTAATATTATCTTTTTGGAGAAGCATAATAATCATCGCGGGTGCTAACCAGACATTCGTTGGTCTTTCCGCTTCTATTGTTTCAAGTAATTTCTGAGGGTTGAAATTCCTCATTATGACGACACTGCCGCCCCTGTATAATGTCCCGGTTGTAGTTAAATCTAAGCCCCCAACATGATACATCGGGCCGGTTATTAATGTTTTATCTTCGGGAACTATATCAAAAGTCCATATGTGTCCAATATTTTTCCAATATAGGTTTTCGTACGAAATCATTACCCCTTTTGGCCGTGAGGTAGTTCCAGATGTATACATCAACCGGTGCAAATCGCTTAATTCTATGTGGGCATCAGGAACATGTATCCCACTATTGGTGGAAATCATATTGTGATATGATTTCCAATTTGAGTTCAATTCATTTGATAGTGTAATATAATGATGTATTTCATTTAATTCATCCCTAATTGAATCAATCGTTTCGTGAAAATCTCCTTCAGTCACGAGTACATTGGCTCCTGCATGATTTAATATGTATGATATTTCATCTGCAGCCAATCTGAAGTTTAAAGGAAGGAAGACAGCGCCGATTCGGTTAGCAGCAAAAATAATCTCTAGGAACTCCGAACAGTTATAAAGTAGAATTCCTATAATATCACCTTTTTTCACACCCAGATTCAGCAATCCTTGTGCAAGAGCACTAACTCTATTATTAAATTCCTTGTAAGTTATTCTCCGATCCTGGTAAACAATAACCTCTTTCTCCGGCTGCTCTCGCGCCCACCTCCTTATCACTGACGAATAGTTGAGATTTCCTTCAAACTTCATTGGAATCCCCCTTTGATTGTTGTTTTGTTTCCCTGATTAAAAAATGTGTATAAAAGCGAGTTAAAATGGAATGTTTTATCTTCGATGTGGTTGTAGAATAATATTAACAAGCAGGTCTTTTACCTACTGGCATTTACAGAGATGAATTTGATACGCAGATCTATCTTTTCAAGCAAATGTTTGTACAGGATAGATAATAAAATCAGTTCTAAGGGGAAATAAACTACCAACTTTTTTTTATTTGCCTTTATAAGCAGGTTTTCGTTTTTCTAGGAATGAACTTAAACCTTCTACACGATCCTCTGTTGTAAAGTTAACAAGCCATGCTTCCGCTTCAAGCGCCAATGCATTGTCTAAAGATATTTCGCTTCCTTTATTGATTGCTTTCTTTGCTTGCATCACAGCAACCGGGCTATTGTTTAAAATGTTTTCAGCCAGCTTATTACATTCAATTAATAGCTCTTCATGTTTCACTACACGATTAACGATGCCCAGCTCTTTTGCACGGTCTGCTGTGATACGGTTTCCTGTGAACACCAGCTCTTTCGCGATTCCTTTGCCAACCAATCTGACTAAACGCTGGGTTCCTCCCCAACCTGGATAGAGCCCAATACAAACTTCCGGGAGGCCTAGCTGAGCTTTTTCTGAAGCGATTCTGATATCACAAGCCATACATAACTCCATGCCGCCTCCAAGTGTGTAGCCGTTAAGTGCAGCTATGACCACTTTATTACTGTTTTCAATCTGGCTGAGCACCCTTTGCCCTCTGTAGACAAACCGCTCTCCTTCAAGCATTGTCATTTGCTTCATCGCCGCAATGTCACCACCGGCAACAAATGCTTTATCCCCTGCACCAGTGATAACTACAACATGAATATTCTCATTGTGTTCAATTTGGTTAAATGTTGTTTCTAATTCATCTAAAACTAATTCATCAATGGCGTTTAACGCTTCTGGACGATTGATTGTTAAAATCGCAATTTTATCTGCAACATCAAGACTTATAAATCTTAGCTTTTTTGTTATGGTTTCCATTTTTATACCATTCCTTCCTTTACGAATGAATCGCTATATTCATACTTGATAACGCGGCCTCCATTAATCCTTCTGAAAGGGTTGGATGCGGATGGATTGTTGAACCAAGTTCTTCTGTGGTTGATTCCAGGTTTAGAGCAAGTGTTGCTTCAGCTATGAGTTCAGAGGCATGATACCCAATAATATGAACTCCGAGAATCTGATTGTATTTTTCTTCTCTTAGCACTTTTATAAAGCCTTCGGATTCTCCATTTGTTAAAGCACGGCCATTGTGGTTGAAATAATATTTTCCAACCTGGTACTTCAGGCCTTTTTGTGTCGCTTCTGCTTCAGTTAATCCAACAGATGCGATTTCAGGCGATGTATAAATACACTTAGGCACAAACTGATAGTCCATCTTTCGATTTTGGCCGAGGCAGTTTTCTGCTGCGATGATTCCCTGGGCAGAGGCGACATGTGCTAAATTTTCAATTCCTGTTAGATCGCCTACGGCAAAGATGGAAGATACACTGGTTTTAAGATTTTCATCCACCCACACTCTGCCGTTTTCGGTTTTTAAACCGATACTTTTGATAACATCTAAATTCGGCATCCTGCCCGCTGCTACTAATATTTGCTCAACCTGTACTTTGTGATAATCATTGCTATGTTCTATATACAATGTTTTTTGTTTTCCATCGTTTGAAACTTCTTTTATTCTGGCAGACGTAATGATGTTTACTTCATCTTTTATCAGTGACCTTTTCAAGAAATTTGCGATATCCTCATCAATTCCTGGGAGTATCTCATTTGCACTTTCAATTAAGGTTACTTTTACACCAAGAGGCGCATAAATCCCTGCAAACTCACATCCTATTGCTCCAGCTCCAATTATTGCTATGCTTGCGGGTAATTTAGTGTGAAATAATGCCTCTTCACTTGTCATCGGTCTTGACTCATTAAGTCCAGGGATGCTAGGCAGAACAGGTTTAGAGCCAGTAGCTAGAATGATGTGCTTAGCGTGGAGCAGCTCGCTTTCTCCATTTCTTTTTTGTACATCTACTTTTTGGGGGGAAACTACCGTTCCTGTAGCATTAATTATTTGTACCTTATTCTTTTGGAGAAGCTGTAAAACTCCAGTTTGGAGCTGGCTCACTATAGCATCCTTTTTTTCTATTAATTTTGGGAAATCAATACTAGGGGTACTGAAAAAAACTCCGAAATCTGCTGCTTTTTTATGTAGTTTTGTTAATTCAGATCCCTTTAATAACGTCTTTGTGGGTATACAACCAGAGTTTAAACACACTCCGCCTAACTCTTTTTGTTCGATTAAAGCAACCTTGCCGCCTAGCTGTGCTGCCCGAATTGCTGCTACATAACCACCTGGGCCTCCGCCTATCACTACTACATCAAATGATTGGTAAGCGGTTTCATTTTGTCCTGCATTAGTTTTTTCGTTACCTTGAATGGCTGGTTGAGGATGCTCTGGTTTTTCTCCTCCGCTATTAGCGTTTGTAACGAGAGTGGCTAACGATTCCCCAACCTGTACAGTTTCCCCTTCCTTCTTAAGAATCGATTCAATTCTTCCATCATCAGGTGAAACTACTTCAACGGTAATCTTTTCAGTCATAATATCAGCTATGACCTGATCTTTTTTTACATGCTCCCCTTCAGAAACTGCCCAAGTTGCGATGGTGGCTTCTGTCATGGTTAATCCTGCCTTCGGGACAATGATTTCCTTCTTCATTTTGCACTTCCCCTAATTAAACAGTATTTTCAATCTTTACTGGGTCTTCAATTAAGCGTTTCACCTTTTCCAGAAATGAAGCTGCTGGGGCTCCGTCAATAACCCGATGATCAAACGAAAGCGACAGAACCAATGTTTTTCCAAATCGAAGAGTTCCATTTTCTACAATCACATCGTCTATTATCCGCCCTACACCAAGAATGGCGGTTTCAGGTGGATTGATAATAGGAGTAAATGCGTCTACCTCATACATGCCCAGATTGCTAATGGTGAATCTTCCGTTTTGAAGATGACTTGGCTTCAATTTTCCATTTCTTGCTTTAGAGACGATGTCTCTGCGATCCAAGGCAATGTCCTCAATAGACATTTTATCCGGGCTTTTTACTACTGGAACGACCAGTCCTTCATCTAATGCAACTGCAATCCCTACATTAATATCATTGTGATAAATAATTTCGTTATCAATGAGAGATATATTAATCAGTGGATTTTGCCGCAGACACTCGGCCGCTATTTTAACGAGTAAATCAGTGAAACTCACCTTAACCCGGCCATTTAGTTGTTCATTGATTTCACTTCGATACTTAACCAGTTGTGTGGCTTCCGTTTTTACGGTTAACGTGACATGTGGAATATCTCTCTTACTCGCACTCATTCGATTAGCAATTGTTCTTCTAATACCGGTTAAAGGCTTCTTATTTACTTCCAATGGGAACGTATCAGTGACTTTATATTGTGTACTATTTTTCCTGTTCAGGGCATCTCGTATGACTTTGCTAGTAATTTTTCCATTAATGACGCTACCCTGCATAGCATTTAAATCTAAGTTTTCTACAATAGCGATCTTTTTTGCAAGCGGGGTTATTTTACGGTTTTCTACTGTCGGAGACAGACCTTCACTATCCGTATTATTATAGAAAAAGATGACGTCCTCTTCTATAATTCTTCCGGATGGTCCGCTTCCAGTTACTTCATTTAAATCTATACTTAGTTTCTTGGATTTTGCCCTGGCCCTTGGTGAAGCGATAAAAGATTTTTTAGGCAATTGAATCAAACCTTCCCCTCCCTGTTTTATGTGAATGAAAACTGTCTGCCTTTGCAAATATTTTTAACAGCTTCGATTATCCGGTCTTCGCTAGGCATGTAATAATTTTCGAGTGGTTTACTAAAAGGTACAGGTGTAAAAGGGGCAGCTACTCTTTGGATAGGTGCGTCTAAGTAATCAAATGCTTCTTCTTGAACCATTGCTGCAATTTCTGCTCCAAAACCGCCTATCTTTACGGCTTCATGGACAATTACTAGTCGGCCTGTTTTTGCAACGGATTGTAGAATAGTATCTTTATCAAGTGGTGTAATTGTTCTAGGGTCGATGATTTCAGCGGAGATTCCTTCTTCTTTTAATTTTTTTGCAACTTCAATGACTTTGTTTACCATTTGGCCAATGGATACAATCGTTACGTCGTTCCCCTCGTTAATAATATTGGCATTCCCAAATGGGATTGTATATTCATCTTCCGGGACTTCGCCTTTCATACCATAGAGCATCTTATTTTCTATAAAAATCACAGGGTTGTCGTCACGTATTGCAGTTTTAAGTAAGCCTTTCGCATCGTATGGATTTGAAGGCATTACCACTTTAATCCCCGGAATATGCATTAGAAGTGCTTCCAAGCTTTGAGAATGTTGTGGACCTGCATTGAATCCTGCACCACTTTGTGTTCTCACAACGAGCGGCAATGTCATATTGCCACCCGACATATAGCGCATCTTTGCAGCCTGATTGATTATTTGGTCAAAGCACACGGCCAAAAAATCCATAAACATAATTTCAACGACAGGCCTTAGTCCGGTAGCTGAGGCTCCAACGGCTAACCCTACAATAGCACCTTCACTTATTGGAGTATCTATCACCCTTGATGCTCCAAATTTTTGCACCAATCCTCTTGTTACACCGAAGGAACCTCCAGATTCGGCAACATCTTCACCTGCTATGAATATTGTATTATCTCTTTCCATCTCTTCGTGAAGAGCTGAATTTACCGCTTGGTTATACCTTATTACCGCCATCATTCCACCTCCTTAAGCATAAACATCTTCTAGTGTTGATTCTGCAACTGGTAACCTGCTGTTTTTAGAAAAATCCTCGGCTTTATCCAATTGATTTTGTACAGTGTCGTAAATTAGGAAAAGTTCATTTTCTGTAACGCCATACTCATCAATTAATCTTGACTTTAAATTTGTAATCGGGTCATTTTTTCGCCATTCTTCAGCTTCACCTTCAGGACGGTATCGCTGGGGATCTCCTTCATAGTGGCCGCTCCAGCGGTTTGTATTACATTCAACTAAAAATGGACCGGAGCCCTCGCGCACTTGTTTTACAACATCGTTTAAACTCTCATATACCTTTGTCACGTCGTTTCCATCAACAGTGCAGCTCTTTATACCATAGGCAGCTCCTCTTTCAGCAACTGTTTCAACAGGTAAATGTTTTTGTCGAGGTGTAAATTCAGCGTATTTGTTGCTCTCACACACAAATATGATTGGTAATTTTAGAATCGCGGCCATATTCAACGCTTCGTGAAAATAACCAATCCCTGTTGCACCCTCACCGAAGAACGAGACGACAACCTGCCCTTTTCCCTTATTCTTGGCAGTTAGCCCAGCCCCAACGGCTATCGGTAAGCCTGCGCCCACAATCCCATTCGCTCCGAGAATACCTAACTCAACATCGACTACGTGCATTGAGCCTCCCTTGCCTCTGCAATATCCTGTTTCCTTACCAAAGAGTTCAGCCATCATTCGATTCATGTCAGCGCCCTTCGCAATACAGTGGCCATGTCCGCGATGAGTACTTGTTATGTAATCATCTTTTGTCAGGTTTGAACATACCCCTGTAGCAACAGCTTCCTGACCAACATACAGGTGTAAAAAGCCTGGAATATATCCGTCAGCAAACAATTTTGAAACTCGTTCTTCAAACATACGAATTTTCAACATTGTTTGATAGAAAGACAGCATTACTTGTTTGTCAAGTTTCAATATCAACCTCTCCCTGACTTGCAATTTATTTCATATAATTAGGCCAAACTATTTACAAAGCCCGTTAAGAACAAAATCGATATAAATATTTGAAAGCTGATCAATCGTCATCCTGCCATATGGGTTATACCATTGATACATAAAATTACTGGCTCCTAACATATAAAGGACAACAATTTTACTATCTCCTACATTAAAAGCTCCCTCATTTTTCCCTTTTTCAACGGTCCTGAAAAAAATATCATAGTATTCGTCTCGTTTTTTTTGTACAATTTTGAATTTATCCGGAGATAGCTGATCAAATTCCTTAAAAAATAAAGTAATATCATCTTTATACTGGTAAATGATTTCTAAATGGGTGTTTAATAATTTAATCAGTTTTTCTTTCGTTCCCATCGTTTGTTTGTCAACGATCTCAAGACGGCATAACCCCTCATTAATAAACCGATCGTGCAATGAAAAAAGAATATCATCTTTACTTTTTACATAATAATACAATCCGCCTTTTGTAATCCCAGCTGCATCAGCTATGTCTTGCATTGATGTGGAATTAAATCCTTTACTAACAAAAAGCCTTAAAGAGATTTCCAAAATTTCTTCTCTCGTGTCTTCGCCTTTTCTTCGTGTGATAGCTGTTTCTAGTTCTGACATGTTAGTCTCCTTTTTAAAAATTTCTTAGCTTATTATCTCCTGCCTGGTTTGTGTTTCCTCCTCTATTACTACAGATTGTTTTAACCGCTTAATCATCTCATCTGTTAGAGGAGTGCTTTTTTGTAAGACAAAATCAAAGTGGACTATTACACCTTCACCCTCTGCAGCTAACTCTCCAGTGTCCTCAATGAAAATTTGGTGTCCAAGGGTGAAACTGCGTAACCCAATCCGCTTCACAAAAGTCTTTACCACAATATTTTGATTTACGTGAAGCTGTTTTTTATAATCACAATGTGTTGAAGCCAAAACAAAAGGCCAATCTTTTATATCGCCAATTATTCTTGTACCTAAAATAAAATCCACACGCGCCTGTTCAAAATAAATGAGATAACTCACATTACTGATATGGCCTAAAGCATCCGACTCACTATATCTCGTTACAATTTTGGTCTGCACATACATCCCACCCATCAAATTTACTAACCAGTCGGTATGTTTTTTTAAATTATACCTACTGGTTGGTATGTAGTCAATTATTTTTTGGTATTTTCAAAATATTTAATTTTTATACAGTACAAACAAAAGGCAAAATGATTTTACCATTCGCCTTTTTAAGAATATTTATGATTTAATAGGTCCTGTTTTATTCTTTAATTCATTGACTAATAATGGCACACTTTCCGTAAATGTATGAATTCCTAGAACACTAATTAATTGGAAAACTTCCATGATTTCTTCCTTAGTTGCACCGTATTTTAATGCATTTCTTATATGGATTCGTATACCAGGTTCATACAAATGCGTTGTTGCTGCATCTATCGCTATATAAATTAATTCTTTAATTTTTGGTTCAAGGGGTCCATTTTTCCACGGAACCGCAGATAGATTAAGATAGGCTTCAAAAAAATCAGGATCTAATGAAAGTAAATTGTCCCATATCTCAGACCAGTATCCTCTTTCTCTAATAAATTGTTCTTTTAATTCAGCTTGTTTTTGTGTTAAATCTGAATCGATTTCAACACCGATATTTCTTAATTCTTCAACAAGTATAGGTACACCCACCGTACAGGTGTGAATACCAAGGACACTCGTTAACTCAAAAACTTCCATGATTTCTTCTTGTGTAGCGCCGTATCTTATTGCATTTTGCATATGAACCTGTGTCCCCGGATTGTACAAGTGCGTTGTTGCCGCATCAATTGCAATATATATTAATTCCTTTACTTTTGGCTCTAGAGTGCCTTTTTTCCATGGGACCGCGGAAAAATTAATATAAGCCTCAAAATATTGCGGATTTAATTTTAGCACATTGTCCCAAAACTCAGCCCAGTACCCTCTCTCTTGAATAAACTTCTCTTTGAGTTCTTTTTGTTTTTCCGATAATTGAACAGTCACATTCCTAACCTCCTAAAATTTAATTCGTATAGTCGCCTTACCATACTGTTTTAAACATCGGCTGTAAAATGCTTAACTACTAAACGGTCGGTATGTTTTATTTAAAAAATAAAACATGGTAGTCTGAGTTATTAAGAATTGTCTAAATTATCCGTTTATTAAGAATAAATTTTATAAGAGATTATTTTTTTAGTCAACAGATTCAAAATAAATAATTTGATTTTCCTATAACACAAATTTTTAACACAAACGGGAAGGCTTTGGTGTTAGATCTATCTGTAGTTTTTTGCAAGAACTGTGGATATTCCAAATTCTATAACAAGAATTCAAGCACTGCTTCAAATGTAATTGATCTGTTTTTTGGAGGGTAAGTAACAAGTAAAATTATGAAGGGATTCTCCTCAAGGGAGATCCCCTCTTTCTTATACATGGCGCGCTGGCACGTAAGACCATTCTTTCCTTGTCAATTCGGTGATGCTAAACAGTCGATGAATACTAGCTGCTCAAGGCCAGATGCTGATAGGCAATATTCATATTTTGCTTGAGATCCTCGGGCTTGTCATGATAAACGATCTTGCCCTTATTTAAAATATACACGTCATCGGCGATACTCAAAGCTGTTGAAATGTTTTGCTCTACCATAAGCATTGACATACCTGCTTCCTTTAATTTCAAGAGAACCTTCATAACCTCCTCCACCATTAGAGGAGAAAGTCCTTCAGTCGGCTCATCGAGAAGGAGTATTTTAGGATTCCGCATCAGGGCCCTGCTGATCGAGAGCATCGATTGTTCGCCACCGCTTAAGGTTCCGGCATATGATTTTTCCCTTTCCTTTAAGCGGGGGAAAATGTCAAAAATACGTTCCAAATCCCAGTCTCCTTTTCCACGATCTGCAAATACAGCTAAATTTTCAGTCACCGTCAAGTTGGGAAAGATCCGTCTTCCTTGCGGGACGATTCCAACCCCTTTTCTGGCAATCTCGTGACTTTGCAGCTGAACAATATTTTCACCTTCAAGGAAGATTTCTCCCTGTTTTTTCTGTACAAAGCCCATAATAGAATGGATAGTTGTCGTTTTGCCCATCCCATTCCTGCCGAGGAGGGTGACCACCTTTCCTTTTGCAACCTCGAGATTCACTCCATGGAGTACATGGCTCGAACCATAATAACTATTAACTTTTTGTAATTTAAGCATATACGGTTCCTTCCTTCCCCATGTAAATTTCCTTTACTTGAGGATTCTCCCTTACATCCTCAGGGCTGCCATCAGCAATAAGCCGGCCTGAATGAAGTACGATCACCCGGTCAGTGTTGCCGAATAAAACCTCGATATCATGTTCAATCATGATGATCGTAACGTCTTTGGCCAATTTATTTATTAATTCGATAATCTGGTTCGTTTCCACCTGCGACATTCCGGCAGTTGGTTCATCCAATAATAACAATTTTGGTTTTCCAGCAATCGCCAGGATCATTTCAATTTGCCGCTGTACTCCATAGGACAGGTCTTTCACCACACGATCGCTGTACTCATGCAGACACCATTCATCAAGAATGCTATCAGCCGATTCATACAAAGAAGCATAATTGTTCCTGCTTGACCGTTTCCACCATTCATTATGCTTTTTGTTCATCCGCTGCAAGACAAGCAGCAAATTTTCCTGAACCGTTAACCCCATCATTAAATTATTTTTTTGAAAGGTACGGACAATCCCATCGTCCGTTCTCTTATAATTTGGATGACTATTTATATTTCTGCCCAGATAAGAAATTGTTCCGCCTGAAGGCAGCAAATCACCAGCAATCATATTGAACAATGTCGTTTTTCCCGCGCCGTTCGGTCCAATCAGCCCAATCCGTTCCCCGACGGATATTTCCAAAGAAATGTCTTCTATTACCTTAAGTCCACCGAAATGTTTTGAAATACCTTTAAGGGAAAGTATGATTTCGTTTTCCATTTGCAGCCACCTATCCATCCATTTTTGTTTGCTGTCTGACTGGTTTTAAGATAGATTCTTCCGGGTTCATTTTTTTCGTTTTCAATGAGCTTCTTTGTATGCTAGTAACAATTCCTGCAATTCCATTTGGGGCAAAAATGACAAACAGGATAAAGGCTGTTCCAATAATCATCATCCAATTTTCTGTGTATGAGCTGATCAGGGTTTCCAAGGCAACGATAAACGCAGCACCAATTACCGGCCCCCATAAGGTGCCTGCCCCGCCGATCAGCACCATAATGAGAACTGAACCTGACATCGTCCAGTAAACATCCGCCGGAGAGATAAAGCCGTTAAAAATCACATATAAACTCCCTGCCAGGCCGCCTAATGTCCCGGCAATCAAAAAACTCAAGTTTTTATAAAATGCGGTGTTATACCCCATTGATTTCATACGCTCTTCGTTTTCCTTTATGCCAATGAATACATATCCCAGCGGAGATTTTAATAGCCTGCTGACGATAAATAACAGGATGGCAAATATAACCAAGATAAAATAATAAATAAACACTTGATTGGACAGTTCCATTGTATTAAAAAGAGCTGGAGCAGGGATGCCCGACAATCCATTTGAGCCGCCTGTCAGATCTGTCCACTGGTAAACAATCGAGTAAAACATTTGTGAACAGGCGAGCGTCAGCATTAAGAAGTAAAAGCCATGTGCTTTTGTAGAGATGAATCCAATCACAAAAGCGAGCAGTAAAGCGATCAACATGCCGATCCCAGTTGTGAGGAAGACGTTAGAACTAAGATGAGTTGCTGCCAGACCCGAGGCATATGCCCCCGCACCAAAAAATGCTGCATGTCCCAATGAGATCAATCCTGTTTGCCCAACGAGTATATTCAGGCTGATGGCAAACACTGCAAATATGAAAATTTCTATTAAAATATTGACATAATAAAGAGATAAAAAGAATGGGACAAGCGCCATAAGCAAAAACAACAGCAATCCTCGAACTGCAGCTTTATTCATTTAAACCCTCCTTCCGATTAGACCTTGAGGCCGAATGACTAACACCAAGGCCATTAAAGCGAATGTAATGATTAAACTTAGTTCCGGAATCAAAAAGCGGCTGAAAGTTTCGACGAAGCCCACTAACACACTTGCATAAACAGTTCCAGCCACGGATCCCAAGCCCCCAACCACTAGAACAACCAGGGATAAGATTAAAATTTGAAACTCCATTCCGGGATAGATTCCGAGTACGGGAGATCCAAGAACACCTCCTAAACCTGCCAGTAAACTGCCAAAGAAAAATACCCCTGTAAACACTAGATGAATATTAACTCCTAATCCGCCAGCCATTTCTTTATCTGATAAGCCTGCCCTAATGACAGCCCCCCATCTGGTTTTTTCCTGTATATACCATAACAGGATCGCGATCAAGCAACCAATCACAATTAGAGCGAGTCGGTAAACCGGGATAGAATATCCGATTATCTCAACAGAATGACTTAATGCTTCCGGAGGGGTTACCGAGAGAATGTTCTTCCCCCATACTATGGAAAAAATATCGTGAAAAATATAAGCGAGACCAAAGGTTAGCAATACTTGAGAAAGATGACCGAGTTTATATGTTGGCCTGAGCAAAATGAATTCTATCAATAAACCTATTAACGCGATGATGACAGGTACGGCCAATACGGCAACCCAAAACGGTAACCCTGACTTGATAATCATCGAGTATCCAATGTACGAACCTAGTAAATACAGTGAGCCATGAGCCAAATTCAAGACTCCAAGGATCCCGAATACAATGCTAATTCCACATGTGATGATAAAAAGGAGAAAACCATAGCTTAAAGCATTCATGATTTGTAGAAACAAAGTCCCCATTGTAACCCACCTTTTGTTTATGATAGTTTCCTGGAAAGAGGCAAATCGGAACCCCCCTCTTTACAGGAAACTGAATGTATTATTTACCTGGATCAGCGACCTGCGGGATTGTATCAATGACTTTGTTTTCTGTCGCTCCGTCTACAGCTTCTGTCTCAACAATGTAAAGATTTTGGATGATGTTGTGGGTTTCTTTATCAAATTTAATAGGTCCTCTTGGACTGTTCAGTTCGATGGACGAAATGGCCTCGAGAAGTTTATCGGGATCTGAAACGTCCCCATCCAATGATTCAATTGCTTTGGCTATAATCATCGCCGCATCATATCCCTCAGCCGATTCAATACTTGGGCGTTGGTTGTATTTTTGCTCATATGCTTGAATAAATTTTTTATTCTCCTCTGTATCCAAACTGTAATCCCAGAAGATAGAGGATTTGATTCCATCAGCAGACAGGGCCTGCTGCGGACGGACATCTTCAGCTACCAGCCATCCGGAACCAATTAGAGGTATTTTACCTTTTAAGCCATATTGTTCGTACTGCTGTACAAAGCGGACCGCATCGCTTCCAGCAAAAAAGGCATATATCCCATCAAAGTCATCCCTGTTCATTTTTCCAAGATAAGACGAGTAATCATTGTTTCCAAGTGGCGGATAAACTTCATCAATGATTTGCCCTCCTGCCTTTGTATACGATTCCTTGAATGCCTCGACAACTTCGTGGCCAAAAGCGTAGTCTGCGGCTGTAAGATAGATTCTCTTGCCTACATTTTTATAAGCCCATTCGCCCATGGAATAGCCAATCTGCCATGAACTGAACGACGATCTCCAAATATAATCACTTCGCTTGCCCCTGGTTAAATCATTCCCTCCAGCATGAGAAACAAGAAAAGGAAGTTTATTTTTGTCAACCTCATCCCGAATCGCATAAGCTACTGCCGTACTGATCGGACCAGTTAATATATCGATTTTGTCTTGCTCAATAAATTTCCTGAGTTTCCGCGGCGATACCTGAGGATCTGCCTCTGAATCTTCATGGATGATTTCAATTTTCTTGCCGGCAACTTCCCAGTTTTGTTCTTCGAAATAAAGATTCATGCCATTTAAAACATTTTCGCCTAGCGAAGCATACACACCAGTAGAAGGCAATAAAGCACCAATTTTGATGGTCTCATTATTTTCCTTCTTACTGCCGGCTGAAGTGGTCGTGCTAATGGCACCCGAGCTGCAGGCTGAAAGCAATATGACCAATACACTCAAAATCAACCAACTTCTTCTAACCATGTTCAAAATACCCCCCTTGTTATTTGTTAACGCTTTCAAAATTCTCTTTTGTTTAGAGAATATTTTAAATATTATTTTAATTGCAATCTTGTTAATATTCAATACTTAATTTTACCTTTCAATCAGAAAACATAATAATAATTTTCATAAAATACCAGCAGATTTTTGTAAAATAGTAACCGGTTTATAATGAATTATATGGAAGAAGGTGAAAGTATACTAGAATCAATTTTCATAAACATTATGTTTTTTGTTCTCTCGTATAAATTATGTTATTAAAATATGAATAGATGAACCAGCAGCCAATAGGCCTTCCTCCATGTTTTTCTGGATGATAGCCTTGTTGAACCTCGTCACTTTGCTTATCCTCCTATGTAGCAAAATGGTTTAACAAAAAATAGCCAGATGGTGGATCTGACTATTTGAGGATACGATCTTGTTTTTATTCCTATGAAGTTCTTAACCTGAATCGTTGAACTTTGCCGGTTGCTGTTTTTGGCAGTTCCTCGATAAATTCAATTTCTCTAGGATATTTATACGGAGCTAAAGTCTGTTTTACATACAGTTTTAGTTCTTGTTTTAAATCTTCAGTCGGTTCAATGCCTTGCCGCAACACGATGAAAGCTTTTGGATAGATAAGATTATTTTCATTTTTGACACCGATGACGGCTACCTCAAGTACGTGCTCATGCTGAAAAAGAGTGGTTTCAATTTCAATTGGAGATACCCAAATCCCACCAACCTTCAACATATCGTCAGAACGGCCGCAATACCAAAAATGCCCTTCTTCATCCTTATAATATTTATCTCCTGTGTACATCCATTCTCCATAAAACTTGCGCCGGTTTTCCTCAAGATTGCACCAGTAGCCAGAACAGATGCTTTCTCCGCTAATGACTAAATCTCCAATTTCGTTTGGAGAAACCTCACGAAATTCTTCATTTACGATTTTAGCCTTATATCCAGGTACAATTTTTCCTGTACTGCCCGCCTTAATTTCGCCAATGTTGTTGGAAATAAAAATGTGCAGAGCTTCAGTCAAGCCTATGCCATCCAATATATCGAGATTGAACAGTTCTTTCCATTTCTTCATAAAAGATGCAGGAAGTGCTTCCCCTGCTGATACACAAATCCTAACCGATGAAAGGTCGGGAATGGTTCCTGTACTCTCCACATAATTAATCATTGAGCCATAGAGTGTTGGTACACCAAAGAAGATGGTCGGTTTATGGTTAACAATAGTTTCAAATACCTTTTCAGGAGTGGGCCTGTCTTTTAATAAAATAGTTGATCCTCCTGCTCCCAACGGAAAATACAAACCGTTTCCAAGCCCGTAGGCAAAGAAAAGCTTTGATGCAGAGAAGGTACGATCATTTTCGTTGATATTCAAGACTTTCCTGGCATAATTGTTAAATGCTGACTCCATGCTTCTTTGAAGGTGGATGACTCCTTTTGGCTCTCCAGTGCTGCCTGAGCTGTATAGCCAGAATGCAGGATCTTCCGCACAGGTGCTTTCCACATTCAGCTCTGGCGAAGCATCATGGATAAATTCATGGAAGTCAATTGCATCGGAAAAGGAATAAGGATGTCCGCTAATCACAATTACTTGTTTGAGGAATACGAACCGGTTTTTGTAGTGCTGGATTTTTTTCCAAAAGTCTTCATGAACGACAAGGACTTTTGCCCTGCTATTGTTTAAAAAATATTCATAGTCATCTGGAGTCATCATCGTGTTGACTGGAACAGGCAGGGCACCAATCTTAATAGCCCCAAAGAACGCAGCCGCAAATTCGGGGGAATCATATGTCAGCAGCAGCACACGGTTTTCACGTTCTACGCCAATCTTTTTGAGAACGTTTCCAAAACGGTTTACAAGGTTAAGGAGCTCATGATAAGTGACTTGTTCATCTTCACTGTATATGGCAATTTTGCTCCCCAGTCCATTGCGAATATTTTCTTCGATGAATCGAATGGCAGAATTGTATTGCTTTTTCAGACCCTTATAACGATAAACAGATTCGATCATTATATGCCCCCCCCACGGAATTAATGGACGGCCGGTTTATATTAAACCGGCTGCCCCGATTATTCATTTATATTACAATCACTTCCTGCACACAGATGCCCGGTGCCTTTCGAGCTGGGTATCTGGCTGACTCACTCGTTTTTTGTCAATTCAAGGGCTGATAAAAAGTATTCATTTTATATTCCGTTCCAATTCGCTTCACGTTTTTCAATGAAAGCGCTTAAACCTTCCTGAGCATCCTGGGAACGGAATAGGAGGTTTTGCAGTTCTCCCTCATACCGGATTGCTACATTCAAAGGCATTTCTTTACCGTTCATGATGGACAGCTTGATATTTGAAGCCGCATATGTTGCGCTGCCGGCTATTTTCTGTGCATATTCCAAAGTCTTTGCTCTTGTTTGTTCTTGAGGGAAGACACGATCAACCAGTCTGATTTCGAGCGCTTCTTGAGGAGTGAGTGTTTCTCCAGTCAAATTCAGATCCAATGCTTTGGAATGTCCAACCTGGCGTGCCAATCGTTGTGTTCCGCCAGTGCCTGCCAAAACACCAAGCGAGATTTCTGGAAGGCCGATTTTCCCAGCCTGGTCACCCATAAAACGGAGGTCGCATGCCAATGCCATTTCTAATCCGCCGCCAACTGTATGACCTTCGAGGCAGGCAATCCAGATTTGTGGAGAGCGGGCAATTTTGTCCAGTGTCTCATTACAGAATAGGCAAAATTGGGTTTTAAAACGCGGCTCTGCTGCTTTAAGGAAATTAATATTAGCGCCAGCCGAAAAAAATTTAGGCATATCACTCATCAACACAACTACTTTAATATCATTGTCAAAACGGATATCATCAATTGCCGCATTTAATTCCTTGTAATAATCAAGATCATAGGCATTTGTCTTTTTCACGTGCATATGCACTTCAGCGATGCCATTATCCTTTTTCACAGTTAATGTTTTGGTTGCTAATTGAGTAGTTGTCATTTAAATACATCCCTTCTATTTTTATAATATTTTTAAGGTGAATATAGTGAAAATTGAGTAAATTTAAATCCCAAATAAATTTAAAGGTTTCACGCCAACATAAGAAACTACACTCTTGGTTTCCATGTATAAATCTAGTGTTTCGATACAAAGCTCTCTTCCAAATCCCGATTGCTTGTAGCCGCCAAATGGTGTGCCAGGGAAAGCGGAAATTGGGCTATTGACCATCACAATCCCTGCACGGATTCCCGCTGCAACCCGGTGTGCTTTTCCATTGTCCTTCGTCCATACGGCAGAACCTAAACCAAAGATCGAGTCATTGGCCAGTTTCAATACCTCTGCCTCATCACTGAATTTCATGATAACAACAACTGGACCAAATACTTCCTCTTGGGAAATCCTCATATTGTTTGCAACGTTGCCAATGATCGTCGGCATATACCAATGACCCTTTTCAAACTCTGGACCATCAGGCCGTCTCCCGCCATAGAGAATTTCTCCGCCTTCTTCGACGGCAAGCTTAACATAACCATCGACAGTCTCTTCATGACTCCTCGAGATCAGTGCTCCCATATGGGTTTCTTTGTTGAAAGGATCGCCGACCTTAAGCTTCTTGGCCTTATCAATAAACTTTTTAACAAATTCATCGTAAATATTTTCATGGACGAATAACCTGGACCGTGCTTCGCAAGATTGGCCAGTATTATAGAAAATACCATAGATTGAACCATCAACTGCTGCATCAAGGTCGCAATCATCAAAAACAATACTTGGTGATTTGCCACCCAGTTCAAGCGTAACACGTTTAAGTGTTTCAGATGCCCGTGACATGATGTCTTTTCCAGTTTCTGTTTCACCTGTAAATGCCACTTTATCAACACCAGGATGTTCTGTTAAACAGGGGCCTATTTCAGATCCACTGCCAGTCACAATGTTGAGGACACCGGCAGGGACTCCCGCTTCATGACAAATATCTGCCAGCATATAGGCCGTGATTGGCGTATAGCTGGCTGGTTTTAAAATCACCGTACATCCTGCTGCTAACGCAGGTGCAACCTTCCAGGCGGCCATCATTAACGGATAGTTCCATGGGATAATTTGCGCACATACACCAACAGGTTCCTTCAAAGTGTAATTGAAGAACCCATTTGGAACCGGATTTGTGCGCCCTCCAAAGGTTGTAATAGCACCTGCATAAAATTCAAAGTCTTCAATTGCCTGTGTGATCTGACCTTTTGCGGCAGCCACTGTTTTTCCGCTATTTAATACTTCTGCTTCGACAAGCTCATTGAATCGTTCCTTCATGATCTCAGCAATTTTATTAAGGACCCTTGCTCGTCTTGCAGGGGTTAGTTTTGGCCATTTCCCCTTGTCAAAAGCCGTTCTTGCCGCCTCGACTGCGCGGTCAACATCCTCTTTTGTTGCTTTTGCAACTCTTGCCAATACTTCACCGGTAGCTGGGTTATGAGTTTCGAAAAATTGTTCATTGCTGCTGTCCGTATATTCACCATTTATTAACAACTGGTACTTAACTTTCAGTGACGTTGTGGTTATCATGATCTGCCTCCTTAAATTTTCTCAATAATTGTTGAAATACCCTGCCCAACTCCGATACACATGGACGCCAGTCCAAAGCGGCAATCACGCTTTTGCATTTCATGGACGAGTGTGGTTAATATCCTGGCGCCACTGCACCCAAGTGGGTGGCCAAGGGCGATGGCACCTCCGTTAACATTCACTGTTTCCATTTTCAGGCCAAGTTCCTTTATACATGCGAGTGCTTGGGCGGCAAATGCTTCATTCAACTCGATCAAGTCAAGATCTTCGACAGACAATCCAGCCCGTGCCAAAGCTTTCCTTGTTGCCGGAATTGGTCCAACACCCATGAAAGCAGGATCAACGCCTGCAACTGCCGATGTGATGACACGTGCCAGTGGTTTTAACCCAAGACTCTCTGCCTGTGTCTTCTCCATAATGAGAAGTGCGCTTGCTCCATCATTAATGCCTGAAGAATTCCCGGCTGTCACTGTACCGCCCTTTTTAAAAGCAGGGGACAGTGTTGACAACGCTTCCAATGTGGCAGACAGCCGGACATGTTCATCCGTTGTGAACATGATGGGTTCGCCTTTTTTTTGAGGGACGGAAACAGGGACAATTTCATCTTCGAATCGATTCCTCTCTATTGCCACTGTTGCTTTTACGTGGCTGGACAAGGCAAATTCATCCTGTTCCTCTCTGCTTATATGGTACTTTTCAGCAACATTTTCAGCTGTTTCACCAAGACTGACAGGTGGATACCGTTCAGCCAACGCCGGATTGACCAACCGCCATCCAATGGTTGTATCGTGGAGTGTTTGGTTTGAACGGGCATTGGATAAATGGGGCTTCATCATGACATATGGGGCACGCGTCATGCTTTCGGTTCCCCCGGCAACAAAAACGTCGCCATATCCTGCCTTAATAGCAGAAACGGCTTGATTGACAGCCTCGAGTCCCGACCCGCATAAACGATTGACTGTTACGCCTGGCACTGTTTCAGGAAGCCCCGCCAGCAGCAAACCCATCCTTGCAACGTTGCGATTATCTTCTCCCGCCTGATTGGCACATCCGAAATAAACATCCTCAATCAGCTCAGGATCGATCCCAATTCTTGCAACCAGTTCTTTTATCACATGCCCTGCCAAATCGTCCGGGCGTATGCTGGTCAAGGAGCCGTTCAGTTTACCGATTGGAGTCCTGACGGCATCTATGATGACTGCTTCCCTCATAGTGCATACTCCTTCGTCTTATGATTTTGATAGTGGTAGAAGCCCTTTTCTTTGTCGCCACCGACCCAATTTGCATGGAGCAGTTTGCGGATAAGTGGTGCTGGCCGGTATCTCTCTTCACCGAATTGATGATGCAACCCGGTCAAGACAGCGTAGACATCCTCAAGTCCGATGTCGTCGGCCCATTCCAGTGGGCCCTTCGGATAATTGGTCCCTTTTTTCATCGCTACATCGATATCGTTTACAGACGCTGTTCCCTCAACCAGTGCGAATGCCGCTTCGTTGATAATCAGCGATAAAATGCGGGGGAACACAAGCCCTACTTCATCTTCGACAACTTCTGTTTCCTGGCCAATCTCCATAAAAACCGATTTAGCTAGATTAAGATAATCGGTGTCCGCCTGCAGGGGAGGTGCAACTTCTATTAATCTTCCTTCCCTGAACCCTGCAAAGGTGCCAAAGCCGATGACTCTTTCGGGATTGGATAGCCATGATGCCGCCTCTGTCGCTGTAATTCTTAAGGTAGTCGTTAAAATGAGTGTCGAGGAAGATACGCTTGATTCTATTTCCTTCAGGTTTTGTTTCTTTTGATCGAGATCAAGATTTTCTGTTTCAATGGCTATGTTAGCTTGGGGCAGACCAGAAAAGTCGTTAAGGGAAACGCTGATGTTGCCGTTGGATTGAAAAGCATGATACAGTTCTTTAGCGAGCTGATTTTCACCCGTAATATGAATTCGTTTAGTTGCCGTCATAACTAAAGTAACCTCCCCCCGTCTTCCTGCCCAAACTTCCGGATTGAACCATGCGTTCCTGATAATAATGAGGACGGAATCTGCTTTCGCCGTAGAAGCTGTCGTGGATCGAATTCGTCGTTGCAAAGTTTACATCGATCCCGATTAAATCCTGCAACTCGAATGGCCCCATTTTAAAATTCCCTGCGTGTTTCATGATGCGGTCGATCTGCTCGATGGTTGCTACCTGGTCATTCATGATTCTGATCGCTTCATTGTAAAATGGCCTTGCAACTCTGTTGACAATGAATCCAGGTGTGTCTTTACAGACGACAGGTGTTTTCTTAAGCTCTTTAGCAAATGCAACGATTGACTCCACCGTTTCCGGCGAAGTTTTCAACCCCTTTATCACTTCCACCAATGGCATGACGGGTGCCGGATTGAAGAAGTGGAAACCTGCCACTCGCTCAGGGTTTAGAACCATGCCGGAAATCTGGGTAATGGAGATGGAAGAGGTGTTGGTTGCCAGGATCGCTTCTTCGGTACAGATCTCCTCCAGCTGTTGGAAAATGAAACGCTTGATGTCTATATTCTCGGGCACGGCCTCAATAACGAGTTGACAATCCTTTAACTGTTGTAAATAAGTTGTTGTTTTTAAGTTTCTCTTTGCCTGTTCTATTTCCTCTTGGCCCGCCTTCTTTTTTTTCACTAATCTGTCCAGCCTCGAGAAAATGGACGATTTCGCTTGTTCTACTGTTTTTTCATCAATATCGAATATAATGGCTGAATATCCATTCTGGACAATTAACTGGGCGATTCCCGCTCCCATCGTTCCGGCACCAACAACGCCAACCCTCCTAATTTCCACCATAAAATCTTCGGCACCTCTCTTTTTTTATCCATTCACCTTTTCCTCTTGTTCTTGCCAGCGTATATATTCAAAAACAGAGTTGCAGTTTTTGCAGTAATACTGCCGGACTAACTGAGCGGTTCCGAAAGATGAAATCTTTGCAACGTTTTGGGAGGAGCAAAAGGAACAATGAACCGATTTAGATTCCTCAGGCATTGGTTACAACTCCATCCCAGAATAAGCTTTTCATGTATTGACTGAACTGATCAGCCAGATTGAAATTCACGGAGATGATTTTCTCGGAAACTAACAAGTTGTCATTTTCAATTTTTCTTACCCATTGCTCAGCTTCGTGCGCGGATTTCTCCAGCTGCCTTCCAAATCTTGAGGGAATGGAACCCTGTTCACTAAATAGTTGTTCGCACCAGCTTCTTGAATAGTTTACATGTTCCGATTGTTCTTTTAACATTTTGCTAAAAGGCGGATTGATTTCTGGGTGATCTGCCTCGACGATCGCATTCATGACTAGACTTGCGGCAACATTGGCTGTATAAAGTCCTGCGATTAACGAAATCCAGTTATCTATTTCTATTAAGCTCCTAAAAGCTTTGCCTGTCTGGTGCTTTATATCCACCTTGCTGTCATTCAGCCCTTTTAACTCACCGGCCCATCGGTATATGAGTCTTGCATGCCCCAGTTCTGCCTGTGCCATCGCAATTGATGAGAGCGTTGCTTCCAAATTAGGGCCGCTGATCCCGACCTCGACCAAACGATCCCCAAGGATGAATTTATTGTCGGCTATTGTTTCCGCCAGGTCGATCAATGAACTGTTTTTGTTTTCCACCATTTATATCACCGCTTTCTGAGAAAATAACGCTTCAGGAAGGCGGACTGTGATAAGGGCCGATCTAGGCACTATATGCATTTCAACCCAATCCTCTTCATCGTAAATATATTTTGCATATGCTTTCGCAAGTTGATCGCTTGCCGCTTTGAATGAACCAACTTGAATTAAGTCATCGCCTCTTTTGATACGTGTAAAAAGAAGGTATTCTGATTTTTCCTGCTCTTTTGGTATCACGAGCTGACCCCCCAGTGCTTCAATTTTTTCTTTCCTTCCTCACTTAAATTCTTTACTGTCCAGGGCGGGCTCCAAACGACTTGAATATTCACGTCTTCAATTTCCTCTTCTTTAAGCAGACGGTTTTTGATATCGCTTTCAATCCATTCCATACATGCGCAGCCTGTTGAAGTATAGGTCATGGTGATTTCAAGCTTGTTTTCAACTTTACTGATACCATAAATCAAGCCCATATCCACGATTGATATTGGAAACTCAGGGTCGGATACTTCCTTTAATGCATTCCAATATTTTTCTGTAGCTGGATCAATCGTAAGTTCCAACATGTTTTAACTTACCTCCTCTGCTCTCATTGCCTCAAACTCATGCGCTCCCTTTTGGATGCGGCGGACGAATTCAGAATTTTGTGGTCCCCTCTTTTTAAAACGTTCAATCACGCCTTCCCATGTGTCTGGCTGGTCGATAAGCCATTTTTTATTCTCAACGTCAAATTTGCATGGGAATGGGACGTCTATGACATATTTGCCGCTTTGTTCGTCAAGGTGTGCAGGTACTTTTACACCGATCGACTCGCAGAACGGAACGGCAGTGGAAAGCCACTTTTGGCGAAGCTCATCATTTGTTTTTCCTTTTAGCTTATAATCAAGCTGGGCTGAACGGCTTTTTAAATTGTCTGCCACTCCAAAAAACTCCAACCCCATTAAGAACATCCAATCAACAGCCTCTTGTACCTGTTTTGCAGTATCGGGATCCTTCATCCCCGCTTTCATGATGATTTCTCCGTTCCGCAAGTGGAACAATTCCTCTTTATCCACTTTCACCAGTGCCCGTTTCCAAGGGCCATAAGAGGTACTCTCATATGCGTCGCCGAGAAGTGTGTATCCGGCCCGGTCAAACAGTCCATTAAACACGCCAAGCTCAATCCAATTATCAAGTTTAAAATCAAAAGCATATGGATTTTTCCAACGGTTGGCCGGCCGGTTGTATAATAGCTCATCAATGTCCTGGCCTAAGTCTTCCAACAAACGATAGGCTATGTGCGCATGCCCGATCTCATCCTGCATAACGGCTAAAGCCGTAATCTTGTAGTTCAGGTTTGGCGCTTCATTGTAAACAGTCAATAAAGGTGGGACGCTTAACAGCTCTGTATCACCGACAATCACCAATGTTTGGACCAATGCTTTTTTATACTCCTCGTTCATATCTTCCAATCTTTCTACCATAAAACCTTTATGAACTTTATCCATTAAAACTTCTGCTTGATTCATTCCGCCACCTCTTCAATACGTTTTTTAAATTATCGTCTATATTTAGTAATATAAAATAAACTAAATTATCTGTCAATATTTTTATTACGTTTTTTTATCGTTCGTTATTAAAAAATAAACGACGCCAGTTCATGTGGCGTCGTTGCTATCTAACTATTTATTTTTTCATATACAATTGGATAAGAGTTTTCTCTTTTTATTCTCTGTTCATGAGAAAGGTACTCTAAATGGGCAATTGTCTCAGCGATTGCAAATCGCCATTGATGTGGACTTAATTGTTTGTGGGCAAAAATATCGTCTGCTACTTGATAGGCTGTCCTGCTCGTTGCCAGCCTCTCCATCTCAGCCAGGCGCTGTTCATGATGGTAAATCAACTGTTTGATTCGCTCATTTACGTTATCAATGATCTTTCCATGTGCAGGCAGAGCCTTATTGACATGAAGCTCCCGCACCTTATGGAGTGAGCTGATATAATCGTGTAAAGGGGTCTGGCTTGCCCCTGGCCACAAACTTATATTGGGAGTGATTTTATCGAGAATATGGTCTCCTGAGATTAATATCTTTTCATCTTCCTGGAAAAAACAAATGTGACCATTGCTATGCCCCGGTGTATGAATAATCTTCCATGTTGTTCCAGCGAACTCGACATCTCCATCCACTGGTTTTACCTCTGGCAAAGGATGTACATGTTTCTCCAATAAATTCATATGAGTTGATACTTCCGTACTTAATAGTACAGGGACCCCATGATTCAGATTCATTTCTTCGATATGCTTCGTCTGAATGCTGTCTTTGCCCCATACTCGGTTCATCATTTTAAGGTCGATCTCATGCATAAATACCTCGGCACCAGTTAGTTGTTGCATCCAGCCTGCAAGTCCTGAATGGTCAGGATGAAAATGGGTTAAGTAAATCGTTTTAATTTGTTTGGGATCGATGTTTAACTGTTGCAGTACTTGTTCCCATGCTGATCTTGCATCCTTATAGTTGAAGCCTGCATCAATCAGGATATAATGGTCCAAATGTTCAAAAAGATAACAATATACATATTTCATGGGAAAAGGAACCGGGATTCCGATCCGATACCCATTGAAATCTATTTTCTCGATGTTCATAAGATCCTCCCTAAGAATGCTGCCAGACAGGCTTTCGTTTTTCAATAAAGGAATCAAGGCCTTCCTGTGCATCATTGGTCTTCAACAAATCTTGTAAAGTCTTAATTCAAATCACCTATTTCCTGTTTATTTATTAAATAAAGCATTCAAGGTTCTGATTATTTCCCTTTAAACCGCGGAGGACGCTTTTCTTTGAATGCTTCCAATGCCTCAATGCGGTCACTTGTTGGGATGATGAGTTCATACGCCTTTGATTCAATTGCCAGTCCTGAGTGCAAATCGACATTGGCACCATGATCAATTGCGTATTTGGCTTGGATCACGGCTAACGGTCCATTTTTCATGATTTCTTCTGCCAGTTGGATTGCATGGTCCATCAGCTCTTCCCCTTTTACTACTTTATTCAGAATTCCCATGCTGTAAGCCTCTGTGGCTCCTATTTTCCTTGCAGTAAGAATTAACTCTTTTGCTCTCGATGTTCCGATTAATCGGCTCAGATGCTGTGTTCCGCCTGCACCGGGAATGATTGCCCAGCTCACTTCAGTCAATCCCATAGTGGCGTCCTCTACCGCGTAACGGAAATCACAGACCAACGCCAGCTCGAAGCCGCCGCCAAGCGCATATCCATTGATTGCGGCAATCGTTGGCTGTGGCAGCTCTTGAATCATCGTAAACACATTGCGGATTTTATCGACATTGCGACGCACCTCTTTTTCCGAAAGGTTCCGCCTTTCCTTTAGATCCGCCCCGGCACTGAAAGCCCTTTCACCTGCCCCCGTAAAAATCACAGCGCGGATTTCTTTATCCATTTTTACCTTTTCAACAATGTGGTCCAGCTGTTCAAGCGTTTCATAATCAAAACAATTCAATTGTTCCGGACGGTTGATCGTAATCACTGCCAAATGACCGCTTACTTTCAATTCAACTTTTCTCATCATAACTCCTTAATTTGGATAATTCTGAATTCTAAGGCTGTGAAATTTTATTTTTACCTAAAAAATTGAACCGCTTGTGCAGGCAAGCAGCCCTTAACTAGCAAATGTAATTATGCATAGAAGGGCTGCCGGGATTACGTTTCTCTTAAACATAAACCTGTTCGAATGGATTGATTGCCTGTTTGCGTTTTGGCTGTACTTCTTTATCTGGGGCGGACTCATAGATCGATTCAAAGAACCGGATCGCTGGTATTGAAATCAATTGATGAATGTTCCAAAATAACTCACGTGCTTTCGTTCCTGACCAGTTATTAGGCAGTAAATCTCTTGGGAAACCTGGGTCTTCAAACAGAAATTTACGATATTCATGGACGATTTGAGTTCGTTCTATAAAGCATTCTTCATCTGTTAACGAATTGTTTAAAGCCTTTTCTCTTAATTCATCAAATTTCGGTAAATATCTACCTATAAATTTGTCATATTCAGCAGAAATACGCTGTAAATCCCATCCCTTGTCAATCACACTTTGATTGTCATGAGAAACAACATTGGATGCCCTGAACAGCATCGTATTATCCTCGATTTTATATGTCCTTATCATTTCCAACACTTGTTCTTCTAAAGGATTAGGGCTTACCCAAGTACTGTTCGAAAGCATCCCAAATCCTGTCCAATTCAGCTCTTTTCGGATTTCGTTGCGCAATTCCCGTTTTTCTTCTGGAAAAGAATACGTCAAAATTCGCCAATAACCATCCCATTTTTGGCTAGGAGCTGCGTAGACCCTTTTAACTCCATCTTCTACTCTCCTGCCGCCTTGTTCGGTAATAGAATAATAGCTCTTATTACCTATCTTCCTTACTTGCAATAAATTATTCTGGACCATGCGCAGTATAGCCCCGCGAACGGAGGATTCAGATACACCAAACCGGTTCATTAATTGAATCAAACTTCCAACCCAAATTTCTCCTCCATAATATTGAATATACTCTCCGTATAGAGTAAACATTAAGGATCTTGGTTTCACTGTTTTCACCATCCAATAAGCGTTTAATATTTTGTCATTTAGAAAATGATACACTAATTATAGAGGATAGTGGACAGTTATGCATTAAACCTTGATCTTTTCCCCATATCGGCTGTATGAATATTATGGATTAGGATCTCCCTTACATCTTCCGGTATCGTTACCGCCTTCATTCCTTCCGGTGACTGGTATACCCAGCCTCGCAGTTCATAACCATATCCTGATCGTAAATCCCCTTTAAACACCTGGTGCGATAACTTGATCGTTTTATTATTAACCTCAATAACAGATGTATGGATGGTAATGATGTCATCGTACAATACAGGTTTTTCAAAAGTACATCCAACATCTATTAATGGAAGAATAATATTCCGTTCGTCCTCAAGTGATTGCGGTGACAAATTACAGCTGCGGAAAAACTGGTGGCCTGCAATGTCAAACCACTTGAAATAGTTTGGATAATAAACGATTCCAGCTTTATCCGTATCCCCCCAGTTTACCAATAATTCTATTGTATTTGATCTCATGGTCTCTCCCCTGTTTGTACTTTGGCTTTTACATATCTGTAAGAGTGGTGTTTTTACGCTAATCTCACGCTAATGCTCTGATCTTATGGTTGAAAATGGCGATATCGATGCCCCGATATCGCCATAATCATATTTTTACTTGCCAATCCAATTAGCCTCACGTTTTTCAATGAAGGCACTTAACCCCTCTTGTGCATCCTGGGAACGGAATAGTAGATTTTGAAGCTCGCCTTCGTAGCGAATCGCCACATTTAAAGGCATTTCTTTCCCGTTCATGATGGATAGCTTGATATTTGAAGCAGCGTATGTAGCACTGCTTGCAATTTTTTGCGCATACTCCAAAGTTTTCGCTCTTGTTTCGTCCTGAGGGAATACACGGTCAACTAATTTGATTTCTAAAGCTTCCTGCGGAATCAGCGTTTCACCAGTCAAATTCAGATCCAACGCCTTGGAGTGTCCGACCTGGCGCGCCAACCGTTGTGTTCCGCCTGTTCCGGCCAAAACGCCAAGCGTGATTTCTGGAAGGCCGATTTTTCCAGCCTGGTCACCCATAAAACGGAGGTCGCATGCCAACGCCATTTCTAAACCGCCGCCAACTGTATGACCTTCGAGGCAAGCAATCCAGATTTGCGGCGAGCGGGCAATTTTGTCCAGTGTTTCATTACAGAATAGGCAAAATTGGGTTTTAAATCGCGGCTCTGCTGCTTTAAGGAAATTAATATTGGCACCAGCTGAAAAAAATTTCGGCATATCGCTCATGAGCACGACAACTTTAATGTCATTGTCAAAACGAATATCGTCAATGGCGGAATTAAATTCTTTGTAATAATCAAGATCATAGGCATTTGTCTTATTTACATGGATATGGACCTCCGCTACTCCATCCTTTTTCACTACTGTGAGCGTTTTTGTTTCAAGTGCAGTTGTCATATTTATTACCTCCGGGATTTATATTACGAAAGTATTTCTTTCGTCCTTGATACATAATATACAAAATCTTCTCAATTTTTCAAACCATCAAATTTTCTTATTTTCTTAAGGAAATATTACAAATTCTTTGAATTGCTATTATTCTCTTTAATTTTCTAATTATTTTATTTATTTTTACGAACGTCAAAAATACACAATATATTTGCTGGTTTCTTGTGTCTGTAGAAGCATTGGAGTCGACGTATTATCCTGAAAAATTTGACAGTACTCGGAAATTAATTTATGTTATCTTAAATAAACTATCGTGTTAAAAAGTAATATATAAGAAAGGAGAAATCGAGAATGTCAGATTTAAAAGCCGTGGAGACCGACGTCTTTCCCATTGTGGTTTCCGATTATAGTCCTTTAAGAAGTGTTAACTTCTTTTTGTTAAAACAGCATGACTCTCTTATACTGATTGATGCTGGACTTAATAACGGTGATTGTTGGGAAGCGTTAGAGAATACTTTGCGGAACAACGGCTTTACCCTCCAGGACATATGTAAAATTATCCTGACTCACCACCATATTGACCATGTTGGTTTGGTGAACCGGATTGTCTCAAAAAATCCTATTCCGGTTTATGCCCACTCTGCTTCGATCCCGCGCTTAAAAAGAGATCATGCCTTCCTTACTATGCGAGCAAAATTCTTCAAAAATCTTTATAGGGAAATGGGATGTGCTGAAGTTGGTGACAAATATGCGGCATATCTCGAAAAAGCCATTATTAAAAATAAAAACAATGTACTGACATGCGATATTTTTGAAATATCGGGAAACGAACTGTCAAATTTCGAGATTATTAACGTACCAGGACATTCTCCTGATCAAATTGCTTTATATGATGCGGACCGTAAGTGGCTTTTCTCCGGCGATTTACTGATTAAACATATATCAAGTAACGCGTTGGTTGAACCTGATCAATCGGGCAATAGATTAATGACTCTGAAAGAACATATACACTCTCTGGAGAAAATCTCCCGCTTAGACTTGGAACTTGTCTTTTCCGGTCATGGATCACTCATCGAATCGCCACAACAGCTAATCAGAAAAAGGCTAAATGGGATTCAGAAAAAAGCAGGGAAATTTGCTGCTTTAATACAGAATGGCTTATCATCAGCAAGCGAAATTGCCCAAGCTTACTACGGGGAAAAGTATATACAGGAATTTTCGCTTGTCATGTCAGAAGTGATCGGTCACTTGGATTATTTGGAAGTAAGTGGACAAGTAAAAAAGGAAATGATGAATGGGGTATGGCGTTATTCCGTAACCGGTCGCTCCTGTCTTGAACCCGTTTGAATTTAATATTGGTTATAAATGCAAAAAGGGTACGTCGTCTTTGAAAGATGAGGTACCCTTTTTGCTATTTCCCTATGGAAATTTCGAAATAAATAGTTATAAATCACCTACCTGGCCCGGATGTATGTCTTTATGATCCAGGAGGCTGTGAACTAAATACATTTTATTTCACAACAAGATTCATTAAGGGATTAGAAGGAAGTAATAGTTCATCTGTCTTCACTTCATACAGTCCTTTTGGGACTAGACGCAAGCCCGGTAGAAAATCACATGTCAAAAACAATAGAGTATAAAGGATGTCATGGAATGGAAAGCCTCGTTCCTGGACAGCCGCTAACAATTTATTGTGATATTCCACTGCGATATCAAATGAAGGATCTGTGGTCATCATTCCTGTCAGTGGCAACGGGATTTCCAGCACCACTTTTTCACCATCCACGATAACAATCCCTCCACCCATTTCATGTACTCTAACAGCAGCTATTGCCATCGCGTCAGGGTTTCTGCCGACTACAAGCAATTCCGTCGTTGTATTGTAGGTGGATGCCATCCCATCCAGATTTATTGCAAACCTCTCCAATATGGCTTTTGACACCCAATCGCCATCCCTATGTATTAATGCAGCGTACAGCAGACCATCATGCCCTGAGAGATCGGCGTATCCATTTAATGATGGAAGTTCTGTGTCATTCCTTTGGGTGATCACATTACTGCGAAAATACACAACAGGAACTGGATCCTTAGGTGACGATTGTGGAAATCGGTAAAGATCTTGCGATTCCAGCACCGTTTTTGAAAACGAGAATGGTTCTCTGACGACATATTTATCCCACTTGATATCTGGAAGTTCAGCAGTTAATTTTCCGTTTTTTCCGACTATTTCACCGCTGGCAATGACGAGACTCGGACGGAATTGAACAAGATCAGGTAAAAGAATGATATCAGCCCGTCTGCCAGGAGCAATGCCTCCGATATAATCATCAAGCCGGAGATAGGTTGCCGGGTTGATTGTAACCATTTGCAGTGCCGTCATCACAGGCACTCCAAGCTCCACAGCCTGTCTTACAAGTCCATCAACAAATCCTTCCTCTTCAATGAAGCCCGGGTGAGGTCCATCCGTTGTCATAATAATTCTGTTCGTGTTTACATTTCCTTCTGTAATGAGCTTTATAATTTCGGGTAAATCAGGACGAAGCGAACTATTGCGAAGTGTCGTCCACATTCCTAATCTTAACCTGTCAAAAGCTTCTCTTGCGGTGATTGCTTCATGACAGGCACTTACACCGGATGCTACTACTGCGTTTAATTTTTCAAAGGAGCAGCCGGCTGTATGCCCATCGGAAATTTTTCCTATTTCCTTTACGAAATCGATTGTTTCTAGTAAAAAAGGATCGGCATTGTACAACAACGGCCAGCGTGTTACTTCGGCCGTTCCGACAACTTCATCAAGCTGCAGGAGATCCTGGATATCTTTTTGATTATACCAGTCTCTTTCTCCAGGATAGTCTGCCTGGGAAACCAGTCTGACAAGCCATAGGAAATTTCCAGGAAGTTGCTTTAAATCAGTCAACAATTCCTTAAATCCCTTTGCGCTCATATGCAAATAAAAGAATAAATTGTCATTCACGGTCGTAGTCGTACCGAGGGGCAGTACTTTACTCGTTACACTTAGCGGATTGTACACAACCCATGGATGGGCATGGGCTTCAATAAATCCTGGCGAGATATAAAATCCATTCGCATCGATCATTTTGGTAGCTTCCCCTATTGATGCTTCACTTTCACCTACATAAGCAATACAATCCTTGTAAACAGCTACATTATGTTTAAGAAACTCTCCAGAATAAACATTGATCACTGTTCCGCCTTTAATAAAAAGATCAGCGGGACGCTGCCCTTTTGCGACTTCGATTAATTCACTTCTTGGGGCTCTTATTTTCATTTTTTCATCTCTCCTATCCGTTTTGTAGTTTGGTAGACGGGGATGCCTTTAGTTCCCTTTTCAATTCAAAAAATCAACTGGATATTCAGATATCAATAATTATGTTTTTATAACCAACGTTCATATAATATAATACTAATTTAAACTTCTTTTATATGTCAATAAGATTGACAGGGGAAGATTTATGTCATTTTGTTTTTTTGACACTGAACTTATCATATTAAAGATGACAGCTTCCACATCTTTAGGGTTGTTGTGATTTTAAAAATATTTAATTTGGCAGCCAGGACATATTACCACATCAGTTTCCCTAAACGATGCAATCTTAATAGAAACCTGAATGAAATCAAAATGGCTGCCAAAGGTTTCTTGACAGCCTGGTAATCCGTTATTTTTATGAATAGGAATTTTAAACGCAGTTTTCTAAAACCACGATCGGGAAAAAATTCATCTTCCACTTTCTTTTTCGTTTTTTCATACAAATCGGTAATTGCTTCCTCGCCGATAAACTTATTCGATAGATAATGCTGTACATCATTACTAACTTTAAAAATATCTACAATCAAATCAATTAGTTCTTTTTGATCTAGTACTTTCAGTTCTTTTTTTAATTGATTTAATTTAATTTTAGCCATTAGTTCGAATCCTCCTTTTTAAAGAATTATAATTGTGAGGAACTCTGTACTGGAATCGCAGAAACGTCTAACCTGACCTCTATCCACAAAACAAGAACACATTCAACTAGTGACGAAGGTCTCCCTGCCAGTAGAGCTTGAGGGATACCCCAAGTGTCAATTATCGTATGAATAGTTGGTTTAGCAGATCCTTAACCCCCTCAATAATATCTAGCGGCATCACCCCGTAGTGGGATAATATTCTGGCTTTTTCTTCTCCAGCCCTTGCGTGTAAATAACTTGCTGAAACAAGTGCATTTATAGGTGGTGCTCCCTGGGCAAGAAAAGAGACGATAAGGCCGGTTAATACGTCACCGCTCCCACCTTTTCCAAGCGCATCATGACCATGGGGGTTGATGAAAACTTCTCCATCCGGAGCAGCAATGATCGAGCGATGTCCCTTCAATAACAAAAAAACCTGGTACTCTTCGGCAAAGCTCCGGGCAATTTCAATTCGATTTTCTTCCACTTCTTTTACCGACTTATTCAATAGGATCGCCATTTCGCCGGGATGCGGAGTAAAAATGACCGGCCCTTTATATTCGCGCATTGCCTTTAACCCATTGCGAAGCAAATAAAGGGCATCCGCATCTACTACTATTGGCTGACCGGTAAGAGAGGTAATAAAAGATTTCATCCATTCTTCACCAGCAGGAAACCTGCTTATTCCGGGCCCAACCGCCACACTGTCAAATTGATGGAGCCGGGATGAAACTTCTTCCAAAGCGCTATCAGAAAAATGGCCATCTTTTTCAGGAAGCGGTAAAAATAAAGATTCAGGATGCAAAGCAGCCGCCATTGGATAAATGCTTTCGGGAATAGCCAGAGTTACTAATCCAGCGCCACTATGTAAGGCGGCCTTCGCTGTGAAAATGGGAGCCCCCACAAACTGGCGAGACCCTCCCACGACAAGGGCGTGCCCAAAAGTTCCTTTATGTCCATACTTCGGCCGTACTGGTATCGAATCTTTTACAAGGGATTCCGTAACCAGCCGATGCAGAGACAAGCCAAGCTCCTCTGCAATTGACGGAGGCACGGAAATGTCAACTACCTTCCACTCTCCAACGTATTTTGGACCATCATTTAAGAAAAAACCCTTTTTCGGAAAAACAAAAGTGATGGTCTTTGTTGCTTTGACGGCTACTCCTTCTACTTTCCCATCGTCACTTTCAACACCTGATGGAATATCGACAGCAATCACCAATTTCCTGCCTGCAAACTCATTTACCATCGAAATCACGTGGTTAAATGGTTCTCGAACAGCTCCGTGTACTCCTGTTCCTAACATTGCATCTATAATGATATCTGCCCGATTCAGCTCATCCCTTAGTTTTCCCAGATTATTTTCGTGAAAATGGAGTACCGGTAAGCCCCGGTTGAGGTATACATTCAAATGGCATTTCGCGTCACCTTTTATACGATCAGGTTCCACAAGCAAGCAAAGCTGGGGTTCCCAGCCTAAATCAAACAGCCTGCGGGCAATCACAAAACCGTCGCCGCCATTATTTCCTCCCCCGGCAAGTACGACCACCTTCGGATTTTGACAAGGAGAACTTGCAAGGATTTCCTCCACAACTTTCGCACCGGCATTCTCCATCAATACAACGCCGGGGAGTCCAATCTTCTCCATCGTATACTGATCCATTTGCTGCATTTCCTTTTGTCCTGCTACATACATTGTCCGCACCTCCTACTACTCGATTTATCTATATTATAGAAGGTCTTTCACATAATAAAAACGAGTTAGTTACTTACAATTGCACATGAGGAATTCATTTTTGAAGATTTGTCATTTTTTCACTTATACTTTTGTAAACAAATGTCATGTCCGCTGTTCGTTCCTCAATTGGTAACTAAACGTGATAAAAAAAGACTGCCCCAAAAAGGCAAGAGGTTTACCTTTTGGACAGCACCGCAAGTGAACCGAATTTATTAATATCGTTTCAATCTTGCAAATGAAACCAAATTCAACAAATTTATTTTACTTTCTTTTCCGACCATTTTGATATGCCTAAAACATGTGCCAAGAAACTCTTCCCAAAGTGAACCCATATCATTTTTCGAGGCTGGATCTTCGCGAAGTGTACGGATTGTGATATGCAAAGCCTCATCTAAATGCGATAGCGCCTGTTTTAGATGGGTTATCACATCGTCTTCTTGTTTATTTTGCACGGTACCCCTCCTCAGTTCTAGATCTAGATCTGTCCTTTATTTATTTTGATGTTCGACCTCATAAACTTCGCCATCGATAAATAATTCTTTATCAAGGCTCTTCTTGATCCGCTCAAATTTAACCTCAGCCGCCATATCTTCGATTCCCTCTTTTGCCGAGACAATTAAGTATTTCATTTGCCTTGTAAGATCAAGCACAATAGGACGAAGAGTATTTTTTACTACAGGCAATAAAGCCGTAGTTGCGATCGCAAGTGCTGAACCTACTACAATGCGCTGCATATTTTTTTCAAACACAGTTAGACCTCCTTCTAGTGGTACTATTTACTTTTTTGTCATCAGTGTCTCAGATACCTAAGCTGCTGCCTGATGGCCTGCAGGAAACGCCGGTCTTGTCCAAAATTTTGAAACTGGCTTAACCAACCGGGCCGAAGCTGTTGCCACTAAAAGAATAGGGGCCCAGTTCCAGAGAGGCAGGGAAACTGTTTTAAAGATTCCTGCTAATGAAGGTACATAAATAACGGCCAGAAGAGATAACCACGAGATTCCAAGGGCTTTCACCAGGAAGCGGTCTCTTGTCCAATCTTTTATTGATTCGTCAGATTCGGATTGCCTCCATGAGAACGTCTGGATCAGCTGCCCTGCCACCAACGTTGCGAACGCAACAGTTTGAGCTGCAGCCAATGTCATTCCTGCCTTCAAGCTCCAAATGAAGACGCCAAGTGATCCCAGCCCGAGGAGCGCGCCTCGCGCAACTACTTGTTTGTATAACACTCCATCCATAATTTCCTGGCGCTTTGTTTCCTTTGTTTTATTGCCCGGATTTACTGCGAGAATCATTGCAGGCAGAGCGTCTGTCAGCATGTTCATCAATAAAATTTGAACTGGCACTACTGGAAGCGGCAGTCCTGCCATTACAGCCATGGAAGTCACAAGTATTTCGGCAAGGTTTCCGCTGAGCAAGCATCCGATGGCTTTTCTGATGTTGCCGATAATTGTTCTGCCCTCTTTCACGCCATCAACTATCGATCCAAAGTGATCTTCCTTCAAAACTATATCCGCAGTTTCTTTTGTTACCTGGGTTCCTGTTTGCCCCATGGCAATCCCGATATCTGCCTTTTTTATGGCAGGGGAATCATTCACCCCATCCCCGGTCATCGCAACGATATGTCCTTTTTGCTGGAGGACCGTTACGATGCGAAGCTTATGCTCGGGTGTTACTCTTGCATAAATGGCAATATCATCGATCAAATCTGTCAGTTCTTGATCTGATAAATGATCCAGTTCCCGTCCGGTTACCACTTTTTTGTTCTCCTCATAAATTCCAATTTGTTGCGC
This sequence comes from Bacillus sp. V3-13, assembly GCF_002860165.1. Taxonomy (GTDB): domain Bacteria; phylum Bacillota; class Bacilli; order Bacillales; family Cytobacillaceae; genus Bacillus_BJ. The sequence continues at coordinate 82,058 of NZ_PGUZ01000010.1, read as the reverse complement.
AACAGCCAGAGCGGTAAGAGGGTGATCGCCTGTTATCATAACCGGCCTGATCCCCAATTCGACAGCTTCACGAATGCTTTTTTCAACTTCAGGCTTAGGAGGATCCATCATACCGACCATGCCTGCGTAAATAAGCCCATGATCTAGCCCATCCGCGATGTGCCTGTTTTCGTGGTTGTCCAATTTGCGGTATGCAAAACCTAATACACGCAAAGCCTGCCGGGCTAAAGTGTCATTTTGTTCAATGATCTTTTTGCGTGCCTTTTCAGTTAATTGATATGTCTTTCCGTTTTTCCGATAGTGTGTGCAATTTTTCAAAAGCTTTTCAACGGACCCCTTTGACATGAGATAACATTGTTCTTGTTTATCTTGTTCATGACAAACGACACTCATCTTTCCGCTGCCTGAGTCAAATGGAATCTCTTCTATCCGTTTCCAATGGCTATGGTTGGCATGCGTGAGCTCCCGTTTAGCAGCGACAGAAAGAAGGGCGCCTTCTGTGGGATCACCTTTCACATTCCAGCGCCCCCCGTTCTCAAGGAGCTGTGAATTATTACAAAGCAATCCAATTCTTAAAAGCTGGTCTACATCCTTTAAAGCTGTCTCAGACATCCCTTTTTCAGTATCAGACAGCCCCATTAGGGTGATTTTGCCGGCTGGATTATAACCGTCCCCGGTTACCTCGTATTCATGGTCTGCTGTTACAATTCGTTTAACCGTCATCTCGTTTTTCGTTAAGGTGCCGGTTTTATCAGAACAAATAACCGTCGCTCTTCCTAATGATTCAAGAGCGGACAGCTTACGCACCAGCGCTTTATTCTTGGCCATCCGGAAAATTCCTGCCGTAAGCGCAAAAGTGATCGTTATCGGGAGCCCTTCCGGAATCGCAGAAGCTGTTAACGCAACAGAGGTTGTCACCATTTCTGTTAACGGCACTCCCCTTAATAAACCTGTTGCAAAAACAAGTACACCGACAGCGAGAGCGCCCTTCATGAACTTTTTGCTAATAGATGTAACTTGCTTTTGAAGTGGGGTAGTATGGTCTTCATCCTCAGTTAAGAGAGCCAACAAATGTCCCATTTCCGTATTTTTTCCTGTGTGAACCACAACTGCCCTGCATTTCCCCCGGGTAATGTGCGTACCCATATAAAGCATATTGGCACGATCTGTAATAGGCACGTCGCCATTTAACACTTGGTCTTTCTTTTCGACAGGCAATGATTCCCCTGTTAATGCTGATTCGTTTACTTCCATATTCCATGCTTGGACAATACGGAGATCAGCAGGTACCCGGTCCCCTGCTTCCAGCTCTACTACATCACCAGGGACCAAATCAACGGCCGCAATTTCTTTAACAAAGCCTTCACGGACGACCCGGCAGTTTGGCGGGACAAATTGACTCATTGTTTCGACCGCCCGGTCTGCCTTTCTTTCCTGGATTGCCCCTATCCCTGCATTTATCAACAGAATCGAACCCATAATTAATCCGTCAAATAAATGTCCGGTAAATGCACTGAGAATTGCGGTAGCCGCCAAAATTTGCGTCGTAAATTCTTTAAACTGGCCGAGATACGTTTTCATCCAATGAGATCGATTTTTTGACTGCAGCTGGTTTTTTCCGTACATATGAACAGCTTGATCAACTTGCTCGGCACTAAGTCCATGATGTACGTCTGTCTTGAAATATGTTAATACCTCTTCTTCTTTCTTGGAGTGCCAAGGAATGGTATTCGGACTTACATCTTTCAGATCAGTCCTATAAGAAGAAGTAAACCTTTGCTCTGTCCAATTTTTGACCCTCGACATAAACGTCAATGACAAGGCATCTCCGATAAGATTAATGAGAGGTGCACTGATCAATAGCGGCATGGCAATAACAGTTCCTGCCATATTCCAAAGTCTGGTTACCATAAAATTTTGTTTGACTAGCCGTTTTAAATCTTTGCCATTTTGCATCGATTTTGCCACATTGGTTAACTGCTCAAACGTACAGAATGGATAGAAGGATATTACCTTGTTCCTGCCTGTAACATGACCATTAATGACAACAAGTACGTCTTCACGCCGTTTGATGTCCAGGTCATGATGAGAAATGAGTTGAACTCCATATTCTTTTAAGCTTTGCCCAAGCTTGTACGGGTCAATCTTTAATTCATTGTTTATAAACGAAGCTTTTCCGCCATTTAGAAGCCTCAAAAGTGGAACACATTCTTTGCGAATGTTCCCATTAACGGTCATAAGTGAGGCATCTTCAAAAACGACCGTATTTGTTTGGCTCAATTGATATACTGAACCATTATCAGGAATGGCCGCTTTACTTTCTATGGCCGTTTGTTCAGCCTGTTTCCATGCATATTCCGCAGATAGGGTAATTGGCCGCGGATTAGCAGCAAGCAATACGGCAAAGGCAGCTATCGGATTACGGGTAACCGCCAAAGTTGCTGCCGCTCCCAAAAAACCCAGCCTTCCTGCTTTTCGGCTGTACGCCTCTATTTCCTCAGAAACATATTCCTGATCCATCAAGCCATTTTCAGCTGACTGCATACGTTTCCAGTTCAAGTATTGGATCAAGCTTAAACCTGCGAGCACAATTAGATTTTCACGTATCAAGGCAAGGGCCAATGCACTGGCGCTCAACAACAAATCAACATTGAATTTTCGTTCTTTCCATATTTTTTGCAGTCTTCTTTTTATAAATGGATAACCTGTGCTAACTGACAAAATCGCAGCCAGATAAAACGGCACAGGATGCCTGGCCAACATCGATCGTCCGAAAAACAATTGTTTTATGCCGAGAATTCCCAGTCCTGAAACTGATAAGGCCAGTGGCAATGGAACACTGTCTGCTGGTGCCCGCGCTCTGTGATTTTCCGGAACCATTTGGAAAAAGGAGGTAACGGTTCTATGCGGTAAGCTTCCCGTCCCGGCAGGAAATTCATAAGTTGTAGCAACTTCAGACAAAGCAGATTGTTGTGTAATGGCGGAATGATGGACATCACACTCTCCCTCATTCTCTATGCTGTAATGTTGGAAAATCATTTGTTCAAATTGCGAGATGTAGAAGCACAATTGACCAATAGACAAAAGATTTTCATTATACTGTATAAGAATTTTACCGGTCACCGTACTGGCTTCCAAATGGAGAATGCCATCAATGGAGGAGAAAACTTGTTGAAATTGAAGGGCAACATTACGATCATTCTTTAAACCATACAGTTCTGCTCTTAATCTGCCAGCAATTGCGTGGTACGACCTTTTCTTAAAACTTGGTTCCATTTCAGTACTTAGCAACTCCTTCTCTTATGACATTTATCTCTTTTTCCATACTATTTTGAGCCTAATTTGCCAGCCTATACATGTTTTATACAAAAAAATATTCCTTGATGGATATTTTGCAGTTTTTTTGGAAAAGCTACAATGAAGAACAAGAGGAGGTCTTGACATGTTTAAGCGCTTATTTTCATTGAATAATCCACTTGGCATTGCCCTCACTGCGGCTGCCATAATACTGTCATTATCACCCGAAGCAAGGAGAGGTACCAGAAAGGCACTGGTAAAAGGGGCTGCTGCGCTACTGTCGGTTGGCGATCAAGTTAAAATGTTAACTCTCGGCGCCAGAAAAGAACTAGGGACCATTGTTGCGGATGCAAAAGTTGAAAAAGAGCAAATGGCTCTGCCAGATTTTTCAGACATGATGAAAAATGTTAAAGATACCACCAAGTCAAAATACAATCAGGTATTCGATGATATGAAACTGACGAAGGAAAAAACTCCCCATGCTATGGAGATAAGCGAAGAGCTGATGGATCATACAATAAATCAATTCGGGGATGAAGCTGCGCGCAAAGCACCTGTTGGAAAAAAGACGCATAAAAAAGCGGCACAAAAAAATAAAAACCATCAAGCAACTGGCAATGTACAAAACGTTTTAAGCGACAAGGCTTTTAATTCCATGATTGGGAAACCGCCTATCCAAAACTAAGAGGAATGAATTGGTTCCTCTTTTTTTCATTTTACAAGACATATTGTCGGCCAGTGCTTGTCGGGGCTGTACAAGGCGATTGCGCTTTTCTCATGAAAAAGGCTTTTGCAACCGCCCTGCAAAAGCCAATTTTTCAGTTCAGATCCGGGGAAGCATCTTGATCATGTAATTGTGGGGTTTGATTATGCATCAAGCGGTTGTTAATAAGCAGCTGATTATTAAAAATAATATTGCCAGCCTGGTATCCTGCATAATTACCAATCGAATTTCCGATTATACTTCCGATAATAGTTCCTATTATCGTTCCCGGTCCAGGCATGATTGCTGAACCGAGAATAGCTCCGTATTCAATGCCCGCCATAATACCAAAACTGCCGGTAAGATTTTTTGAAGTATTGATGGCATACTCTTTTTTATTCATATTGCCCGAAGTCATGGCTTGCGTGTCCCTTAATTGTGCCATTCCTCCCGAAATTACTCCGGCCCACAGTGATACACCTTTAAACATCGATAGAACCCTCCATGTCCAGCTCCAGCGCCTGGAATCTCGAAGTCATAGTTTCTTGTAGCGGCTCCTGCAGCACTCGTCCTATGTTTGCCGGGTCCTGAGCACTAAGGAAAAATGATTTTCGCAGGAACAAGCGCGTTTTTTGCTTGTTCCGAAGGCGCTTGCGCTTTTTTCTCTATTAATATAACCATTTCATCCAAAAACATGTTAACTTCAGAAAAAATGATTAACGTAAAGTTACAGAAAGCGTGTCCTATTTAACCCTTTATGCTTCATCATCAGTTACCTGGTATGCCATACCCAGAAAGATCATTTGGCTGTCGATCTCCTGGTCATCAGCATTTCTTGTTACATAAGAATAATTTCCATATTGGTCTTGTTCGCGAGCTTTAACATTATCACTTAGTTGAATAGTTAGTATTTTTTTCAGCCGAGCCTTCAGCTCATCGTTGATAATAGGAAATGCAATTTCAACACGTTTTTCCATGTTGCGCGTCATTAAATCAGCGGAGGAAAGGATCATTTTTTCTCGGCCATTGTGATGAAAATAGAATATTCTGCTGTGCTCTAAATAACGGCCAACAATACTGATGACCCGGATATTGTCACTAACCCCTTTGATCTTCGGACGAAGGCAGCAAATTCCCCGCACAATGAGATCGATCTTGACTCCAGCCCGTGAAGCTTCATACAGCTTCAGAATTATTTTTTTGTCTGTTACTGAATTCATTTTCGCAATGATCCTGCCATTCCCAAATTGCTGATGATACTCTATTTCCTGGTCAACCAATCGAATAAAATGTTTACGAATATCCATAGGGGACACATAAAAATGCTGAAAGTCCGGCTTTTCCATAAAACCGCTTAAATAATTAAAGAAATTTGTTGCATCTACCGCGAATTCAGGATTTGACGTAATCAATCCTAAATCAGTGTAAACCTTTGCCGTTTCTTCATTATAATTTCCAGTTCCCAGATGGACAAACCGTTGAATAGTTTCATTCATTTTACGGACAATGAGCGTGATTTTGCTATGCGTCTTCAAAAACGTCTTCCCGTAAATAACATGGCAGCCTGACTTCTCAAGCTCCTTTGCCCAATGTACATTATGCTCCTCATCAAACCGCGCTTTAAGCTCAACAAGAACAAGCACTTGCTTCCCGTTTTCAGCCGCCTTTTTTAAATTTTCGATTATCGGGGAATTTTCACTCACCCGGTAAAGAGTTTGTTTAATGGCCAGCACATTGGGATCGTCAGCAGCACACCTGACTAAATCTATAACAGGTTCAAAAGATTCATAAGGATGATGCAGCAGGATATCTTTAGATGCAGCAATATCAAAAATATGTTGCTGCTCGCCGTTTATAACCTGGATAAGATCCTGCGCAGGCTGGGGAATATACGTTTCAAAAATGAGATGTACCTTTAAAGGAGCAATTCGTTTGTAAAAACTGAATAAAAACGTTAAGTCAAGAGGACCGTTTATCAAATAGGTATCTTTTGCGTGTATTTCCAATTCATCTAATAAATAAGATAATATTTCAGGATCAAAGAAGTCTTTTGCTATTTCTAAACGGACGGTCGCTCCCCATTTTCTCATTTTCAACTCTTCTTCAATTTCCTCTAACAGGTCTCTTGCGCCCTCCTCGTGTATTTCTAAATCTGCGTTCCTGGTAATGCGAAATTGTGTCACGGATTCAACATGTAAACCATGAAACAGTTTATGTACAAAGTGGCTTATCAGATCTTCAATTAATACAAATTGTTTTTTGCCATTTTCAGCTTTGTTTGGAACTTCTACAAACCGTGCGAACCCTCTTGGTACTTGCACAATAGCTAATTTTTTCGTGTCAGTTGATACTTCATCCTTTTCGGATAGAACAACTGCAAGATTCATGCTTTTATTGGACAACAAAGGAAAAGGCCGATAAGCATCAATTGCCATCGGTGTTAATACAGGAAAAATAACCTCGTCAAAATGCTGTTCCAGGTAAATTAATGCATCTTGCTGAAGTTCCCTTATTGAAAGAAAGGAAACATCTTCGTTTTCCATCAACGACAGTAGATGTTTATAAGTGCTGTATTGCCTACACACCATTTCATGGGTAAGTTTTGTAATTTCAGTTATTTGTTCTTTCGGTGTTAATCCCGCTTTATTCTCAGGCTTCATAAACCCTGCTTTTATCTGATCCTTGAGACCGGCAACCCGAACCATAAAAAACTCGTCAAGATTTGAACTGAAGATGGCCAGGAATTTGAGCCGTTCAAGTAATGGATTCCGTTCGTCCATTGCTTCTTCCAGGACTCGGTTATTAAATGCCAGCCAGCTAAGTTCCCTGTTATTAAAAAATGCAGGTTGATTCAAGTCAATGTTCTGTTGCATATTGATCTCTCCCTTTACGAATGGGGATATTTTCACACGAATTTCTTTTACCCTTCACGTCAAAAGCTAACTTGGAAATTTAAAATGCAAGCTTATATTTTTCCCCAGGGCATGTTCTAAATGCTTGACCTGTTTTCCCGCTGCCTGTTGTTCCACTTGCCAGCTCTTATTGCATAAAAGCTCCATATTAATATTATCTTTTCCTTCTATAAATCGTATATCCTGAACAATTTCTCTTTTTGTACTGCTTAAAATGAATGAAAATTTTAATATTGCTCCAAGGATCTTTATTTTCTGTTTATCTTCATTAGTAAACCATTCTCTAAACGGATTAATATTCTCTTTAAAAGACTTTTTTGAATGATAGGAAGCCAATAAAGCCAGTTTAATCCGGTCCCGATGGGAAAGTCCATCAATATTGCGGTTCGATAACAGATAAAATGTATGTGCACTCGCTGAATCTCTTTCGAAAAATTCTCCTAATTTATAAATAGAGCTGGCATTTCTTAAATCATTTAAATCATTCCCAGTCAATTCAACCAGTTCGTTTTTACTGATGGAGTTGAAAATCATCTCAGCGGTTTTAGCTGCCTGAGACCTTTTATCCATATCCAAATCATATTCAATTGCCATTTGATAAAGGCTTTTCTGAAGCGGCTGCTGACTTGCGTCCTCGCTCCCATCATTCATTAGCTTTTCATATAAAAGTCCGTCCCTGATTCCTTTTCGGCTGAATTGAAAAAATGGTGCATTTACGATCCGATATATCGACAGAAATACTTCAATAGCAGGAATGATAATGTCTGAACGTTCTTTAGAAAGCCCTTCGACATGTTGGATTTCTTCATAGGTTAAAGAAGATAATTCTTCTTGTACCGTCAAAATATCTTGTAAATTAATCTCATATTGATGGATGGAATCAATTGGATAGTTTTTGATTGCCTGATCCATTTTCGCTAAATTTCTCGCGCTGCCGCCAATACCGATAATTGGCAGCCGGCAATTTTTTAGCCAATCAATTTCCTGAAAGTTAGTTTTTAAAAATGAAGACAGTTCGGATATTTCTTCAATAGAAGGAATTTTCTCTTTGATAAATTGTTGTTTTAAGTTGATTACCCCAAAAGGAAAGCTATGGGATTGCATCATTTTTCGATTTGAGAATAGGGTAATTTCCGTGCTGCCCCCGCCAATGTCAATCGTTATTCCATCTTTCAGATAAGTAGCGTTAATGACACCAAGGAATCCGTAATACGCTTCGGATTCTCCTGGTAAAACTTCGATGGGAAACCCGATTTTTTCATTTATCAATTGTTTTATTTCCAGCTGATTTTTCGCCTTTCTTATTGCGGCAGTGGCAACCACTTTGATTGATGTGACTTTATGTAAAGAGACAATTTCTTTAAACACGCTTAAAGAGTCCAACAAGATATTAAGACCTTCATAGGTTAATATTTGCTCATTGTTCAGGTAGTTTTGTAGCCGGGCTGAAACCTTAATATTCTCAATTTCCTTCAAAATACTTTCCGCTTTATAATTGTAAATAGTCAGTCTGATTGTATTAGAACCAATATCAATTACGGCTAATTTTCTTCCCATGTTTATCATCCTTGCTTTTTTATTGCCCTCTCCCAGAAGAAGGTATGGGTTGTTGGTTTCCCTCCCATTAAGATATACCTATAAGATACCCAAAGACCATCATTTTGAAAAGCAGGCTTTATGAACCGTGTTGTATCAGCCCTGCCAGCCTTTATTCACTCTTTTCAAAAATTACCTGCCTGTCCCATTTCCCAAATCTATAATACAGAAATGCAATAATGCTGCTGATGACAAAGCTTGTTCCCATCCCGAGCGCAATGCCTTTTTCCCCGGACCACGCCGTTCAGGATAAAATTAATGCCTAGAAACGGGTAGAAAAAGGCGACCACTTTCAAATATAAGGTCCCAAACTCCAGGGCCCCTTCTTCCTGAATGAAAAGCCTGATGCTTTCACGTGCAAGCAGGAACGTGATGGCAGCATAAGACGGTAAAAATAACCGTCGCGGACACGGAGATTGCGCCAAGTGCGTTTGCCCCGAGAAGATTCCCAACCCAAAGGCTGTCAATAAATTGATAGGACACCTGCAGTATATTTGTAAGCATAATTGGTGTCGAAAAAACAATCAGCTGCTTATATATGCTTCCAGACGTAAAGTCATGCTGTGACATATAATTCACCTGTTTCCTCAATAAGTACATCTTCTATTATTACCCTTTGATTCGCTAAGAGCTAATATTTTGTTTTGAAAACGCATTCGGTTTTGGAAAGGTTAAAAAACATAGTTCTTCTATATCTTTAAAGCAATGTCACTTCCCTGTCATATTAGTAAAGACCCGCTCTGCATATAACAAAGCGGGTCTTTACTAATATGACAGGAATGGATGGGAGATTAACCTTTCTAATTCAAATGTAAACAAACTGATTTGGTATAACATGTAAACTATTACTGATCTTCAATCACCAACATATTCGAATCGTCAAATTGCCAAAACTCTCCGTATGCAACTTCCCAATAGTAGCCATCAAGGTCAGTGAAATATCCGCCATACCCTCCCCAGTCTGTTCTTGTCGGTTCTTTTTTTATTTCCGCGCCAGCTAATTCTGCCTTCTTCAAAATGTCATCCACTTCTTCACGATATTTTGCATTATAAGCTAATGTGATCCCTGAAAAACCAGGAGCTATCGCAGGAGGATTGTCTTTATTAACATCTTTGGCTAACTCATCTAAAGGATAGAGAGCAATTCTTGACCCTTCATTTTTAAAAAAGATAATGTCAGGGCTTGATTCTTCTCCCCTTATTGATGTTTCAAAGCCAAGTTTTTTATAAAACTCATGAGACTTAACGATATCTTTGACGCCAAGTGTGATGATATTTAGTCTGTTCATTTCAGGTCCCCTTTATCATAAATTCTACTATATCAATTCTACATTTCTTTTAAAAAACCTGTTCAATGATCCTTTGTAACTTAAGATAGCTGCTCAAACGACAATCCAATATGCCATGAGTGTTTTTATCTCAACAACAGAAAACATCCATCCAGAGTAATGTAGATGACCGTTATCCAATAAAATTCACTTTTGATAGTTATCTCGGCAATTGAAAAAACTCGCTACATTCGCTGTAATTTCCGGCTAACCGGCCAAGCGGCTTAAGCTTTTCAAGGTTGACTTTATAGTTTCCAAGGTAATACTCGTCATCAATATGGTATTCTACCACTCTTCCAATGATCAGATGGTCGCTGCCAAGCTGAATGATCTGTTCTAGTGTACATTCAATATTGATAGGAGATTCTTTTACTCGCATTGGCCGAATTGACTCACTTTTTATAGGAGTGAGTTTGGCCGCAGTGAATTCATCCACATGACTTGGAAGATTTTCTGAACTTGTATGCATTTGGTTGGCGAGCTGTGCCGGCACGACATTGACGACGAATTCCTTGATTGAACGAATGTTGACCAAAGTATCTTTTTCGGTTCCCTCCCTTTCCCCAACACCTGGTCCGATCGATATACACAGCATCGGCGGTTTGCGCGAAGCGACGGTGAAAAAGCTGAAAGGTGCGAGATTATGTATCCCTTCTTCAGAAATGGTCGATACCCATGCGATTGGCCGTGGCACAACCGATCCGGTCAATAGCTTATACATATCTTTCGTGGAAAGTTCATTTGGATTAAATCTCACTTGGTTTGTCCCCTCTTCTTTTATAGTTTGCTTCCCGCATATTTGAACTTACGTTTTTCCTGTTGATGTATGATCATCAGAATTAAAAGAACGACAATCATTAAGGCAGCAATGAAAAACCACCCGATCGCGTAATTCCCAGTTTCGTCCACCAATAGTCCGAATAATGGAGGCATCACAATGACACCTGCCGATCCAAAGAGGATGCTGAAACCACTTGATATTCCTGCCTGTTCTTTTGGGACAAGTTCAGACGCCAAGTTCATCCAGATCCCATTGAATCCAGAAATCGCGAACCCAAAAATAGAGATGATCGGTGCTAGCGCCCAGAATGAAATGGTTTCGGGCAAAATCGCTACCGTTACACTACAAATAGCGGTAATAATTCCAATCATCAGTAAAATAATAATCCTTTTTCCGTTATAGAATTTATCGCTGATTATTCCCCAAGCAACTCTTCCAGTCGAACCGCTTATCTCGGAAACCACCAGTAATAAACCGGATAGAACGATAGAAAAATGACAGCCAGCGGCAGCAACAACAGGCTTGCAAGTGCAGCCCCTCCGGTTACTCCTGTTTGTTTGATTCCCATGGCAGTCCGCGTTGTTTTAACGAAAACCAGTAAGTAATTCCGCGGGTAGTGACTGGGTGCATCGCCCCATAACCAAGCCCCCCCACGACGACGAGCAGTAAAACTAATGAAAACTGCGAGGTAATGGTTATTGCCAAAAAACTTGTTGAGGTACAAATAGAAATTAACAAGAGCAGTTTTCGTGACCCGAACCGGTCAGCAGCAAAACCGGCAGGAATGGAAGCAAGCGATTGTCCAAAAAATAAGGCAGCCGGGAGCAAACCAATTTGAGGGTTCGTAAGCGAAAGGTCCATGCCTATTAATACGCCCAGTGGACCAAGGCTTCGCCCAATAAAAGCAACCATAATCTGCGCGGCAAGGAGCCAGATCAGCATGCGCCATGGCTCCCCCACATCAACAAACTTAACTTTTAATAACAGATTCATATCAGATCATCTCTTATTCAAAATTTGGCTGCTTCTTTAAGCCCTCATTTCTAAAGTAGCGATTTCCTCTTCTTTAAGCGAATCTTTCGCAGTTGCAGGAAGAAGTAGTGAACCAACGACACAGACAAAAAAATTTAATCCCAACCCGAGGACACCGCCGTGGATACCCCAGACCGTTTTATAGCCTGTCAAGGTTAGTAATCCGGCAAGAATCGCCCCAAACAGCATTCCCCAAAAAACGGCTCTTCCTGATAATCGCTTCCAATACAGCCCAAGAACAAAGGCAGGGAAAACTTGCACAAGCAATTCAAACTTAAGGACGAAAATGTCATACAGGGTTCCAGGCAATCCATAACAATATTATGACTGCAATAATTCCACCAACCTTCCCGACCATTACCTTCTTATGTTCAGATGCGCGGGGACTGATAAACTTGCCATAAACGTCATTGGAAAGCATGGATGAAAAGCTCAACAAAACTGAGTCAGCTGTTGAAATGATAGCGGCAACAATTCCCCCGAAGAATATAATCATCATCCAGTAAAAGAAAGGATTGATCGCGGCAATTTCATTCGCCATTAACCCTACCAGCTGTTCTGAGCCGTTTTCCCCGAGGCCGGGGTAAAGCATGAGACCAATGATGCCGACCACAAATACAAGCCCTGTTGTGATCGGAGGCATCCATGCCATTCTTGCAAAAGAGTTTTTCAGAGTCTTTTCACTTTCCGCCGAGTAGATCCGCTGGACGGCATGCGGGTAAATAGAAGCGCCCAGCCCGACGAGAAGGAGCATGCTGAACCAATTGATCGACACATCCATTGACGGCACGGCAATTTTGGCCGGCTCTGTCTCGGCGACAAACCTGGTAACCTCAGAAAAATTCCCGCCGACAAGATAGAGCGCTCCCGCAAGAAATACGAAAATCCCGATCATGAGGATAACTCCCTGCAATACATCTGTAAATGCGACCGCCTTCATCCCACCCATCCACTCATAAATGAGCATGACCAGCACAAAGGCGATGACGGCAATTTCGTATGGAATTGTTCCACCTGTCATTCCTGAAACAGCCTGACCAATTGCGACAAGCTGTTCGAGCAAGTAGTTCCCCAGCCCCCACAGCATAATGAAAATACTTAGCAAAGTGACAGCTTTTGATTTAAAGCGAAACTGCAGCCAATCGGTTGGCGTCACGAAATTCTGGCGTTTTGATATGACGTACAGCCTCGGTGCAAATAATAAGTAGATCCCAATAATCACAGTCGTAAAGGAGATCGACTGAAGCCAGGAAAAGCCGGTTCGATAAGCAGTCGGAGCATAACCCACGATGGTATTCCCGCTGTATTGAGTGGCATAAAGAGTAAAAAATAGGGCGATAAAACCGAGGTTTCTGCCGGCTAAATAATAATTTGACAAACTATGATGTAAATCCTTTTCGCCGCGTCCTGAAAAATAACCGATACCAGCATGGCAATAGCAAAAACACTCAATATGATAATTCCATCTGGACCTGCAAAGGTAAGCTTCATACAAAGTTGAACTAACGCTTGCATTAAACCTGTTAGATTTTCTTATATGTTTTTTTCGTTTTAGCGATAAGAATTGCTAGGTGCTGCTTTAAGTTCACGCAACACAGGAATTAATTCAGAAATATTTTTCACGACTTTGTCTGCATAGCCTTTTTTGCTTATTCCATGCGGATCAATTAAGATTGTTGAACATCCGAGCTCCTTCGCCGGAAGAATTTCATTGATCCAGTTATCCCCGATGCTTAATACTTCATGAAATTCAGCTTGAAAATGATCTTTTATTTCATTAAAGCGTTCCACGGTTCGTGTTGGTTTTTGCCCCTCAAAAACTTTCTTGTCAAAGACGTTTTCCAGACCTAGCTTTGAAAGGATAACTTCACTATCCTTCTTGGGACTGTTAGTTAATAACACTGACTTGTAACCACTCTCTTTTAAGTTCCAAAGTGCTTCTCTAAAACCGGGTACTCTTGTCATCACAAATTCAGGATCCATCATATATCTTCTAATTTCGAGGAAGGCTTCCTGGGAAGCTTCACCACCCAGCCCATAATGACGTGCAATTGCAGAAGGGACCCACCATAAATCGCCAATACTGATCATGTGCACTAAATCCAGCGTAATGGGCTTAGGATATAAATTCATGATCTCTGCATCAGATAATGGATGGCCATCCCATCTGTAACCTGCTTTTACAATATTGTGCTCTTGTATCAGGACTAGATCCCGTTCAATATCATACACCGTCCCAATCTTTAGGGTATGGTTCCCCTGGACTGATAATTGATAGTCTTCCCAAAAAGAATTTCTAAGTTCGGATGGCAGTTTACTTCGGAGCTTCTCAGCATAATAATCAAAATGGTGAGTGTCTTCATATAGCGTGCCATCTAAATCAAATACAATTACTTTGAGTTTGCTGTTTATCATGTTTTCCTCCATTTTCAATCCGACTGAAACGGCAGCTTGTTGTAACGTTTGTCGAGTTCCACATATAAACGAATTCCCTTCACGATCTTCACTTGCTCCTGGGTTATCAGGAATAACCATGATCAGCGCCTCCGGGTTGCCTTCTCCCCAAACCATGCGTGATCCATGCTTGTAAAGACCGCATTCTTGGCAATTTTTAAGGCTATCGGGAACTGGTTCTTCCGGCCATACAACAGGGCAAAAATCGGACATGCAGCTTTCACCTCTTCAGGTGTTTGGTGTGATCAAGCTTAATGTGCCCGCGTGCAAGGTTTATTAATATAACGGTGATTCAAGGATAAATACAAAGTTTCCTCTAATCTTTCTTTTGTTAATTTTCAGAACTACAATCAATCTGTGTGAATTATGGACTTTCCTCCTTCCTTTCTTCATGCTGTTCAATACTTTCCACTTGTCCTTTTTCAGTATTTGTTATAGACTAGTTTTTAAATTTTAAAAAAATAAAATTATCTGAAGATAATAAAAAGGAGATGCAAGAAAGATTTAGTCAATGAAATTCACCGTTACAGCTAGAGATATGCACAATGGAGGGAAAAAAGAATGATGTTAAATGAACCGCTAAGCACCTTTTAGGACTGCTTGCAGCATCTTGATGGGAACGCTGTAAACTGGATGAAAAACCCGGCAATGTGCCGGGTTTTACTTGTGGTATTAATTTCAGGGCATTTTCAACGACATTAAGTATTCGATTAAGGCCTTTTGGTCGGCCGCGGAAAAGCCGCTTCCGGCATCAACCCAAAATTCATGCCCTTTTCCAGTGACTCTGACGTCTTGTAAATCTTGTGATGATTGATTATTTTTAATCACCTCGTCCCGTAAATCGCGATCAATCAATGCCAGCAAGCTGTTTTCCGGATCTGCCGGTTTACCTTTTAAAATCGTATTTGCAACACCAGCGTTTTTCATCGATTTCCCAACTGCCACACCGCCATCGTGCAAATAAGGCGCCCCCCAATATAACCCGATCAGGCTTGGAACTTTATAGCCGCCGGGCGATCCATCTTTCGCCCAGGCAAGTCTGATTTGCTCCGGATCCAATTGCTTTGTTGGTACCTTCAATACTGTTGCATTGTCGGGAACGGGTACCGGTGTATTGGGAGCATATATCTCACTTTCGCCAAACAATTTTTCTGTTTTCTTAAATGCTGCTGCTCTTGTCGGCTCGGTGCCGAGTACTTGTGACGATACGACCTTATTGTTGGTCAAATAGCTCCCTGCATGGCAGGAAATGCAGCCTGCGTTGACAAAAACGTTCCTACCTTGTTCCGCCAAATCTTTGTTTGTTTTTTTCGTTCGCTGTGGCGGTTCAAGTGTATTCTGCCATGCCGCTACGCTGTTATTTTGCTCATTTACTTTGTGATCCGGCGAGCTGACATGCAGGCCATCAGGCGCGACCAGTGTGATTTTTGGAAAAGAAGGCGGTTTAACCATTTCGTTTATGCCGGGAACTCCGGGTGTTGGATCCACTTTCCCGAAAAAACTTGATGGCTTTTCCCCTTTTTTCGGGTCAAACCGAAATTTTTCAGCAGCGGCATTTTGGAGAATGGTTCCAAGATAAACCTCCGGGTCCATATCAAAAAGAGCTTGGCTTGATGGTGTCTGCGCAAGACTATCTGAATTTTGCGCATGAACATTATTGCTGAATGAACTCAAGCCCTTAAACGGACCGGCCATGACGGCTCCGCTCCAGCTGAATGGATGATCTCCCAGTGTAAACGCATCGGGGATCTGGGTTGGATTGCTTTTCATATCAATCGAAGAGTCAAAATTACCGCGCGGCCATTTTAATAGTGTTCTGTCTACCGAGTTCTCCAATAGATCTGGATCCGGCAGCAATTCTTTTTCTCCTTTGCTGTTTATGATCGAAGCTGATTTTTCATTTAAAAAATTTTTAAGCGAGGCAATTTCTGAATGAGTAAAATAAGACGCTGTATTGCGCGCAAGGGCCATAATGAGCCCTGTGTTTAAATCCGGATTGGTGACACCTTCCAAAACCTGCTTGTTAGTGGGATCAACCGTTGCGTGGCACGCCGCACAACTGATTCCCACCCTGATTCTGCCGTCAGAGACAGAAACAGGCATACCCATTGGAGTATAACTTCCCCTTGCAACATCTATGCCGGTATCTATCAGTTCCCCTTTTTTAAAGGTTTTATCCCCGATAACAGCAGATTCTGCGAGCTTAACCCGCAAATTGGTCGTCCCTTGTCCTTTCAGGGCGACAATCGCTTTTGCCATATTCGCTATCGTTAAAGGGCCATCTATTACACCCATAATGTCTGTAAGAAACACTTCATTCCCAAAGGTTTCCTTATAAAACGTTTCCCTGCCAAGCTGTAATAAGGAATCATTTATTTCCACTGCACCATTTTCAGCAGAAAGGCTGTTTTCTTGATATTGTTTTTTTAATTCAGCTGCTTCTTGTTTAGACACGACTGTTCCCCATATATCATAGGAACCCAGGCTTTGCCTGTTTTCAGTCGAAAGTACTTGATTCCTGTCAGGCATATAAGAGTATTCAAAATCGATATATCTGAAAGAAACGATGGAAATAAGGATAATGCCTATTAAAATAACTGTCACGATAACCCATTTTCTCCGCATTGAATGTTTTTCCTCCATATAAATGTATATCGTTAGTATTAACCCATTTATGGAGAAAAAATTTTTTATAAACAATAACTTAGGCCAAATATTTGCACATGACAGGATTGCTTTCAATAATCCTCCATTTCCTATGTTATCTTAATGCTAGCAACTCCTATATATTAGCTATCAACTATTTTCTTCGCCAACCCGGCTCTTGAAAAAGGGTGAATTCAATTTTGTAGTTATCCACGAAATCAATGATTTTGGCTGATAGGAATTGACAAATAATCGCAAATAATACGATTTTTAAATCAATTACCAGCGCAGTTAAAATAAATATCGATAGGTTTACCCAAAACATTGCTTTCCCTGGAGACCAGTTTTTTTGCATGGCAATGATCAAGGCGATAACGACCATCCCTCCGCTTGATGAACCGTACCTGATTAAAATGCCAACGCCGATCCCATACAATATCGCACCTAAAAGGATGTCCAATCCTATATTTAAATCAGGCAAATACCAAAATGCGGTTACCCAATTCACGGTAAACGATGTAATAGATACCGAATACATTGTCCGAAATGTCCATTCGCAGCCGAAATATTTAACGGCTAATGAAAGAGCAATCAAATTTGAAAACCAAAGGGCCAATCCCAATGAAATTTCCAGAAAAAAATTTAAAAGAACAGCAAGTCCCGCTGCGCCGCCGGAAGGAATTGAATTTGGAAATAAGAAAAGCGCCATCCCCAGTCCTTGAATAATCCCACCGCATGTTAAATAACCATAAGTAAGCACTTGCCGAAAGAATATTGAGCCTAATGATCGATTATTTCCCTTCGACAACACCATTGTTTTCTCCGTCTCCAATCGTCTGATGCCTTTTTTACACCTTGTCCATTCATATGAATAAATCAGGCCATTTATGTTTACTTAAGCTTAATTGGTACGATTCAGTTACGACGGATGAAACAAAAAACAGGGGTGGAAACTAACATCCCCCCTGCCTGTCAATTTTGAGCGCTCACTTTATATACATTCAGTCATCCACTTCCATCACTTCTGCAAACGCCGCAGAAACTTTCTCGAACTCTTCATCGGTTTCTATCGCTGAGAAATCACCCTCGTCATCCACCTTCATAAAGAAAACATCAATGTCGCCTTCTTGCTCGAGGTCTTCTACAAAGCTTACTGCCACATACTCTGTACCTTCAATATGCATGGATCCCAGCACTTCAACCTCCTGCTCCTCGTCATTCTCATCACTGATGGTAAACACTTCGCCCACTTCAATGTTTTCCATGGCGTATTCCCCCCTCACTTGAATTAGTATAAACAATCATTAGTCTTTCCTAAAAGAATACGAATTAATTCCCTCCTACGCACTGGGGCAAAAACATAAAAATGCGATATAAAAAACTTAACGGCAGTTTTTTTGAAGAAATCGAATCGAGTTGCTTATCTATTCTTTTTAACCTTGTTGTTCCAACACTTTGATAAATTCGCGCAAGTAATCCGGAAGATCTGGCGGGCGCCGGCTTGAAACAAGGTGGCCATCCACGATTACCGGCTCATCAAACCATGTTGCTCCCGCGTTCTCCATATCATCTTTTATCCCGGGCGTACTTGTTACTTTTTTACCGTGCAAAATTTTCGCTGAAATCAAGACCCAGCCAGCGTGGCAGATTTGTCCGATCGGCTTTTTATTTTCGTCCATTTGTTGAATTAGTGATAGCACTTCCGGGAAACGACGGATTTTATCCGGAGCCCAGCCACCCGGGACAAGGATTGCATCGTATTCTTCGGCTTTAATATCTGCGTAAGAAAAATCGGATGTTGCAGGTACTCCGTATTTTCCAATATACTTTTCTTTTGCGTTCTCTCCTGCCAAATGTACAACGGCCCCTTCTTCCTGCAATCTGAGAATGGGATACCATAGCTCAAGGTCTTCGAAATCGTGATGGACAAGACTTACTATTTTCTTTTCTTCCAACCGCATTTATTTAATTCCTCCTTTTAAAAATCAACATCATTTTTTGGTTCACCAGGGAGTTTGATCCACCATGAATTCATTATAGCAAATATCTCCTTCATCTCATTTTTGATCGCTTTTTTTATATGCCATTTTTTTCTTGGGGAAGCGTCATGATTTCGTTAAAAAATAACAAAATTCCCTATTGCCAAAACATTAACAGAGGATTATGATTACTAAGGAATTTCATGTCAGTCAGCCACAGTTTATTTTTAATAAATGAAAGAAGATGAAACCAATAATGGCACTTATTAAAAGTGTGAACGATAATAACGAAAAATTAAGTATTCGAAATGGAATTGGCACATCGATTGTTTTGAACATTAGCAATAACTATTTTCCATTGTTTGCGATAAGTGTTTTAGGCTCCACCAATTACCAGGTGGGATTAATAAGTTCGCTCCCTCAGTTTATCGGCATGTTTGCGATGCTGATCGGGTCTGTTATTTTAGGGCGGCTCGGAGAAAAAAAGAAATTCACCGCTTATTCGTTTCTGTTTACCCGCCTGTTTTTATTGGCGATGTTCTTTGTCATCTATATTCCATCTGAATACAGAAGCTGGGTGTTCGTGCTTTTGGTTGGGATGATGAATCTGCCGGGTTCTTTTGCCAATTTAAGCTGGCAGGCCTTTATTGGGGATATTATTCCCGAGAAGCGAAGAAATGGGTTTTTTAGCGAACGAAATAAGATCATTACAATTGTTGGGATGGTCGCCACTTTTTTAATGGGTGTGCTGTTGCAACAGTTTGATAAAAGCAATCCGGTTCCTTATCAAATTCTATTTTTGTTTGCCTTCCTTGTCGGCTTGCTTGAAATTTATTATTTAAACAGGCATGTGGAGCCTCCGGTTGAAAAGAAAACCAACAGCAAGTCAATGAACATGGGCCTGAATGTTTTTAAACATAAACCATTCCTCTACTTTCTGATTTGCGGGCTGTTTTTTAACTTTGCCTGGCAGATGTCCTGGTCATTGTTTAGTATTTATAATATAAAACACGCAGGAGCGACAGCGTTTTGGATTAGTTTAATCGCTGTGGCCAATCAGGTCAGCCAGGTTGTCAGCTTTAAATGGTGGGGCAAAATGGCTGATAAGCACAGCAATGCGAAAATGCTCGTTCTTGTTTCATTAGGAATGGCGTCTGCTCCGATATTGACGATTTTATCGACCAATATGTTTTACTTGATTGTCATCAATACATTTTCCGGCTTGTTTGTATCAGGGACAGTGTTGCTGCTGTTTAATCAGCTGCTTGAAGTAACTGAAGATCACAACCGCAGCAGCTGCATATCCAATTATAATATTTTACTGGCTATTGTTGGCTTCGTTGCCCCACAATTTGGTGTGTATATGCTTGAAACTACAACGATGGACATAGCAATGTGGCTATCCGGTTTCCTCAGGGCATTCAGTGCGGTTTTCTTTATTGCTCTTTACGTTTATTTAAAGAAAAACCATTTCTATGGCGGCCAGCTGCAGGTCGGCCATTTAACTTGAAGCACTTGGACCGAACAGGCTGCCAAAGATCATGGCAGCCTGTTTCAATTAATTAAAAAACAAGAGCATGCTCAAAACAACTCAGCATGCTCTTTGTATTTATTCAGTACGTTACTGGGCCAGTGCCTGCAGACCGGCTTGATTCAATATGTTCATTGGTTTATTGAAATGCGGTTGGAAGAAGAAATCGACAAAGCCCAGGTCCTCAATCGTCATTTCGTTTTGAATGCAAACAGAAATCGTGTTGATTGCTTGGGTCATATCCGCTTTTGAGATTACTTGGGCACCAACAATGCGGTTTGTTTCTTCTTCATAGACCACTTTTAAAGTGACAGGCTCATATGTTGGCATAAATTCCGGCCGGTTATTGTCTGTGATTGTGATACTTTTCACATTCATGTGCAAACTTTTAGCTGCTGATTCTGTAATCCCGGTTGAAGCCATATTATAATCATAAATGTGAAGTCCCGATGTTCCTTGGGTTCCCATGTATTTGATTGTTGGTTTTACGAGATTCTTGGCAACCAGTGTACCCATGCGGACGGCATTAGTAGCCAGTGGAATATAGGCATGCTGTTTTGTTGGGTTGTACATAACCGCACAGCTGTCACCAGCAGCATATACATGCTTTTTGCTTGTTTGCATATACTCATTCACCTTGATCGCACCATTTTCGAGCATGTCCACTTGTCCTTTTAAAAGGCCGGTATTCGGGCGGAAGCCGACACAAAGGATGACCAGGTCTGCTTCGTATTCCCCTTTTGTTGTGACGACCCTGGAAACTTTGCCATCCTCCCCTTCGAATCGTGTAACAGTTTGATTTAAAGGCATTGTATTCATATTGGCGGGTATCGCCGCCAACCGTTTCTCCCGTAACATTTCCAATCGGATCATAAGTCTTCTATACATTATTTCCATTCGGGTCGGTACTGTTGATCACATAATTCCCGAGTGAATCGTAAGCAGACTTTGTACGTATGGAACCCACTTGAGCTTTGACAGAATCGAACCAGGCAGTCCTGGTTTGGTCTTTGGATTGGTAATAGACTGTCAATGAGTTAAAGTCTTTTGTCGCCGCAAATCTGAGGGAAGCATGCTGCAAATCATGGGATTTGCTTCTGTCAAAATCACCATTTACCCATTGAATGGTACCATCAGTGTGATTAATGGCTACATTCATCTGATAAGGACCCGCAATAGCTGTCGGAGAATCAACTTTTGAAAACCCGGATACGGTAATTTCTTGTCCGGTTGTTCCACTGACCTTCAATTCCTGGCGGACAAATTTATCGACTTCGCGCTGTCCCGTTAATTTTATCGATTTGCCGCCTGCATAAGCAGTTGTTGAATCGACCCCATCAGAAGAAGTCAGGGTACCAGGCAAATACCAGCCATCTGGCACTCCCTTGTTATCTGCATCAATTCGAAATTGCTGTTTTCGATTAAGTTAAAGGCACCTTAATATTCTTCTTCAATTTGCAAGCCGTCAAACCGCCAGGAAATATTTTGACTTTCTCCATTATCGCATGAGTTCCCCATATGTTCCCGCCACAATTTTTTCCTAAACATAAAAAAACACTGCCATTAAATTAGGCAGCTTACACCCGGATATTACATCATGGTGTTGGATGAATACGCTCAAGCCTTATATCGGTGGTTTGGAAAAAACTAACTAATACTAGCTCTCATATTAACTGTCGAAATAAGTCGACAAAAATTTAATGTACTCCCTATTTTTTCTATTTATAATAAATATATATATATTTGTGAAATAATGTTCATCCAGTTATTATTTCACAAATTAATGAATAAAAAGGGGGAATAAACTTAAAAATTAATTGAAGATTCTTTTAAAATAATTGGAAATGAGGAGATTAATTTTAGAAGAAATTGGTTTATTACTATTTTTGTTATAGTAATAGGTATTCTACTAGTTTTAACTGTTTTTTTTAATGATTTTTGGGATCAAAATGATAAGCAGAATACCACTAGGTTAATTGATAATTCAAATAAAAAAGCTAGTGATATACAACTATTAAATAGTACAACAAATCAAATCATCCCGTGGGGACTAAAAAGCTTAGGGTTAGAGAAATATCAAAGAAAGGAAAAAACAAAATCTACCAAAATTAAGGTTGCTATTCTTGATAGTGGAATTTTAAAAGAACATGAAGATTTACAAGGAAAAGTGGTTAAAGAGTTTAATGCAATAAATCCAAATCAACCTATCGAGGATAAATTTGGGCATGGCACAGCAATTGCTGGAGTAATTGCAGCAGAAAATAACGATTTTGGAATAGTCGGAGTGGCACCAAATGTGGAGATCTATTCAGTAAAAATATTAAATGACAATGGAAAAGGTAGCATTGAGTCATTAATAACAGGGATAGAGTGGTCCATTGAGAATAAAGTCCAAGTTATTAATATAAGTTTTGGCATGTCTTCGAATAATCCTGAACTTCATAAAATAATAAAAAAGGCTGTTAATTCCGGAATTATTGTGGTTGCAGCTGCAGGTAATAATTATGGACTAAATGTCAACTTTCCTGCACGATATAAAGATGTTATTTCAGTAACCGCAGTGAATTCAAATTATAAAATCATACCAAGCTATTCTGCTAAAGGGAAAATAGATTATTCACTACCAGGTGCTGCAATTCTTACTACTTCAAAAGATGGTAAATACCAGGAGTATAGTGGAACATCTTTAGCAGCCGCATACATGACTGGCCTTGTCTCAATTATTCTGCAAAATGAAAAAAAGTTCAATTTGGATTTGGAAGAAAAAGATCTTTCCAAGCAGGTAAATAGGGTTTTAAAAAAATATTCAATTAACATTGGCGATAAAAAATTATATGGAAATGGGTTTGTTAAATTATCATATTTTAGGGAGTGAAACTGATGAAACCTCGTTTATTTAGAAAATATTTAGCTGTGCTTCTTGTTATGATAATGATAATTGGTTTTGTACCAAACAACAGAATCTTTGCAGAAGAAAATGAAGCTGCTGTGACCGAAGAACTAATTCAAGAAGCGGTCGGGAATGAAGGTGAAATAGAAGTCCAGAATACTCAAGAAGAGTTAACAGTAGAGGCAGATCTTTCATTTGATGAGGCAGTATACGATATCCCTCAAGATACTACGGTTGAGGATATTGTTCAAGAAGAAGGAACTTCTTCTACAACGGATGAGAATTTAAACATTACAGATGCAGATGTTTCACTAACCCTTGATCACGATACAAATGAATTTACATTATCATCAATTGAAACTGATGATAATGGAAATGAGCGAGTAAAGGAATATAAAGTATTAATAGAAAATGCAACTGAAGAAGGAATTGTTGCGAAGTTTGTTGATGCTAAGACGGGTGAAGAATACCATGTAAATACAAATGAATTAGAAGCTTCTTTTGCATTCTTGGTACCAATAGGTGTTGTGATTGGAGAGGCATTATTAGCTCACCTGATTTCAATTGGGCTTGCGATAGTCATTGGAGGAGTAACTTATACTCTTGCTTCCGAGATAGCATCCAAATTAAAAAACAAAAACTATGACCATTACGCCGCCTATCTAAACACTTCTAAAGGCGTTTACATTGGTGACCCGATTTCTTTTAGCACTGCAGTGGCTAGGCTTAATGGATCAACCTTCAGCAGTAATAACGTATGGTCTAAAAATGGCACTTTGGCTAAGAAAGTAGCTCAATCAGCAGGCGGTGGCAGAACACCTGTTTTTGATGGACCGCACGGAACCTATCCAAAATTTCTTCCTCATTTCCATAAGTGGAATAGATCTGGGGGTCACTCTTTTTACTCTTACTAAAAATAAATATTTTGTTGTATTTAGTTACAAAATAAAAAAAATAAAATTTAAATGGTTAGCTATTTTTCTGGCATTAAAAGAACACATATGTTATTATCGTTCAGATTTTTAATTAGAAATGACATCCAGAATGGATGTCATTTCCGATTAATTGTAACTAAAGTGATTTTGGTTAACGTAACTGTTATAAATATAATTAAGAACATTTATTAAAAAATGAAAGATGGGATGTTATAGTGACACTTTCTTTTGATAATTTTAATGCATTAGAAGCCCATGAAAAATTCAAGCAATTAAACATTAGTAAATTTAGTTTGGATGAAATCGATAGAATCCTAAAAACAAAATATAAAGCTAAAGAAATGGACAGTGACTTATTTTCTGAGTTACACCAAGACCCTTTCTTTAATCCGTCATTCTTAACTAAATGTTATTTAATTGATGACCAATCTGTTCTTGAAAATTTATATAATAAAGAGGAGAAAATCACCCATAATGAATTCAAAGAATCTTATGGCACACTAACTACTAAAATAGACCATTCAAATCCTGAAGAACGAAATCATGCTGCTAGTCAAGGGACGTTATTATATATTATTTTTCAAAGTGAAGATGGTAAATACTTGAGTCCATTCATTTCAACATACGGACCATGTGAAAAAATTATGTTCGAATTTATGGTTTTTAAAGGAATAGATCCATCAAAATGTGTCTTGGGCGACATGGATTACAAATTATATCTTTTTTCACTGGTTAGTGCAGGATATATTAAAATATAATCTAATATTTATTTGAGCGATAAGTTTAAAGGGTTAAAGCTCTTTAATATGACACTAATAAGAATAGTGGATGGTGGGGTTAGCTGAAGATTGGTAAGCATATAGCGAGGTAAATATAATGTGTGAAAACTAGTCCCACACCTCCTTTAGAAAAACAGATATGGTGTAATAAAGATGTATGAAAGAGTAAGAGGTGTAGACACTTACCAGGACATTAAGAAATATTTCTCAGTGAAATAGGTTCTTCCTACCCTGTTGAGAAAACAATCCAATCATAACTAATTTACAAGGAAGCATAATGGAATCATACGATAAATAAATTTAAAAACCCCAATTTATTATCCCGTAACAAAACACTGTTTATTCAAACCCATTTATACGCAGTCGGCTGCCGAAATTCCAGGCAGCTTTTTGTTATTAAGCTACCATGATATACCTATTATTTAACCATTTGGGGTCAGGCCCCTGCTGTATGATATTTTCGTTTTTGAATGTAGATGAGCCTCATCGACAAACAAATTCCCGCAGCCAGTAATCCTGTCGTTAGGCCGATCCAGTATCCAGTCGCCCCCAATTTGGTATGGTGGGCTAAAATATAACCAACCGGCAAACAGATGAGCCAGTAAGCAATAAGTGTCATGATAAATGAGATATTGACATCCTTATATCCTCTTAAAGCCGCCTGTGCGGTTGCCTGGATCGCATCGGAAATTTGGAAGAATAAAGCATAGATCAAGAAATGGGCTGTTAGCGCAATGACAGCAGCCTCATTCGAATAAATTCCGGCTACCTCAAAGCGGAATATGATTACCAGTAATCCTGTGAAAAGTGCAATCAATACGGATAAGGCGATACCCATCCAGCTATAGATTTTTGCATCTTGATATCGCCTTGCCCCTACTTCAAATCCGACTAACACTGTTAAAGCGATCGAAATACTGATCGGAATCATATAAAGGAAGGATACGATATTCAGGGCGGATTGGTAAGAGGCAATTGTTGTAATATCAAATCTGCTTAACAAGATCGTGACAACGGCAAACATGCTTGTTTCAAAAAAGGTTGAAAGCCCCATTGGTACACCGATTTTTAAAATTTCTTTGCACTCAGAAAGTGAAAAATGATTCATATTCTTAAAAACGTTATATGTGGCAAATGGCTCTTGCCGGGCAATGATCCATGCCGTTACGCCCGATAAAATCCAATAGGTGATTGCGGTTGAATATCCCGCTCCCGCCCCTCCCAGCTCCGGGAAACCGAACTTGCCGAAAATCAATACGTAATTCAGGAAGAAATTAATAGGCAATGAAGAGATCGTAATGATCATAACGATCCGCGTTTTCCCGAGTGAATAAATAAAGGCCCTTAACACATTAAAAATAAATAAAGGAATCATTCCAAAACTTAAGGCAACCAAAAAATCATGAGCAGTTTGTGCTACGCTTGCATCGAGGTCCATGTTCTCCAAAAGCGGATTGAGTGCAAAAAAACCAACGATGATAACGAACAGCGCAATGAAAACAGCCAAATAAATACCGTGAGTCACAACAGACGTAATTTCCCTGCTCTTCTTTTCACCGAATCGCTGGGCGGCAATCGGGGAAACTGCAAGCAAAATACCGCTTAACCCGGTAAAGATCGGATTCCAGATCGATGAACCGATCGCCACTCCGGCCAAATCTGCCGGATTATATTTGCCTGACATTACCGTATTAAAAAACACCATTGAAAACATCCCAAGCTGGGTGATGAGGATGGGAATCAACAGGATTAATATTTGCTTCATTTTTTCCTTGTTATTAAATGTTTGATTCATCGAGGGATACTCCTTCTGGTTTCTGTAAGCAACTTCTACCATTTTACCATAAGACCGGAAGTACATATCTATAATTGCTTGGCTTCACAAATATAGCTTTTAGGGCACTAGCGACTTTTACGTAAAAATGCAGAAAAAAAATAATCCAGGTATCCCTGGATCATGTTTTTGCGCCCGGTCATCAACCAGACAATGACTGCGCCCAGTACGAGCGAGAAACCTAACGTAACCATTAATACGTGTAAAATAGAATTTGCACCTGCGTTAAAATCCTCCATATAGGTTCCTGCAGCCACTACCCATCCCCAATTTTTATCTTGTTTTGCAGTGAACCTATATACTGACTGTGAAAATCAACTTTAAAGAGAACAGCCGGAAAAACAAAGTAGAAAACTGGAAATATGAGGGACGGGCTTTAAACGCGGTAAATATTCTTCGAAAATTACAATAATTTACGTGATTCCTTTTACTTATATTAGTCTTTATATTACTAATATCGACAAATTTATCTAGTGCTTTAGTATTGTTTTAAACTTTATTAGAAAATTTTAAATTTTTTGACGAATAAGAATTTTTGCGGTTGAAAGGAAGCTGCCCATTTGCTAAAAATAGTGATTGCGCTCAATGTACAATTATAATTGCTAAACGCATCCTCACAAAAAAAGAGAGCACCAAACGGCCGCTCTCACGTAACTTAATAAACCATATTTATATCATAATAGTATTTAAACTCAAGCAAATTATTGGCCGGGTCAATTAAAAAGAATGTTTCATGCTCCTCCTGCTTTCCCGCAAAACGGCGCGAGGGCTTATGAAAAAAAGGCAGTTTTTTTTCATAAGCGTATTTGAGCGTTTGCTCGAATTCTTGTCTTTCCATAAATGTAATCCCAAAGTGGCGCGGATATATTTTAGGCTGTAAATCAATACCTTCAGGGTTTAAGTGGCAGACGAGCTGATCGCCAAAAAAGTTGAAGGTTGCCCTGTCATCATATCTTCTTGCCAGTTTACAGCCAAGCTTTTTGTAAAATTCCACTGTCTCATCCAGGTCTTTGCATGGAATGGCGAGATGGAATACTTTGTTGGAAGCTCTCACTCCTGCTCCTCCCTGTCAAATAAATAAAACGTATCGGAACGTAATCCCAGCCTGAGAGTTTCCAACGGAATAGCATCACATAAAGGTATGTTGGCCAAATTGACACTTGGCCCGGCCAGTTTGATAAAAGCAGTTTGCATTTTTTTGTTCGGCGCTTCAAAAATGATTTGATTGATATCGATGCCGGAACTATAAATGTCATCAATAATATCAAACCTTATTTCCCCATCTCCCTGGCAAAGGCCGCTTGTTCCGCTTTCACGGGCTTCCGTAATCACTTTGTTGGCCCCTGCCTCAAGGTCTTCCAGTATAAATTCAATCCAATCAACAGACTCAATGGATCCGGACAATTCACTGTCTTTACTTCCAACCTCGCTGAACACGAAAAATTCTGACGCAAAATCGGTAATAAATTTTGCCTTCTCTTTGTTGGCTATCGCGATTGTCCCATTGGAAATTTCAACATAGTTACAACCAAACTTTTTTAAGTAAAGATAGTAATCATCCATTTTTTTCTGGCTTAAAAACTTTTCAAACAAAGTTCCACCGAAAAAAAATTCCACATGATTTTCCTGTAAGCAGGCAATTTTTTTCGATATATTCTTACTCACGATCGATGTACCCCAGCCAAACTTCACAAAATCGATAAATTGGCCGGCATCTTTTATCGTTTCCTCCAAAAAACGAAATGGTACGCCGTTATCTATCAAAATCGTCAGTCCACTGCTTCTCGGTTTATTTTGCCTTTCAGGCAGACTTAATCCTGCATAACTCATAGTGTCACCTTCAAAATTCTTGGTATTCCCCTTCCAATGTCAACCTTCATGACAAAGTTCTCAGGCAGTTCTTTTATACAATAGAAAATGTCATCCCGGTGAAACTCAGGTTTTGATTCATCAAAAAATTTTTCAGCTGCCCGGCAGTTTACAATTCTTTTTACGACTTCCTCAGAATTCATTGAATATACCCCTTCGATGATTGATTTCATATATTGCGCACAAGCTAAATCGTCATCTCCATCCGGATGAGACGCAATAATATTGATGACCACATCATCATTTTGCGCTGCTATTTTTTTTACGTGTTCCGCCGTTGTCCTTGCGTTGCTAAACCCGGTAACAAAGACTTCATTTGCCTCCAGAGCATTCAGTGTTGCTTTTACGCCATTTGTTGTTTTTTGCACGATTGTTTTGCCAAAGATGTCGTGTACCGATACATTCCTGGGGGAGTTATCTAGATCAAATCCTTCAATCGGCAGTCCGCCAACCTCGCCTGCCAATAGATAGTGCGGGTATTTTTCCTTTAAGCTGACAGCCTCACTTACTTCCTTTATAAGTAAAATTTCTTTTACGCCTCCCCGAAAAGCGTAATGGGCAACTGTGAATGCACGAATCACATCAATGACAATATTGATATCGGAAGGTTCCAAAACGTGCTGATGCCCTTGATAAATGTTAATTTTCATAAGCCCTCTCCTGCTTTAACTCAAAATTGGTCGAAACATTAACATAGAAAACTTCATAACCCTTATAAGTATATTCGCCTATTGGAAAAAGGTACCTTATCCCCCGGATTCTGCGGGAAACTCAATAAATAGGCGCTGTTTCAGCGAACATTTCCCTGAAAAAATGAATAATCTGCTTTAGGTATTAACCTAATTTTTCAGGTTAACCGGGTGTTTGGACGTGAATGTCCCTTACCCAAAACTTTTCTGAAAGCGAGGGGAAATGGATGGGAAATACATTAACATATGAAACATGGAATGAAGTAAATTTACAGCAGATACTGGGACAGTTGCGTGATTCAATGGATGTTCTAAAATGGGCCTGCCGGGAATATGGCAACAGGATCGTATATGCCTGCAGCTTTGGAGCGGAAGGTATGGTGCTTTTAGATTTATTATCGAAAGTAAACAAGGAAGCAAAAGTGATTTTTTTGGACACGGATTTACATTTTAAAGAAACATATGAACTTGCAGACACCATCAGAAATAGATACAAAGATTTTTCGATCAAATTCGTTAAACCTGGTTTAACCGTTCAAGAACAAGCTGATCAGTATGGAGAACAACTTTGGAAGAGGAACCCGAATCTTTGCTGCCAGCTGCGAAAGATTGAACCTCTTGCTGCGGAGCTGTCCAAGGCCGATGCCTGGATTTCTGGCTTGCGCAGGGAACAGTCATTAACGAGGAGAAACATTCAATTCATTAATAAAGACGATAAATTTAAAAGCATCAAAATTTGCCCGCTCATTCACTGGACATGGAATGATATTTGGGACTATATCCAGTTAAATCAACTTCCATATAACCCTTTGCATGATCAGCATTATCCGAGTATTGGCTGTGCACCTTGCACTGTGCCTGTCGAAGGATCTGCAGATTCCCGGGCTGGAAGATGGGCAAACAGCGACAAAACTGAATGCGGACTGCATCAGTCATGATGGGAGATGTACAACTTTGATCGTTATTGTGCTTGCTTGTGCAGTCGGTTTTTTCTTTGCGATGAACATCGGGGCAAGCGGTGCAGCCGCTTCGATGGGAATTGCTTATGGTTCCGGCGCTGTTAAAACGAGGCGGATTGCATTGCTGATATGTGCGATTGGAGTAATGCTTGGAGCTTCACTTGGGGGCGGAGAAGTTGTGAAAACGCTCGGTTCGAAGATTATTCCCCAGGATGTGATCAGTGTCAATATCTCGTTGATTATTCTTGCCTCGGCGACGATATCCCTCTTTATAGCCAATCTGGCTGCCATCCCTTTATCAACGAGCGAGGTTACGGTAGGAGCGATTGTCGGCGTTGGCATTGCGTTTAAAAAGGTGTATCTCGGATCGCTACTCACTATTGTCATGTACTGGATTTTCATTCCCATCCTTGCCTTTTTCCTTGCCTATTTTGCTGATAAGCTCATCATGCAAATAGAGCACAGGCTTACTTTCCTTAAAGAAAAGCGCTGGGCTAAAGTCCTTGCCCTGCTTGTCATTGCGACAGGCTTTTTGGAGGCTTTTTCAGCCGGGATGAACAATGTCGCCAATTCTATAGGGCCGCTTGTTGCTGCAGGACTTCTCAATGTGAATGGCGGGATCCTCATGGGTGGTTTATTTGTTGCTCTGGGCGCGTTATTACTTGGTGGCAGAGTGATTGAAACAAACGGAAAAAAAATTACTGAATTGAGTCTTTTACAGGGAAGTGCGGTTTCCGGCCTCGGGGCAACTCTCGTCATCATCGCGTCACTGTTTGGAATTCCAGTACCGCAGACACAGATCACCACCTGCAGCATTCTCGGAATCGGAATGTCCAGCAAAGGATGGAAAATATGGCAAAAAGACGTGATTAACAGGTTGTTGAAAGTGTGGTTTATGTCACCTTTCTTTTCCCTTGTCATTTCGTATAACCTGGTAAAGCTGTTTATGGATTTTGACCTTTATTCGATTACAGTGGTTCTATGTGTGTTTGTAGCTACTGCCGGCTTTATGAGCCTTATTAAACCAAGGAACAAGGAAAAACAAGTTTTTTATAAGAAACCTGCAACAGTAGACGGTGTTAGGAGGAACATATCATGATCCAGCCACATGGCGGAGTGTTGATAAATCGAGTTGATGAGGTACTTCCAGTCAATGACGGAAATTTAAATGTAGAACTGGATAATATCTCATTAAGTGATCTTGAACTGATTGCGATTGGCGCCTACAGCCCGTTAGAAGGTTTTATGGGGGAAAATGATTATCGTTCCGTTGTCAGAGAAATGCGCCTCAGCAGCGGGCTGCCATGGAGTATTCCAATTTCCCTCCCTGTTTCAAATGAGATAGCGAAAATTATCCATTACGGTGAAACGATTAATCTTGTGAAAGACGGAATCGTGTACGGTGTGATGACGGTAAAAGATTTGTTTTTGCCGGACAAAATAGAAGAAGCGAAGCAAGTTTTCAAGACAGTCGACCTGGACCATCCCGGCGTAAAAAAATTATTTGACCGACCTGAAGTTTATTTGGGCGGACCTGTAACACTTGTAAAGCGGCCGAAAAAAGATGATTTTACTGGCTATTACTTAGAGCCGGCAGAGACAAGAGCCATGTTTGAAAAGCGCGGCTGGAAAACAATTGTCGGCTTTCAAACGCGAAATCCGGTTCACCGCGCCCACGAGTATCTGCAAAAATGTGCACTTGAAATCGTTGATGGTTTATTTCTTAACCCGCTTGTCGGCGAAACAAAGGCAGACGATATTCCGAGCGATGTGAGAATGCGAAGCTACAAAATTCTTTTAGAAAATTACTATCCTACAGACCGCGTCCTTTTATCGGTTTTCCCGGCGGCAATGCGCTATGCAGGGCCTCGCGAAGCCATATTCCACGCGCTTGTCCGAAAAAATTATGGCTGCACGCACTTTATTGTCGGGCGTGATCATGCCGGAGTCGGCAATTACTACGGCAGCTATGATGCCCAGAAAATTTTCAGTGCCTTTTCTCAAGAAGAAATTGGCATTCAAACGCTATTTTTTGAAAATAGCTACTACTGCCGAAAGTGTGAAAACATGGCATCATCGAGGACGTGTCCGCATGGCAAAGAACATCATGTGTCACTATCCGGTACAAAAGTAAGGGCCATGCTGCAAAATGGGGAGATGCCACCAAAGGAATTCAGCCGCCCGGAAGTCGCCAAAATACTGATCGAAGGAATGCAGCAGCATTCACTATTCCGATCAGGGATGGTGGCAAACGATGGCAAGTAATATAGTATGGCATCCTTTGGCGGTCAGCAAAGCTGAAAGGCAACAAAGGAATGGACATCGCAGTTTCGTATTGTGGTTTACCGGTTTATCCGGTTCGGGAAAATCGACGCTCGCAAATGAAGTGGACCGAAAACTGTTTGAATTAGGGGCAAACAGTTATGTTTTAGATGGTGACAATGTTCGTCATGGTCTAAACAAAGGGCTTGGATTCAGCAAAGAAGACCGGGTTGAAAATATTAGGAGAGTTGGAGAAGTCGCGAAGCTATTCGTCGACAGCGGGCAGATCGTCCTCACTACCTTTATCTCCCCTTTCCGTGAAGACCGGCACGCAGTCCGTAACCTTTTTAAAATAGGTGAGTTCATCGAAATTTATGTGGACTGTCCGCTTGAAGTTTGTGAAGAACGGGATCCAAAAGGCTTGTACAAGAAAGCCCGCAAAGGGGAGATCCGTGATTTCACCGGAATTGACTCCCCTTATGAAATACCTGAAACACCGGAACTGGCCATTAATACGAGTCTTTACTCACTTGAAGAGGCAGCTGCCACTGTGATCAGCTATTTGATAAAACAACAGCTAATTTAATCCGGTTACCGTTCCTCCAGTAGAGGAGCGGTTATTTTTGATTTATTTCAATTCTGCGGAGCATTCGTGATCCGCCGCCTCAACCAGTTTAAACAAAAAAAGATAAATCAGGTTATACGCTTCTCCGATTGACAACTCTTCGTTAAAGTCGTTCACATAGTTCAAAGTAAAATTTAAGTTCCACAAGCCTTCTGCATGATCGAACATTAAATCATACTTTGGCTCTTCCCCGTTTAATTCTTGATTAAGGTATGCCTTTATTCTGGCTTCCGCTGCTTTTTTGAGCTTTAAACCAACCATGGTATCATATGTTCCGAAAACATCATCAACTTCCAATGAAACAGCATCGATTCCGATTTTGTCGAACCAATCAGACTCGAGATAAATAAATTCATTTTTGTGTTTTTCAAGGTATGCAATCGGCCGCTCTAAAAATGCTGGTGTTTCTGCAGCAATCACCTGTTCTGATTCCTTATCACACCGTTCAATATAAGCGTCCGCGAATCGGGACTCTATTTTTCCTGACAATGTTAAAACCTCCCCGTTTGGTGTTTTTTATGTAGCAGAGCGAGGGTCACAATAATAGTATGTCCCTTTCTGTGAGTGATTGGTATCGTTCGCCTTACAGGATGCCCATCACAAAAACCGCCTGGCCCGGCGATTCATTTGCAATCCGAAAATACAATCACCGGTCGGATGCGGTTTTTCTCTAACAGCTTTGTCAGAATGGCAGCTACCTCGATCATTTTCTCAAATTTATTTCTTGAAGTAAGTGACTTGATTTTCGCCCTGGCTTCTTCAATCGAATTCATAATACCACACCCGATCACTTATATATTTAATCTTCCCTTCAGATTCTGCTTTTTTCCACCGCTGGATGCATAGTTTATCAAGAATTTTGGCTTCTTCCTCATCACGGGGACGGGTGCGGATTTTTCGCTCCGAACTAGTTGTCCGGAGCAAATTACGTTCAACATCACTTTTCTTTTCATCGATTGATCTATTTAAATCAGAAAAATCCATCTGTTTCACGTTCATCACTCCGATTATCTTGGTACTTCCAGTATATCATCCGAACGATTCCACAAGCCAGATCAGCAATTATTATTGATAATCTTTTCCATAATCATTACGTCAACATAACGGCCATCCAGCATTCCCTGATTCTTAAACACACCGACTTCCCGATAACCATTTTTATAGTAAAGGCCCTGTCCCAACTTGTTAAAAGGGAAGGTAAATAAAACGATTTTATTAAAGTTGTTCTGGGCGGCAATTCGTTCGATATTGGATAAAAGAATTGAGCCGATTCCCCTGCCGCGATACTCTCTTTTTATGTAAATGGACAAATCGGTGACTCCGTTATACGCGCATCGATTCGAATAACGATTCAACGATGCCCAACCGACGACTTCATTATTTTGCACGGCTACTACAACGGCAAAACGCTCGTTATGCTGGCTAAACCAATCTTCCATATAATCCAAGCTCTTCTGATCCTCTTCTAATGTAGCAACCCGGTCTTCAATTCCTTGGTTGTATATATGCAAAATCGAATGTAAATCCTCTTTCGATGCCAATCTTGTCTCGATATCCTTTTTCACACTGAATCACCCTTTCTTTCTGGCATTTTTCTATATTGTATAAAATTATTTGCATTTTGAAAATAAAATAGTTGCAAAATGCAAATAAATAATTTATAACTGAAATAGAGGTGAATGCAATGGAAAGTAACAACTTAAGAAGCGTGTTTCAAATGGTGGTCAGAAGGTTTGGCTTTCTCAATGAACGATGCTGTGAGAGCTGCTGCGGAGAAGATGTGAGCCTGGTTCAGAGCCATATTATTTATGAAATATCAAGACAAAACGAGCCTTCGATGCAGGATGTCGCCGGTGAACTTGGCTTGGATATTACAACTTTCAGCCGCCAGGTCAAGGCACTTGTTGCGCAGGGATTAGTGAAAAAGACCCCTCACCCTCTCGATAACCGGGTGAACATTTTGTCGCTTACTCCTGAAGGCAAGAGAATTGAAGAAAACATTAATCAAGAGATGAATAATTATCTTAATCAAATTTTATCTCATTTGAGCGAGTATGAACGTGAGTCTGTCATCCGGTCGATGACACTGTTGGACGAGGCGATGAGGAAATCGGAAAACTATTGTTGTCCTCCGAAATAAGGAGGATTAACTTTTACATATATAATTGCATTTTGCAAGTAATTAAGGAGGGCTATTATGTGGAAAGATATAATTTTTAGCTTTTTGTCGATTGCTCTTGAATTGACGGTCTTGTTTTTTATTATCTCTTTTGCAGTCAGTATTCTTCAGAGATTGATCCCGTATGAAAAAATCGAAAAGTATCTATTGAATTCCAATAAAATTGTCGGTGCTTTCGTTGCTATCGTTTTAGCATTTATTACTCCGTTTTGTTCATGTTCGACGATCCCTGTTGTTGTCGGCATGCTCCAGAAGAAACTGAGATTCGGTTTTGTGATGATTTTCTTGTTTGCGTCACCGGTTCTTGACCCGACGATATTAACTTTGATGGGTGCCCTGCTCGGATGGAAAGTAGCGATCATCTATACCGTCATTACCACGATCTTTTCCATCGTAATAGGTTTCACTCTTGAAGCTTTTGGTTTTGAAAATGCCGTTAAAAATGTGATTATCTCAGGTGGAAAAGAACAGAGCAGTAAATTTAATCTAAAAAAAGCTTGGGATGAAACATTAAGCCTAATGAAGACCGTTTATCCTTATCTTATTATCGGAGCTTTCATTGGTTCAATCATTCATGGAGCAATTCCTACAGATTTCATTACAACTTACTTTGGCGGCGACCAATGGTGGTTAATTCCTGTAGCGGCGATCATCGGTATCCCGTTGTATATCAGGCTTTCAACGATAATTCCAATCGCCCAAATCATGATTGTAAAAGGAATGGCATTAGGTCCTGTGATGGCCATCATGATTAGCTCCACCGGCGCAAGCTTGCCGGAGGTTGCTTTACTCAATTCGATTTTCCATAAACGTCTTGTTGTTGCTTTCTTGCTATCCGTTTTCACAATGTCTACACTTTCAGGTACATTGTTCTACTTCATCTAGGTTATTAACCTATTAGGTTGATATAAAAAAATTTATGGAGGAATTGAGATGTTCAAATCTTTAAAAATCAAAGCTGGTGTTTCCAAGAGTGACTGTTGTTCAATTACGATCCAGGAGGTCAAAGATTCTCAAGAGGATTCACTCGAAGAGAACAAAGACTGCTGTGAAATCACAGTTGAAACGAAACAATCTTGTTGCAGTTAACAATTTAAAAAATCCCCCCTCCGATTTTGTGCAAGGGGGGATTTTTAAATGAAAAAGTGATTACCTTTTTAATCTTTTGATCCTAAGGAGTAACCTACTCCCTAATGGATGGTAATTGTCAGCCACCTTCTATACAAGTTGCACTGGAACTGCCAACTTTTTCATTTAATTCAGCAAGAAGCAAAGTAAGAACTTCCTCATTGACGAAAGACTCCAAGGTCTTATCAGTTAGTTGGATATTATATTTATTAAATACTTCTTTTGTCGATTCCCAAACCAGAACAATAGACTTTGGAGACATGTTCGATTGAATCACCATTTCATCTCACCTCTTATATTTATGACTGTCTTGGTCCCCACAGCATAATGGAAACACCTGTTAAACAAATAATAGCACCAATCCAGTCATATGTATCAGGAGTTTTTTTATCTATTCCCCATCCCCATAAAATTGATAGAACGATAAAAACTCCCCCGTATGCCGCATAGACTCGGCCAAAGGAAGGAAACGACTGAAATGTTGCAATAACCCCGTATAAGGCTAAAGATAATCCTCCAAAAATGCCCAGGTAAAATGGCTTTCCTTCCCGCAACCATAACCAGATCAGATAACCCCCGCCAATTTCTGCAATACCGGCAAGTATGAATAACATAATGGAATACATTTTTTTAATTCTCCCCCAGCTGGTTGTCATTGAATATTATAGATAAAGTCCTATTGCTGCAGCAACGCCGCTTAAAATTATCGAGCTTAACACATATATCAATGCCAATTTAAGTTGTTTGGATTGCCACAGTGTGATCACCTCATATCCAAAAGTTGAAAATGTCGTGAAAGCACCACAGAAGCCGACACCAAATAGAAACCATCCCCACTCCTCTATTTGATTACCAATATGCAGATTAGCAATGAAACCCAGCAGAAATGAACCTGTGATGTTAATAAGCCAGGTTCCCGTTGGAAAAGGAAATAATCTTTGTGTCCGTTTATTTATAATCGTACCTAATATGTATCTGGCAGCAGCGCCAAAAGAGCCACCCAATCCAATTAACCAAATCATCCTGCTTCACCTTTAACATTTGCTAATTTGTAGCCAATGAAAGTAAGAAATACACCTAAGATCATACTCGCAAGAATATATAAAATGGCGAAGAATTCATTGCCATTTTTCAATAAGTTAATTGTTTCGAGTGAGAACGCTGAAAAAGTAGTAAAGGAGCCAGTGAATCCAGTGCCGATAAACAAAACTGTTTCGGGTTTGACAGTTTTTCTTTCACTTACGGACGTTAAAAACCAGCCAAGGAATAAACATCCTAACAGATTAATTGTTAAAGTGCCTATTGGGAACCTGTCTGCAGCTAACCACTCTCCCAATGCATACCTGCAAATAGCACCGAAAAAACCACCAATCATCACATAGAGCACATTCATTTTATCACCTATCTTTATCAAACAAATCGTTTTTATTAAAATTATTATTTCATAAAAAACTGGTTTGTTGGTAGTTTTTAGAACATTTTCATTATATAAAAAATCCTGCCTATATTTTTGGCAGGATTCATCAGCTTGTTCATTATTGGTTGTTAGTCATTGGATATTGTATTCTAATGTCCAATTAAGCATGTTTTGTTAACAACAATCACTTTCATTCCCTAACAATACAAGTCCATTTTTCTCCTGATTAATTTCGAGAGTAAGACTTTCTGTATAGGGTTCAATATTAGGATCAATTGCGACATGTATCCCATTAATAGTTACCACTTTATCATCTTTATCTGGCTCATCCAGAGCCAGCCCCACCTGTGGTTTACCTTAGCCAAAACCTGCAAAATATATACGAATATTTGAAGCATCCCGTTCTTGAAACAATTGGTTCAAGAGATCACGAGCCTGATCTGTAATGTTCATTTTGTTCCACCTCTCAATGATTAATAAGATTTTTTTATTTGTTGATATCCTATATTTTTATCCTTTAACCATGGAATAACAGCGGCTTTTTTTGCTAATTCATTCTTTACTGTTTGAATCCAGTAATTCTCTGCCAATGATCGCCCTCTTAAAACTGGATCGGTTGTATCAGTAGCATGAAAACTTTGATTAATGATCCACCAATTAGGAGAAATTTCAGCACGTCTTTAGCGTTATCAATAAAAGCATCTGGTTCACTAGCTAAGTTATACCTTTTTACAGTAAACCCTTTCCCTTCTATCAGGAAAAGTGCAGAAGCAATACGCGTCAATTCAGGATCTACACTCGGTCCACACACCCCGGTCGGGCAGCACATCGCTGGATCAAACACCTCTAGTTTTTTCATAAGATACACTCCTAGAAAAGAATGGCCGAGATTACTCCCGGCATTAATATCATTTCCCTGTTTCTGCAAATAGTTTTATGCGTTCTCCAATTTCATCACGTACACGCTGAAAAACTGCCCACTTCTCTTCATCAGTTCCTTCAGCTTTTGCAGGATCGTCGAAGCCCCAATGGTCGCGTTTTACATGTGGAGGTGTCATCGGGCACTTATCTGCTGCGTCACCACACAAAGTTACAACAAAGTCGGCATTGTTTAAAATTTCATTGTCAATGATGTCTGATGTTTGATTGGAAATATCAATATCTACTTCCTTCATTGCTTTAACGGCATTTGGATTTAACCCATGTGCTTCGATTCCAGCACTGAGAACTCGCCACTCATCACCCAGATATTTTTTTGCCCATCCTTCTGCCATTTGGCTTCGGCATGAGTTTCCTGTACATAAGAAATAGATGGTTTTTTTATTTGACATGTTTTTACTGCTCCTTTTCCTTAGTTTATTAACTGGTTAAATTATGAGTAACCATAGGTACAAGCCTAATAATGTGATAAATAATACCGGAATGGTTAAGACGATTCCCGTTTTAAAATAGGTGCCCCAAGATATTTTGACACCCTTCTGCGATAGAACATGCAACCACAGCAAGGTTGCCAGAGAACCAATAGGTGTAATCTTAGGACCTAAATCTGACCCAATAACATTTGCATAAATAAGCGCTTCTTTCATTGTCCCCGCAGCTGTAGTATCTGCGATAGCGAGGGCATCAATCATGACGGTAGGCATGTTATTCATGACCGAAGAAAGAATTGCCGCAATGAAGCCCATCAACATCGTACCGGCAAATAACCCTTCGTCAACCCCAATTTGAATGACATCGGCAAGGATGGTTGTCAGCCCGGCGTTACGGAGACCATAAACAACCACATACATTCCGATTGAGAAAAAGACGATTGCCCATGGAGCGCCTTTTAAGACTTGCTTCGTATTGACTGCCGGGCTCTTTCTTGCCATAAATAAAAAGAAAATCGCGATAAGGCCGGCAATGATTGAGGCAGGTATATTGAAGAACTCACTGGCAAAATAGCCAACCAATAATACAGCTAATACTCCCCATGACAGGCGAAACATTTTTTTATCGCGAATCGCGTCGACTGGTCTTTTCAAATCATTCAAGTCATATCGCCTTGGAATGCTTTTTCTAAAATAAAGAAATAAAACTACAATGCTGGCTACTAGTGAAAACAAGTTTGGAACGATCATTCGGGAAGCATATTCACTAAAACCAATCCCGAAAAAGTCTGCCGAAACAATATTCACCAGGTTACTGACGACTAAAGGTAAAGACGTTGTATCAGCTATAAAACCACTTGCAATGATAAATGGGAAAACCATTTTCTCATCGAAATTTAATGCTCTTACCATTGCTAAAACGATCGGCGTTAATATTAGTGCTGCTCCATCGTTCGCAAAAAATGCCGCTACAATCGCTCCCAGTATCGATACACAGACAAACATTTTGACTCCATCACCTTTAGCTACTCTAGCCATATGAAGTGCAGACCATTCAAAAAATCCTATTTCATCAAGAATCAAGGAAATGATGATAATCGCAATAAAGGCAAGTGTTGCGTTCCAAACAATGTTCGTTACATCGAGAACATCCTGAAAATCAACGACTCCAACGATAAGGGCTAGAATCGCTCCTCCACACGCAGACCACCCGATCGATAAATTTTTCGGCTGCCAGATGACAAGTACAAGCGTCACTAAAAAAATGACGGATGCTAAAACAATCTGTAACATTGGTTGCTATCCTCCATTAATCACATGAAATTCTCAATCCTTGCTGGTCTAACCAAATGAATTTTTCTTCCTGATTCGGAATGTGCTTTAACACATCCTGAACCAAAGGGAAAAAAGCATTTTCACGATTTAAGGAATAAAAAATCCATTGTCCTTTTCTGTTTTCTCTTACTAAGCCGGCATCCTTCAATTTTCGTAAATGCTGGCTGATGGCGGGCTGTGACATTTTATAGATCTCAACAAACTCACAAACACAGCATTCATCAATCATAAGCAGGCCTAACATCGATAGGCGTGTTTTGTCACCTAAAAGCTTGAGGATGCTGGCATTTTCTTCTAAAGATCTGTCGCCCATGGCTGTCCTCCTTCATAAGAATATAAGAACTTACTTATATAATAAAACACTTATATTTAGAAAACAACAAATAAATAATTTTCATAGGACCAAAGTACGGTTGCACTGCCAAGAAAAACGGGGCTGTCTAAAAAGTCCATATTAAGTAAAATGCACTCAAATTAAAAACCCAAGAATGTTGATTTAACAGCATTCTTGGGTTTTACTTTTTTAAGGCTTCGGCTGAAATACCACTTTTGGGACAGCCCCGTTTTTAATAGTTAGCTGATTTTGTTAAGGGCGGCCGTAAGCGTCCTGATTAAAAACTGCAAGTCTTCCTGTTCGATGTTTAATGGCGGTGATAATGTTAATACATTATTGTACCCTGCGACTGTGGTGCCGTTTTTGCCGATTAATAAACCGGAATTTTTGCAGTCGGCAATGACTTCATTTACAAGAGCATTGTCCAGCGGTTCCTTCGAGTCTTTGTCTTTCACTAATTCAATTCCAATCAATAGTCCCTTCCCGCGGACATCGCCGACATAAGGATGGTTTTGCAGCAGATTGGTTAATTCATTCAAAACCTTTTCCCCCAGATCCCGGGAGCGCTCAAACAATTTTTCCTCTTTCATAATCTCAAGATTTTTGATCGCCAAGGCACAGGCAGCCGGATTTCCACCGAACGTACTGACGTGACGGAAAAAATTATATTCATCGGCGCTCTTGAAAGCTTCGTAGATTTCTTTTCTTACAGCCGTTGCCGAAAGCGGTAAATAAGCACTTGTAATTCCTTTTGCCATTGTAATGATGTCGGGTTTTACCCCATAGTTCATAAATCCAAATGCTTTTCCGGTCCGGCCAAAACCGCAAATGACTTCATCTGCTATCAGAAGTGCCCCATGTTTTTCACAAATCTCTTTCGCGGCCTGCATATAACCTTCGTGCGGAACAAGGACCCCCCCTCCAGTAATAATCGGCTCCATAATCATCGCAGCAATTGTTTCGCTCAGCTCCCACGTCATCACCCGGTCAATCTCCTTTACAGAAGCCAGTTCATGAGCATCAGAAACGTTGCAATTATCCCGGTATGAATCCGGTGGAGATACATGGATAAAGCCTGGGGAGAGCGGCTCGTATTTGTATTTTCGTTGTGCCTGGCCTGTTGCAGCTAGAGCTCCCATTGAGTTGCCGTGGTAGCCGCGGTAGCGGGAAATAATTTTATAGCGGTTATGGTCCCCGTTCTGCTGATGATATTGACGGGCGATTTTAAAAGCGGTTTCGTTTGCCTCAGAGCCGCTGTTTGAGAAAAAAATAACGTACTCATCTTCGAGAATTTCATTTAACTTTTCTGCCAGTTTAATAGCTGGAACATGGCTGTTTGTAAGCGGAAAATAAGCCATTTCCTTCAGCTGTTCATAAGCCGCGTCAGCAAGCTCTGTTCTTCCGTAGCCAACATTTACACACCATAAGCCTGCCATTGCATCTAAATAGCGCTTTCCCTCTGCATCGGTGATCCATGACCCTTCAGCTTTAGCA
The DNA here is from genome assembly GCF_002860165.1 of Bacillus sp. V3-13. Taxonomy (GTDB): domain Bacteria; phylum Bacillota; class Bacilli; order Bacillales; family Cytobacillaceae; genus Bacillus_BJ. Next base: position 39,700 of record NZ_PGUZ01000010.1, on the reverse strand, counting down.
GCGACGATTGTGGCCTTGGGATTGTAAGGCTTCATCGAATGCCAAACGTATTTTTCGTCGTGCTCCAATAATTGATCCTGGGATTGACTCGTTTGAACCATGCATATGCTCCTTTCTCTCTGCTTTAAAAATCAAATCGGGATGTGATCATTTTTTTGCGCGTATAGAAGTTTAAACCGTCCTTTCCATTTACATGGAGATCTCCATAGAACGAATCTTTCCAGCCGGAGAATGGAAAAAAGGCCATCGTTGCCGGAACTCCAACATTAATGCCGAGCATGCCAGCATCAGCTTGTTCGCGAAACTTTCGGATTGCTTTTGCATTGTTTGTATAAATGGTTGCGCCGTTGCCGTATCTTGATTTTCTGATGTATTCCAAACCTTGATTCAAATCATCGGCGCGGAGAATACTTAGTACTGGCGCGAAAATTTCATCCTTTGCGATTGTCATTTCCGGCCGGACATGATCGAAAATAGTCGGTCCTAAAAAATTTCCTTTAGCAAAAACATTCATTTCCTTGCGTCCATCGCGGATAAGCTCGGCGCCCTCAGCTATTCCCTTTTCAATATAGCCAAGCACTTTATCCCGATGCTGTTTCCGGATCACCGGAGTAAGTAAAACCTCATCATCCATGCCATTTCCGACGATTAATTCGTCGGCTTGTTTTTTTAAGGCATCTATAAAACGATCATTATCGCCGACTACGATCACCGCGCTGCACGCCATACACCGCTGTCCGGCACTTCCGAACGTCGAGCTGATGATATGCTGGACTGCCTTATCCATATTCGCATCCGGCATGACGATATGGTGATTTTTCGCCCCTGAAAGAGCCTGGACCCGCTTTCCTTCAGCGGCTGCCCGTTCATATACATATTTGGCAACCGGTTGTGAGCCAACGAAAGAGATAGCGGCAACATCCTCATGATCGAGCAATCCATTGACAACATCATGGGCTCCATGAACAACATTTAAAACACCCGGAGGAGCTCCCGCTTCCGTAAACAACTCTGCAAGCTTGTTGGCGAGAATCGGTGTTCGTTCAGAAGGCTTCAACACAAACGTATTCCCACAGGCAATCGCTAACGGAAACATCCAGAGCGGCACCATCATCGGAAAGTTAAACGGAGTAATCCCTGCTACTACACCCAGCGGATAACGAAACATTTCTGAATCCATGTCTTCCGCAATACCTGATATTGTTTCTCCCATTACTAGTGTAGGTGCTCCTGCCGCAAATTCGACACACTCGATCCCGCGTTGCACTTCTCCATGTGCTTCCTTATATGCCTTGCCATTCTCCTCGACAATCAACCTGGCCAGTTCTTCATGGTTTTCGGTTAATAGATAATGATATTTAAATAGAATTCTTGCTCTTTTCGGCACAGGTACGTTTTTCCATGAAGTGAATGCGTTCTTTGCTGCGGAAACGGCAAGATTTACATCTTCCTTTGTGGAGAGCGGAACTTTTGTCAATAGCTCGTTTGTAGCCGGGTTCGGCACCTCGAGCGCTTGCTTGCTCGTTGCATGTATCCACTCCCCATTAATATAGTTTTTGAGCACAGATGTATCATTTGTTGTGATGCTCATCTTTTGACCTCCTTTTTATTTTAATGAACGGCACGTCCCTCTTCTTGTGCGCAAAGAAATACTCCTTATATCCATTATCGCGAAACTGTAAAACGCATTCATTAGACATTTTGTAAGAACTGTGACAGAATTTCTTCCACATTTTGCACAGTAAAACTTATGTGTGAACAGATGACGAATCAATCAACTTGAGATCCTGGTTTGGCTCTGAAGGGGTTAAATAATCTTTTACAAGAAGCATAAACTCGATGGCTACCCGTTTTTCATGGTCCATAAAATCTTCCCCGAGAAGGTTTTCAAGCTTCTGGAGACGATGGTATAAGGTTTGCCGCACGATGAAGAGCTGTTTCGACGTTTCTTGCTTTGAACCATTGCATTCTAAATAGGTTTTTAAGGTTTCGAGAAGTTTTCCATTATATTTTTCGTCATATTCGATAACCGGCTGCAAATATTCCATGACAAGCTCTTGTAAATCAATATGTTTACTCATCAAAGCAATGAGACGATACAGATGTAAATCTTCGTAAAAATGGTGAATTTCGCCCATCGTCATCCTGTGCTGGATGTTGAACGTTTCTTTAGCCGTGTAATAGCTCTTATGCAGATCGCATAAGTTATTAATAAACTTGCCGGCCGCAATAAAAATTTTTCCCGAATTTTGTTTTCTCATAAACTCACAATCTTTAATCGAGTTAATAGCGTTTGTAATGCGTTCTTTCAAATTCCCTTTTGTCCTGTTATTCAATAGGATGAAGATGACTTCATTTCTTTTTTCGACTGAAAATACAGCACAGCCATACTGTTCAAAAACAGAGCGGAACAAAAGCTTTAAATAAGTAATATCCTGACTCGTTTCCTTTACTTTCATAAGCTTTGTGATTAAAACTACTGCATCATTTGTCTTTGCTTTAATACCGTGTTCGATCAAGTATTCAGTAATGCTTTCGATTGGATGTTCACCTTCAAGCCATCCATTAAGCCATTCAAATTCTTCCGCCCGCTTCTTTTCTTCCACATAGAGGTCCCTTAATAAATGTTGGGCTAACGCGGTTGATGTTCGATCTAAAATTAACAAATCGAATTCACTGATCGGAAGCTCTCTTGAATAGATATATAATTCAGCATATTCCTGGCCAAACAAATAAATCGGGGCAAATGCAAAATGATCAGAAGGCAGTGTATCCGCTTCATGAAGTGAGCGAATGATCGAGCTTTGCTCCTGGCTGCTGATATTGGGAACGAATTCATATTCCTGATCCTTCAGGCGAAAAATGATTTGGACATCTAAAGCTGAAAATATAATTTGCAGAATATCTTCATACGTTTCCATCGTAAGCAACCGTTTATTCAAGCTTTGTGAATAGTTCTCCAAATCGGATATCATCCGATATTGTTGATTAATTAGAACCGAATGGATGTCATGGGTGATTTCAACAAAAGGAACCTCTTGTTGAAAAATAATAATAGGAAATTGATGCTGGTTGGCAATATCGATGACTTCCCTTGGTAATTCTGTGATATAGGTTCCGATCTCGACGCATAAACCGGCGGCATTGTTTTCCAATAGCTGCTTGAGCATGGAAATAAACAGGTTTTCGTCCTCTTGCCAGGCTATTCCGGTTGATAAAATAAGTTCATGCCCATTTAAGAGATTGCGAATATTGGTTACTTCGACAACATGCACCCATTTAACAATTCGATGAATTCCCTCTTGTCCGGCTATTACAATCGCCTTTTCGAAGTGTTTTCGACTTAAAATATCCTCAACCTTCAGTTGGAAATGTTCTTTCATCGGACAGCGCCCCCATTATCGGAATTTCTTTCAATATCACCGATAAAAAGGATTGGAGGGTTGATCCAATCCTTCTCTTATAATTGGTTAATGAATGAGCGGGAGGTATCTTTGGATTTCTTTTAACATCGACTCAAATTGTTCTTTGTCCGTAAAATCGTCTGAGCCCCAATTGTTGAGAATCCATGCTGCTAATTCCTCTGCAGAATTGAACACTTCCCCGCTTGAGTCTGATTTCCTTATTGTATAGCGTCCGTTGTCTTCATCGATTGTCACTTCGCACGGGAAGGCATTGTCCTTTGCTTTCAAAAAGAATTCCACAATTTTCTCTCTCCTTTTTGAAACATATTAGTAAACAACTTGATTACTTAATCGGCTGCTTTTTGTTGTTGAATGAGAAGGCTTGAAAAGTACTTTCGCGCATTTGCTGTTCCAATAAGCAGGGTCTCACACTTATGTTCTTCTGGATGGATGAAATCAACCAAAGCCCCATCCAGGTTTTCAAGTACGCTGTTGATCCGATAGCCCTTGTGAATGAGAAAATCGATTTTGTCTCTTTCATCGAGAAATTGTTGATGTTCAGACATAAATCCCCCTCCGTGGTTTGGCTTTTAAAAAATGACTAATCCAGCGTGACATTTGTCGGAATCTCATGCAACACCGGCACGAATTCTTCCTCTTCGATAATCCAATCCCGTCCGACTGAAATTCCCAGATATTTTTCATCGCTTGGATCTTCAATCTCGGCCTGTTTATATTTTTTGAACCACCAGAATTTTGCGAGTATATAGTAGATGGCGCCACCAACTAAAAATCCGGCCAAAAACCCATAGCTTGGTACGAAATAGGAAGCAACAGCGCCAATGATCCAGGCAATGAATCCGGCCAAGTTTATCCCGCCCATATATTTATACTGGCCCTGGCTTTCAAATAACTCTGGAACATTTACCCGCCGCTTGCGGAGCAAATAATAGTCAGCAAACAGAATACCAACAATGGCTGACAATATCCCGCCGACGAATAAAAGAAAGGGAATAATGATCGCAAATAAATTCCATGGCTGTACGATTGAGCCGACAATTCCCGCCGTGATAACGCCAGCCCAGAATGGAAACTTCGGTCCGCCGACGTTTGAGAAAATGGTAGCAGCGGGAACGACATTGGCTGCCGTATTGGTCGACCATTGGGCCAGAACGATCATTAACAGCAAAACAGCAAGGATAAAACCGCCTGCTGCCTCTTGAAGAGCCGCAACCGGATCGTAGTTTAATACTGCGATATATGAAATCGCACCAATAATGATCATAAAGGTTTGTGTCAATGGCATCGCAACGAGATTTCCGATTAACGATCCTTTATTCCTTTTAAACCAGTTCTTTTCATTGACTGGTGCCTTGATAAAGCGGGAAATGGATGGAATATCGGCACTCAGCGTTGCCCAAAAGCCCATATTGCTGAAAATGACGACTAAAAAAGCTGTAAAAGCATCACTGCCGGTAACAGGATTTTCCGCCCAGCTCCAAACGTCCCGTCCTTGGGAAGCAGCAGTATCAGATAATGATACGTACATCCAAACCGAGATTAAGATGATCATCGGTGCTGCTAAATCGGCAAAGCGCTCGATTGACTTAATACCGAGAGCCGTATTGATCAATTGGACAATCGCAAAAATGAGATAACAAATAAACCAGTTGTCAAAACCAATTAAAATATCCAATATGCCATTCATCGCTGTCGCACCGAAGTAAGTGTTTATCCCAAACCACATTGAAGCCGTAATGCCGCGCGTGACGGAAGGGATATGGGTGCCGATTGTCCCAAACGGTGCTCTCATATAAACCGGAAATGACAATCCGTGCTCAATCCCAATATCGGCGATTAAAGAAATAAATAAGCCGATTGCGAGGCAGCCAATAACAGTGGCAATGATCACCAACGGCAAAGGCAATGTCATCACGCCGGAACCGCCAATCGCAAACGTCGCCAGCACGACAACCATCCCCACCCACATAAAAGAAAAACCTAATGAAGTGATGTTCCGGTCTTTTTGCTGAATAGGAAACAAATCCGGTGATTTCAAGTGGCTTTTTTTCATATCATCTCTCCTTTTTCGGTTGAAATTAACAGAGAATCCAGACTATATTTCATAAACCGAATAACGTTGATGGATATCGACCAGGAGATAAAAGTGGCTTGTTTGTCTTCAACAAATGAATGCAGGAGTACTCCAATGAAGGTTGGTGTGTTAAATCGATTGCATTTCAGGTCGATAGAGTGCATTGTTCAACGAATATTTATCCCTTTTCAAATAGATGCCGGATCCGGGCTTGCCGACAAATTGTTTGTTTCGGATGACGAATTCGCCTTTTGATAGCACCGAAACTGGTTCCCCGTAAACCTTCATGCCTTCAAACGCATTATAGTCCACGGCCATATGGTGGGTTTCCGCAGAAATCGTCCGTTCCACATTTGGATCGAAAATGACAATATCAGCATCAGTTCCAACGGCAATCGTCCCTTTTTTCGGGAATAACCCGAATAGCTTGGCAATTCGAGTCGATGTAATATCAACAAATTGATTTAAAGTAATGCGCCCCTTCTTAACGCCCTCAGAGAATAAAATTGAGATTCTGTCTTCAATAATCGGGCCACCATTCGGTATTTTTGTAAAATCATTTCTTCCCAGGTCCTTTTGCCCTTTAAAGTCGAATGAACATTGATCCGATCCGAGCGTTTGCAGCTGTCCATTTTTTAGCGCATTCCAGAGGACGTCCTGGTTCCATTTCTCCCTTAACGGAGGTGACCATACATATTTGGCCCCTTCAAAATTTGGCTTTTCTAAATAGCTTTGATCGAGGACCAAATATTGCGGGCAGGTTTCTCCCCAAATATCAAAGCCTTTACTGCGGGCTTCGGCGATTTTTTCGACCGCTTCCGCACATGAAACATGAACGACATATAACTGCGAATTGGCGAGTCCTGCGAGCTGCACAGCGCGCCCTGTTGCCTCTCCCTCCACTTCAGGGGGGCGTGTTAAGGCATGATAGATTGGGTCCGTGTTTCCTTCGGCGATTGCCTTTTTGGTTAAATAATCGATGACATCACCATTCTCGGCATGAACCATCACGAGTGCACCGAGTTCTTTAGCTGCAAGGAGAGTTCGGAACAGTGTTTCGTCATCGGCCTGGAACACATTTTTGTATGCCATAAATACTTTAAATGATGTAATTCCCTCTTCTTCTATCACCTGCGGAAGCTCACCCAGGACATGTTCATTGATTTCACCGATCATTAGGTGGAAACCATAATCAATAACAGCTTTCTCTTTTGACTTCGCGTGCCACGTTTGGATTGCATTTCTTAACGGTTCCCCTTTGTTCGTCAAGCAAAAATCAATTATGGTAGTCGTTCCGCCAAAAGCAGCTGCGATTGTCCCCGTCTCAAAATCGTCTTTTGTCACCGTACCGCCAAATGGCATATCAAGGTGGGTATGCGGATCGATTCCGCCTGGAATGACAAAACAACCGTTCGCATCAATGATTTCAGCTTCGGGAGAGGATATGCTTGAACCGATCGTCGAAATTTTTCCATCCTCGATTAAAATTTCCGCCTGAAATGTATCTGATGCTGTCACGATGCTGCCGTTTTTGATGATTTTTTTCATTTTCGATTTCCTCCCTGACAAGTTTTCTACAATTGCTTCACACTTTGAGCCAGACTAAGGGCTGCCTGACGCTCATTCCAAGTCATTGGCGGCTGTTCATAAGGAACCTCGATCATGTCAATCGCGCCATCAACCGGACAGACAATCGAGCATAAGTTGCACCCGACACAATCTTCTTCCCGTACTTTTAAATAGCTTTTACCGCTCGTATCCGTTAACATGTCAATGCATTGATGGGATGTATCTTCACAGGCAATATGGCACTTATTGCAATTGATGCAAACCTCTGTGTTTATCCGCGCCACAATATTGTAATTAAGGTCCAGATTTCCCCAGTCCGAATATCTTGGTACAGTTTTTCCAACAAGCTCTGATACAGAGGAAATTCCTTTCTCATTTAAGTAGTGATCCAGTCCTTCGACCATATCTTCAATAATCCGAAATCCGTGGTGCATTGCTGCCGTACAAATCTGCACCCCTGTTGCACCCATGAGCATAAATTCAACGGCATTTTGCCAGTTCGAGATTCCGCCGATTCCTGAAATCGGGACATTGATTCTTGGATTGCGGGCACATTCGGCCACCATGCTTAATGCAATTGGCTTAACAGCAGGGCCGCAATATCCGCCATGGGCCCCTTTTCCGGCGACATGCGGTATCGTATTCCAGGAGTCAAGATCAACACCAGCCAGGCTATTGATCGTGTTGATCATACTGACTGCATCTGCTCCCCCGTTGACTGCTGCCTCTGCAGTCACGGTGATGTCCGTAATATTCGGCGTCAATTTCACGATAACCGGGGTTTTAGCCGCTTCTTTAACCCAATATGTCTGCTTCTCAACCAGTTCCGGCACCTGCCCGGAAGCAGAGCCCATCCCGCGCTCTGCCATCCCATGTGGACAGCCGAAGTTTAATTCCAGTCCATCAACGCCGACATCCTCGACACGCTTGACAATTTCATGCCATTTTTCCTGCTTCGGCTCAACCATTAACGATGCCACAACTGCATGATTGGGAAACCGTTTTTTAGTCTCATAAATTTCTTTTAAATTCACATCCAACGGCCGATCCGTGATTAGTTCAATGTTGTTAAACCCGGCTACCTTTTGCCCATTAAAACTGACAGCAGCGAACCGTGATGTAACATTTAATATCGGATCGCCCAATGTTTTCCATACTGCCCCGCCCCAGCCTGCTTCAAAGGCTCTTTGAACCTGATAGCCGGAATTGGTTGGAGGGGCTGAGGCAAGCCAGAATGGATTGGGTGACCGAATTCCAGCAAGATTAATACTTAAATCTGCCATCTCTTTCTCTCCCTTTTTCGTGGAATAAAAGATTCTTTTTACTATGTTTCCAGATGATTTACTTTGAGAAATGAGGCATTTTGGATCGATTAGAGAAATGTTCGTAACTGAATGTACCTAAGCCGTTTCGACAGCCATAAGCTGCATGTGAATGGAGTAGGCTGTTTCTTTTCCTTGCTGGGCAGCCGTTACGACCATTGCTTCTCCTTTTCCTTTGCCAAAAACGATGTCACCGCAAGCAAATATTTTAGGATTTGAAGTTTGAAAGGTTTCTTGATTGACTTGGACGACGCCGTTTTCATGGCGAAGGCCGAACGATTCGATCAACTGCAAATGTCTTGATTGGCCAATTGCTTTAATAACCGCATCAGCCGGAATGATATATTCGGAGCCGCTGACCGGAACCGGTCTCCGGCGTCCGTCTGGCTCAGGCTCACCAAGCTTCATTTTGATGCACTCGATTCCGGTTACCTTCCCATTCTCATCGGCGATGATTCTTTTTGGTGCGGTTAACCAGCGAAACTCGACGCCATCCTGCTTGGCAAATTCATATTCAAAATCATAAGCCGACATCTCCTCTTCGGTTCTCCGATAGAGGATTTTTACGTTTTCAGCCCCGAGCCGGACCGAGCATGTGGCCGCATCGATTGCTGTATTTCCGGCACCGATCACAACTGCACGCTTTCCGATAAAGTCCTTTGATAACTGGCCGCTTTTCGTCGCCTTTACGAACTCGATTGCATCGAATACTCCATCTGCGTTTTCACCTTCAATGTTGAGGTTTGGAACATTCGCCATTCCGGCAGCGAGGATAATAAAGTCGAAATTTTCAGTTAAATAATCCGCTGAAACATCCCTGCCGACCATCGTATTCGTTCGAATTTTTACATTTAGTTTTTGAACTTGTTCAACTTCCCAGAAGGAAATCGACTGTGGCAGACGGAACGAAACGATTCCAAACGTATTTAAACCTCCCGCTTTTTCTGCTGCTTCGAAGATCGTTACGTCATAGCCCAATCTGGCAAGCTCCCTGGCAGCAGATAATCCTGCTGGACCTCCTCCAACCACGGCGACCGTCCTGCCATTTGCTTTTCCTGGCTGAAAAAGGGTTTGTTCATTTTGAATCGCCCAATCTGTTGCGTATCGTTGCAGGCTTCCGATCATGATCGGCTTTGTTGAATCATTTAAAACGCATGCCCCTTCACAAAGCTCTTCGGTGGGACAAACCCGGGCGCAGCTTGCGCCAATTGGATTAGAAAGCATGATCGTTTTAGCGGAACCCAGTAAATTTCCGGAGCTGATTTTTTTAATAAACGCAGGAATATCAATCCCGGTCGGGCAAGCCTTTATGCAGGGAGCGTCATAACAATACAGGCATCGATTCGACTCTTCAATCGCTTCCTGATGGGTCAGGCCTGGTTCAACTTCTTGGAAGTTCTGTTCAAGATCGGTCCAGGATATACGCTGCTTTTTTGCAGTAGCCAATGAGAAGCCCTCCTTTTCTCAATCTTTCCAATCACGAATAAATTCCAAAGGGGCCAGTCAGCTGACCCCAGCGGTTTTCAAGTTCCCTTTTCTCAAGGGAGTAAAGCTGTCATTTCTCCGTATGTCTCAGGGCGGCGATCCCGATAAAACTGCCATGTGTCGCGAACTTCACGAATCAGTTTCTTATTCATTTCACCGATAATCACTTCATCCTTGTCCCGGCTTGCGATCGCGACAAAATTCCCTCTTGGGTCAACTAAATAGGACTGTCCATAAAATTCGCCCATCTTCCATGGTGATTCATAGCCAACACGGTTGATTGCACCCAGGTAGTAGCCGTTTGCCACCGCATGTGCCGGCTGCTCCAGCTTCCATAAATATTCGGACAGGCCGGCCACCGTAGCAGAAGGGTTAAAGACGATTTCGGCTCCATTTAAACCTAGCAATCTTGCACCCTCCGGGAAGTGGCGATCATAGCAAATATATACTCCAACCTTGGCAAATGCAGTATCGAATACAGGATAGCCGAGGTTTCCAGGTTTAAAATAAAACTTTTCCCAAAACCCGTATCCGTCATTTCCAACCCCTACATGAGGAATATGCTGTTTTCGATATTTCCCAAGGTAAGACCCATCAGCATCGATCACGGCAGCTGCGTTATAGTAAGTAGCAATCCCTTCCCTTTCATAGATCGGCAGGATAATCACGACACCGAGTTGCCTGGCCAGTTCCCTGAACAAGCTCGTCGTCGGTCCATTCGGGATTTCTTCGGCTGAATCATACCATTTCGTATTTTGCTCGGAACAGAAATACGGTCCATAAAAAATCTCCTGCAAGCAAATGATTTGGGCCCCTTTTCTGGCAGCTTCTTTAACCAGCTTAAGATGTTTTTCAATCGCCTTTTCCTTATGAACCTCCACCGGTTCGTTTCCATCTACTTCGTGAGATGCCTGAATCAATCCGATTTTAACGTTATCTGACATCGTTTCGCCCCCTAATCATTGAAATCACCTCTAAGCTTGAATTACACGGTAAAATTGAATTCCTCCTTCCTGGTTTTGGATTTTATCAGAAAATTCTGCATCTTATTTTTATTTTACAGATGGTAATAAAGCATTTCATTATACAACCTGTAAAATGATGCAAGCATTTGTTTAACCAATATGTAAGATGTATAACTCAATGAGTTTGAAAGGCTGGTGTATTTTCTTTTGGGCGAAGAAGAAGGTGCGGACGGCACAACATGCAGGATAAACTTTCTTGTACATTTTTCTGAATCTTTAACCAATTTAACATAAGTAAACAGAAAAATTTGTCAAAATTAATTTGAAACGCTCTTTTCTTTTAAGAGACAAACAACAGAAAATGCTTTTATGTGAACCCTTTCCACATTGCAGATGAAAAAGCTTTCAAACTTCGATATGAATGAAAAATACAGTAAATGATATCGAAAAAAAGTTCTCGACAGTTCTTACTAATTTTGGCGAATAATTTTGAAACGGTTTTTGGAAGTGAGCAATAGAAAAAAAGCGTACTCCACTATTTGGATGTACGCTTTTTCCTTATTTTTAAATAAACAACAGCAAGCTGATTGCCATGACCGCCATCCCGCCGACCATCCCATAGATGGATAAGTGTGCCTCATCGTATTTTTTGGCGGCTGGCAATAGTTCATCAACGGATATAAAAACCATTATTCCAGCAACAGCGGCGAAGATAACCCCGAACATGATATCATTCAGAAACGGCATTAAGATGAAGTAAGCGACAATCGCTCCGACTGGCTCTGACAATCCAGACAAGAATGAAAGCTTAAATGCTTTTTTCTTATCTCCTGTTGCAAAGTAAACCGGGACAGATACAGCAATTCCTTCAGGAATATTATGAATCGCGATCGCGATGGCAATCGCAATCCCAAGTCCAGGATTTTGCAAGGCCGAAGTAAACGTAGCAATTCCTTCCGGGAAGTTATGGATCGCAATGGCAAGGGCTGTAAATGTTCCCATCTTTAATAACTGTGGATCGCCGTTTACAGTCTTTTCTTGTTTATTCATATCCTCGACTTTCTTAAGCTCGTGCGGGTTTCCTTGTTTGGGAATAAACTTGTCAATCATCGCAATTAACAGAATTCCGCCAAAGAAACCGGCAACCGTCGTCCAATTTCCCAGCTCAACTCCTAAAGAGCCGACAAGTGCGTCCTTTGCTTTCACAAAAATCTCAATCATCGATACATAAATCATTACCCCTGCAGAAAAACCGAGTGCCAATGATAAAAATTTCGTATTTGTAGTCGATGTGAAAAAGGCGAGAACACTTCCGATTCCTGTTGCCAGCCCAGCCATTAAAGTCAGACCAAATGCCAATAACACATTTTCAGCCATCATCTCTTCTCTCCCTCACTTTGATGTCTTGAAATTTTTTTTTGAAGCTGTTTAAGGTTTTTTCATATGAAGTCTCATTTGAGTTGCGCGACGGCTTCTTATGAATTAAATGTATGCTTTAAGGAAAGGAAAGTTTCCTATGGGAAACATTTTACACCTAAGGAAACTTGGGCGTCAACTGCTTTATTTTTAACCTGGTAATTTTCATTATTGACTTATGGGCCGTTTTTTATTGATAAGACACAAATATCACCTGACGCTAAGCATTAAAAAAAGAAGAGGCTGGAATTGACCTCTTCCTTATCATTGTCTTGACACCTGAAGAAATTTCAAACTAAATACAAGCTTGAAATACGCGCCCCTGTACTTAATCTAATTCGATCTCAGGTTCTAGCTCTGCTTCAAATATTCTTGGCCAAGGGAGTTTTACGTGTACATCTGCCAATGAGGTAATTTTTTTATAGAAATCTTTGTTTCCCCTTGAACCGATGTATACTCTTTTTCCATCAAAATGTTGATACCATTTTTCTGTTTCAGCAGTTAACTGCTCAATCACAAAGTTGTTCACTGGTTCATATTTGTTTCCAAGATCCCACTCACTGGCACCGATTTGCTTGATAAATTCTCTTGCCGCAGGATGAACAACGTTTTTATAGCCTTGATCCTTTGCAAATCTGTGCAGCAAGAATTCATAATGTGCTGTTGCTGCCCGGTCGTATACAGGCACTCCAAATCCGGACTTTTGTTCAACAAAGGAGTAACGTGCAGCAGCATGACCTACAGTAATTCCAAGGGCATTTCCAGCAGTATTCCATCCACTATAGGAAAGCAGCTTTGTAAGGTCAACTTTTTCCGCAAGCCTATTTACGAAAGCTTCGTCTGCCTTATTAACAATGAGTACATCTCCAATCGCCACTTGTTTTCCGCTTGTTATTAATGTCTGGATTCTACTAACCATTTTGTCAATGTCCTGATCTCTAAAAGCATTATTTGGTGAAGGAGTATTCAGAATTAAATGGATATCAGCATTTTGTTCATCTTGGGTAATCGTAGCTCCAGCAGCAGTAATATGTTTCCTTACATTATAGTCGAATGTCGTATCTTCAAATGGTGCAATCCAATCTTTTCCGTCAATACCACCATATTCGATATAGAAGGAAGGAGAATTGTGGAATAACTGATTAACAAAGCGAGAGACTAAAACAACTCCTACTTCATCAGCACCGGGAAAAACAGCAACTTTTTCTTGTGCATTTACTTCTTTTACTTTTTCGAGGAGACTTTCTCTTTCAGCTCGATGAAGTCCATACGGAGCCGCATCATCTTGTGACAATATTAAATAGTCAATGTAATCCTGGTCTGCCCAGTCGATCATCAACTTGTTAATAAAGTGATTTCTTTCTCTGGCCTTTTTATAGTCTTGCAGGACTGAAGGTGGAATAATCGACTCCAATTCATCGAGTCTTTCTTTGCCTGGCATTCCTAAATTAACAACTTTATCGTATAATATAGCCCACTCGCTAATTTGCGAATAATACTTTAAGTACTCTTCACTGATTGCCGTAACGGCTAGTCTTTGAATGGTATCGAACACATAGACCGGCTTTTCAGGATACATTTCCTTTAATTTTTTGATTACCTGGATATCTGCTGTCGCATCTTCGAGTGATTTTGTGCCGGTCCGGGAAGCGACTAATCCGCCATATGCTAGCATACTGGTGGAAATAACAAATCCATCCGCTTCCTTTCCATGTTCTAACAACCACTGACCGATCCGTTGGCCATTGCCTGGTGATGTGAAAGATCCAATCATTTCTTTTGGCGGGATGACAACCTCTATTCCAGCAGATTTCCCAACTTGCCGGGGAAAATAAGTATTAGCTGGCCGATCATCTAACGGAACTAATACAACAGTAGCTAATGGTTTTTTTATTTGCGTTGCCTCTATTTTCCCTAAAGAACTAAATATTAAAAGAACTGCTAATGCTATCGATAAAATCCCCTTGCAGTATTTCATATATTTACCTCCTCGATATTTCCTTAATCTTTTGACAACTGCAAAACATATATTGCTCTGAGTTAAATTTGTACCATATTATAGAACCACTCCGTTCTCTATTAAATAATTCCGAAGCCTTGTAATATCCAGATCCCGTGGAGATACATTGTCAATAATCGAAAGAGCTGCTGCAGTTCCAGCTGCTTGCCCGGTTGCCATACAGCTGGGAGAAAGTCTTGTCGTTGCAAGAGCTTCATGTGTCGTAGAAATGCATCTACCTCCCACTAATAAATTGTCAATGATTTTCGGTACTAAACACCTGAATGGAATTCCATAGCTTCCATCCCCTTCTATGTCATTTGCCTGGACGCCCTTCCCGGTCGGATCATGAATATCAATTGGATAACCGCTAAGCGCAATCGTATCTCTATATTTTTTTCCTGTAATCGCATCCTCAAGTGTAAGAGTGTATAACCCTTCAATTCTTCGGGTCTCGCGGATGCCAATTTGCGATCCTACTGCTGAAATTGATGCTTTTTCAAAACCGGGTATTTTATTTTGTAAAAACTCCGCCATCATTAATACTTGTTTTCTGCCTTCTTTTTCACCCTTTGATAAATCAAACACATCTGTTCCATCCAGCCCCTGAACACGGGTACAATTCACTAACACCTCGTCTTCTTCCGGCCCGGCAAAAAATAATACTTGGTCCCGGTTGATCGGTACCCCGGATGCGTTCCATTCTTTGTAGAAGCCTTGTACCCCTGTTAACGGAAGTACATCTAATTCAGCAATGGGCGTTTTCTTATAAAAGTTTTCCGGATTGGCCTTCATTGCTTCCTTCACTTTGGCGAGATCGACACCCCGCATCCGAAATTTCATCGTCATCGGTTGGGTTTTGTTATCGCTTTCTCTCCCTTTTAAACAAGGTGCGCCTGACAAATAAGCAATATCCGCGTCCCCTGTAGTATCAACGTATTGTTTAGCAGAAACGGGAATGGGCCCCGACTTTGTAGTTAAATGAATAGATGTGATCTTGCTGCCTTGCACTTCTACTTTATCTGCGAAACTATGAACGAGTACGTCAACTCCTGCTTCTTCCAGCATTTCTAGAGCTAAAAGCTTGTATTTTTCAGGATGATAGGGAGTAACTGTATGGGTAAACCCTACTGTATCGCGCAAATGGCCCGGGGAACCTCCACATGCCATTAACCGATCAACGATCTCCTGGGCAATCCCTTTAATGACCTGTTTACCAGACTGAGTATGAAAGGTCATCCATGGATAGACAAGTGCAATAGTCGACATGCCTCCTAAAAACCCATAACGTTCTGTCAGAAGCGTCGATGCACCTGCTCTTCCTGAAGCAATGGCCGCATTAATGCCTGCCGGACCGCCGCCTGCTACTACGACATCGTATTCTAGTACTTTATTCAAAAAAACACACCCTTTTATATATTTGAAGCACACTTTTTCAACTCTCTTTTACCAACAATCACTTCCCTCCAGTCATCGTTACACCTTCAATAAACTGCTTCTGGGCAAAGAAGAAGATGATTAATAACGGAACGGTTGCCATCACAGATGCACTCATTAATAATTCCCACCTTGTTCCAACCTCATCGGTAAATAAGGCCAGAGCCAGTGGCAAAGTCATCAGTTCCTTTGTGTTAATATAAATAAGCGGTTCATAGAATTCGTTCCAGCTAGTTAAGAATGTAAAAATCGTTAATGTTGCAATCGCTGGCCTGGCTAACGGAAGCATGATATTCCAATAAATCCGGAAATAAGAACAGCCGTCCAATTTTGCTGCTTCTTCAAGCTCTTTTGGCACCAACAGGAAGAATTGTCTCATGACAAACACCCCGAAAACCCCCGCCGGTCCTAAAATAGGAATTGTAATTAAAGGAACATGTGTGTTTATAAGCCCCAAGTCTCTCATGAATAAGAAAAGCGGAATAGTGATAACTTCAACAGGAATCATCATCGTACTAAGCAAGCAAAGAAATAAAATAGAGCTTCCACGAAATTTAAGTTTTGCAAATGCATACCCTGCAAGCGAACCTAAAAATATTGTTCCAATCGTCACTAAGACTGCAATATAAAAACTATTAAAATAAAAAAGGTGAAATGGTGTTGATTTTAATACTTCTAAATAGTTTTCCCAACGAAATGGATTCGGAATAAACTGAAACGAGAATATTTTAGTGGAGTCCTTAAATGATGTATTAATCATCCACAAAAATGGTACGATCATAATCAGTGAGATGATCGTTAATACGCCATAAAATGAAATACGCGCGAAAATTCCGTTTGTCTTTTTATTGTTCATGAAAAACCCACCTTCTTCTGGCCCACCATTGGATCAGAGTAAACAATAAAATAATCGCAAATAGCACGATGGCTATTGCAGATGCGTACCCAAAGTCAAACAATTTAAAGGCGTTTTCCCATATATAGTAAACAAGTACTTTTGTGTGATTACCCGGTCCCCCATTGGTCATTACATAGATTTGGCCGAATACCTTCATTGATCCAATTACCGTTAATATCAAGGTTAAAAAGACAGTTGGGGTAATCATTGGGAGTGTTACATGCCAAAATTGCCGCCACTTATTGGCACCATCCAAATAAGATGCTTCATATAGATTTTTGTCTACTTGCATCAATGCAGCCAGGAATAAAACCATATTTAAACCTACATTTTTCACTGCACTGACAAATATGACAGCTCCCATGGCAAGGTCGGGATCATACAACCATGCTGGCCCTTCCACTCCGAATACACGAAGGATTTGGTTGATGAACCCTTCATCGGTTCCAAACATATACTTCCAAATGATCGACCAGACGACAATCGATGTCATAACAGGGATAAAAATCGCGGTCCGGAATATACCCATTCCCGGTAAATTGCGTTGTAACAACATAGCTAAACAAAGAGCAAGAACAATGTTGATGGGCACAAGACCTGCTGAAAAAATAAGGGTATTCTTCAAAACGACTAAAAAATCCGGGTCATTTGCCAAACGTCGGTAATTTTCTGTTCCTATAAAATTAGGATCTCCAAGCAGCTGCCAATCTGTGAAACTCATATATATCGAATAAACTAAAGGAAATAACATGACCAACACGAAGCCAAACACCATCGGACTGACAAATAAATAACCGTAAAACGCTTCACTTCCGACGAATTTCCGACGTTTTTTTATTTCTTTTTTTGCTGGCAAGTTTTCTTTTATTTCTATATTCATTTCCAACTCTCCCACCTCCTTTACAGCGAATCAATCGCATCCCTAAAAGAAGAAACGGCACTTTTTATACTTTCTTCTGTTTTCCCAACCACGATTGCTCCTAACATAACAGCCTTTACCCCTGCTTTGTATAATGACAGGATATCTGACGGTGCAAGCTTTCGTTGGGAAGGGACAAGGACAGGGATATCCGTATGTTGAACCAGCGAATTATAAGCGAGAATATCCCGGAAGGTCAGTGGACTTCCATATTCACTGCCCGGTATTATGGAAGCTTCAAGTGCCGTTACTCCAAGATGTGTTACTTCCCCTATGCCATCTGGAGAATAATCGCACGATATAGCAAACGTTTTTTCGAAATTGTTTAAATTCAGCATCCATGTTGGCATGTGATGCGCATAAATTGAAAAATAATTGAATCCTAATTCGGTTAACTGCTCCATTTCACTTGCAGTAATCGCTTCACAGGCACCACCAGGAACAATCCCAATCGGGCCGGAAAAACCACCTCTAATTTCGCGAAATTGATCTTGATAGACTTCAGTTGCATCAAAGCTGTTTCCCGAAGCCTGATGCTGAACATTTACATGCATTTTTATCGCATCAGCCCCTGCTTGAATGGCTGCTCTGGCGAGTATCGGATTATTCTCCGGAAGACTTGCGATCAATGAGATTTTTTTCTCATACAATAGATTTTGCAAAGAAGAATACATAAGTTCACCCCTCATTAAAAGGGAAGCGGTTAAGCCCTGTAAGGTTTAACCGCACCCATCTATTACTCCATCAAAGGATTAATTTTTTCTTCCATCCCTTTGAGTATCTCTTCCGGCTCTTTTAGCTCTCCAAACAATTCATCAAACCCAAATTGAATGGCACTATCTATCTTTTGCCAATTCGTGTGGCCGGCTTGCAGTCGTGCGTTATCCATTTCATCTAAAACGGCTTTTTGAATGCTTTCCTTTGGTGGATTATTTGGTTGGTTGATGAATTCATCAGAAGCAAGGACGGACTCACGCGGCGGGACAAAAAAGGTCGAAGTAGCTTTAATGCCTTCCTCACTTGTAAAGAATTTAAGAAGCTCTTTCGCTTCTTCTGGATGCTTTGATCCTTTGAAGACTGAATAACCCGCCTGGCCTAACATCGGAAATCTGCCTTCCGGTCCTTCCGGAAGCGGTGCAATATCAAATGTAAAGTCTTTTACTTCACGGGCGCGGGAAACATAGCTGTATACGTCAAAGAACATACCTATTTTTCCTGATTCAAAGCTAACCTGCTCACCAGCTTTCGGATGAGATTTATCAGTAAACATCATCCGGTCGAGCATTTTTAGTGACTCAACTCCCTCAGGGCTATTCCATGTAAATTTTGTTTGGTCTTTATTGAACAAGTCTCCACCATAGCTCCATGTATGCGATAAAAGGGCAATCCATGTATTCCAGTCGCGGAACAGGTTTGCACCGTATACTCCATCAGAAGAGATTGCTTTCGCTGATTTCTCAAACTGTTCCCATGTCCACGTTCCTGCTTCAACATGTTCATTAGGAGTTTTTTCGCCTGCATTTACAAACAAATCTTTGTTATAAAAAAGAACCATTGGCGGAGTTGAAAATGGTATTCCATATAAATGATCATCTTTCTCAAACAATTCCAACGTAGTTGGGAAGAAATCATCTATGTTGTATTCCTGGTCCTTTTTAAAGGATGAGACGTCTTCTAAAATATCATTATCCATAAATTGTGGTACCATGCGTTCTGCGACCCAGCCAACATCAGGCAGCTCTCTTCCGGCAGCTAAGACTGTAATTTTTTGCTGGTAATCTGGAAATGGCACACTCTCCATTTTCACTTTTATGTTTGGGTGTTTTTCATTAAATTTTTTGATTAATCCGTTATATACTTCTTGATGCGCTTCATTTCCCCACATCATAAATGTTAATTCCACATTTTCGTCTTTCGGAACACCGTTTTTTGCATTCGATTCTTCACTTTTGTTGCAGGCTGATGTAAACGCTATCAAAAAAATACTTAAAAAAAAGATTCCCAATTTTTTCACTTTTTATGACCTCCCTTTGGTTTCATTTTAAGGAATTATCGCCATCTAAAATATCCTCTGAAAGGAAGAAAAAGTTCGTTAATCATAGATTTTTAGCGATTAAGAAAATTTGCGGTACTGTACGGGAGTCATGCCCACTTCTTGTTTAAACATAGTCATAAAGTGTTTCGGGCTTTTATAACCGGATAATTGGGCAACCTCATATACCTTTAATTGGGTTTCCTTTAATAGTTTTTTTGCGCGTTTTAACCTTTCCTCAGTCACATATTCTGTAAAGGTTTGGTTGAGTTCGGTTCTAAATAACTGACCGATATACTGAGGATGGAGATCCACATACTCTGCAATATGCTTTAATGTCATCTCCTTGCTCAAATGATCATCTATGTAGTGAAGGACTTTTTGAAATTGTTTAGATGTATCATAATGTTCAATTTCCCTCGTATTGAAAAGCTTCGAAATGGTTTCTGACAGTTCAGTTCGATTCACGGGCTTTAACAAGTAGTCTGTAACCCCATACCGTATTGCTGTTCTAGCATATTCAAAGTCGCTGTGACCGCTTAAAATGATAATCGGAATGTCTTCTGTCACTTGTCTCACCTTTGAAATAAATGAGAACCCGTCCAGTCCTCCCATTCGTATATCGGTAATAATTAAATGGGGCAACCGCTGGCGGATAAGAGATAAACCTTCTTCCCCGCTCTTTGCTTCTGCTACTTGAAAACCACCAAATACTTTTTCGAGAAGAACCTTCAGTCCCTGTCTAATAATTGTCTCATCTTCGACTATTAACACTTCTTTCAACTCCATCATTCTCCTTTCGTTGAATAGGCAAAGTCATATTTACACTAAAACCATTTTTCAGTTCACTGTGAATATTAATTCCATACTGTTTTCCATATAAAATTTTAATCCGTTCATTTACGTTCGGCAAAGCTATGCCATTATGTTTTTCCCATTTTGTTGCGATGGTGTTTTGCAAAGATTCCTTTAACTTTTTAAGTATGTGGCCATTAACACCTTTTCCGTTATCTGAAACACAAATTTGCAGTTCTTCATTACAGGCTCGTGCTTTAAGATGAATCAAACCGGCTTCTTCTCCTGCTATTCCATGGACAATGGAATTCTCAATCAGAGGCTGTAGCATTAGTTTTGGGATTAACACATTACGTAACATAGGATCGACATCTTCTCTGTACCGGAGGCTCTCCCCCATTCTTACTTGTTGAATGGTTATATAAGAATGAATAAAAGACAACTCTTCCTGCAACGTCACGATTTTCGCCGAATTATCAATCGTATATCGTAAGAGTTTTCCAAGAGAAGTTACCATATCGGAAACATCTAAATTTCCGTTTGTAATGGCAAGCATATTAATAGACTCCAAAGTGTTATAGAGGAAGTGTGGATTCATCTGGCTTTGAAGTGCCCTGATTTCGGCTTCCTTCTCTCGCAGACTAGTCCTGTAAACTTCTGATACAAGCCGGTCAATTTCATCTACCATATGGTTGAAGCCTTTGCCAAGCTGGCCTATTTCATCGTCTGAAAAACTTTCTACCCGTTTTGAAAGATTTCCTTTTTCCACTTCTGCCATTGCTTTTTGCAGTGTATGGATCGATCGCACTAAAGGCTTGGATAACACAAAACCTAAAATAAAGGAAATAGCAATACCACATAAAACTGCCAGGCATAATAATATCCGCAGCTGATTAACCTCACTTAAAATTTCAGTGCGGGGTGTAAGCATGATCACTTTTATTCCCGAGTAGTCGGAATCATTGTAAACCATCATATAGTCTATTCCGTCTATTGGGATCTTTGAATAGTTATCCATTTTAATCTCTTCGATTTTTGAGAGAAAGGGTCGAGCAATCATTTTATCTTCCTTATTTGGATAAATAAGCTGGTTATGATTGTCTAATATTAAGATATTACTTTTTGTATTTGTATTGCTGATAATCTCTTCGATTAATTCCTGTTTTAAATCTATTTTAATCATTCCGAGCGGCTTATTTGTAGACGGTTCTCTAATAAGCCTTGCTACTGAAAAAACCGCCAAGTTTTTATCCAAATAATAGTTTGGATGGTGAAGAGGAAGAATCACTCTTTCCCCGTCTGCTTTCTTGATTTGCTTTACCCAATCATTGCTTGTATCAAATACTTTCAACATAACGGTATTTGAATCCAAATTGCTAAATATTGTTCCATCATTGCCCATTATATGTATCCCTTTGATTTCGTTTCTCATATGAATCAGGCTGGAAATATACCGCCACATTTCAATCCTTTCATTCGCTGGAGGGAAAGAAGTATTTACACTTGGCGTGAGATGATTATTTAGAATGTTTAATACTTCCTGGTCATAAAGAGGCGATAATGAAATAATCTGCATTTCTTTTAAATATCGATCGATATTTCGATTAATTTGCTCTGCCAATTGGATTTGATATTCCTTGGCCTCTTTCTGGCTCGACCCGGCAAAATGGTAGTACGTTATACTTCCCAGAAAAATGGCAGTTAATAAGATTAATAGCGAAAAAACGAGAACAAGCTTCGTACGGTAAGGAAGAGAAAGTAATTTATTTTTCAGTGCATGTTTCCATAATTGTTTTGTCATGAAATTCCCTTTCTTCGAAAATAGGATAATAGTATTTTTTCTCTTTTAAATCGGTGAATCCTGCAAGAGGTCTAAAATAGCATATCTGTATACAAAGGCTTAATGATTTGGTCCTTTTGTTTACCGCAGTGGTCTTTATGGTCATATAAAAAATCCCCTCCCAGATAGATGTCTTGAGGATACCGAAATATGTCCTCTTTTTGCTTCTACCTGCAGGGGATAATCTGTCACTCTTTTTTTCTAATGAGAAACATTATTGTTCTGTGTTGGTGGCTGTCCCTGCCCAGGTTCGTACGCATTCAACATTGCTTGCATGTCTTGCGGCGCAAATTGTGGTACCTGGTAGTAGTGACGCTTGTTCTGGTAAATTGAAATTTCATAAGCCATCTCGATACAGTTTGGAATTGAGTCGGCGAGCACTCTGCGAACGACCGGATTGGTTGACTCCAATGCGGCCATCGTTTTTACTGTCGCCAGCGATTTTACCGCTCCCAGTAAAATGCTTGAAACGCTTTGTTCGTTAAATTCCGAAACGTTTTGTATCGGTTTAACTGGTTCTGTGGATTTTAGCCCATATACAAAATCATTATCCGGTTCCATTTTATAGCTTTGTGTCGGTTTGAAAGGGTTTCTTCCTGTTTTAAAGCAATCCAGTGTGATGTTGTATTCTTCCTGCATAAAACGATATTGGCGGTCAATAATATCGACCAGCTCCGGATCTTTTACAAATTGGCGAAGCAGCAGATAGGTGTTAAGAGCGTCAACGGTCCCTGATAAAACTTCGTGTACATCAAGTACTTCATGACCCCCATGATTCAGCTGCTGGGGAACATCCCCGATATGCATATTTTCATGCATTGGTTCTTGTTGATTTTCCATTTTTTAAGCCCCTCCTTATATGTGCTTACTGAGTTATTATTTTTCATTGCAGGCGGAATTATCCAAAACTGCAACAAAAAACACCTATGAATGTAAAGTGATTCCAACAAAAGTTTAGAGTTTTCCCAGTCAAAGGATGAGGCTGGTGGAATGTCAATCCAGTCAACTATGATTTTTATCTTGGTCCAAATTAATTGACATAAAATTTCATTTTATTTACGATGTTTTTGAATAAAACAGTTTATAAAGGATGTGGAGAAAATGTTTGACATCGCTATTATTGGAGCAGGACCGGCTGGAGCGAGCGCAGCTATTTTTTCGGCGAAAGCAGGCAAGAAAACGTTGGTGATTGACAACGATAAAGGGATGACAAAACGGGCATGGCTTGAAAACCACTATGGAGCAGAGGAAATATCCGGTCCGGACTTGATCGAGATTGGCAAAAAACAAGTGCAAAAATTTGGTGCTGAAATCGTGAATGGATCGGCAGTAAATTTGCAGAAAACTGAAGAAGGATTTGAAGTGCAAACTGAAAATGCTACATATACAGCCAGGCATGTAATTCTCGCAACTGGCCTCGCGCTCGACCTTGCAGAGAAAATCGGCGTTCATACAAAACCGGGAACAGAGCCAAGAATTAAAACAGTTCTGGATGCTGACCGGGACGGAAAGACAAATATTGAAGGAGTGTGGGCCGCCGGAACAGCTGCCGGAGTAAGCGTACACACCATTATTACTGCTGGTGACGGCGCCAAGGTGGCAATTAATATTATTAGTGAACTGAATGGAGAAAGATATGTAGACCATGATGTTCTGCAATCTAAATAATCGTGCATTTTTCCTTATGAAAAGAATTTAGCCGTTTCCACAAAAAAACCGCAAATCTGCGGTTTTTTTGTGTCAGTTTACATGTCGTCGCCAATAAAATTAACTTCAGTCCCCAATTCATTTATATCTTCCCCAATCTCTCATTGAAGCCCTATTATCGCCAAAATATCCTTTTAATGTTAAAAAGGATAAAAAAGAAAACTCTTTTATCCTAGTGTCACGCTATTTTTTTCATTAATTTTAGCTAATCTCAAGTTTACTTCTTCTTCTGTCAGATTATGTTCTTTAACATAAAGATTTCGCGGATGAACCCGGCATTCATGGCTGCAGCCACGCATATAAAAGTGTTCATTCTCTTCTGAACAGATGATTTGTTTATTGCATTCCGGATTAGCACAATTGACGTAACGTTCGCAAGGTTCGTTTGTAAAATAGTCCCTTCCGACAACGACATGCTCAACGCGGTTAACCGGGACACTAATCCTTTCATCAAATACATAACACTGCCCATCCCAGAGTTGTCCACGCACTTCAGGGTCTTTTCCGTAGGTTACAATGCCGCCGTGAAGCTGTGAAACATCTTCAAAGCCTTCTTTCAATAACCATCCGGAGAATTTTTCACAGCGGATCCCGCCGGTACAATAAGTTAAGATTTTTTTTCCTGCAAAGGCTTCTTTGTTTTGGCGGATCCACTCCGGCAGCTCCCGGAATGCTTTAATATCCGGTCTGATTGCGCCTCTGAAATGTCCCAGATCATATTCATAATCATTGCGGGCATCGATTACAACGGTATCATCAGATTGCATTTGCTCATAAAATTCCTTTGGACTGAGGTAGGTACCTGTTAATTCCGCAGGATTAACGTCATCTTCCAACCCGAGGTGCACAAGTTCCTCGCGATGGCGAACATGCATCTTTTTAAAAGCATGACCGCTTTCATCATCTATTTTGAAAACCATATCTGCAAAACGCGGATCCTGCTTCATCGCTTTCATATATGTTTCGGTCTGCTCAATCGTTCCGGAAACAGTCCCGTTAATACCCTCTTTAGCAACTAAAATACGTCCTTTTAAACCAATCTCTTTACAAAATTTCAAATGATCTATAGTAAATTGTTCCGGAGCTTCAATCGGAACATATTTGTAATAAAGTAAAACTCGATATGAGTGATTTTCCATTTTAAACACCACCTTACGTTTTTTCTCGACTAGTATAATATATAACGAACTTACTTATGTTAAAAAACATTAAATATTATACCAAAAAATTATCGTTCTGTTAAGAAAATTTTTATAAACAATGTAAAAATTCGATTTCAAATTTAGAAGGATATCATCAAACGGCTTTATTCAGGCTGAAATCAAATGTCCTCCTACCGGGTTTTATTTTACTCTTAAAAGCCGCAATGAGTTGGCAATCACAATTAAAGTGGCCCCCATGTCGGCAAAGATTGCCATCCATAGTGTTAACCAGCCTGGTATGATGAACAGTAAGGCTAACACTTTTAAACCTAAAGCGAATGTTATATTTTGCTTAATAATCCCAAGCGCTTTTCGGCTGAGTTGAATCGTATAAGGCAATTTAGTGAGATCATCTGCCATTAGCGCTATATCGGCCGTTTCCAAAGCTGTGTCTGTTCCGGCACCGCCCATCGCGATTCCGACAGTTGCCGATGCTAAGGCGGGAGCATCATTTATTCCATCTCCAACCATAGCAACCTTACCATATTTCTCTCTTAATGATTGAACAACTTCAAGTTTGTCCTGCGGCAACAATTCAGCGTTGACTTCAGTTAAGCCTGCCTGGTTGCCGATTGCCTGTCCGGTGGCTTCGTTATCCCCTGTTAACATGACCGTCTTTTGAATGCCTATTTCGTGTAATTTTCGAATCACATTTGCGCTGCTGCTCCTTACTTGATCAGCGACAGCAATCAATGCGATTACTTCTTCCTTTGTACCGATGAGCATCACTGTTTTCCCTTGTTTTTGCAGCCTGATTATTTCCTCTTCAACGGAAGCAGTCAAGTTCATCATCTCTTCAAATAATTTCGGGCTGCCTATATAATACGTGCACTCCTTAACGG
This sequence comes from Bacillus sp. V3-13, assembly GCF_002860165.1. Lineage (GTDB taxonomy): Bacteria > Bacillota > Bacilli > Bacillales > Cytobacillaceae > Bacillus_BJ. The sequence continues at coordinate 13,773 of NZ_PGUZ01000010.1, read as the reverse complement.
TCGCTTTTGCGCCTCTACCAGTAATGGATTGAAAATTTTCCGCTGGATAGCCATCCGGAAAAACACCTTCTTCTTCAGCTTTGCGAAGAATGGCAGATGCCAATGGATGCTGGGAGAACTTTTCAATCGCCGTGGAAATCCCTAATATTTCGTTTTCATTCATGTCATTTAACACTTCGATATCGGTTACTTCCGGTCTTCCCTTTGTCAACGTTCCGGTTTTATCAAAAGCAATGACTTTTAATCGTCCTGCTTCTTCGAGGTGAATGCCGCCTTTGATCAATACGCCTTTTTTTGCGGCATTTCCGATCGCTGTGACGATCGCAACTGGAGTAGAAATGACGAGAGCACATGGACAACCGACGACGAGAACGGCCAAACCACGGTATACCCAATCAGACCAATCCCCTGCCATGAATAATGGAGGAACCATGGCGATAAATAATGCGATGGCCATAATGGCCGGGGTGTAGTATTTCGCGAATTTATCAACAAACGCCTGCGTTGGTGCACGTTCAGCCTGGGCTTCTTCGACCAGGTGAATGATCTTTGCAATGGTCGTATCGTCGACTCTTTTTGTTACTTTTACCTGTAACGATCCTTCTTCATTCAAGGTACCCGCATATACTTCATCTCCGGCTGTTTTTAAGACCGGAATAGATTCGCCTGTTATGGCTGCCTGGTTAATCGAAGATTGGCCGTCAACCACTTCGCCGTCCATAGCTAATTTTTGGCCCGGCTTGACGATTAGAATATCACTGACTTGAATATCCTCTACGTTCAATTCCATTTCCTGATTTCCTCGTTTGACCAACGCCTTTTTCGGGGCTACATCCATTAAAGAGCGAATCGATTGGCGGGCTTTATTCATTGAGTAACTTTCCAATGCTTCACTTAAGGCAAACAGGAAAACAACAACTGCTCCCTCACCCCATTCCCCAATTAGGGCAGCTCCAATAATTGCAATTGTCATTAACGTTTTCATATCAAACTGGAGCTTTACTAGATTTTTTAATCCGACTTTAAATAAATTGTAGCCTCCAATTAATATCGATAAAAGAAAAATGGAGATTGTAGCAGGATGGGCTTCTCCTATTGAATACATTGAAACATTACCAAAGATAAGGAAAAAGAGAGAAATGAATGTATTTCTATTTTCAGCATTCTTCCAAAAAGGTACTTTTTCCTGTTCGGCTCTCTGACGTTCAGGCAGTACTTTAATCCCGTCAAACGCGCCGGCTTCTTCGAGCTGGTCCACGGTGACATGTCCGTAGACCGTCACTTTTGAAGCCCCAAAGTTTAGTTGAACGTCGTTTACAGACTGGATATCACGAATATTTTTCTCGAATTTCGCTGCACAATTGGTGCATGAAAGGCCTTGTAAACGATAAGTGTGTTTATGATCCTCCAACGATTTCTCCATCTGCTGCACCTTCTTTTGAATGGATTAAAGCAATTGAAACGAGCTGATGTATATGTTCATCGGCTAACGAATAAAAAACCAGCTTTCCTTCTTTCCGATAGCCCGCCAGGCCCATTTTTCGCAATAACCGTAAATGGTGCGAAGCGGTTGCTGTTGTCGAGCCGATAATATTCGCGACATCACAAACGCATAATTCTTTTTCTATTGTTAAAGCATAAGCAATTTTAATTCTCGTTGAGTCGGATAATGCTTTAAAAAGTAATTCTACACCCCTTACCTCGTCCACTCGTTCCTTGACACGATTTACTTTATCTTCGTCAAAGCAAAACGTTTCGCAAGTATCATTAAGGGTTGGATCCAATGTCTTTTCGCTCATTTATTCCCACCTCATTCAAATGAATGTTTGAATATATATTTAGTTTATGACACGTTTACGGAATTGTCAAAGCTATATTCAAATAAACATTTGAATATATAATCATTTGTTTAACTGAAAATTCATTTAATTTCGGAGTCTGCAAATTGTTTATTGATCATTTGGGCACCAAAGTCGTTTTAAAATCATAATCGAATAAAAAAGCTGCCGATTTGTCATTTGTCATCGGCAGCTTTTTTATGATAACAAATTTTTAAATAACCTGTCCTTTCGTTTTCATATCCTGCATATAATGTGTTGAAATAAACCATCGGGAGGACACAAATGATTAATCTATTCGAAAAGGCCGTCATGGGAATGGCTCTTTTAAGATTGTTTTCAGGCAGTATTGAAATATTTGCGGCTTTTTTAATGCTGAAATTTAATGAAATAGAAAAAGCACTTATTATTAACAGTTCGCTTGCTTTGATCGGACCAATCGTCTTAATCGTTACAACGACAATCGGTCTTTTCGGGATAGCTCATAATATTTCTTTTGGGAAATTTATATGGATTTTTATTGGTGTCGCCTGCATTCTGTATGGCGTAAAGGGTAACTGAAAAAAAGGCTCAGTCCAGCTTTTTCTAAGGCCTTAACAAGTAAGTAATGTAAACTGGAGCCGTTCAAACTAACGGTCTTGTTCTTTAAATCGGCAATTGATTTGAGTGGACCGTTTTTCTGATAACCGATCTTTCTGTATCCCCTATCTGAGCTTTTTCCTTCCCCTCATTTGCATCTTCGTCTTTGCTGAAGCCGAAAAGAAGCATTCCCGTCATTAAAAAAAGCTTAAAAATAGAAATAAGCTCTTTGTTTTCATGCGAATGATCCACTCCTTTCTCTTTTCGGAAATACCTTTATGTCTTTTTTGGCCTATAGGCAAATGAAAAGCAGGTTCCTGTCTAATAATAAAATCAACGGACATAAATTGTTGTTATGTAGGTAAACTAAAGGACGATAAATAAAAGGGGGTAAATAACATGGGCATATTAAGTGGCAATCCGCAAGAGGAGCCTTTACATTCTGGTGAAGTCTTTAATCTTTGGTCACATCTGTATGGAACAAAAGGAACATTAGTAACATTGCAAGTATTAATAAATCACACAGGAGATCATGATTTAAAGGTCTTTTTAGAGGATTTGCAAGAAAATTGCCTTACACAAGAGGCGCAGCAGGTTGAAGCTGTTCTAAAAGAAACGGGCATTCGCCTCCCTCCCGCACCGCCGGACCGACCAAATGTAGAAGTGCAGGACATCCCGGCTGGAGCAAGGTTTAACGATCCGGAGGTCGCTGCTCTTGTCCAAAAAGAAATCATGGCCGGGCAGATTCTATGCAGCTATATTATGGGAATCTCCATTCGCGAAGATATAGGCGAAATGTACGGCGAGTTCCATACACAAAAAGCAGAGTATGCGACAAAACTATTAACAATAATAAAAGATAAAGGATGGCTTGTTCCCCCTCCTTTGCACATTAAATAATGTTCCAATTAATGTACTACAACACTGAAGGACGTGAAGATCGAAGTGGCTAAAAACAACGGCATGACCATTACGGCAATCGGTTCGATACCGCTGATTATGACATTGGGAAACTCGATGTTAATCCCGGTTTTCCCCGCAATGAAATCCGCTTTGAACCTTTCTCAATTGCAGACAAGTTTAACAATAACTGTTTTTTCTTCTGCTGCAGCGATTTCCATTCCGATTCTCGGCTATCTATCTGACCGGATTTCACGCAAGGCTATCATTATTCCTGCCTTAATCTTGTATGGGCTTGGCGGTTTGCTCGCAGGTTTTGCAGCTGCTTCTTTTCCGGCTCCATATATCTGGATCTTATTCGGCAGGATCTTGCAGGGAATCGGTGCTGCCGGGACTGCTCCACTTGCGATGGCATTAACCGGCGATTTATTTAAAGGAGGAGAACAAAGCCGTGTGCTCGGGATCGTTGAGGCGTCCAACGGATTGGGAAAGGTATTATCTCCTATTCTTGGATCGCTGCTTGGGCTAATTGTTTGGTACGCTGTATTTTTTGCGTTCCCGGCGATATGCTTTTTTTCTATTTTATTAACATGGATTTTTATCAAAGAGAAAAGAAACAGGCAAGCACCCCCTCCTTTGGGAAAATACGTGAGAGGTCTTTTAACCGTATTCAAGTTTGAAGGAAGATGGCTATTCACTACCTATCTGGCTGGAGGAACCGTGCTGTTTACTCTGTTCGGGATTCTCTTTTACTTGTCCGATTTATTGGAAAGCCAATACAAAATAGATGGTGTTGTGAAAGGTATGATTCTGGCGATACCACTGCTGGTTATGGTTACAACGTCATATATAACTGGCAGTAAAATCGGGAAAAATCTGGAGAAGATGAAAAAACTGGTGGTGTTAGGGTTTGGGCTAATGACGATATCTTATGCGTCTCTCATTTTTTTTGAAAAACTTGTGCCGTTTCTGGCAGTGTTAGTGGTAAGCAGCGTTGGTACAGGTTTGATCCTTCCGTGTGTTAACAGCATTATTACGGGAGCAGTCGGAAAGGAACGCAGAGGTTTTGTCACTTCCTTATACGGATCTGTCCGGTTCCTCGGTGTGGCGATTGGCCCGCCTGTTTTCACCCGCTTGATGGAATGGTCCAAAACCGGAATGTTTTTATCTATTGCTATCCTTACATTTATCGTGGGGCTGCTTGCCTTAACGATGATACATGTCGAAGGAAAAGACGGACATAAAAAGAAGGATACCCCTGTTCGCTATAAGTACGTTTAATGGCCCGCTTATTTTTTCCGCCAGCTGAAGGTATAGGCTTGGTAAAAATCAATCCCGCATACCAAATCGACCATTTTTGTTGAAATCCATTGGCTAACCAAGGCCAGTACAATAATTTTCCAATCAATAATCACAGCTGTAAGGATAAAAATACTGCAATTCATCAGAAATAAAGGTCTTCCGGGAAGGGTATTCCGCGCATTCGAGATAATCAGGGCGATAACGCCGACTCCACCGTTGGAGACACCTTGACGCAGTAAAAGCCCTGCTCCGGTCCCTAATAAAATCGATCCCAGTAAGAGGTCAACTACCAGGGTCCGGTTGGGGATTTGAAAACTATGCTGAAAAAAGTAAATGGAAAAGGATGTGATGCTGATCCCGGCCATCGTCCATAAGGCGCATCGATTACCCAGATATTTGATCGCAAGTACCAGTGCCGAGAAATTTGTAAGCCAAAGAGAAAACCCGATGTTCATTGTGAACAAATAATTTAACAACACGGCGATCCCCCCTGCTCCCCCGGAAGGGATAGCATGGGGAAAAAGGAACACTCCCATTCCCAATCCTTGAATTGCGCCCCCGGCAAGTACTAGTCCACTTTTTCGAATGAATTTTTTCATTTGAATCATTCCTGACATCTATTTGGACTGATGATTATGCTGCACCTGTGGACAACTATCCCCATATCTTATTCGATTCCTTCTATAATATGATTAAAAAATATGATTAAAATTTAACCGGTTTTTTCATACTTAAATGAGATTTTCTTATTTTGCGTTTGCAAAAAAAAACTGGTCCCGTAACTGGAATCAGTTTTTTGAAAGTATTTAAATGCTAACTGCCTGCTTACGGTTTCCTGTACTTTTGTGAGATACATAACTGTGCAGAATCATTCCAAGGATGACTAAACAAATTCCTGTCCATGATAAAAGTGATGGAAAGTTAATTGATAAAAAGATTAGCTCCAATGCTAATGCAAAGAGAACCTCCATTGACTGGGTGGCTTCGACCGTAGCTAATTTTTGCATGTCTCCCCTCACCAAATCTGTTGCTTTGAAGAAAAGAGCCGTCGCGATGACGCCGGAGCAAATAGCAACCAAAACGGCTTGCAGCACTTGATCACTTCCTGGGAGGCCGACGGTAAATACACCGTAAAAAGAAAGCAAGAACCAGAAAGGCAAGCTGGCTAAAGTCATCCCTAACGCCCGTTGATAAGCGTCTAAACGCCCCTTGCTTATTTCCATCATTTTGCGGTTCCCCAATGGATATGCAAATGAAGCAATCATAACCGGGATGATCCCTAACAATAATGCGCCCAAAGAGATATGGCTTGTGTGTTCAAATTGCATAAGAGCGATTCCCACCAGAATGACCACTGACATGATAAGGCCTCTATAGGGAACTTTCCCTCTGATCTTGATCGGACCATTCTCCGTTTGAATCGTTTCAATAAATAACGGTGCCAATAATGACCCTGATATGATCGTGATTTGCCAGGTCCCTGCGATTAGCCAGCCGGGTGAATAGGCAGCAGCAAAGCATATTGGTGCATAAAATAATCCGAATCCGACAAAACTCCACAGCAGCCACGTTCGCGGCTGTTCCTTCATTACTTTTAAGAGCGGTAAAAGGTTTCGTCTAGCCAGGACGATTAATAAAAGAAGTGGAACCATAAAGATAAACCGCAGTGCTGCACTCCATATCCAGCTTCCGCCAGCCAATTCCATTGACCTGTTGAGAACAAATGTAACCGAAAAAAAGAATGCCGCAAAAACTCCTAATAAGATCGGGCGCAAGGTATCACCTCAGGTATGTGTTTTAATACTTCACCAAGGCTTGGCGAATTTTTCTTCAACCCAGCCTGGTTGTATTTTTTCATAAAACCAATATATTTCATTTAATATATTTTTTCAATATTCGTATTTTTTTCAAAGGGTAGTCTTTTAGATTTTTATTAGTGAGAATGTGATATAAGACCAAAAAGGCACCTATCATTAGGTGCCTGGTTTTTCAATATCCATTCAGTCTAATTCCCGTACTTTGACTGGTAGCAAAACGCGTTCAATCTTATCTCTTTGCGGTTCATACCATTCGGGAAGCATTAATTTTTCGCCCATTTTCTCTTTTGGCTCATCGAGGGCGAATCCCGGTGGATCAGTGGCAATTTCAAATAAGATTTCGCCATGTTCCCTGAAATAAATTGCATTAAAATAATTTCGTGGCTGTACCGGTGTTACCTGGTATCCGCCAGCTTCAATATGTTTTTTCCAATCCAATTGATCCTCGTCGTCATGTGCCCGCCAGGCAATATGATGAACCGTGCCGACACCCGTTGCTCCGTTGCCGGTGGAGGACAGTTTCAGATCGATTACGTTGCCAATTTCGCCTAAGGAGCGAAAACGGACAAAGTCACCTTCTTTTTTAACCTGTTCAAGACCCATCCGTTTTTCCAGAAGTTCAGCTGTTTTCTCAGGCCGGGCAGATAAAAGTGTTGCTCCAGCAAATCCTTTAATCGCAACGTCAGAATTTATCCCGCCAAAACTCCACGCATTGGCCTGGCCTTCTTTTCTTTCAACAATTTCCAAATGCAGTCCATGAGGATCATTAAATTGTAAATAATGCTCACCAAAGCGTTCTGACTTCTTAAAAGGAATTTCGAACTTTTCAAGCCGTTTTTCCCAAAAAGCGGTCGCGCCTTCTGGAACAGAGTATGAAGTAACACCAACCTGGCCATCTCCTGTTTTTCCTTTGTAAGCGTTTGGCCAAGGAAAAAACGTAATAATTGTTCCTGGTTTTCCTGCCCCGTCTCCAAAATAAAGATGATAGGTGCCTGGATCGTCAAAATTGATTGTCTTTTTAACCAATCGCAAGCCTAACACCCCTGCATAAAAATCAACATTTTCTTGAGGGTCGCCAACGATTGCTGTGATATGGTGAATCCCCACTGTATTTTTAGTCATCGTAGTTCTCTCCTTCACTTTTATTAATGGAATTAATTTATATGTTGTCCAATTACCTACTTCGGACGATTGGGAACTCGTAAATACGCCGGAAAGTTTCAAAAGTGATTTCTATATATTTCAAAATCAAATATCTCGAATTCGAGATAATATTAAAGCAGGAAATCCATTTTGTCAACACCCCTCTATTCAAAATAACATCTATCACTTTTCTCTTTTTTTTCATTGGAAGTATTTTTTTGGAACAACTTAAATATTTATATGTAGACAAGTCTTTACGCTTTTCCCCTTCTGGCTGCAAGGTTGTCCCACTGAAAAATACATTCTGCATATATTGTTCCAGGTGAACAATGGAAAAGCAAGGTGATCATTATCATTCATAAAATTGCGGCCATTTTTATTGGCAGCCTGTTAATAGGGATTGGAATTAATGGTTTTTTAATACCTCACCAATTGCTGGATGGAGGGATTGTAGGGATTGCCCTGATTCTCCATTATTATTTCAATACCCAGACCGGGATCTCGATGATTTTGTTAAGCATTCCCCTCTGTATGTATGCGTGGTTCAAGGAGAGGAATTATTTTATGAGCAGTTTTCAAGGCCTGATGGTTTCTTCATTTTTTATTGATTGGCTGGCACCATTACAAAGCCAATTTCCCCTGCCCATTTTTATTAGTTCAATTTTTGGCGGGATCATAATTGGAGTCGGAATCGGGATCATGCTCCGCTTCGAGGCAAGCACTGGCGGTACTGATTTATTGGCGCATATCATCTCGAAGGCAGCATCTATAAATATTGGACTTGTGATTTTTCTGATTGATGGATTTGTTGCCCTAATCGCTTTTAAAGCGTTAGGGGCCAGAAGCTTTGTCTTTTCAGTCATAACGATTGTTACTGTTGGAGCAGTAACCTCGTTGTTTGTTAAAAATAATTACCGTAATTATTTTTTTGGGCGCTATCATATTTAAGCATAAGCTTAAAAAGATGATAATAAGGCAACTTCCCAGTTCAGATTTGCTCGATTTTTTTGTGAAAAGTTACCCGAGTGGTAGTACTAAATCTTGTTCCATATTTTTATATTTTTGATGTGTTGAAATGATGTAACGTTTGAAATGATAGGTGAATAGTCTATTTTCGAGAGGAGGCATTAGAATGAACAATAATAATGAAAATGCTAATCCACTAAATGAGTGGGATGGAAATGATCAAGACCTTAGGGATGTAAGGAGCAGATGTGAAAGGTATAAGTGGTATCATGTAATTGGCCATTTAAACGACGGTTCAAGAGTTGAAGGGATTATTGAGGATACCGACAATGAAGGCGTAACGATGTTAGTTCCAGAAGAGGTTGATGAAAGTACAGGCGATTACAGACAATTTGGCGGGTATGACGATTACGGTTATGGCGGTTACCGGAGAAGATTTCGCCGTTTTCGCCGCCGCCGATTCCCGTATCCGTACTTCATTTTTCCATTTATCATCCCGTACCCTTACTACTACCCAAGACCTTACTATTATTGATTAAGGTAGCGATTTAAACGTTTCATAAAAAGAAGCAAGGATAAAATTATAAAAAATTATCCTTGCTTTTTATATAAGTATTTCTCTTTCATTCATTACAGCACAAAAGACCTTCGCCTGATTCAAGATTTGTTTTTAAGCTCAATAGCACCTTATCCCAGGCTTCGACATGCCACTGTTAGTTTCCCCTTTCTGAAAACATAAAATTATTAAAAAACAATAATTTAATTATATCAAAAAGAGAAAATCGAAAGTTCTCCTTGTTTGCTCTTTTCTTTATCGTTAAGCCAGCTTCAATACTACCGGACAATGATCGCTGCCCATTACATTACAATGGATTTCTGAGTCCTCAATCGAATCTGCCAATCTCTCAGAAACGATGAAATAGTCAATGCGCCAGCCGATATTGCGTTCCCGTACTTTGTTCATATACGACCACCATGTATAGGCACCTTCCTTGTCCGGGTATAAGGAACGGAATGTGTCGATAAAGCCGCTATTGAGCAAATCGGTCATTTTACCACGTTCTTCATCCGTAAATCCGGAATTGCCTTTGTTTGACTTCGGATTTTTCAAATCAATCTCGTTGTGGGCCACATTTAAGTCGCCGCAGAGTACGACCGGCTTGATTGTATCCAACTCGATCAAGTATTGGCGAATATGGTCTTCCCAATCGAGTCTCCTCTCAATTCTGGCCAGATCGCGCTGGGAATTCGGTGTATAAACATTCACTAAATAGAAGTCTTCAAACTCCAATGTGATGGCTCTGCCCTCGTCATCCAGAACATGGCCAATCCCATATTGTACAGATAGCGGCTCCACCTTTGAAAATATTGCAGTGCCTGAATACCCTTTTTTCGTGGCATAATTCCAATATTGACGATACCCTTCTAAATCCAGATTGATTTGACCTTCCTGCAGTTTCGTTTCCTGAACGCAGAATATATCCGCATTCACCTCTTTAAAATAGTCCAAAAATCCTTTTCCAGCACAGGCTCTTAAGCCATTCACATTCCAGGAAACCAATTTCATAAAAAAGTATTCTCCTCGCAGTATTCATTCTCTTATCTATTTTAATTGAAGTTGCAGGATAGATAAATTAATAAGATTGGCCACTGGAACTGTATTTAAGATAAGGGAGACAAATAAGCCTCCCCTTGCAATTATTCAAGAATCACGTCTGGATTGTAGCTATCCATGAAGCTGCCGACTACTTCTTCCAGGGAGTTATCGCCTTCCTGAACCTGAACGAGAACTTCATTTCTGTTTTCTACAGCTGTTACCTTTGCATCGTCGTCCATCCGGTTCATTCTTAATTGGATCCGCAAGTCATCCGCCACAGATTTAGCTTGAAATTGTTTGTCCAATAAATATCTGTAATTCCTCATTATCTTCTTCCTTTCACAGTTGCATTGTTAATCATTTCACTATCGGATTTATCATTGCATATCGTGACATCTTCCCGGCAGTTATGGAATTGATGAAACAGGGCTATTTTGCAGCCGAAAACCTTGTTACTGAACGGATCACACTTGATGAAATTGTTGACAAAGGCTTTAACGCCCTGATGAGAGAAAAAAATCAAGTAAAGATTTTAGTGAAACCTTAACCTGATTGGGTCTGTCGCACTTAGTTGCCGGCAGACCCTTTATATTATTGGCCTTTTCTTTTCAATCGAACACAGTTATTGATTGGCCAGTATTGCAGCAATCTTATCTTCGATTTCTTTTCCTTTTGAATCGTCGAGCAAATTATTTAAAACAATCGAAAAAATTAACGCTTCTCCGCTTTTCGTCTTAACATACCCCGATAGAGAGCTAACCGTGGAAATCGTGCCTGTTTTTGCTTTTACGTTTCCTTGAAGGGGTGGCGATTTCATGCGGCTTCGCAATGTTCCGCCTGCCATTCTGTCCGACGCACCGGCAACGGGCAATGAGTTCAGAAAAACTGAAAACCATTCTTGTCCCTGCACGGAATACAGCAGGCTGGAAAGCTCATTAGCCGGAGTCAAATTAACGTGCGATATTCCTGATCCGTCCCTTAAGACTAATGTTTCGGTATTGACCCCGTATTTCGGCAGCTCCGCTTCAATCACTTCGAGCCCTTTGTCCCAGCTGCCTTCACCCTTTACAATCTTCCCCATTTCCTTTACAAGCGTTTCAGCATGCCCATTGTTGCTTAATTTCATAAAAGGAATAAGCAGTTCAGATAGAGGCATTGATTGATGCGTTGCCAGCAGCTGCGGCGATTCAGGGGCGGCTCCCATTTTTACTTTTCCTGAAATTCGGATGCCATGGTTTAATAGCGACTGTTTAAATAAGTCCAACGCGTAACCGCTCGGCTCCCACACCGCTACCCATTCTCTCGATCTGCTTGCTTGAAGCGGGATTGTTCCTTCAATGGTAATCGTATTGGAGCCGTGTTCCCGTTCGATTTTGATCTCTTTTTTTCCGTCAGCGGGAACAGTTTTTGCAAGGTTTACAATCTGTACATAATCGGTTTGCGGTGTTAATGAAACCAATGGTTGGTCGCCATCGTGAACACCGGGATTTACATCGACAATCACGGTTCCGGCATCATAGTCTTGATTGGGAGATGCCGTTAACGCGGATACCTGTGCGCCGTAATATTCGGTTTCATCGCTCCATGATACATCTGTCGAGTAGCGGACATCATCATACCATGTATCATCCCCAATCAAATCACCAAGGATCATTTTAACACCGGATTGTTGCATTTCCTTCGCCATTTTGTCAAAGTCCGATTTCAATAGGGTTGGGTCTCCCTTTCCCTTTAAATAAAGATTTCCGAGCAGGATTTTCCCTTTTATTTTTCCATCAGTCAGCAATTCGGTTGTGAATTTATAGTCGGGTCCAAGTGTTGATAAGGCTGCGGCTGCTGTAAAAAGCTTCATGTTGGAGGCGGGTCTTAACCGGATATCGCCAATATGCTCGTAGATTATGTCGCCTGTAGAAGCGGAGCGTACACTGACACCTGCCAATGCACCTTTCAAGTTCGGATCATTATTTAAAAGTTCGTTCAGCTGCTGAACGAGCGTTCCCCCTTCTTCAGTTGCTTGAACAGGAGGTCCATTTTCATGAATGTAAGGGACAAAAGCCAGAACAAAGATCAACAGAATGCTTAGAATTATTTTCATTTTCTGTTTCATGAGCCATTACCACCTTCCATTTTGATACCTATAAATTTCTGTGTTGAAAGGTGTCTTTCCTTTATTTTCAATATGAGGAAATAGTCGTGATTTTTATGGGATACCATATTTTATACAGATATATGAAATCAAATTCACGCTATTTTTCGATTACTCCTTTAAGGCTTAGTGACAGGGTAGCTGCTCTAGACCGCAAAGTATTGTTTTCATCCTCTAATCAATAGATTACACTCAAATTAGTAATTACTTTAGATTAGGGGAAGAGAATTTATGAAACGAAATTGGAATGAAGACGAGCTTCTAGAACATTTTGCCGTACTACCTATTGAAAAGAAACTGATTGGAAATAAATCAGGAGCAAGTCGTTTAGGATTTGCAGTATTATTAAAGTACTTTCAACAAGAGGCTAGATTCCCATCCAAGAAACAAGATATTCCTAAGATCGTAGTTGAATATATAGCGCATCAATTGGAATTGTCTGCGGATCTTTTTGAGGAATATCGTTGGGGAGCAGAGGAAAGAAATTTTACTTACCATCGAAAGCAAATTAGGGAATTCTTCAGTTTTAGAGAACTTACGGCAAAGGACAATGGTCTTTTGACAGATTGGTTAAACGAACAAGTTCATTTTACACACGAGACTGACTATTTAAAAGGTCAGGCATACAGTCTGTTTCGCAAGTGGAAAGTCGAACCTCCTTCAAATGGAAGTTTAAAGCGAATGATTGATTCAGCCATTGATACTTTTGAAAGGAACTTATATGAATCGACTTATCAGCAGCTGTCTCCTAAGACTTATTCACGATTAGATGCGCTTCTGGAGTCTTTTGCTGATGAGGTATTAGCAGAAGGTTTTGAAGAAGGGTTTCATAAGGAAAAGGAATCAGATATTTTAACCTTTCGTCAACTTTTATCTTCTCCTAGCAAACCAAGTGTAAACACCATGGAAATGGAAGTTAAAAAATTGTTAGCAATTCGGCATCTACACATACCACCAAGATTATTTCATCATTTGACACCGAAATTAGTAAAGAAATATCGACTCCGTGCAAGTACAGAAACTGTAACGGAATTGCGTGCACACCCTGCACCCATTCGCTATACCCTTCTTACCCTTTTATTTTCGCATCGTCATGAGGAAGTCATTGATTATTTAGCAGATTTATTGGATGAAATTACGCTTAAATTCGGAAATAAGGCCAAAAATACAACCCGAAAGGAAGCAATAGAAGAATTAGAAAAAGTCCAAGGGAAAAATAAACATATTGTCAATTTATTAAAAGCAACCGTAGATCACCCGGAAGGGGTCATTCAAGATACTATATTCCCTATCGTTAGCTCTGATATGATTCGAGATATTATTAAGGACATGACAAAAAATAACCGGGAGTACAAAGGAAAAATATATACAAAAATGCATTCTTCTTACCAAGGGCATTATCGGAAGTCTCTTTCTAAAATCTTAAACAACCTTACTTTTCGCTCAAATAATCAATTTCATCAGCCGATTATTGAGGCTATCCAA
>NZ_PGUZ01000001.1 GCF_002860165.1 Bacillus sp. V3-13 | reverse complement strand
GTAGGCTTATTTTGTTATGCGCACTTTTTACTTATGACATATTTCTGGGTTCTTTCAAACTAATTCCTCCTATATACCTATTTTTATAAATTATACCATAAAAAGCTATTAATTTCTTAATTATATGGTAACATTTTCCTGTCACACAAATAAAATAGTAAGGAGGAATGTAAAAATGAGGAAATTTTAGTTTCAGTATTGTCTCTAACATTGTTAACTGGATTTACTGTTTCAGCGTTTGCCCCAGCAGCACAAGCAGAATCTATCCCGGAAGAAGAAGTAATTGTTGAACATGTGTACAATCCCGCAGATGATCAGATTCAAACAACACCGCCGAACGTACTACCAGGTGAAATCACCAACCCAACACCACCAGGTGCAACTACTGATTGGACAACCGGCCCCTGGATATATTGGCAAACTAGCAATTACTCATCTAAATTGTATTGGACTACTGTAGCATCAGCCGCAGCTTCCATCGGTCTTTGGACGGGTATAAAACAACTTTCTTTAGCCGGAATAATAGGAAGCTGGATTATTGCTAACAAAGGAAACTGGTTGTACATTACAGATGTGAAACACGTTAGAATGTTAGGCAGCGTAATGCAAACTCGACATACAGTTACTTATTATTCTAATTCAGCCAGAACAAAGGTAGTTGGTCGCCAAACATATTACACGCAAGACAGAGGATAATAGATAGAGAAAAAGGACGGCTTGCTGAAGGCCGTCCTTTTTCCCTAGATTTTTGTCATTATTTTTGCCTTATGGCATTATCAGTTTAAAAGAAAATGACTAGGTTGTCGAAACTATCATTTTGTTTCTTTAAATATAATCTGGAGGTTCAAATTCGTTGGTGTCCTGGTTCCAGTTACACTTTTCGCAAATCTTATCACCGTTTTCCCATTGCTCGACTCTTAACCTGCCACAGTTTTTGCAATCTTCGCCGGTGTACCCAATTAAGGAACCTTTATCAGTTGCCATGATCCTCACTCCTTAATTAGAAACCCTCACTAAATGTAAGAATTTCTGCTTTTTGTTTAAAGGGACTTTTTCAGTGGCCTCGGAAAGACCCGGAGGATTTATCTTAGTTTGCCACAATATTAACAAGCTTTCCTGGAACGGCAATCACTTTGCGGACCGTTTTGCCGTCAATTTGCTCTTTTACTTTGTCATCGCCCATTGCGATTTCTTCGAGAGCCTGTTTATTGGCTCCTGACGGAACCATTAATTTTGCTTTTACCTTTCCATTTACTTGAATGACGATTTCGACTTCATCATCGACAAGCTTCGCTTCGTCGTAGGCAGGCCATGATTCGTAAGCAATCGTTTCAGCGTGGCCAAGCTTTTGCCAAAGCTCCTCGGCAAGGTGCGGAGCGATAGGTGACAGCAGCTTCACAAAGCCTTCAATATATGCTTTTGGAAGAACCTCAGCTTTGTATGCCTCGTTGATGAACACCATCAGTTGGGAAATCGCAGTGTTAAAACGTAAACCTTCATAATCCTCAGTCACTTTTTTCACCGTTTGGTGGTATACCTTTTCCAGGATTTGGGCGCCTTCGGCATCCTTGATTCTTGCGCTTAATGTGCCATCCTCTTCAATGAACAGACGCCAAATGCGGTCAAGGAAGCGGCGGGCGCCATCAAGGCCGGTTGTTGACCAGGCAATCGAAGCGTCAAGCGGACCCATAAACATTTCGTAAAGGCGGAGTGTATCGGCTCCGTGACTGTGCAAAATTTCATCCGGATTGACGACATTGCCTTTCGATTTGCTCATTTTTTCATTATTTTCACCAAGAATCATTCCCTGGTTAAAAAGCTTTTGGAACGGCTCTTTCGTATGGACGACACCGATATCGTAAAGGAACTTATGCCAGAAGCGGGCATAAAGCAAGTGAAGTACTGCATGCTCGGCACCGCCGATATAAATATCAACCGGAAGCCATTCCTTAAGTTTTTCAGGATCTGCCAGAGCTTCGCTATTTTTTGGATCAGTATAGCGAAGATAATACCAGCAGCTTCCCGCCCACTGCGGCATTGTATTCGTTTCGCGGCGGCCCTTTTTGCCTGTTTCCGGATCTACGACGTTCACCCAGTCAGTAATATTGGCAAGCGGCGATTCGCCTGTTCCGGAAGGCTTGATTTCATTTGTTTTTGGAAGCACTAACGGAAGTTCATCTTCAGGTACCGTCGTCATCGTGCCGTCTTCCCAGTGAATGACCGGAATCGGCTCGCCCCAGTAGCGCTGGCGGCTGAACAGCCAGTCACGCAGCCGGTAGGTTACTTTCTTTGTTCCAATTCCTTGTTCCACCAGCCAGGCAATCATTTTTTGGATCGCCTCTTCTTTGTTCAATCCGTTCAAGAACCCGGAATTAACATGCTCTCCATCACCTGTATAAGCTTCTTTCGTGATATCGCCCCCGGCGACAACCTCGATAATCGGCAGCTCGAACTTTTTCGCAAATTCGTAATCGCGTTCATCATGGCCCGGTACTGCCATAATGGCGCCGGTTCCGTAGCTCGCAAGCACATAGTCGGCAATCCAGATTGGCATTTTTTCACCGTTTGCCGGATTGATCGCGTACGCACCTGTAAATACCCCGGTTTTTTCTTTTGCAAGATCTGTCCGTTCAAGATCACTCTTGCTTTTGATTTCATCAAGATACTGTTCAACGGCGCCACTTTGCTCCGAAGTGGTGATTTGTTTGACGAGGTGATGCTCCGGCGCCAATACTGCGTAAGTCGCACCAAAAAGTGTATCAGGCCTTGTCGTAAAGACCGTAAACGTTTCTTCATGTCCATCGATCTTGAAGGTAACCTCCGCACCTTCCGACCGGCCAATCCAGTTACGCTGCATATCTTTAATGCTTTCCGGCCAATCCACTTCGTCGAGGTCTTCAAGAAGGCGGTCCGCATAGGCAGTGATCCTTAGCATCCACTGTTTCATTGGGCGGCGCTCGACCGGATGGCCGCCGCGTTCGCTTTTTCCGTCGATGACTTCTTCGTTGGCAAGTACTGTGCCAAGCGCCGGACACCAGTTAACAGCTACTTCGTCAATATAAGCGAGCCCGCGTTCAAAAAGCTTGATGAAAATCCACTGTGTCCATTTGTAATATTCCGGATCTGTCGTATTGATTTCCCGGTCCCAGTCGTAAGAGAATCCCAGTGCCTTAATTTGGCGGCGGAAGTTATCGATATTCTTTTTCGTAAATTCAGCCGGGTCGTTCCCGGTATCAAGTGCGTACTGCTCCGCCGGAAGCCCGAAAGCGTCCCAGCCCATTGGATGCAACACATTATATCCCTGCATCCGCTTGAGGCGTGATAAAATATCTGTTGCTGTGTACCCTTCCGGATGGCCGACGTGAAGGCCTGAGCCGGATGGATACGGGAACATATCAAGCGCGTAAAACTTCCGCTTCCCTGCATCTTCACGAGTTTTAAAGGTTTTGTTTTCTTCCCAAACCCGCTGCCATTTATTTTCGATTTCCCGGTGATTAAAGCTCATCTTGTTTTCCTCCTGATTCCATGTATATTGCTTGAGCTAACCTGAGCTTTTATAAAATAATAAAAACCCCTCATCCCAAACAGGGACGAGAGGATATGTATAATCTCCCGCGGTACCACCCACATTAGTGAACATGTCACTCGCTTCATTCATCCTTAACGCGGTAAACGGCAAGTATTACTGCGATTTCACACTTGCGACTCGAAAGGCGAGTTCATGATGTGCCCGGTTGACTTGCACCATCCGTCAACTCTCTAAAACGGGCTCCTGCATCATTACTATTCCTTCTCATTGTCATTTTTCATATAAGACTATAGAGATATTGTAAACAATTTCCCCCCAGGATGCAAGCAGGCTCATCCTGAAAGGAATGTAATATGTATAGTATGCACAAAAAGCGGATGTGTGATACTTACTTTTTATTAAGTAATACTATATAATAAGTATTACAAAAAGGAGGTGCTATAAAATGGTTAATAAAATAACTTCTGGATCTGTAACACAGAAAGGACAAGTAACGATCCCTGTGGAAATTCGGCGACATCTGGGGATTGAACCAGGTGATCGAATCAATTTTATTAAGAAAGATAATAAAGCGGAAATCGAGATTGAAGTTATTAAGGCAACGACAGTCGAAGATGTATACGGCATTTTTTCTACGAATAAGCCCCTGGACTTTGAGAATGAGCGATTGTTGGCGCAGGAGCAGATTTCAAAGAAGCATCAAAAAGAAATAGAAGGAGAACCAAAAAATGAATAATCGAATGATAGTGGATGCTAACGTTCTTCTAAGAATTGCTACAGGTCAACCTGAGGAAATGGCTTCTATTGCCTTCCAGCTTTTTGTTAGTATTCAAAACAAAGAAATAGATAAAAAATTGATTGTTCCAACAATGGTAGTTGCTGAATGTTGCTGGGTTTTAAAGGGAGTTTATCAATTTGACCGGTTTAAAGTCAAAGACGGATTAATAAAAATATTTAGTCTGCCATTCATTGAATTGGAAGAATCAATTGTGATCGAAGCACTTGAGAATTTCGCCAACCATAATGTCGATTTTATTGATGCATACTTAGCCCTAAAATCTGTCGATACTCCGTTAATTACTTGGAATGCTAAACATTTTAAGCGGTTGGGTTGCGAGTTTTACAGCCCCGCTGAAATATTGAATATTCATGGATAATTTATAAAAAAAAGAGACCGATCTCTCAGTCTCTCCATGTTTTCATTGTACTGTATATCCCCCATCAATAACAACAGTCTGGCCTGTTACTCCTCTTGCCTGATCCCCTGCCAGGAAGATTGCATAATCGGCGATTTCTTCTACATCCAGCAATCTCTTTTGCGGGACGAGCGGATAGATGACTTCCTCCAGCGCTTTTTCCAAAGGTACATTTCTTGTTTTCGCCAGATCGGCCAGCTGATTGCGCACGAGCGGCGTGTCGACGTAACCCGGGCATATCGCGTTTACGGTAATGCCGTGTTCGGCCGCTTCCAACGCGGCCACCTTTGTTAAGCCGATTACGCCATGCTTGGCACTGTTGTAAGCTGCTTTTCCGGCAAATCCAATAAGCCCGTTGATCGATGCCATGTTAATGATCCTGCCGAATTTTTGCTGCTTCATGACGGGCAGCGCATGTTTAATTGCAACAAACGGTGCGGTCAGCATCACTTTTATCATGAACTCAAATTTTTCAGTCGGAAAATCTTCAATCAATGAGACATGCTGAAGCCCGGCATTATTGATTAAAATATCGAGAGATCCATAGTGATTGACTGTTTCACTAATAGCCTGCTCAATTTCTGCTTCTGAGGTTACATCGCATTTAATGCCAATCGCGTCGTAACCTTCGTTTTGCAGCTGCGTAGCGGCCCGTTTGATCGCATCCTCCTGTATATCGGTCAGCACTACTTTTGCCTGCTGCGAAGCAAACTTTTTTCCGATTTCATAGCCAATTCCCTGTGCAGCCCCGGTGATAAACACTACTTTATTTTCAATCATGCCCTTAAATCTCCTATCTTTAGATTCCTAATCCAATTGAAAATAGAACGATTGCCAGTATTGTACCGAGAGCAGGAACGATAACGGTCAAGGCGCCAACGGCGTTATAGGCATCCTGATGCGATTCGCCGCAAACCGCGCGTATCGTTGTTACAACGTAACCGTTATGAGGCAATGAATCCAGGGCTCCTGAAGAAATGGCCGCAACACGGTGAAGGGCTTCCGGATTAACACCCAAATCCATATAATGCGGCGCAATAATCGGCAAAGCAATTGCCTGGCCGCCCGATGCGGATCCGGTCATGCCTGCAATAACACTGACTGCAACCGCGCCTCCGATCAGCGGGCTGCCAGGAATGCTGGTCATCGCGTTGACAGCGGTTTCAAAAGCCGGAACAGCTTTTGCTACCCCGCCAAAACCAACTACAGCTGCCGTATTTCCTATCGCGATCAAAGCCCCCAACGTCCCCTCTGAAACTGCTGCCCAGAAATTATTGAAATATTTGCGGTTTAATAGATAAGTAGCAATGACACCGCCCAAAAGCGCAATGATAAGGGCGGACTGCTGAAGTGATTCATGGAACAAGAATGAAATGACCAGAACAACCAGCAATGGTATAAGTCCCATAATCGGATTCGGAAGATCTCTGTTCACAGCTAACGGATCGCCTTCGCGTGAGATAAATCTCTCTCCTTTTTGAACCGCCTTCGTAATCATTCTCTTCAGCCACCAATAACCGAAAATAATCATAAAGATGGCGACTATTAAGCTTACTTCCCATCCCGCATATGGAGAGGTTCCCAAAAATTCAATTGGAATCCAGTTTTGGATCTCCGGTGATCCTGCAGAAGTCATTGTGAACGTAACCGATCCAAAGGCCAGTGCCCCGGGAATAAAGCGCCTTGGAAGATCAGCCTGCTTAAACAGGCTAAGCGCCATTGGATAGACAGAGAAGGCAACAACGAACAAGCTTACTCCGCCATAAGTTAAAATCGCACATGCTGCGACCACCGCGATGACGGCATATTTCATGCCGAGTTTATTTACAATATAACGGGATACACTGTCTGCCGCGCCGCTTTCCTCCATTACTTTTCCGAAAATCGCTCCAAGCAGGAACATTAAATACCACGATGTAACAAATCCAGAAAAACCGGCCATATAATTGCTGACGAAGTTCTCGGCACCTTCTTCGACCAGCTGTGGAAACAATGGCATCCCGCTCAAAACCGCGACAAACAAGGCAGACAGCGGACCGACGACAAGCAGGTTCATCCCGCGCATTGTCAACCAGATCAATAAAGCCAGACCACCTATTAATCCAATCATGCTAAGCATTTCTCTTCCCCCTTGCAAAAGTGAATGATTACAAAATTATTGCACAGTTACCCCTGTTTTTACTTCTTCTATAATAAGTGTTGGTTCTGTTGACTTTTGCACCTCATCAATCGTAAAGCCGTCAAACACTTCGATAAGCTTTAGCCCTTTGTCTGTTACATCGATTACGGCACGTTCCGTAATAATTCGCTGAACAACTCCTTTCCCTGTCAGCGGCAAACTGCAAGCGTTTACAATTTTCGGATCACCATTTTTTGAAACATGCTCCATGATGACGATGATTTTTTTGGCACCGTGGACAAGATCCATCGCGCCGCCCATTCCTTTAATCATCTTGCCGGGAATCATCCAGTTGGCGAGATCGCCATTTTCGGATACTTGCATGCCTCCCAAAATCGCCACATCAATATGGCCGCCACGAATCATCGCGAACGATTCAGCGCTATCAAAATATGAAGCTCCCTTAATCGCGGTAACCGTTTCTTTTCCAGCATTGATGAGATCAGGGTCTACTTCATCCTCGGCCGGATATGGACCAATGCCGAGAAGGCCGTTTTCCGACTGCAGCACAACCTGCTTGCTCTCATGAATATAGTTCGCGACAAGCGTCGGCATGCCGATCCCGAGATTTACATAATCGCCATCGTTAATCTCCATTTCTGCTCTTCGTGCAATTCTTTCACGCAGCTCCATCGATTTCCCTCCTTTACACCGATCTCGTTGTTAACCGTTCAATCCGCTTTTCCTGGCGGGCCATTAACAGTCCCTGCACATAAATTCCAGGCGTGTGGATATGATCGGGGTTTAATTCACCGATTGGCAGCAAATTTTCCACCTCGGCAATCGTGATCTTGCCGGCAGCAGCCATCATCGGATTGAAGTTGCGGGCTGTTTTATTGTAGATCAGGTTGCCTGCTTCATCTCCATAGGCCGCCCTGACTAAGCTGAAGTCTGCTTTCAAGGCCGTTTCGAGTACGTATTCCTTCCCATTAAATTTTCTGACCTCTTTGTTCTCTGAGATCACTGTTCCGACTCCGGCCGGTGTAAAGAATGCCGGAATCCCTGCTCCGCCAGCCCGGATTCTTTCTGCAAGCGTGCCCTGCGGATTCAGTTCAACCTCAATTTCCCCGGCTAAAACTTGTCTTTCAAACTCCTTGTTTTCACCGACATATGAACCGACCATTTTCTTGATTTGCTTGTTTTTTAAAAGCAAGCCCAGCCCCCAGTCGTCGACTCCGCAATTGTTCGAAATAACTGTCAGTTCTTTTGTCCCTTTTTCCACGAGTGCCAGAATCAGCTGTTCCGGAATTCCGACTAACCCGAAACCGCCGACCATCAATGTTGCACCGTCATGGATTTGCGATATTGCCTCGGCAGCACTCCCGTAGATTTTTTTCAATTGACACCCTCCTTTTCTTGTTAGTCATTATTGTAGATGCAAGAAGTGTGCCAAAATATAAAACTGTGCCCCTCCTTGATTTTCTGAATTTTTTGTGAACATTTTTCCGGAAATTCGGACTCTTAGGCAAGTTAGCCATGCTAGTTTCATAGATCAGAAAATTGATAGTAAACAACCAGTGTATTTCGTAACATGTTTCAGCCTTATTTTTGCGGTAAACTTACTAGAAAGAAAAGAAGTCCGAAAATCCGGAATCATTTCCGAACTTTCGGACTACAACAAGCCATACTTATGCAATTTTTCATAAAAGGTCGATTTACTGATTCCAAGCGCTCTGGCTGCAAGCAGTTTATCCTGCCGATATTTTGCAAGGCTTTGTTCTAACACGAGCTTTTCCGTCTCTTCAAGAATTTCCTTCAGCTTTTTCTCACCGAGCGGATAAACAGACGAGTTTGTTAAATAATCCGGCAACGCGTCCATAGTAATCGTTTCACTGTTCGACAAGTACACTGACGCCTCAATTACATTTTCCAGTTCGCGGATATTGCCGGGCCAGCTGTAGCTGTTCAGCAGCCGGACAACCCGGGCGTCGATTCCCGTAATCCGTTTTCCAGATTTCCTGGTGATCTTTTTTATAAAAAAATCGGTTAATTCAGGAAGATCGTCCATTCTTTCACGCAGCGGCGGGATCATAAACGGAATGACATTTATCCGGTAAAATAAGTCCTCACGAAACCTTTTTTCGGCGAGCATTTTTTCGAGCGGGCGATTGGTTGCCGCAATAATTCTGACATCGACGGACAACGGTTTTGTGGAGCCGACTGGTTCTATTTCTTGTTCCTGCAAAGTTCTCAGCAGCTTTACCTGCATATTGGCAGGCATGTCGCCAATTTCGTCAAGGAACAGCGTACCCCCGTCAGCGAGCTGGAATTTTCCCTTTTTCCCGCCTTTTTTCGCGCCGGTAAATGCCCCTTCTTCATAGCCGAACAATTCCGACTCCAGCAATTGTTCAGGGATTGCTGCACAGTTAATTTTGACGAACGGCTTGTGGCTCCGGGCACTAAGCCGATGGATGCTGTGGGCAAATAATTCTTTCCCTGTTCCGCTCTCACCTCTTATCAGCACCGATATATCGCTTGAAGCGACCATTTTCACTTTTTCTTTTAAACTGCGAATCTGCTCGGACTCTCCCAAAATATCGTCGAGGCTGTATTTTACACCGCTGTCGATTTCCTGGATGTACGAATGAATTTTCGTCAACAAGCTCTTCACATGGCTGTTCATTTGCATCCATTCATAGGTATCCCGAAAAAACACCGTCCCAAATGCGCCGATTACTTCTCCATTCGAGAAGATCGGCACACGGTTGGCTATCATATAATTACCCCGAATATACTGCAGATCGGCAATTTCCTCTTTGCCTGTTTCGGCTACAATATGCATCCTTGAGTTTTCGATTACGTCTGTGACGTGCTTGCCGAGCACTTCATCACGGTCGACCTCCAAAAACTCGCAATACTTTCTATTAATATAAATGATTTTGCCTTCCCGATCGACGACAACAAGCGAACCGAAAGCGTTTTCAATTATCGTTTCAATAATATCAACCGGGAGCTCCAGCAATGGTTGCTTCATGCAGCCTCCCCCTACTTATGAATGATGACTTTATTTTATCACATTTTTCCGAAAACGAAATCGAAACTGGGCGGTCAACCGGAGATCGTTCAGAGGGCATCAACTCTTTCGAATATCTTTTTAAATATACCGCCAACTGGAATACTATCGACATCTTTATTGTCGCTTTATCCAATAAATTAGCCACCTGGAATCAAAATTCCGGTAGGTGGCCCAATTTTGCACTACTAAGAGGCGTTTACCGCCAAATCTTTTGTTTCCTTAATTTTACGATCATATATAATCGTTGTGAAAATAGCGATGACGAATAAGCCGATCAGAACGGCAAACAGGATCGGCATCCCATATAAGTCTGCCAATATTCCGCCGAGCAATGGACCGATCATTCTGCCGCCGGTTGCCGTGCTGTTGACGACTCCCTGGTAAAAGCCTTCCCGCCCTTTTGGCGCGAGGTCATTGGCAATCGTCGGGACAGCCGGCCAAATCAGCATTTCTCCGACAGTTAATATCACCATCGCAGCTGCAAAAACCGTAAATCGTCCTGCTCCGGAAGCGACAATGAACGAAATAATAAAAATAAGGATACCGATGATGATTTGCGACTTTAGCGTCTTTGCAAAGTGTTTAACCATTTTATTCATAAGCGGTTGTGCAATCACGATCAGTGCACCATTGATCGTCCACAAGAAGCTGTATTGCTCCAATGAAATATTGATTTCCTGTGTATAGGCAGCAATCGTCGACTGCCATTGTACATACCCGACCCAGCATAATAAATAGCCCGCACACAAAATCAACAAAGCATACAGCTTTGCATGGCTTCTGACTGGACTATTTTCATTCAGAATCGTTGTTTGCGCCGCTGGATCAGCTTTAATTCCTTTATAGCCAAAAACGGCAATTAGTAAAAAGACGATGTACATGAGCGCATTAGCGAGGAAAATCAGTTGAAACGAATAAGATGCGACGAGGCCGCCAAGGGCTGCCCCGACCGCAACACCCAGGTTTTGCGCAACATAAATCGAATTAAACGCCCTTCGTCCCCCTTCTTTCCAAACAGAACCGGCCATCGCATACATCGATGGAAAGACAATCCCCGAGCCAAAGCCGATTATTGTTAAAAAGACCACATAAAAAATCCAGGTATGAAAAAACGTTAAGCCGATTAAAGACAAAACGGTTATAACAATGCCAAGAAGGATCGATTTATAGCCGCCAATTTTATCAAAAAGATTGCCGCCGTATAAATTCCCGGCCACGCTTGCCGCTGAGTTGAGCATCAGCACAATTCCGGCTACCGACAGGGATTTGCCTAAATGGTCATGAATATAGATCGCATTTAAAGGCCATAAAAAAGAAGAGCCTGTTACATTCACTGCCATTCCGATCACGAGAAGCCATAATGGACGCGGCATGAAAAACGCTCCTTTTCCTAAAAGTATTTCGAACACCAAAATAATTCTAGTGCTTTTTTGGAAACTGCGCAATATATTTTCACACCCATTTTTGAATTATCAAAAGTCCCTCATCCAGGTAGCGAAGGACAACATTGTGTGATTTAACTTAGAAAAGTCCTTCATCCAGGTAATGAAAGACAAAATTGTGTGAATTACCTTAGGAAATGTCCTTCATCCAGGCAATGAAAGACAAAATTGTGTGATTTATCTGAGGAAATGTCCTTCATCCAGGTAATGAAAGACAAAATTGTGTGAATTACCTTAGGAAATGTCCTTCATCCAGGTAATGAAAGACAAAATTGTGTGAATTACCTTAGGAAATGTCTTTCATCCAGGTAATGAAAGACAAAATTGTGTGAATTATCTGAGGAAATGTCCTTCATCCAGGCAATGAAAGACAAAATTGTGTGAATTACCTTAGGAAATGTCCTTCATCCAGGCAATGAAAGACAAAATTGTGTGATTTATTTCAGGAAATGTCCTTCATCCAGGTAATGAAAGACAAAATTGTGTGATTTATCTCAGGAAATGTCCTTCATCCAGGTAATGAAAGACAAAATTGTGTGAATTACCTTAGGAAATGTCCTTCATCCAGGCAATGAAAGACAAAATTGTGTGATTTATCTGAGGAAATGTCCTTCATCCAGGTAATGAAAGACAAAATTGTGTGATTTATCTGAGGAAATGTCCTTCATCCAGGTAATGAAAGACAAAATTGTGTGAATTACCTTAGGAAATGTCCTTCATCCAGGTAATGAAAGACAAAATTGTGTGATTTATCTCAGGAAATGTCCTTCATCCAGGCAATGAAGGACAAAAATGTGTGATTTACCTTGGGAAAAGTCCTGATCCAGGTGACGAAGGACAAAAATGTGTGATTTATCTTGGGGAATGTCCTTCATCAAGTAATGAACGACAAAATTGTGTAAATTAGCTGGGGGATGCAGGAATGGTGCTGCCACTGCCCGTTTCTAGAAGAAACAGATCTTTTCAACAAGACTGTCGATGAGTTTCTTTTAAAGCTTATCAATAATTTCGAATCCGCATTGACAGCATCCTTGGAATTTGCCAGTATATAAGAAAACACCGTATAAATAAGTTTTATACAGTGTTTTCTTTGGTTACATTATTTTGAAGGCGGCTGTTGTCCAGGGAAAAAGCTGTTGATCGCATGCTCTTTCTTCTTGAAGTTGTCTTTTTCTTCAAAAACAGCCTTCTTCGCTTTTTCTATCTCTGTGTTTAATTCATCGAGGTTAATGCCTTTTTTCACAAGCTCCTCAGTTGCAATTCGAATCGCTTCGTTCGATTCATCCATCGACATTCTTAAGGAATCCATGGCCCCTTGTGGATTATGGAAACCGGCTGAATTTTCAGCGGCTACAATATCCCAGAACCATTGTCCCTTGCGAACGTGCTCCTGGGCCTGCTTCACTTTGTCCGCACTGACACCCGACCCTATCATTTTATTGACATAATAATGGGCTGTGATTGAGACCCCTTCAGCATCGTGGAGTGCTTCCATATGGGTATCCTGAATGCCGGTGACACGATCCTTTAAGTCATCCGTATCGCGGTTGCTGTGGCAGGTGGCACATGATTGATCCATCGTTTTAAGCGGTGATTGCCACCAGTGGGAACTGATTTTCTTCTTTCCATCAACACGCTCATATGGCATGTGGCAATCTGCACAGCTGACCCCGGCCTTGCCATGCGGCCCTTCGAGATGAGTTTCAAATTCAGGATGCTGTGCTTTCAGCATTGCTGTACCGGATACATTATGAACCCAGTCTTTTTCAAAGCCATTTTCTTTTGCGGTCGTTTGATAGTATTCAAACATATCTTCCGGTTTAAAGCCGTTTGCCCACGGGAATGTAACTTCTCCGTTTTCAGCAGCAAAATAGTATTCAACGTGACATTGCCCGCAAACATAGCTGCGCATCTCGTTTTTCGTAGGATTGGACATATCAATTCCTTGAGATTCCATTCCTTTTATAAAGTTTGGCCGGGTAATGCGGAGATCCATTGTTTCAGGATCGTGGCAGTCAGAGCAGCCGATCGGCGAATGCCCCATTGCTTCTGCTTTCGGCCAAATATCCTTATTAAAATTGCCATTCCAATAGTCGTCGCCCATTTCTTCAATCATCTGCGGAACCGCAGTTGACTTGCACGTTAAACAAGATCCAATTGACTTGTCGGTAATCCGGGCAACGGCACGGATATCCTCATTTGCGTAGATGTGGCCGCGGTCCTCATTATATTCAGTCGCAAAGCCATATCCGTTAAAGAGGATTGGCAAGTATGGCTCTTTGTCATGATCAAACTTACTTCGTTTAACAGATCCGCTGTATTTCGTATCTTCCTGTTTCTTATTTTTCATATAGCTGTCGTACTGAAGCGGAAACAAGTCTTTGAATGCTTCATTGCTGATTTCGTCTTTCGACAATCCGGTCTTCTGCCCATCGGTGGAAACAGCGGCTTCCTCATTGGCAGAGCAGCCCGCGATCATCAGCAGCACAGCGACCAGGAATAGGTATGTCCATCGGTAAGCCCTAGCCATTGTCCATTGTGCCTCCTTTGTTTTTCAATAGTTCTCCCGGCTTAGGCGGTTTATCAAAGTCTTCCGTCTTAAAGCCTTTTCCATGCGGTACTGCCTGGTGGCAGCTTGAGCAGCTGTCTTTCGCATCATGGGAGACGTTATCAAGCGTGCTTTCATGGCAATCAATACAGTTTTGATTAATCACTTCACCCGAGCTTTCGGTTGCATGTATGACATCGGGAACCTTTGACGACCCGATCGTGTTGTAATAAACGTGGGTCATCCCAGCCTTTGCCTTATACATCAGCTTTCCTGCTTTGCTCTCATGCGGCAAGTGGCAATCCGCACAGGCGAGCTTGGCATGTGTGGAATCTGTAAAAGATTCATGGACATTCGTCATAATGTGACAGCTCTGGCAAAAATCAGCTGAGTCTGTATAGGCCAGGGTTTTAACCGTTACTGCCGAAACGATAATTCCTGCAAACACGCCGATAAATAAAAGCAGCCTTTTATCTATTGCAAAAAACTTTCGCAACATTTTTTATCACCTCCTCTCAGATCAGCCTCAGACACGCTTTTCGGTGGTGACGGCTATTTATCGTTAAGGGCGGGATTTTCAATCAGGTCAATGAGCTTATCCTTCGTGGTCGGTCCTGAAAATCTTTGTTGAATGATGCCATTTTCATCGATAATAATCGTTTCCGGCTGGCCGATCACACTATAATTCTTCGAAACTTCTTCTTTCGTATCAAGTAAATAAGTTAATTGTGAGTTGGAATCTTTCAGATAATCTTCAATTCTTTTCTTCGTCTCTCCTTTTGCGATGATCAGGAGCTCTGCACCGCCATATTCAGCGCCGAAGGCTTCGAGCTCCGGAGCTTCGTCAAGGCACGGCTGGCACCACGTCGTAAAGAAATTCAGCACTACTTTCCTGCCTTTATAATCTGCTAATTTATAAGTCTCGCCAGTGACCGTCTGCAGTTCAAATTCTGCCGCTTTATCCCCTGGATTTGCCGAAGCTTTGCCGCTTAACCCGCTAACGAGCATCCCAATGATTGCAAACGCAACAATAATGACGATAACAGGAACCAGTTTTTTAACCATTAGCTTCACCTGCTTTAAATTTCGATTAAATAAATCCTGTTCAGACAATGCGGGCACTTATCTTTCTGAATTCCATTCTTCAAGAAGCGCGAGCTCTTTTTCCAGCTGCTTCTGGCGCTTGCCGAGTGTAAAAATATAGCCTGCTAATAGTCCCCAGATGACCGTGTATGCTGCAAATAAATATTCCATTTTTACTTCCTCCTTGTTTTAACCGGCTAACCGGTTGATCGTTTTTGATTTTGCTTTTTTGACGGTAAGCCGCATCCGCTCAATCTCCGTTCCTTTCCGGTGCAGGAATAAATACAGAACAGTCATTGTAAAAATACAGAATAATAGGGTTAAAAGCATATCAGGTGCAATTCCTCCGCCGGACTCACTTTTCCCTTCCCCAAAAACAACAGGGTGCAGTTTCGTGTTCCACCAGCGGATCGCCATAAAGACAATCGGTACGTTCAAACAGCCGACGATTCCAAAAACGGCTGACAGTTTGGCGATCTTTTCCCAGGAACCGTCCATTTTACGGACAAACAGATACGCGACATAGATAAACCATAGAATCAGCGTGGTTGCAAGGCGCGGTTCCCAAGTCCACCAAGTATTCCAGGCCGACTTTCCCCAGATCATTCCGGTAATTAATGTAATCGTCGTAAACAAAACGCCGATTTCTGCAGCTGCGCCGGCTTTAATATGAAAGGACTCCTTCGGTTTGATTAAAGTGCGGACGCTGTAGAATCCAACGGCAAAGAAGGCAAGAAAAGCGACCCAGGCACTGCTGACATGAAAATAAAAGATTTTTTGTGTCACCCCCATTATTTTTTCGACGGGAGACCATAGGAACACTAAATATAAACTGATGAAAAACGACGGCACCAATATCAAAAACAAGATGCGATCAATAAGCCCTGATGTTTGCTTCATCAAGATCCCTCCATAATAAATTCAAATAAGAAAAAGCATGCAGCGAAAAACAATAAGTCGTATCCGGACATGAGCTGCAGCCAAGATACCGCGTCTTCAATACTTTTATCATTGAGGACAATTTTGGTTGCCTGCACGGCGGAAATCATGAGCGGGCTTAACAGCGGCAGCAATAATACAGGCAGGAGCATTTCGCTGTTTTTTGCATTGGCTGCGAGCGCAGCCAAAAAAGTACCAACAACAATAAAACCAAATGTTGCACACAAAATAATCAGGATAAACGCCGCAAAATGCCCGTTAAAGTGATAGTCAAACAATATAAACAACACAGGAATACTTATTGCTTGCACACATGTCACAATCAAAAAATTTGCAATGACCTTTCCGAGAAAAATGCTGGAAGGATCAATCGGCGCTGAACGCAACCCTGTTAAACTGTCATTTTCATGCTCCAGCAGGAAGGAACGGTTCAGCCCGAGAATTCCCGAAAAGATTGTGATCACCCAAATCAATCCCGGGACCACAGCAGCAACGGTATTGTTTGTCGGGTCAAAGGCAAAGCTGAAAACAAGAATCACAAGGCTTGAGAAAATAATCATCATTCCGATTGTCTGTTTGGACTTTATTTCATTGCTTAAATCTTTACTCGCAATCGTCCACGAGTCAGCCAAAATCGTTTTCACAGCGGGTTCACCGTCATTTCATACCACAGTTTAAACTGCTGCAAATCATGCACTGCCCCTTTTTCCGCCTCAGCAATAATCCTTCCTTTGTGCAAGACGGCAATCCGCTCCGACAGCGCGACGACCTGTTCAAAATCATGGGAAATCAGTAAGACAGAAGTTCCTTCAGACTGTTTCTTTTTGATGATTTGATTGAGCAGGGAAACCGCTTCCTGGTCCAAACCGGTATGAGGCTCATCGAGCAATAAAATATCAGGTTCGGCAAGCAGCACGCGCGCAATGGCAAGCCGCTGCATCATTCCCCGTGAGAACGAACGGATTGGAATATCCCTGAATGTATACAGCCCAACCGTCTTTAAAAGTTCTTCCGTTTTAGCGGCAATATTTTTTACCTTATAGAGTTTTCCAAAGAAATGAAGATTCTCCACCGGTGTCATCGAATTATATAAGAAAGACTCATGCCCTAGGAATCCGATCTTTCTTTTCGTTGAAGCGGAATTTTTCTTTATGCGCTCACCGGCTAAGATGATTTCGCCGCTGTCCTGCTGGAGCAATCCGACGATGCACTTAAAAAAAGTACTTTTTCCTGCTCCGTTCGGTCCTACAATTGACAGGCTTTCACCTTTTTTAACCGCCAGAGATACGTTCCGCAACACATGTTTATCTCCGAGTACCTTGCTGACATTCTCGATTAGAAGCATCGTTCCCAACTCTTTCATTAAGTAAATTGATGCAGCCGCCTGATGACTCCCTGGAGGTGCTCCCTGTACTCTTCGATTGTTTTCGTGTATTGTTCCAGAGTGACATCACCTTGTTTTCGTTGGAGCTCCAATTGTTCGATCTGCTTTTCAATGATTTCTTTTTTCGTTAACAAAAGCTGAAATTGTCCTTCTTCAGAATCAACCCGGTTCCGGCTTGATTTCTTCTTTTTCAAATAAATAATCCCGATGACGAGAACAATAAGTCCGATCAGGAAATAATGCGGGTTAACGAGATTGAGTCCCGGTGTCGTTAACCAAAATGTGACGAGCCAATCGGGATGGTATGGAGGATTCATTCCTCTCGCCTTCCCTTCGTTTCGCGCAGCTTTTGAAGTTCTCTCATGATCTCCTCTTCCACTTCTTCAGATACAGCCTGTTTATGCGCTGCGTTTTTAGAACCAGCCGGCCTGGCTGCTTTTAGCAATTGAGCAGCCACGCAGTTGTAGTGGCTTTTCATTTGTTCAAAGTCTTCCTTGGATATTTTTTTCATTAGGTAATCCATTTCAAGCTCATTCAGCTCAGCATAAACCGCTTCCAGCGATAAACCGTCTTCAAGCTTTCCGCCAGTCGAAGCGAACTGGTACTTTCCGTTAAAAAAGGGGGCTATAATAAAATAAACACATGTAATCATCACGATTGAACCGATGATTAAAAATAAGTAATCCACTATTGGCAGCTCCTTTTTCGATTTTGCAACCCCTGGCCAGAACACTAAAACAGCTTGCGGCGCTCTTCCTCAATCGTTTTTTCAGTAATTTCTTTTTCTGCAGAAGAACTCCAATAATCGATCGAGGAAAACCCAGTCCCGGCAGCTTCCTTTTTGGTGATCATTTTTTTGATCAGAACCGCCACGATGATCGCTCCGGTCAGAAAGCCGAGTGCCGGCATCGCCCAGGCGACAAGGTCGGCACCTTGATTCCCGGGCGTTCTTAATGCCGCCTGCCCGTATTCATCAACATAAAACTGAATAATTTCCTTTCCACTTTTTCCTTGTTCCAGCATTTCAACGACTTCATCGTAATACACTTTTTTGACCGTACAGGTTGACAGGTCATGGTCAGCATGGCCCTGCATATCCAGCTGCTTGATGACATCCTTGAATTCCTTTGAGTTATAGGTGATTCCTGCTATGGACAGGCTCGGAATCAGGATAAAACCAAACACAATTAAAAGGATCATTTTATATTTCATGTTCGTCACCTGCCTTTAACCGTTGCATCTGTCTTTTTCGTGATTCGCACTGGTTTTCCGCCAATTAAAGCAATTGCCGTACCGAGAACCATTACGGCTCCTCCGATCCAGATCCAGCTGACAAATGGGTTTATCATCACCTGAAAGGTAGCTTTGTCCTCAGTTTCCCATGAGCTTAACACGACATATAGGTCCTGCTTCCAGTTGCTTTTAATCGCTACTTCTGTCGAAGGCTCCGGCCATGTTTTGTAAAATATTTTTTCGGGATGGATTTTCCCAATGTTTTGCCCTTTATAATCGACCGACATGTCCGCATACACGATGCCATTCCCATTTTCCATTCGTTCCGCAAGCTTATTGAAAGTCAGTTTGTATTCTCCGATCGACAAGCTTTCACCTTGGTTAATCGTATTGAGTCCTTCCTCCGGGTAGGCATGGGATGCCACTACCCCGATGGCAATCAAGGCAATACCGATGTGGACAATATAACCTCCATAACGGCGCTGATTTTTAAGAGTCAGCTTCAAAGCCGCGGTCAAATAGTTTTCTTTTGTTGCTTTGCGGCGGGCCCTCATCCCCCGCCAAAATTCAAGAAAATGGGTAGCCGCCATGAATACCGTTGCCGATAGGCCGATGATTGCATAGGTGCCTCTAATGCCGAGTGCGAGCAGTACAACAGTAAAAAGAACTGCCGTTAACAGCGGTACGAGCATGTTTTTTGTAAAGCGGCTCCATGCCGCTTTCTGCCATGAAATCAGCGGGCAAACAGCCATTAGCAGGATGAGAGCCAGCATGATCGGAGCCATCACTTTATTAAAATAAGGAGCTCCCACATTCACTTTTGCACCGGTTAAAGATTCGGAAATAAGCGGATACATCGTCCCCCAAAAGACGGCAAAAGCAGCAGCGACCAGAATCAGATTGTTCAGCAGAAAACTGCTTTCTTTCGAAAAATAAGCCTCAATCGGAGCGCTTTCTTTTTTTATCAGCTGGTACCTTGAGATCACAACATAGATCGATAACGCGAGCATAAATGTCATGAAGACGAGAAAGTAAGTTCCCAAATTGCTGTCCCCGAAGGCGTGAACACTTGTTAAAACGCCGCTCCGGACAAGGAATGTCCCGAACAGGGATAAAAGATATGAGAGAATGATCAAGCTAAGATTCCATGTTTTCAGCATGTTTTTCCGCTCTTGAATCATGACGGAATGCAGGAACGCTGATACGGTCAGCCACGGCAAGAAGGAAGCATTTTCAACAGGGTCCCAGGCCCAGTAACCGCCCCAGCCAAGTTCAAGATAAGCCCACCAGCCTCCGACTACATTGCCGAGCGTCAGGAATAGCCAGGCTGTCAGCGTCCACCGCCTTGTCAGCTTAATCCATTCTGCATCCATTCTTTTTAAAATTAACGCGGCAATTCCGAATGCAAATGGAACAGCAAGGCCGACATAGCCCATATACAGGGTGACGGGGTGAAGAATCATGCCCGGATTTTGCAGCATCGGATTCAAGCCTTTTCCATCGGCCGGAATGGTTTCGGTCATTTCAAACGGATTAGCGGATATCGCCATTACGGCAAAGAAGAATAAAATATTGACAAGCAAGATGCTCGTTACATATGGCGTCATCTCATTGCTTCTTTTTTTTGAAAATGAAATCATCGCTGCATAAATGCAAAGCAACAATGCCCACAAAAGCAATGATCCGGCATTCCCTGCCCAAAATGCGGTCAGCTTATAGATAAGCGGCAATTCATGGTTCGTGTAAGCTGCCGCGTATTTGTACTGAAACTGGCTCGTGCCAAGAATATAAAACAAAAGAAACGAAGCAATACTTGAAAGAAACACGAGAGATAAAATGCCGCCCCGGGCGCTTTCAAGCCATTTCGGACTCCTCTTTTTGATGCCGGTCATATTGGCAGCCAATGAATATAATGCGATTACAATTCCGAGAATAAGAGAAATATTGCCGATAAGATACATGATGCACCGCCTGTCTGTTTTTACTGTGTGAACGCAAAGGATAGAAACATCTTGTTATCACAGGAAGGTTTTTATTGTTCAGATTTGTCATTGTAAAGCTTTTTGTGCATTTCCTGATCGTAATTTTTCATGTCTTCGCCCTCGTATTTGGAAGGGCATTTCGTCTGGACTTTTTCCGCCTCAAACACGCCATTTTCTCTCATAAAGCCCTCGATAATGACAATGACATCCTTTGAAAAATTATCGGGCTGTACGCCTTCATACCGGACCGGAAGCGGGTCGCTTCCTTCTTCGTATAACTCGAAATTCAATATTATTTCATCCGGATTCCATTCCACAGACTCTTCGGAAAGCAGCCCCTGGGTCATGATATATTCATCTTTGTAAGTTGATTTATGTTGCTCAAGTTCCGCAATCGTAACCTCTTTGCTGCCTGCACTTGGCATCGTAGAGAAAAACATGATAAAAATAGCGGCTGTGACTAAAATGAGACCGAAGCCGATCTTTTTGTTTTTCGACATCCATCTAACCTCCCAGTTTTTTCATTAACTGTTTATACTCTTGTTCTGTAATGCTTCCATCAAGAAGCATGCCTCTTAAGCGTGCTTTTTTCCCGGCTGTGACTGCCTCGTTTTTATCGGTTTGGGATGATTTTTTCCCTCTTCTTTTCAAAAAGAAAATTAATGCAGCGGCGAAAACTGCGGTGATGCTTGCAATAACTGTGGCTGCAATCCATGTCGGGACCGTTTCGTTCTTCTTTTCAGCTGCGAGCGCCTGCGCGTCACCAGCCATTTCTTCCATGATTTCCATTGAGGTTCTTTCTTCACCGCGCTTGTATTCAAGGTTCAGCTTCTCTTCCTGATTCATTTTCACTCCATTAAACTGGTACATAAACATATTCATTCCATATGTGTTTTCCTGATGAGAGATTGGCTCGGGCTCCAATTTGAAGGAATCTGTGTTTAAAGGTTCCATAAATACGATATTGAGGATGCCAATGTCAGCAAAGCTTTTAAACGCGTAGGATAGCTTCTTGCTGTCGCCCGTTGCTTCAAGCGGTGCAGCATAATATTCAATCACAAATTTATAGAGCTCTTCAGGCTGGATGGCCTCGCTTGTTTTCCATGAAATTGTGCCTTTCTCCATGTCGAGCTCATATTCAATCTCGTTCATTTCTGTCAGATCATGGTTGTAGTCAGCGACAAAACCGATCCTGAATTTTTTTTCTGCCATCGGAAGAGGG
Source organism: Bacillus sp. V3-13 (assembly GCF_002860165.1). Lineage (GTDB taxonomy): Bacteria > Bacillota > Bacilli > Bacillales > Cytobacillaceae > Bacillus_BJ. Next base: position 48,495 of record NZ_PGUZ01000001.1, on the reverse strand, counting down.
ATTTCAACCCTCCCTTTTTGCGGCTGGTCACTTTTGTTCATAAATGTGCCATGATACCCGTAAAGCACTACTGGCCCATCCTTCTTTTTATCATCCGGATGGTACGTGTATTCCGGCATTACTTGTACGGTCAGTTCTTCCAACGTTAAGACATTTCCGCCCTGCCCGGCTTTGGCGATGTCTGGCACTGGCAGAAGAAGAAGGATTATGATGAAATGAAATAAATGTTTTTTCATGGGTTGCTTCCTTTCTAAAACGCGGTCGTGTTAGCGTTTAATTGTGAAATTATTGTGAACAAATTCACATGAGAAATCAGATGAAGAGGTTTGAAAATAAATTTATTACTTTCCTACTCTATTTAAACCATTTTAAGCCAATTTAAATCTGTGACGTAAATCACGTTTGGCAATGAGAAAATTACCTTTTTGTGAACGGAGTTACTGGTTAATATGAAAAAATTCCAGTGAAACTGAAAGCGTGCAAACCGCGATCATAATAAAAAGACCAATCTGATTTATGATTGGTCTTTACGATAGGAAAATTAATGGAACTCAACATCAATTTTTTTCTGATTTCCGTTTTCGTCATTTAATTTACGCATGCGAATCTCGAGGATGCCGTTCTTGTACGTTGCTTTCGCATCCCCTTCTGTGGATACACGGGAAGGCAGACTGATCGTACGCTGAAAGCGTCCGGAAAACCGTTCTTTCCGGTGGATATTCTCTTCCTTCACTTCATTTTCCCGGTTTATTGTTCCGCTAATTGAAAGAACGTTCGTGTCAATATTGATGTTCACGTCTTCTTTCTTTTCCAGACCCGGGATATCGCATGTAGCAACCACTTCATTTTCTGTTTCGTACACATCGATTTTTGGCACGCCAAAGTCATGATTGAAACCTGTTGTAAGCGAAGGAAAATCGGAAGAGAAGAAGTGATTTAATTCTCTCCTCATATTATCAAGATGCCGGAATGGTTCAAATGGAATTAATGACATAGCTATCGCCCCCTAATAAGAAATGCGGAAGCGCCTTGGTCAGCCCCGACAAGCGCTGGCCGACTAAGAGCGCCACGTCCTGTGGCAACGTCGGCACTAGTACGTCCTGTACGTCGGACGGCCTGACAGTGAAGTCGTTCTTTGACTTCATTGGCAGGACCGAAGCGACTCGAGGGGCTAGGCGCTGAAGCTGGACACCGAAACGCCTAACTATAATTAGAAACTTACCGGAACTGATTTTTTTCATCATAAAGGATTGAGCGGTGTTCCATTCGATTCTGCTCTTTTCATCATATCGGGTATAAAGTTTCCGTTGTCCTTCATGATCCTTGTTGCTTGAAGACCCGTCTTTTTAAATTCTTTTTGAAGGAAGCGTTCAATTGCTCTGCGTCTGCGTCCTGCTTTTGTAGCCATCTTTGAACCTCCTTTTTGAATCCGTTTCAGAAAATAAGCAGTGATATGTTACACCTTAAACTCGTCCTCATATTCTCTGAGATCATCCCTGTCGTAAAAATAAGGGTCGTAATCGTATTCGTCCATGTAAATATTGTCGATGTAAGCCTCTTCCACAGCTGCCCTGCACGTTGTACAGTAAGGACGGTCTCTCTGCCAGAAAGCGAGTTCTTTACCACAATAAATACACGCATCTGTCATACCTATCCCCTCCCAACAGAATTGGAATGACTTTTTACACTTTTAATATAAAAAAAGAAAAATCAGCTTTCAACACCAAAAATAATCGATTATTCTGTCTATTTTTTTATTTTTCCGCGTTTTGTCCATAAAAATGGTTCATTTCTCAAATTCTCTTGTTTTTTCAACGGTTTTTGAGGCCGGACATACATCGGAATAGCACCCTCTGTAATAGCAGGATTTTCATTTGGATAACGATATGCTTCATGCTACAATTCTTCTTATCTATATTGTACTTTACGGAGGTGAGCTGAGTTTGGTTGAGAACAGCCGATTTTGCTATGCAGCTGATAATAAACGCTACCATACATGGAATTACCATTTGCGGCAAACATTTGGCCATAAAGTTTTTAAGGTTGCTTTAGACGCTGGCTTTGATTGCCCGAATCGCGACGGGACGGTCGCACATGGAGGCTGTACGTTCTGCAGCGCAGCCGGTTCCGGTGATTTTGCCGGAGACAGGGCCGAAGATATCGAAACACAGTTCTTCAACATTAAAGAAAAGATGCACAATAAATGGAAAGACGGCAAGTATATGGCCTATTTTCAGGCTTTCACGAATACACACGCCCCTGTTGAGATATTAAGAGAAAAGTTCGAGGCAGCACTTAAACAAGATCGGGTTGTCGGACTTTCGATTGCGACAAGGCCTGATTGTCTCCCGGACGATGTTGTTCAGTACCTGGCAGAATTGAATGAAAGAACCTATTTGTGGGTTGAGCTTGGCTTGCAGACGGTGCATGAACGGACAGCGCTTTTAATCAACCGTGCCCATGACTTTCAATGCTACAAGGATGGTGTTGCCAAGCTAAGAAAGCACGGAATTCGCGTCTGCTCTCATATTATTAATGGCCTTCCCCTGGAAACGCCGGAAATGATGATGGAAACAGCAGAGGAAGTAGCCAAATTGGATGTACAAGGCATAAAAATTCACCTGCTTCATTTGCTTAAAGGAACTCCGATGGTGAAACAATATGAAAAAGGGATGCTCGAATTTCTGCCCTTTGACGATTACGTAAACTTAGTTTGTGACCAGCTTGAGATTTTACCGCCGGAAATGATTATTCATCGTATCACAGGGGACGGCCCGATTGACCTAATGATCGGACCGATGTGGAGCGTCAATAAATGGGAAGTGCTAAATGCGATTGATGCGGAATTAAGACGCAGAAACAGCTGGCAGGGCAAGCTCTATCAAACAGTGAAAGTCCTTTAGTCTCATGCCATTAATTGTAAAAGTTCCATTGGAGGTTAACGATGAAGCTTGAACGAATTTTGCCTTTTGCGAAAACTTTATTGAGCAGGGCTGTAGAGCCTGGGGATATCGTTGTAGATGCAACGCTTGGAAACGGACACGATGCACTTTTTTTGGCAAACCTTGTCGGTCCCGAGGGAAAAGTTTATGGTTTTGACATTCAGGAGAAAGCGATACTTTCGAGCAAAGCAAGGCTTGCTGAGCATAACTTGCTTGACCGTATTACTCTTTTTCATAAAGGACACCAGCATATGGTCGAGACTATTCCGGCTGCCGATCATGGAAGGATTACCGGCGCCATCTTCAATTTGGGCTATTTACCGGGCGGCGATAAAGAAATTGTTACCCGGCCAGGGACAACCATTTCGGCGGTTGAGCAATTGCTCAAGATGATGGCGCCTGAGGGGATCATCGTACTGGTCATTTATCACGGACATCAGGAAGGGGCGGCTGAACGCGATGAACTTCTGCAATACTTGGAGGAGCTTGATCAAAATACCGCCCATGTGCTGCAATATCGATTTATCAATCAAAAAAATAATCCCCCTTTTATCACTGCCATCGAAAAAAGGTAGGAAAAAACGGAGCATCAATCAGGTGCTCCGTTTTTTAAAGCTTATTTAATAGCGATCTCATTAAACCGGCCGGCATCCATTTTTGCATCATTCGGTATACTCTGCCGTTTATATAAAAAAAGAAGCTGACCGACCCGCCCTTTTTTATTATTGCCTTTGCAAGCTTGCGGACCCGCCTCTGCTGCCGGACCTTTTCATCCGATAGATAGACTCCCAAGAGCCCCCTGTTGATCAATTGATGGAAGCGCTTATGGGGAAGGTTATCCGTATGGCGGTCAGCCTCGGCAAGGAAATGCTCCAATCTGCTGAACATTTTTTCTTGATCATCATAATAAAAGCAAAAATTTAAGTCGCCGCCGGCAAGGTCCTCTTCCTGGTCGATTAAATAGTCGAGCAGTATGTGCAGTCCTTGTATGTAAGGAAAATACCCTTTTTTGATAATATCTGCATCTTCAGCACGGAAGTCCGCGCTCATCGCATAGGACATTAAACAAAAAATGCCGAGCGTGGAACCTGAGCACGCTGAAAACTCATACCATTCCATTTCGGGAACCGCGCCCTTATGATCGGCAAACCATGTTTGCAGCCGTTCCACTCTTTCATCGACTGCGACATGCTTATGGATTTGCAAATCACAATAATAACGGCACAATTCAAGCAAATGTGATTTTATAAGAGAATAATTTCTGCTATTTGAAAGCACTTCACGGCATGTTCCGGCAAGGTCGGCAAGGTAGTTGCCGTCGTCCTGGTCCTTTCTTAGACGGTAATAATTTTTCGGTTCAGCATCAAGCGTTAAGGCATCTGCCATCGATTCATGCAAAGCCCGGAAATCAGACGGATGGAGCGAGGTGCTGCGGTCACAAAGATTATCCAAATAATCGCTGATCGTTTGATAAGCCACAATAAATCGAATCGCTTCTTTATAGTTTTCCCTTGCCAGCAAAGCCAGAATCGCGCCGCCTTCACAATGGAATGTTTTGTGCTGGATGCTTGCGAGCGCCTGTTTTCGCAGTTCCTTATTGGGGATGCTGGCGGCCCGCTCCTTCCAGTAGTTCAGCTCTTTATGTACTACCGGAAACACTTTTCTGTACACTTTTGACATTAAGCTGAGCGGCTCGATTGGAATCGACATTTCTTCACCCTCCGTTAAACCAGATAGCCAATCACCTTTAATTGGCTGATCACGAAATCCTTTGCATATTCAAAAACATCATCACGTTCCGGTTCATTAAAAATTTCATGATAACAGTTCGGCCATTCTTTAAACCGTTTTTCGGAAAGGGGAACTTGATTAAACCAATCCTTCACGTTGGCCTTGTTGACTATTTTATCATTCCCGGCTTGCATGACGAGCATCGGAATATCCTGGGTTGCTTCCATATTTTCAAATACTTCCTTCATCGCTCTCATCATTTCGCGATACCATCTTATCGACACTTTTGTGACATAAAGCGAATCATTTAAATCCGCATCGCGGACATCATCGTTGCGTGTTGCCATCTCGACCGTTAACCCTGACTCAATCCGCAAAGCAGGAAGGATAAAATTCAAACCGAGGGAAATCATATTCAGCATTTTTGACGGATATTCGACAAGCCCGAGGCAGGGGGATGATAAAATAACCCCGGCAATATTCAATTCCTCTTCCTGCAAAAGCTTGATCGAGATAAGCCCGCCAAGGCTGTGCCCGACAAGAAATACCGGCAGATTGAATTGGTAGGCTGCCTCAATCCAATCCTTTACCACTGTTAAATATTCATCGAAGGAATCGATATGGCCCCGTCTCGACCTTGTTGTCATGCCCTGGCCGGGAAGATCGCCCATGATTACGTGAAAGCCGGATAAACGCCACATCTCAATTAGCCAGCCATAGCGGCGGTGATGTTCAAACGCCCCGTGAACCATCACTATAACTGCTTTTGCTTCTCCTTCAGCTTCCCATTTCCACATACAATCTTCCTCCTGTAACTAACAAATAAATAAATTTCGCTCATAGGTCTATTTGAAATATATCATATTCTCAGGCAAATACCGTTAAAAAAGCTTTGACACAAACTTAAAAACTTTCGGTAAAATCAAATTAGATGATAAGAGTAAAGGAGAATGAACGATGATTTATCCATACAAAGGAAAAACACCTGAAATAGCTCCATCCGTGTTTCTTGCTGATCATGTTACGGTCACCGGGGATGTAAAGATCGGAGCAGAGTCAAGCGTCTGGTTTAATACCGTCATAAGAGGGGATGTCGCTCCGACGATTATTGGCAAAAGGGTGAACATACAGGACAATTCCGTTCTCCATCAAAGCCCCAATCATCCACTCATCATTGAAGACGAAGTCTCCGTTGGACACCAGGTTATCCTGCACAGCTGCGTGATTCGCCAAAAAGCATTAATCGGGATGGGCTCAATCATTTTGGATGAGGCCGAAATTGGCGAAGGAGCCTTTATCGGTGCCGGAAGCCTTGTCCCGCAAGGAAAAAAGATTCCGCCTCATACTCTCGCATTTGGCAGGCCCGCAAAAGTGATCAGACAATTGACTGATGAAGACAAGCGGGACATGGAGCGGATTTCCAGGGAGTATGCCGAAAAAGGCCAGTATTACAGAGCCTTGCAAAAATAGGGTTGTTCCGATCGGGATTCCTGATTTTTCGTCACCGTCTTAGCATGGCAAACTTATATTTTATTATTGAATAACATGGCTTAACATATACGGCTTTCAATCCGATAATAAGCCTATAGATTTGTTAACAGGTGATGCTATGAATATATTTTTAATAACAGGACTGCTGCTCATTTTTCTGCTGCTCCTGCTTCCTTTTATAAAAAAAACAAGCCCCTGGAAGCACGCTTTTATGCTTGTTTTTATCGCGCTCGTCATTTTCAGTGCTTTCCTGTTGGACAACTCCAATCATCAGGTTGCAAAAGCGGTTGAAACAATCAAAAATTTGGTCAAAAGGTCTGATTACGAAACACAATCGGCTCTCCCTGATGATCGCGATTTTTCAATTATTAAAATTGAGCCCAATGTGCTCCTTGACGCACCCGTTGTTTCACAATTTCCCGAGCTGCCGCGCGGCTGCGAAGTAACGAGCCTGGCGATGCTTCTTCAGGCCGCAAACATCCAGGTTGATAAAATGACGCTGGCTGAGCAAGTGGCAAAGGATCCCACCCCTTACCAAAACTCTGGTGGACAAATCTTTTTCGGCAACCCGCATGACGGTTTTGTCGGCAGTATGTATTCCTATCATGAACCCGGCCTCGGAGTTTACCACGAGCCAATTGCACAATTAGCTGAACAGTATCTGCCCGGCAAAATCCTTGATATTACCGGCTCCAGCTTTGAAGAGCTGAAAATTCACCTGTCTGACCGCAGACCGGTTTGGGTGATTACAAACACACGTTATAAAAAGCTTGAGGACAGCCAATTTCAAACATGGAACACTCCAACCGGACAAGTGAAGGTTACTGCCAGGGAACACTCAGTCCTGATTACCGGTTATGATCAAGATTATGTTTATTTTAACGACCCGCTTAGCGGCGAAAAAAATAAAAAAGCACCCATCGCCGACTTCGAACAAGCCTGGGTTCAGTTGGGAAGCCAGGCAATCACCTTTTTGTCCCGCTAAGCTTTTTTACAAATCAATGGTTCTGTAAAAAGAATCGAAAAAATCCGGACATGCTTGTGTAAAGGAAAAAGCCCTTTTATACAAAAGGGCCAGGATTTAAATTAATTTTCAAAAGAAGTCTGGTATGATTTTTTCATTTCAAATTCAGTCTGGAATGAATATTTTTTCTCAACATAGACATCGTGCCAGAGCATAAACATGAGCACCGTCCAGATTTTCCGGCTGTTATCCGCTTTATTCTGGCAATGGTCATCAAGCAGGTTCAATAAATATTGTTTGTTAATGAGATGGTCCGTGTTGCTTTCGCGGATCATTTTTTTCGCCCAATCATTCATTTCATCCTTTAACCAGTGGCGGATTGGAACAGGAAAGCCAAGCTTTTTCCGGTTCAGCACATGATCGGGAACAATTCCTTCAGCCGCTTTCCGTAAAATATACTTCGTCGTGCCGTTTGCCGTTTTCAGGCTGGTTGGAATTTTTGAAGCTGTTTCAAACACGGCTTTATCGAGAAACGGAACACGCAGCTCCAGTGAATGAGCCATCGTCATTTTATCAGCTTTCAGGAGTATATCGCCGCGCATCCACGTGTGAATATCGATATATTGCATCCGGTCAACCGGATCATAGCCTTCACTTTCTTCATATAATGGCTTTGTAATGTCCCTATAGTTTAAACTTTCGTTATATACGTTAAGGATGTTGCGTTTTTCTTCCTCCGTAAACATTTTTGCGTTGCCAATATAGCGTTCCTCCATTGGAGTGACGCCTCTTTCAATAAAGCTTTTGCCTCTCATGCCGTCCGGCATCATGCGGGCAATTCCTTTCAGCATCGCTTTACCTGTCCGCGGAATTTTGTTAAACACTTCAAGTGACTGCGGCTCCCGGTAAATATTATAACCCCCGAACAATTCGTCGGCACCTTCACCTGAAAGAACCACCGTGACGTGCTTTCTTGCTTCCCTTGCCACAAAGTACAGCGGCACTGCAGCCGGGTCGGCAAGAGGATCATCCATATGCCACATGATTTTCGGCAGTTCATCCATATACTCTTGCGGGGTAATAACATGGCTAATATTTTCGACACCGAGCTTTTCAGCTGTCTCTTTCGCCACATCAATTTCACTGAAGCCGTTCCGTTCAAATCCAACCGAGAACGTTTTAATAGCCGGATGGAATTCTTTTGCGATCGAAGCAATAATCGAAGAATCGATTCCGCCTGAAAGGAAAGAACCTACCGGCACATCGCTTCGCATATGAATTTTAACCGAATCAAAAAGCACGTCTTTAATTTCCTGAATATAATCCTGCTCCGACTTTTGAACCGGGCGGAAGGACGCTTTCCAATAGCGCTTCATTTCCATCGGCGCGCCGATTTTTTTTATAAAATAATGTCCCGGTTCGAGCTTGCGGATGCCTTCTGACATCGTCTCCGGCTCAGGGACAAACTGATAGGTTAAATAATGCTGGAGCGCCTCGTAATTGAGAACGTCATTTTCAAGTGCAAGCAGGATGCTTTTCTTTTCAGATGCAAAGAATGTTTTTTCCCCGTCATCGAAATAAAAGAACGGCTTAATTCCAAACGGGTCTCTGGCGCCGTATAAAGTTTCCTCCTGCTTATCCCAAATCACAAAGGAGAACATGCCACGCAGTTTTTCCACTGCTTTTTCTTTTAGATGGCTGTAAAGGGCAATGATTACCTCAGTATCTGAATGGGTTGCGAATGAGAGACCTTCTTTAAGCAGCTCATCGCGAAGCTCTACATAATTATAAATTTCGCCATTGAAAATGATCCAATAACGTTCATTTTCATACGTTAAGGGCTGATGGCCGCTTTCGATATCTATAATGCTTAACCGGCGGAACCCAAACTGAATATGATCATCAAAATAATAACCTTCATCATCAGGGCCGCGGTGCGTAATAATATTATTCATATTCTTAAACTGTTGTTTTTGATCATCTTGAAAAGCCTGCGCTTTCTCATGTACACAACCAATAAAACCACACATTATGTACGTCACCTACTCCATTTCTTCGTAAAAATTGTTCTTCACTAAATACATACTATCTAATAGTACCATAATCAATGTAAAAAGGCAGACCATTTGTGTAATAATCATCGGGAAATTTAAGGCAATTATTTGTATGTTACACGAATTTCCCACGTACTAAACCCCGGTCTGTATCGGATTAGACGAAAAAAGAAAAAAGGAGTTACACATCGTTATGTAACTCCCGCATTTTCAATTTACCTGAGCTTGAGCTTTCAAAGTTTCAGCTTTATCCGTGCGTTCCCAAGGAAGGTCCAGATCGTTACGTCCAAAGTGTCCGTAAGCAGCTGTCTGCTTGTAGATCGGTCGGCGGAGATTAAGCATGTTAATGATCCCTGCCGGACGAAGGTCGAAATTTTTGCGGACAAGATCGATTAGCACGTCTTCACTCACTGTTCCGGTGCCAAATGTGTCAATAGAGATCGACACAGGCTGGGCCACACCGATCGCATAGGCAAGCTGAACCTCCACTTTTTCTGCCAGGCCGGCAGCAACAATATTCTTCGCTACATAACGGGCTGCATATGCGGCAGAGCGGTCAACTTTCGTCGGATCCTTACCGGAGAAGGCACCGCCGCCATGACGTGCATAGCCGCCATATGTGTCAACGATAATTTTGCGGCCTGTTAAGCCTGCATCCCCTTGAGGACCGCCAATAACGAAACGGCCTGTCGGATTAATAAAGTACTTTGTGTTTTCATCGATCAATTCCTCTGGAACGACCGGGTTGATGACATATTCCTTTATGTTGCGCTGGATTTGCTCAAGCGTAACCTCCGGATGATGCTGTGTTGAAATTACGATTGTATCAATGCGCACCGGCTTGTCATTTTCATCGTATTCAACCGTTACTTGTGTTTTTCCGTCCGGACGCAGGTATGGAAGAATCTCTTCCTTGCGAACTTCGGTTAAGCGGCGGGCAAGCTTGTGTGCCAATGAGATCGGAAGCGGCATAAGCTCTTTCGTCTCGTTGCAGGCAAACCCGAACATTAATCCCTGGTCACCGGCTCCGATCGCTTCAATTTCTTCATCAGACATTTGGCCTTCACGGGCTTCAAGCGCCTGATCAACGCCCATCGCGATATCGGGAGACTGCTCGTCAATTGAAGTCAGCACTGCGCATGTTTCAGCATCAAAGCCATATTTTGCACGCGTGTAGCCGATTCCGGCAATTGTTTCACGAACGATTTTCGGAATATCCACATATGTGGAAGTAGTGATTTCGCCTGAAACCAAAACCAATCCTGTTGTAACAGAAGTTTCTGCCGCAACGCGGGCATTCGCATCTTTTGCAAGAATGGCGTCTAAAATGCCATCAGAAATTTGGTCACATATTTTATCCGGGTGACCTTCCGTAACTGATTCAGAAGTAAACAAGCGACGTTTTGTTGACATCTGATTCCCTCCTTATATATTCATAATAGGCAAGGGCATAAGAAAAGTGCCAGCACCCCGATTTTCCCGGAAAGGCAGACTCCTTATCCGCTGCTGCCTGGCAACTGGTATATCATAACACGGTACTAGTCAATGTGATTATTCTTAAGCCTTACATTGATACGGTATTCATTCCCTATGTAGTATGAAATAAACAAGGGCTTTTTATCCTGCTTTACGCAGTTTAAGAGGATCCGCCGGCAATTCTGGCAAAGTTCATGATTCAGCGCTCCAACCGGGTGACTATAAGACTCTTATTAGTCAAACCAACTGCGCTGGCACCTGGTAAACACAAAAAAACCTTCCTTAATATGAGGAAAGGTTGATGTCCAATGTACGCGCCTTTCACTCTTATCGTTCAAGGAGTGGGTCCTTGCGTCAGGTTAGCACCTTTGCTCGACAGAAATACGCTCCTAAAAAAAGAAGTCCATACCATCAAAAAGCAGGTTGCCGGGTTTCATTGGGCCTGTCCCTCCACCAGCTCGGGATAAGAGAATATCCGTTCAATGTAAAATCATAACCCAAGCCGAAAACTTCTGTCAATAAAATTTATATACGAGGCAAGGACGATTGACTCAATTTTTTCGAGGCACTGCATCTTTACGAAATTGTTCAATAATTGGTCCATAAATAGTATAGACTATTTATTTTAATGTGTTATACTAATTCATAAGATGTCATCACTTTCAACAAAAACAATTGGTAAAGGAAGGTTTTCATCAGATGAATTCTGTTAGTGTATCCAATAAGTTAACCGAATTAGTAAGAGGAAATAACGTCCATGTGCAATTGTCCGTTCCCCAGCTAGTAGAAAAAGTTTTAAAACGCAATGAGGGTTCATTAACCTCAACGGGTGCCATACGCGCGACAACGGGAAAATACACGGGACGCTCACCTAAAGATAAGTATATTGTCGAAGAACCATCCTCAAAGTCCAAAATTGAATGGGGACCCGTTAATCAGCCCATTTCTGAAGAAGCGTTCTCCAGCTTGTATAATAAAGTACTGGATTACCTGAAAGAAAAAGACGAACTTTTCGTATTCAAAGGATTTGCCGGTGCGGATAAAAAATACCGGATGCCGATACAGGTTATTAATGAATATGCCTGGCATAACCTGTTTGCCCATCAGCTATTTATCCGGCCGACCGAAGAGGAACTGCTTGATCACCAAGCTGAATTTACGGTGATCTCAGCGCCAAACTTTAAAGCGGATCCAAGCGTTGACGGTACAGCATCAGAAACGTTTATTATCATTTCATTTGAGCGACGCACCATTTTAATCGGCGGTACCGAATACGCCGGTGAAATGAAAAAATCGATTTTCTCTGTTATGAACTATATCCTTCCTGAAAACAACATATTATCGATGCACTGCTCAGCAAATGTCGGCCTTGAGGGGGATGTCGCCCTGTTTTTTGGCCTTTCCGGCACTGGTAAAACAACGCTGTCTGCGGATCCGAATCGCCGTCTAATCGGAGATGACGAACACGCCTGGTCACAAAATGGCGTCTTCAACATTGAAGGCGGCTGTTACGCGAAGTGCATAAACCTATCACGTGAAAAAGAACCACAGATCTTTGATGCGATCCGTTTCGGCTCTGTTTTAGAAAATGTTGTCATCAACAATGAAACCCGGGTCGCCGATTATGATGACAGCACCTTAACCGAAAACACACGGGCTGCATACCAGCTGCAGGCAATGGACAATATCGTCGATCCAAGCATTGCCGGACATCCAAATACGATTGTCTTTTTAACGGCCGATGCTTTTGGAGTCCTGCCTCCTATTTCAAGATTGACAAAAGAGCAAGCGATGTATCACTTCCTAAGCGGTTACACATCAAAGCTTGCCGGAACCGAGCGCGGCATTACATCGCCTCAGGCAACCTTCTCCACTTGCTTTGGCTCACCGTTTCTTCCGCTGCCTGCAACGCGCTATGCGGAAATGCTGGGCGAAAAAATTGATGAGCACAATGCGAAAGTATTTCTCGTCAATACCGGCTGGACTGGTGGAGAATACGGAGTGGGCAGCCGCATGAAGCTCAGCTACACGCGCGCGATGGTCCAGGCTGCCCTTGACGGCGAATTAAACAATGCCGAAACCGCAAAAGATGAAATCTTCGGCCTTGAAATTCCACTTCATATTCCGGGAGTGCCTGATGAAGTGCTCCAGCCGAACAAAACATGGGCTGACCAGGAACAATACAAACGAAAAGCAACCGAATTGGCTGCAAAATTCCGGGAAAACTTCAAGAAATTTTCCGGAGTCCCTGCCGATATTGAAGAAAAAGGCGGTCCTATCGCATAAATTTTAAAAACCAGGCGTTGCTTGCGCCTGGTTTTTTCGTATATTGATCCGGTTTTCCACTATTATAGCTGTTTCGCGGATAAAATTCTGGCTAATTTGCCGGCCGGCATCCATGATGACCCTCCCCCTTTATAGAATAAGACGGTCGCAATGCTGCAGAATTACACTTCCATAAAAATAAAAAAGCAGGAACATTTTCTGCCCTGCTCAGTTTGTTGAGTTCAGTGAAACAAGCTGATAAGTGAGAATCGTTTTTTCGCTTGCCCATTCAACCTTCGATATAACTGCAGTCCCGCTTGAATCACTTTCTGCCGTTTTTCTGACATCGATGGGAATATCAATCGGATAAAGCCGGTAGCCTTGCTTTTCCAGCGTAAAATAATTGTCCTTTAGACGTTTTTCTTTCCCCTTTGTCACGATCATCGTATTTAATTCGAAAGGCATGCCCATCTTTCTCTCTCCTTTACGATATCCTTAATGATATTTTATCACTTTTTTATGGTTGGGTTTTCATCCAGTTCGTCAAATCATCAACAATTTTTCGATTCACAGCCGGAGGGAAGTAGTGAGTGAATTCATCAAAATACCAGCTCGTGACTTTTTTGCCCAATTCCCGCATCCTTTTTTCGAGCCGGAACGCATGTTCAACTGAGACATTCTTATCCTGTACGCCATGGATAATTAATACGGGAGCCTGAAGCCGTTCAAGTTCAAACAGCGGAGTCCGAAACTGGTAGCGTTCAGGATACTTCGTCGGTGTCCCGCCAATCACCCGCTTCATCATCCGCCGCAAATCCTTCCTTTCAAAGTATGTTAAAAACATATCGCTCACTCCGCCCCATGTAACGACGGAAGCAGCTTCTCGGAACTGAATTGCGGTCAGGAGCGCCATTACTCCGCCGCGGGAGAACCCGAACACATGAACCCTGCTTACGCGCGGATGGTTTTGCAGCAGGGAAAAGGCTGAGAATGCGTCATGCCTGTCCTCTCCTGCAAAATCCTCATTCCCCTCCCCTCCCTGGTTTCCCCGGTAAAAAGGGGCAAATACAACAAAGCCTTGCGCGGCAAATTGTGCGATCCGGGAAGGCCTTACTTTTCCGACACTTTTTATGCCGCCCCGTAAATATAAGAGGCCTTCGCAAATATTTCCGCCAACCGGCTCGGCCAGCAGCCCTTTCACTTTCAGCCCGTCCGAATAATATGAAATTACGGAAAGCGCGACGTAAGGGTTTGGTGATGGAAACTTCCATTTATCGATGATCATGCCAGAGTGGTTCATCTTGTATTCCCCTTCCTTTTTTTTAATAAATGCTGCGGTTCTCCTCCGCCAAATCCGCTTTCCGTACCGATTAATAATTTTGTGACTGGGCATTCACACATTTTTTATCAACTCATACGATATCGTAAAACATGTTTAACTGCTACGAAACGATTTGTAACTTAAAGGAGGTTGTCCTGTTATGAAAAAACTTTGCTTCAAAATCAGCTTTATGCTGCTTTGCATCATGATACTTATTATACCTCTCACCGCCTGCAGCAATGAAGGAAATGAAAAAGTAAGAATAGCAGAAGTGACGAGATCGATCTTTTATGCTCCGCAATATGTTGCAATTGAAAAAGGCTTCTTTGAAGAAGAAGGCCTTGATGTCGAGCTGAAGACTACATGGGGCGGTGACAAAACGATGACCGCGCTGTTGTCTGACAATGCTGATGTCGCCCTTGTAGGTTCTGAAACTTCCATTTATGTTGAGGCGCAGGGCTCAAGCGACCCGGTTATTAATTTTGCCCAGTTAACACAGACAGATGGAACTTTCCTCGTTTCGCGAACAAAAATCGATCATTTCTCATGGGACCAGCTGAAGGGAACGACTTTCCTTGGCCAGCGGACCGGTGGAATGCCGCAAATGGTCGGTGAATTTGTTTTAAAGAAGCATGGCATTGATCCTCATCAAGACTTGAATTTAATCCAAAACATTGATTTTGCCAATATCGCAAGTGCATTCGCTTCCGGCACTGGCGAATTCGTCCAATTATTTGAACCAACAGCGAGCATTTTTGAAAAAGAAGGCAAGGGCTACATTGTCGCTTCATTCGGAACCGAGTCCGGCTATGTACCATATACCACTTTTATGGCAAAGCAAAGCTATATGAATGAAAACAAGGAAACGGTTGAGAAATTTACGAGAGCCATCTATAAAGCTCAACAATTTGTTCAAAAAGAGAGTGCGAAAACCGTTGCCGAGTTGATCCTGCCTTATTTTGAAGATACGGATATAGAGATCGTTGAAACAGTAATCGACCACTACAAGAGCCAGGGTTCGTTCGCTACTGATCCAATCCTGGATGAAGAAGAATGGAATAATCTCCAGGACATTATGGAAGAAGCAGGCGAGCTTCCGAAGCAAATTGACCACAGCACCCTGGTAAATACTGAAATCGCTGAAAAAGTGATTAAGTAATTTCTGATATAAAAATTTATTGAAGAGGAGGCCAACTTTATGGATTTTCTAACGCTTAAGAACATTCACCACACATATTTTAGTAAAACATCGGCAACCACGGCCCTCTCCGATGTTTCGCTTGAGGTGAAGGAAGGCGAATTTGTCACCTTCCTTGGCCCGAGCGGGTGCGGTAAAACAACGCTGTTATCAATTATTGCCGGATTGATTGCTCCGACCGAAGGGACCGTCACTCTTGAAGGCATTGAAGTGAAAGAATCAGACAGTAAATTCGGCTATATGCTTCAGCAGGATTATCTTTTTCCCTGGAAGACAATTGAGGAAAACATCCTGCTTGGCCTGAAACTATCAAACTCGCTTTCCACCGAAAACAGGCAATATGCTTTTCAATTATTATCACAAATGGGGCTCAAGGGAGTCGAAACACATTTTCCACAGCAGCTGTCAGGGGGGATGCGGCAGCGGGTCGCGCTTGTCAGGACTCTGGCAACCGATCCAAAGCTGTTGATGCTCGATGAGCCGTTTTCGGCACTGGATTACCAGACGAAGCTAAAGCTCGAGGACCTTGTCTGGCATACACTTAAGTCATTCAGAAAGACGGCTGTTCTTGTGACCCACGATATTGGAGAAGCTATTGCGATGAGTGACCGCGTCTTTCTGTTTTCTGCTGCTCCTGGACGATTACACCGCACGTTTTTAATTCCGGATGAGTTAAAAACAATCTCCCCGTTCGCAGCTCGAAATCATGAAGCCTTTTCAGGCATTTTTCAGACAATATGGAAGGAGCTGGAGTCCCTTGGACAAACCAAATAACATCGAACTCCTTCATCAAAAATACATCGCGTCCTTAAAGCGGGAAAAAAAATGGGTGACCTTTTACCAGCTCGTGATCTTTCTCGTCTTTTTTGCCTGTTGGGAACTGGCAAGCAGGAAGCAATGGATCGACCCGCTTATTTTCAGCTCGCCTTCGAAAATTTGGAGGCTTTTCCTGGATCAGATCGCTGATGGAACATTAATGGTCAACCTTGGTGTTACCTTAACCGAAACGGTGTTTGGATTTATCCTTGGAACCTTGCTTGGCACGATTCTCGCTGCGATCCTCTGGTGGTCACCATTCGTGTCGAAGGTGCTGGACCCGTACCTTGTGGTCCTGAATGCAATGCCAAAGGTGGCCCTTGGTCCGATCTTGATTGTCGCACTCGGGCCGGGATTTACTTCGATTATTGCGATGGGTGCAATCATCTCCGTGATCATAACGACAATCGTTGTCTACACTTCTTTTCGGGAGGTCGATCCAAACTACTTGAAGGTCCTGCTAACGTTCCGGGCCAGTCGTTACCAGTGCTTCCGGGAAGCCATTTTACCTGCATCGTTCCCAACGATCATCTCAACACTGAAGGTCAATGTCGGACTTTCATGGGTCGGGGTTATCGTCGGAGAATTCCTTGTCTCGGCAAAAGGGCTCGGTTATATGATTATTTACGGATTCCAGGTGTTTAATTTTACGCTTGTGCTGCTCGCCCTCCTCATCATCGCCGTTTTTGCCACAATTATGTATCAGCTTGTCGAATTGCTTGAGAGAAAGCTAATCAAGCATAATAGCTAACCATGACAAAAACCAGAAAGACTGCCTGTTTTCTGGTTTTTCCATGTTATACATCAATCCCCGCATCAAATTTACGCTTTATTTCAAGCAAACTTCTGGCGATGACATTGTCCTTCATGATGAAGCTGTACTCTTCTTTGAATCTTGCCTTGAGCAATGGCCCTGAGAAGAGTACAGGACCGTTTGTTTCACAGCATGTTTCCTTTTCTTCGATCCGTTCAACGATGCCGTAGAAAATTGTTTTTACAAAGGGAGTTTTACCGCCCACTTCATATTCGCCAAGATAATGAAGGCTTTGTAAAAGGGCGCCGGTTTCCTCGAAAACTTCCCGTCTCGCTGCTTCCTCTAACGTTTCTCCGCGCTCCGCTTTTCCGCCAGGGAATTCAAGTCCGCGGATTTTATGGCTGGTGAGGAGCCACTTGTCCTGAAAGCGGCAGATCACAAGGACATGCCTGCTCGGCAGTGAAAATTGGTTTGGTTCAAATGAAAGCCGGACAGGCTGTCCATTTTGATCGTGAAATTCTTCCATAAGCTACCCCGCTCTTTATTTCCGTTTATGCTATTATTATATAGCAATCGCTTAACGTAAAGCCATTCCGGGGGTCGGATTAACTAATGACCGTCGGTTAAAATGCCCATCTCTTCGATATGTTTTTTTGCCTGCTCATCACCCAATTCATAAATCATCCTGTAAATCTTCTGCATCGTTTCATCGTAAGCATCATTTTCGCGGTCATAGTGGTATTGAACATATGGGACATGGGCACGGAAAAAATTTTGCCATTCGGTCGAGTAATTTTGTTCAAAATATTCTCTTAAAATCGTGATCTCTTCGTCGGTCGCGTGTATTTGAAAATTCCATGGCGAAGCGGTGGCGCTTTGCGAAATCTCACCTGTTCCGACGCTTATATAATAAGTTTTTTTCGGCTCATCCATTTATTCATCCCCTTTTCTTTCTTTTCCCACTTTTACTGCAATAATATACAGAGTCTTTCGCTGTATTTTTGGACAAGAAAAGGATAATATTTTAAGTGAAAAAAGAGTTCACCCGAATAATTTTCACTATTAAGGGTATTGAATAACTATAGATTCAATCGCAATTACGGTCTCTTTAATCATGTATTGTGCGGGGGTGATAACGTGAAACTTGTTGATGAGTTGTATGAGCTTTACCGAGATAAGCTTACCGGAGATGAGGAAGACATTGATATGCTGGCCTTTGCATTCCTGGAAGAGATGAGCTATGAGGATTTGTTAAGCCTGATCAAGGAGATGGATAAACAGGAGCTGTATGATTTGATGGGAATATACTTGATCGAAAGCTTAAAAGGGAAGTTTGCCCAGGAGGAATTTGATCAGCGCCCCTACCCCTTTCCTTCACGCAATATTCATTAATCATACATAGAGATGCAAAAAGAAGCCGGTGTCCGTCAGCTTCTTTTTCCTAATCTAAAGGACAGAGCGAGGCTTGGATTGATTCTGCATTAGAAAACGGGACCGCGATGCGGGTCCCGTTTAAGTTTATTTTAAGTATGCGTTTAACATCCAAATATGCTTCCTCAGGCTTTTCTTAATGCCAATCAGGATGTCCGCTGTTCCTTCATCTTCAGCTGATTCGGCTAAGTCGATCGCCTCTTGAAGCTCACCGGCCACAATTGAAAAATCTTCACTGACCGTACGCACCATGTCTTCTTCATTTTCACTGCCTGTTGCTTCCTTCACCGACGACAGCTCGAGGTATTCCCTCAACGTTGCAACCGGTCTTCCTTCAAGGGCAAGAATTCGCTCCGCCAGCTCGTCAATATATACGGCTGCTTCATTGTAGAACTGTTCAAATTTTTCATGAAGCGTAAAGAAATGCGGCCCCTTGATAAACCAATGGTAGTTATGAAGCTTAATGTACAATACAGTCCAGTTGGCAACTTGCTTGTTTAATGATTGAATTAATTCCTGTGACATCACTTATCATCCTCCCGCTTTTATGTTACCCAGTTACCCTCAAATCAAACATCGGAATCGCAACGATTTTAGCGGTTAATTACCCGCTTTCAGTATATCGTGATAAAATAATTGTTAGATGAAGGAGGTAGATTTATGTATGCCGTTTTAATTGTTTCCGTTATTATCGTTCTCGCGGTGCTCCTGATCAGTGTGGTCACAACATCCAAAGCCTATAACTACAAGCATACTGTTGATCCGCTTGAAAATAATCCCCATTTAGAAAAGACCAATAAATATGAAGGGGAACGAACTGAAAACAAAACCAGGTAAGACACTTTAAAATAACAAAAGAACTGACTCGTACGGAGCCAGTTCTTCGTCTATTTAGGCAAATACTTGTTTTAAATCTTCTTTGCTTTGTTCCAGCCAGAAGCGCATCAGGCGTTTCGCTCCTTCAAGATCATGCAATTTGGCCTGGCCGCACTGGCGTTCATTTGCCGCAGGAATATCAGTAATTTCAACAGCATCCTTCATGGTGTCTTCCAAAAGGCCGATAATTTCTTCGACTTTCGGCTCACCGCTAACGACAAGGTAGTAGCCTGTCTGGCAGCCCATTGGTGAAATATCAATAATATCAAAATGTTCATATTTTTCCGCATGCTTGCGAATATTGAAGGCGAGCAAATGCTCGAGTGTATGAATGGCATCTGGTTTCATCGCGCCCTTATTTGGCTGGATAAAACGGATATCGAATTTATTTACAACTCCGTCGCTGCCAACTTTATGAACGCCGCAGTGTCTGACATAAGGTGCTTTAACGGCATTATGATCTAAATCAAAGCTTTCAACTGAAGGCATGAATCATCACTCCTTTTTTTGTCTATGTCTATCATAACGCAAATTCCGAGTTTTTTCATCTAATTAAACGGATTTTTATTAATTTAGACGCGATCCAAATTTTATGATATCTTTTGTTTGATACCATTGAAAGTGAGCCTGATGTGCAATGCTGCAAAAGCTATTGATCGGCCTGATCCGTTTTTATCAAACCGTGATTTCACCCTTAAAGCCGCCGACATGCCGGTTTTATCCAACCTGCTCCCAGTATGGCCTTGAGTCGGTGAAAAGGTTCGGCCCATTCAAAGGGGCATGGCTGACACTTAAACGAATTGTCAAATGCCACCCGTTTCATCCGGGCGGCTTTGATCCGGTACCCGAGAAAAAGGTGAAGGATTAGTCATTATAACCGTTTACGACCAAATCAAGCTTCCCTGTTTCCGGATCAATCACAAGCCCATGGACCGGAATGTCGGCCGGCAATAATGGATGCTTTTTTACGATTTCTACACTGTGTGCGACACTTTCACTGACATTGTTAAAGCCATGCAGCCACTCCGATATATCAATACCAGAATAGCCGAGGGTCTCAAGCGTTTCTTTTTTGACGCCCCGCTCCATCATTTTTTCCATCACATTTTCTGCCCTTATTCCGCTCATCCCGCAATCATGGTGGCCGATGATAAATACTTCCTCTGCCTGCAATTCGTAGATCGCAATCAGTATACTTCTCATAATACTTCCGAATGGATGCATAATAAGAGCTCCGGCATTTTTAACAAGCTTTACATCCCCGTTGCCGACGTTTAATGCCTTCGGCAGTAACTCGAGCAAACGGGTATCCATACAGGTGAGAATCACCATCCGTTTATTCGGGAACTTCGTGGTCACAAACTCCTCATATTTTTTTTCCTCAACAAATTGTTCATTATAAGCCAGGATTTCATTAAGCAGCTTCAACTTCATCACCTTCTATAATTATTTATATTTCCTTCTATTTAGAATACATAATACATAATACATAATAATCGCAAAAACAACCAATTTTTATCCTTGCATTTTCAGATGATCTTATGTATTATACAGTAGGATAAATCGTAACGATTCCGTATTATCTATTAAACTGCCATTTTGAAAACTAAAGCCGAGTTTACTCACAAATTTTTTCCCACTTAAATCGGAATGAATACGAATTCTCACAACAGGAAGGAGCCATTATGAAAAAATTATTTGTTTTTATCTCTTTTTTACTCCCACTCAGCCTGTTTTTATCAGGCTGCAATAACGAAGAAACACCGGAACAGGGGGAAGATCAGACTGTAAAAGTGTACACGACTGTTTACCCGCTTCAATATTTTACAGAAAGAATCGGCGGCAAATATGTCGATGTCCAAACAATTTATCCTCCTGGAGCTGATGAACACACTTTTGAACCTTCCCAAAAAGATATGCTTGAGTTGGCGGAAGCAGATGCGTTTGTTTACATTGGCCTCGGGCTGGAAGGCTTTGTCGAAAACGCGAAAAAAACTTTGGAAAATGAAAAAGTTACCTTTGTTGCTGCCGGTGATCATGTCGAGCTAAACGCCGGCGACCACGATCCTGTGCATGCCGACCACGATGTGCAGACTCATGAAGGAGAGGCTGATCATGCCGAAGCCGAAGCGCATGAGCATGGGGACAAGACTGAACACACAGAAGGAAATGCAAATTCCGGCAGCCACGCTGACGACGACGGACATGATCACGATGTTGATCCCCATGTGTGGCTTGATCCCCTATACTCCATTAAGCTTGCAGAAGCCATTAAAGAAGCGTTAACCGAAAAGCTGCCCGGACAGGCAAGTTTATTCCAGGAAAACTTTGATAAACTTGCCGGCGAGCTTGATGAGCTTCACCAGGACTTTGAAAAGGTTGTCGAAACAGCAAGCCATAAAGAAATCATTGTTTCCCATGCCGCTTACGGATATTGGGAAAAACGCTACGGGATTGAGCAACTCAGCATTTCCGGCATATCAACAGCAAATGAACCAACACAGAGAGACCTGGAGAAAATTATTGCACTTGCCGATGAGCACGGACTTAGCTATGTATTGACAGAGCAGAATGTCAGCTCAAAGTTCAGTGAGATTGTCCAAAAAGAAATCGGTGCCGAAACGATGACCCTCCATAATCTCTCAACCTTAACCGAAAAAGATATAAAAGCACAAGAAAATTATCTTACAATCATGAAAAAAAATATTGAGACATTGGAAAAAGCGTTAAACGGATAAAAACCTCCTTCATTGGAGGTTTTTTTAATGTGAACATGATAAAATTGTGAACTTATTGTCCGTTTCTTACAAGAAAAAAGCTCGTTCATCCTTGAAGGTTACCGGTTATTTGCTCAAAAACTTGTTCCCGGTTTTTGGCGCAAGTTACAGCAAAATAAGGAAACTTTTACATATTTATCTCTCTATTGTAAACACTATGCTTTAAATGTGAACCACAATGGAAGGGGAGATTATGGATGGATGATTTGCTGATTGCCCGTTCTTTATTTGGGACAACGATGGGATTTCATATTATTTTTGCAACGATTGGCGTTGGGTTGCCGTTAATGATGCTGACGGCTGAGCTCCTTTACCAAAAAACAAAGGACCAGGATTATGTGGTGATGGCAAAAAGATGGACGAAAGCGTTCGCTGTTTTGCTTGGCGTCGGCATTCCGACCGGGACGATTGCCGGCACCCAGCTGTCTTTATTGTGGCCGGGGTTTATGGAAGTCATCGGAAGAGTGATGGCGCTGCCATTTCAAATTGAAATCTACGCCTTTTTTATTGAAGCCTTGTTCATGTCGATCTATGTGTATGCGGCAGAACGGATACCGCCATGGGCAAGAATAGCCAGTCTCTCACTGGTCGCGTTGGGCGCCGTCGCCTCCGCCGTCTTAATTACAAACGTTCATGCCTTTCAGGGAAGCCCGACCGGATTTAATATTCGCAATGGCCAAATCGTGGACGTCGACCCATGGGCAGCTTTCTTTAATCCGGGCTTTTTTGTGAATGCTGTTCACGTTGCTCTTTCCGCTTATTTGACTGGAGCTTTCGTCGTCGCATCGGTTGCCGCGTTTAAATTGCTGCGAAGTGACTTTGGTACCCGGGTTTATAAATTTCACCATAAAGCGTTGATGCTAAGCTTGGTTATTGGCGGCATTTTTTCGCTTTTCACCGCATTTAATGGCCATGCAGCAGCCCAATACCTTCATGAATACCAGCCGGAGAAGCTCGCTGCCGCTGAAGGGCTGTTTGAAACGCAGTCTTATGCACCGTTAACGGTTGGCGGCTTTACCGATCCCGAAACGCAGGAAGTGAAATGGGGTGTTGAAATTCCGTGGGCGCTTAGCTTTTTGGCAGGAAACAGCTTTGATACAGTAGTCGTCGGCTTAAATGATTTTCCGAGGGAAGAATGGCCGCCGCTTTTTGTGCACACATTATTTAATGGAATGGTTGGAATCGGCACGCTGTTAATTTTGCTTTCGCTCGTTGCGTTTATATGGAACAAGTTTTTGAAAAAAGAAAGGTTTCCCCGCTTTCTCATGTGGATGTTTGTGGCATCCGGGCCATTAGCGGTATTGGGCATCGAATTCGGCTGGATCTTTGCCTGCACCGGCCGGCAGCCGTGGACAATTTACAGGGCCTTATTGACAGAGGATTCTGCGACAACGACAGGTAACCTCGGGCTTCTCTTTATTCTGTTTGCTGCCGTCTATGCTGTACTCGGGGCTGCAGTTGTTTTTGTGTTGCTCTATTATTTTAAACGGAACACCGTTCTCGATGATTTGAACCGTGCCGAGCAAAAAGGCGTGCCACTGTACGGATCCAATACTTAAAAAGGGTGAAACAACATGACAGATGCACTACTGGCCATCACAGTACTATGGGGATTCGTTTTTATCTATGCTGTGATGGCCACGATGGATTTTGGCGCCGGCTTCTGGTCGATGATTTATTTTAATAAAAAAAAAACAAAGGCCACAAATATTGCAAACCGCTACCTGTCGCCGACATGGGAAGTAACAAACACGTTTATTGTCGCACTCGTTGTCGCAGTCTACAGTCTATTTCCCGGAGCTGCGTATACGCTTGGTACCGTCCTGCTCGTCCCTGGAAGCATGATTCTGCTGCTTCTCGCAATCCGAAGCGCCTTTCTTGTTTTTTCAAACATCGCTGAGGAATATCGAAAAGTCTTAACGTATATTTCGGGGATTACAGGAATTCTCATTCCCGGGCTGTTGATCAGCGTCCTGCCGATTACCCATGGCGAGTTTGTCGAGTTTACAGACGACGGCCAAACGCTCAATTTAGGCAAACTGTTTACGAGCCCGCATGAGTATGCGTTTGTTGCTTTTGCCGTAAGCAGTACGCTTTATTTGTCATCGCTCTTGCTTGCAGACTACTCGAAGGCATCAAATGCTATGGAAGCATACTATGTATACAGGAGAGATGCATTAATGCTCGGACCTGTCTCGCTTTTGATGGCTTTTATGATCATGGTGACAATGGAGAATGAAGCGGAATGGCTTTATCATAAAATGCTTGGCGATTTAAACTTGCTGATCATTTCAGTTGTACTTTTTTTTATTGCCGGCCTCGCCCTGTTTCTGCCATCGTTCACCACTAAAGGAGTTAAGGGAATGCCGCGCGCTGCGATGATTGCTACCACCCTTCAATATCTCGCAGCAAGCTATGTGTACGGAAAGGCCCACCTGCCATATATCGTTTATCCGGAAGTAACGATCCAGTCAGGTTTCACGGACCCTAACTCCTTTCAGGCAGTGTTTATTACGTACATAGTCGGATTTTTGATTCTGTTCCCCGGCTTTATTTACTTTTGGAGCTTATTTATGAATGACAAGCGCTATTTGCGGCAAAAAAAAGCACCTTAACCATTATTTGCCGGTTACCCTTTCTATTATTGTTACGTATGGGCGGCGCAGATTCGTCAAAACCTATTCATGTATCCACCATTTTAAAGGAGTGATACAAGATGGCAAAAGACGTATTGTGCGAAGTAAATAACTGCACGTATTGGGAACACGGGAACCGCTGTGGTGCCGAGAGAATATATGTAGTAAGCCACACAGGCAAGCAGGCGGATAACAGCCGTGAAACAGATTGTAAAACATTCAAACCCTCCTGAGCAACGATCAAACAGGCAGAATCCCTGCCTGTTTTCTTTTTCGAGCAATCCGGTTTTTAAATCCGTCCTATTTATTTCCAAGATGACATGCTGAAATTGTCTCCTGATTATCATGAAAACGGAGAACACCTTATCATAGTGAACTCCGTTTTCAAAAAGGACTCTATAATCTAAACATTTCTTCAAAGCTGCACGCTGCCTTAAGACGCTTATAATTGATTTCAAAGCCGATTCCAGGCTGATCTGGTACCTCAATAGCCCCATTACGAACGGTAACCTCCGGGACGATAATATCCTCTTCCCAGTAGCGGCTGGATGAAGAAATATCTCCTGGAATGGTGAACCCCGGCAAACCAGCCATGGCAATATTATGGGCCCGGGAAACGCCAAATTCGAGCATCCCGCCGCACCAGACCGGAACTCCCCTGTCTTTACAGTAATCATGGATTGCCAGTGCCGTTTTCAGTCCGCCTACCCGGCCAATCTTAATATTGATCACTTGGCAGCTGCCAAGCTCGACAGCCTTTCTTGCATCATCAAAAGAAACGATGCTTTCATCGAGGCAGATCGGTGTCGTTAGCTGTTTTTGCAGCTTCGCATGATCGACGATATCATCCACGCCAAGCGGTTGCTCAATCATTAACAGGCCGAATTCATCGAGCGCCTTTAGCTTTTCGACATCATCAAGTGTATAAGCTGAATTGGCATCGGCCATCAACTGAATATCAGGGAATTTTCCCCTGATCATTGCAAGCAAAGCATAATCGTGATCAGGGCTGATTTTTACTTTAATCCGTGAATATCCTTCTTCAATGTAACCCTCTATTTGGTCGATGGCGGCGGCTGCCGTCTTTGCGCCAACGACAACTCCCGCTGGAATCGTTGTTGCCGTGCTGCCAAGAAGCCTTGCGAGCGGCATATTTTTCTGTTTCGCGTAAAGATCCCATACCGCCGTTTCAAGGGCAGCCTTTGCCATATGGTTTCGGCGGATTCCTTTAAAAAGAACATCAACTTGATTAGGGTGGATAATGTCTGAATCCAGTAGCAACGGAATTAAAAAATCCTTCAAGACGTGATAACACGTTTGGACGGTTTCTTCTGTATACCATGGCGAAGAAAAAGCGACAGCCTCCCCATATCCTTTCAATCCAGTTGAATCAATTGCTTCAATAATGATTGCCTCCCGCTCGGCAACCGTGCCAAGATGGGTTGAAAAAGGGAGCTTCAATGGCATTTTTATCACATACAGCCCGATTGCTTTTAGATTCAACCGAGTTCATTCCCCCTTTCTTAACAGCTTGGGCAATTCTCTTCTTAATAGTTTATTGGCGGCATTGCGCGGAAGCCCATCAACAAAGATCACTTTTTTCGGAACCTTATAGCCTGCAAGCTTTTCTCTGCAATAAGCGGTCAAATCATCTTCAGTTACTTTTGATCCACTTTTGCGGACGACGAATGCGGCCGGCACCTGGCCCCATTTTGAATCATCTATGCCGATCACACCTGCATCAGACACTTCAAAATGGGATAACAGAATGCCTTCAACCTCAGCAGGGTAAACATTTTCGCCACCTGAAATAATCAGATCTGAACGTCTGTCAAGAACGTATAAAAAGCCTTCGTCATCCAGAAAGCCAATATCTCCGGTTGATAGCCAGCCGTCACCATCCATCACGCTGTCGTGATGCAAATAACCTGGTGTCACATTCGGACCCTTTACAAAGATTTCTCCTTCTTCTTTTGGGGCCGCTTCATTTCCAAGGAAATCGACAATTTTTAATTGCGAAGGAAATAACGGTTTCCCTGCAGAGCCGAGTTTCGTTAAGCTGTACTCAGGAGCAAGCGTGACAATTTGCGAGGCTGTTTCCGTCATCCCGTATGTCTGGTAAACAGGAATAGCCTTCTTTTTGCATTTTTCAAGAAGCGGCAACGGAGCAGGTCCGCCTCCTAAGAGCATGCAGCGAAATGAAGCGGGCAGGGTGTTTTCATGTAACGCTTCAATCAAGTTGACCAGCATGACACTGACGACTGACATGATTGTTACATTGAATTTAGAAATATCGTTCAAAACCCTTTTTGCAGAAAATTTCTCATGAAGGACGATCGGGATTCCGTAAATAATGCTGCGAATCAGAATCGAATATCCGCTTATGTGAAAAAGGGGGACCGCGCAGAGCCAGCAATCTTGATCCATCAAGCCAAGATTAAGAGCAGAGCCGACCGCGCTCCACCAATGGTTTCCGTATGTTTGCACCACGCCTTTTGGATGGCCGGTCGTTCCAGACGTGTACATAATCGTACAGACATCGGCTAACGAAAATTCGTCGACGATCTGGGCGTCCCCGTCTTTACGCTCAAAAAGCTGCTCTTTCGTGATAACAGCGGTCTTGTCCGTTTTTTTGCTTATTTCGTCAGCTGTATGGCTAAAGCTCTCTTCCGTTATGAGAAAAGCGGAACCAGAGTCGCTAATTTGCCAGGAAAGTTCCTGCGCCGACAGCCGGTTATTCAGGATGACCGTCTTAATGCCACGCATTTGCAAGGCCAATAAAATGAATACTGTATCGGGGTGATTTTTTAAAAGAACGGCGACATAGCTGCCCGTCTCGATCTTTACTCCGGCAATCTTCGCCGCCGTTTTCAATGCTTCTATATATAGCTCTTTAAAGGTGTACGACTTCCCCGAAAAATACAGGGCTGTACGGTCCGGGGTCAGGTCTGCGCGTTTTTTCAACCAATTGGGAATACGCTGTGCATCCAGGATCAACACCCTCCTTCTGTCCCGTTTTGTTTCATTATACAAAAACAGCCTGATGGAGGTCCATCAAGCTGTTGCGAAACGATCACGGAAAACGCGGGAATTTCCCAAAGTCGGGCTTGCGTTTTTCTTTGAATGCGTCCCGGCCTTCCTTCGCTTCATCTGTTGTGTAATAGAGTAGCGTTGCGTCACCGGCAAACTGCTGGATTCCGGCAAGTCCGTCCGTATCGGCATTGAATGCCGCTTTCAGGAAGCGAATCGCCGTCGGGCTTTTTTCAAGAATTTCTTCACACCATTGAATCGTTTCCTCTTCAACCCGGTCAAGCGGAACCACCGTATTGACAAGTCCCATATCAAGAGCTTCCTGGGCATTGTATTGCCGGCACAGGTACCATATTTCGCGTGCTTTTTTATGGCCGACAATTCGCGCCAAATAACCAGAACCGTATCCCGCATCAAAGCTGCCAACTTTCGGCCCGGTTTGGCCGAACACCGCATTATCCGCAGCAATCGTCAAGTCACATACAATATGGAGCACATGGCCGCCTCCGATTGCATATCCTTTGACCATCGCAATAACCGGTTTTGGAATAACGCGGATTAACCGTTGCAAATCAAGAACGTTCAGGCGCGGAATTTGGTCATCGCCTACGTATCCACCATGTCCGCGGACTTTTTGGTCGCCACCCGAACAAAAAGCATCATCGCCAGCTCCCGTTAACACGATCACGCCGATCTTTTCATCATCGCGTGCATAGGCAAATGCATCGATTAATTCCGAAACTGTTTTCGGCCGAAATGCATTGCGCACTTCGGGACGGTTGATCGTGATTTTTGCGATACCGTTATATGTTTCGTATAAAATATCTTCATATTGACGTCCAGCTACCCATTCAACTGTCATCGTCGGTTCCTCCTTTTATGTATGAATCAAAAACTCACTTACTATTGTACCAAACTTTTCAGGTTGTTCCACATGAACTGCATGTCCGGCCTTGTCGACTTTTATCCACTGGTTTTGCGGCAATTTTTCAGACATCAGGGCAGCAATCCTGCAAAACTTGTCATCCAATGTCCCGGTGATAAGCAAGGTGTTATTCATAACATTAGTTAACTCTTTCCACCATGACGGCTGGGTCCCGGTTCCCATTCCGATTAGGCTGTTTGCAAGCCCGATTGCCGAGTTTTTCAGCCTTTGCTGCCTGATGATTTTCCTCTCCTCCTCAGCAAGCGTTTTTTGGCTGGCGAATAAAGGGGTTTCTTCCCAGTAAGCAATAAATTCTGCCACTCCCTTTTCCAATATAAACCCGGCAAGCTGCTTATCCGCATTCCTCCTGTTCGCTCTTTCTTCCGCACTGTTCAAGCCTGGAGAAGCACTTTCCAGAATAAGCTTGCGAACCCGGTCCGGATATTTCACCGCAAAAGTTAATGCGAGCCTGCCGCCCATTGAATAGCCGAGAACATCAGCTTGGTCGATTTCCATTTGATCGAGCAAATCACGCAAATCTTCTGCGGCCGATTCGATTCGGTAACGTTCCGGAGAATTTGGGCAATCTGTTTTTCCATGGCCAATAATATCGGGCATGATCAATTTGGAATGGTCTCCCCATAGTTTGCAGAATGATTCCCATCCCGACGAATCGCCTGTAAAACCATGAAGCAGAATGAGCGGAAAACCATCCCCGCACTGCTTCACATGGAAATTGAGTCCGTTTATCACGTATTTCATCATGATTCCTCTTTCAAAAAGCCGCTTATTTCCCGGGAAACATCATTCCACAATTCTCGATGTTCACTTACATTCCTGTCTCTTGCTGTCGGAATTTCAATGACACTTAATCCATCATCCTCCATATTTCGCCGGAATGCCAATGAAAAACCGTCCCAGTTGGAGATTCTCTCAAAAGTACCATGATACATTTTAACAGCGTGCTCGAAATCAAGGCCGATCGGGGTGCCAAATAAAAGTTCAAAATGTTCCGGCTCAGCCGCCTGGGGCAGGAACGAGAAAATGCCCCCGCCGTTATTATTAATCAGCAAAATTTTGATATTCAAACCGTACAGCTTTGCAGCAAGCAACCCATTCAGGTCATGGAAAAACGTTAAATCTCCAACGACTAAATAAACAGGGCCAGCTATAGCTGCAGCGCCAAGCGCCGTTGAAATAACACCGTCAATGCCATTTATTCCGCGGTTCGCCATGATCCGGATTGATTTTTCACTGTTATGAAAAAATGTATCCAAATCCCTGATCGGCATGCTGTTTGCAACAAATAAAACGGACTGATCCGGGATAAGATCTGCCAGCTGCCAAAAAAGCTTCCCTTCACTCAACTGTTCAATGTCATTTACTTTGCGCAGCGATTTTTTTGTGAAATCGTTTAACTGAACCCATGACTGCAGGTAACGTGAGCGATTTGCGGAAGAAGCATACTTTGCTGCCGAGCGGCAAAAATCACGCTCATTGCAATAAAGCATTTCCGAAGCACCCGCCGCAGGGTCCCGCCAGCCCGCGCCTCCATCAATCACATATTGGACGGCATCATTGTTTTCTTTTATAAAACCAGTCAGCGCCTTTGAGACAGGCATTGCCCCAAAGCGAAGAATCAGATCCGGCTTTAATGCTTGCCTGCCTTCGTCATTTCGCAGGAAAGTATCATAAGCGTCAATGACATAGTCCTTGTTATGCATGCCGCTTCTGAGTTGTGATAACGGGTCTGCAAGGATTGGGAACTGAAGCTTTTGCGCCAATTCAATGATTGGTTCTGTCAATTCAGGAGCATCGATCGGACCACAGACGATAATGCCTTTTTCAAACTGGTTGATATGATGCGAAATTTCCTGATATTTTTCATCACTGAACGTTAAATCTCCAGAGTGGATTCCGACATACTTGTCGACTCTCTCTTCGTGTTCGAACAAGTTTTCCTTCCGCAGGTCTGGCAAAAGCGGTTCACGGAACGGAAAATTCAAATGAACCGGGCCGGCCGGTGCCCGTAACGCCGTTGCAGCAGCACGTGCGCAAACAGTTCTTACATAACGCAGCATTTCAGGTGAATCCTCAGGCGGTGCCATTTCCACAAACCATTTGACATGCCTTCCGTATAAATGAATTTGGTCGATTGCCTGCGGGGCTCCGACATCTCTTAATTCGTGGGGACGGTCAGCGGTCAGGACGATTAACGGCACCCTGGAGCTGTTTGCTTCGACAAGTGCCGGATAGTAGTTAGCCGCAGCTGTACCTGACGTACAAAGAATCGCGGTTGGACGATTGGATGCCTTGGCCATCCCTAACGCAAAAAAAGCTGCCGAACGCTCGTCTACATGAACATAAAGACGAAGTTCAGGATGGGCAGCCATCACCAGCGCCATTGGAGTTGATCGGGATCCGGGGCTTACGACAACGTCCTTTACCCCGGCGGCCACTAATTCCGCTACAAAAGCAGCGATATAGGCGGTTAAATTTTCTTGATGGCTCATTCCATTCTTCCTCCAAGAGCAGTAAGCATTGGGCGGAATTTAATTCCCGTCTCCATGTACTCGCTTTCCGAATCTGAATCTGCGACAATTCCGCACCCGGCAAACAAAGATGCCTCTCCTCCCTGAATCAATCCGGAACGAATCGATACCGCAAACTCGCCGTTATCATGATAATCCATCCAGCCGAGCGGAGCGGCATAAAAGCCCCGGTCCATTGCCTCAACCTCTCTAATTTTCGCCATCGCTTCGCATTTTGGCGAGCCGCCCAATGCAGGAGTTGGATGGAGACGTTTCACCATCGAAAGCAATGTTTTATTCTTTAACAGCTTCCCGGTAACGGGGGTATATAAATGCTGAATATCCCTCATTTTTAAAAGTTGAGGCTCGCTTGGCATGTCCACTTGTTCGCATGCATCTGCCATCGCTTCTTTAATCATATCAACAACATATTGATGCTCGATTAAATTCTTTTGGTCGGTTAGCAGCGTTTCGCCGAGGAGTTTGTCTTCTTCCGGAGTTTTGCCCCTTGCAATCGATCCGGCAAGGCAAGTCGACTTCACCTGGTTTGCCGCTTTTTTCACAAGCCTTTCCGGGGAAGCACCGATAAAGCAATCCCCATTCGACTCAAAGGCAAAAATAAAGCTCTCTCTTTGTTCCTTGAGCAACCGCGAGAGAACCATTTCCACTTGAACAGCATCTTTAAAATAGAGGCGGAGTTCCCTTGCAAGAACGACCTTTTTTAAGGAACCTTCCTGCAGGTCGTCCACAACATTCGAAACAGTATTTTTCCAAGCCCCGGGATCTATCTCCTCTTTATGCAAAAGCTTGGCGGTTTGATAACTGGCACCTTTTGCAGCCGAAGACAAAATCTCCTGCCGTTTTTCCGCCACTTTTTCAGCCAACGACGCATCATCATGCTGCGTGCAAACGACATTGGTTGTTAAGTAGCTTTGTCCATCTATTATGCTGAGCATATATTTTGGGAGATGGAAAAGAGAATCGGAAAACTTTGACCATAAAGGGGTTTTCTGTTTCAGCGGGTCAAAGGAAAATCCACCGAACATAACTGGGCCGAGTCCAGGTTGTGGATATGGGTTAAAAATGACAGAGTCTTCAATAAAGCGCTTCCACTCTTTTTCAGTATGAAGAAAACGGTCAGCCGCCTGATCGGATTGAATTTGCTTGCATATCCCCAGACCAATAATCAAGGCTTGTCCGGAAGGATCCTTCCAAAAAAACCGTTCACCGAGATATTGATCGCTTCCTGCAGCGAAAAAATCAACAGGGTCGATATGACCGATTTTATGAACCTCACTAACCAATACAGGCTTTGCTAATCTTCTGGCCCTATCTATCGCTTCCGATATGCCTTCCTTAAGCTCTGTATCTTGAATAGTAACCAAAAAAATCCCTCCAATAACAGCGAAATAAAGCTGTTATTCTTCGTTATAAACTTATTTTAAGATACACCTCATACGAGTACAATGTCAATAATGCTGATCAGATGCACCCTAGTAATTTCCTTATTATATGATAATTCATCTATTCCTTTTTAACAGCTGGTAAAAGCAACCTGAAATACACGAAAAAAGTCATTGACAGTGCTTATTCGATTACCTAAACTAAAAATTGTAATGAAAATTTCACACGATTGCCATCTATATATTTTTGACAAGTCTATACACTTTCGTTAATATAAATAGGTTTGCACTATCATTTTTTTAAGGGAGAGACAAATTGATGCAATCTCATATGCACACAAGTCCTTCACCTGTTGCATCTTCACAAAATTGGAGAGTCTGGTGGCAGCTGACACGCCCCCATACTTTAACAGCTGCTTTTGTACCGGTTCTGCTTGGAACCGCTTTAGCGATCCAGGTTACTGACATTCATATTGGTTTATTTGCAGCGATGCTCATTGCCAGTTTATTGATCCAGGCGGCCACGAATATGTTCAATGAGTACTATGATTATAAACGCGGCTTGGATAATGAGGAATCAGTGGGTATTGGCGGCGCGATTGTCCGGCACGGTATTTCTGCGAAAACGGTTCTCTCACTGGCTCTTGGTTTGTATGGTCTCTCGATCCTGATTGGAATATATATTTGCATGAACAGCACATGGTGGCTTGCATTAATCGGGCTCGCTTGCATGCTTGCCGGGTATTTGTACACAGGCGGTCCTATCCCGATTGCCTATACTCCTTTCGGCGAACTTTTTGCCGGACTATTTATGGGCATCATGATTATCTTAATTTCCTTTTACATTCAAACAGGCTTTATCTCAACGATCAGTATCCTTGTCTCGATTCCAATCGCTTTATTGGTTGGCGCGATACTGCTTGCCAACAATATTCGTGACCTCGATGGTGATAAAGAAAACGGGCGAAAGACGCTCGCCATATTGCTGGGCAGAAAACGGGCGATCTATTTATTGGCCGGAAAATTCATTATCTCGTTTGTCTGGGTTTTTGGATTGATTGTGAGCACCGAAGCGTCCCCATGGCTCGCTCTTGTTGTTTTGAGCGCCCCGAAAGCAGTTGAAGCGATCAAAGGGTTTATTGGCAAATCACTGCCGCTCCAGATGATGCCTGCTATGAAAGCAACGGCGCAAACAAATACGATTTTTGGATTTTTGCTGTCGATTGGATTATTTTTGGGCTATTTTTTATAAAAGATATACAAAATGGCTTCCGTCTACAAGCGGAAGCTTTTTTTGTGAATGCATCTAAAGTTTTAAAATAGGGACTGATTCATGCATAGATTGGCTTCGCTTTAGTTTAACAAACTATCAACAGGGTATTTTTAAACATAAATACTCTTTAGTAGCTGGAAATCTAATGAGGATGTGAATAAGATGTTGTCAACAGAACAGCAAAACCAGTTAAAATCCATGCTTGAAGAAAATAAACATCAACTTGAGCACCGGCTCAGCCAGAATAAAGAAGAGGCGGGCGCCCGGGAAGCGGCCGGCGAGCTTTCCATGTATGATAATCATCCCGCCGATATGGGCACAGAGCTTTTCGAACGCGAGAAGGACTTTGCTTTAGAAGGGCATGCCGATTTCGAACTTGATAAAATTAATGCGGCACTAAAAGCGATCGAGGCTGGCACTTACGGGAAATGTGCTGAATGCGGGAAAGACATCCCGTTCGAGCGGCTGGAGGCGATCCCGGCTGCTTTATTTTGCAAAGAGCACAGTCCGGACCAGCTAGTTTCCAATGATCGCCCTGTTGAAGAAGAGGTGCTGGAACCAGCACAGGGGAATACCTTTCAGCATCATCAGTTCCGCGAGGTTATCGACAATGAGGACAGCTTCCGGGAAGCAGCCCGATACGGCACATCAGAAACTCCTGCTGACTTAAAAGGCGATTATCAGAATTATAACGACTTATACAATGACGATGATGATGAAGGATTCACCGAGGACTATGAAACCTTCGCCGCTACCGGAATAAACGGAAAAAATCGTCAATTTTACCGCTCTAAGAAGCAGGAAAAATATGAAGAAATGCTTGATGACAAGAATATTGAATCTCCGCTTGGAAATATTCCATATCATAGGTCTGATGGCTATGTAGAAGGCAATCATAAAGACAAAAAATGAGGCCGGAATCCGGCCTCATTTTGTACTAAATCACCGCTCCTGGTGAAGATTTGATGTTCCATATATCGTCCGCATACTCCCGAATCGTCCGGTCGCTCGAAAAATAGCCGGAATGCGCAATATTCATTAAGCTCATTTTCAGCCAGCCCCGCTCGTTTTCGTAAGCTTTGCCTGCCTGCTTATGAATCTCGGCATAAGCGTCAAAATCCCTTAATACGAAATATTGATCATTTTGCATAAGCAGGGAATCATAAATGGTTTCGAACTCATCCCCGACTCCTGGAAAAAAGCCATTCACAAGCGAGTCGACGACAATGCGAATCCGCGTATCAAGATGGTAATACTCACGGGAATGATAGCCGCCGTTTTGATAATAGTTCAAAACTTCACTTGCAGTTAAGCCAAAAATAAAAATATTCTCCTGACCGACCTTCTCCATAATTTCAATATTGGCCCCATCCAATGTTCCGAGTGTGACAGCTCCATTCATCATAAACTTCATATTCCCGGTGCCTGATGCTTCTTTGCTCGCGGTCGAAATTTGTTCACTAATATCAGCTGCCGGGAAAATTTCTTCCGCCAGTGAAACGCGATAGTTTTCCAGAAAGATCACTTTCATCCTGTCGTTTACTTTCGGATCATGATTTACTTTGTCGGCAACAGAATGAATCAGTTTAATAATCTTTTTTGCATAATAATAGCCTGGCGACGCTTTTGCCCCAAAGATAAACGTTCTCGGGTGCATTTTAAAATTTGGGTCCTCCTTGATTTGCTTGTATAAATGCATAATATGGAGAATGTTTAAGAGCTGGCGCTTATAGGCGTGCAGCCTTTTCACTTGCACATCAAAAATCGACGCGGGATCGACGATTATACCGGTTTTCTCCTTGATTTTCCCGGCCAGTTTTTCTTTGTTGCCCCTTTTAATTGTGTTCATTTGCCCCAGAAATAACTGATCCTGTAGATGCTCTGCCAGATGGGACAGGGCGGCGGGATTTTCTATCCAGGACGGGCCGATCGTCTCTGTGATGAGTGAAGCCAGGCGCGGGTTTGCTTTCAAAAGCCATCTTCTATGGTTAATCCCATTTGTTTTACTATTAAATTTTTCTGGCGATATTTCAAAAAAGCGGACCATCTCCCGTTTCTTCAAAATATCTGTGTGAATTTTTGCGACACCGTTGACACTATGGCTTCCCACGATCGCAAGATGAGCCATTTTCACTTCACCATGTGCGATAATCGCCATCGCTTCAATCCGCTCCCAATCACCGGGATAGCGCAGCCATAAATCTTTGCAAAAACGCTCATTAATCTCATTGATGATCATATATATCCTTGGCAGCAGCGGCTGGAACAGGCGAATCGGCCATTTTTCAAGCGCCTCTGAAAGAGTCGTATGATTTGTATAAGAAATCGTCTTTGTCGTGACTTTCCAAGCTTGATCCCAGCCAAGCTTCTCCTCATCCAGCAATACCCTCATCAACTCGGGAATCGCCAAAACAGGGTGTGTATCATTAATATGAAGCCCTATGTAGTGCGGGAGTTCAAGCAAGTTTGCATGATTCCGCTTATACGAACGGATAATCGAGCGAATGCTTGCCGAGACAAGAAAATATTGCTGCTTCAGCCGCAATATTTTTCCTTCGTCATGTGTGTCATCAGGATAAAGAAATTCTGACACGGATTCTGTTTCCCTTTTGTATTTCATAATATCCTTGTTGATTGGATACGGAGAGGGCTCTGCACTCCAAAGCCGCAGCGTATTGACCGTATTTGTTTTATAGCCGACGACCGGGATATCATATGGAACAGCCGTGATCATTTCTGCGTCCACATGGCGGAAACGCAGTTTCCCCTCTTCCGTATAGCTCTCAACCGTGCCCCAAAACGGGATATCGATGGCTAAATCCGCTTTGCGCACTTCCCAAACATGGCCATGCCGCAGCCAGTGTTCCGGCAGTTCGACTTGATAGCCATCAACAATTTTCTGCTCGAAAAGGCCATGCTTATAACGGATGCCGCAGCCATGGCCCGGCAAATTTAAAGAAGCGAGCGAATCAAGGAAACAGGCTGCGAGTCTGCCGAGCCCGCCATTCCCAAGGCCTGCGTCCATCTCGACCTCTTCAAGCTCATCAAGGTTGATTCCGAGCTCTTTTAAGCCGCTGTCTACAACGTCTTCCATACCGATATTTATTAAGTTATGCCGCAACAGGCGCCCCAGCAAAAACTCGATAGACAGGTAGTATACTTGCTTTGTCCCTGTACTTCTGTAGCGCTCGTTCGTCTGAATCCAATCCAGGCTAATATATTCCCTGATCATGCTGCCGAGTGTATGAAACTGGTCCCATTTCGTACTGTCATTAAAACTTTTTCCATACGTCAACTCAAGGCGCTGCAGAAACAAAGCTTTAAATTCCTCTTTATTAGAAAACATGACTCTCACTCCTTGAGATGAGCTCGGCATAAAGCCGATTATATTTGAATGCTGACTGTGCCCAGCTATAGTCGGTTTTCATCGCCCGTTTGACAAGCTGTTTCCAGATCTTTTTATCCTCGTAAAAGTGGAGCGCTCTCCGGATCGTGTAAAGCATATCGTGGGCATTGAAGTTTTTGAAAGAAAAACCATTCCCTTCATTATAAAACTCGTTGAAGGATTGGACTGTATCATTTAAGCCTCCCGTTTCCCGGACAATCGGAACCGCTCCATAGTTCATCGCGATCATCTGGCCAAGGCCGCACGGTTCAAAGAGGGACGGCATCAAAAACAAATCTGCGCCTGCGTATATTTTATGGGCCAATGCTTCATCGAACCCGATATGTGCGTTAAATTGTGCAGAAAACTGGTGGCTCTTCCACCTGAAAAAATCCTCAAACTCCGCATCCCCTGTGCCTAAAACAATCATTTGCATGTTTTCAGCCATAAGCTCATCAAACACCCGTTTGACGAGATCGAGTCCTTTTTGCTTCGTAAGCCTTGTGACCATCACCAAAAGCGGCTTATCTGCATGCTCCTCAAGCCCGAACAGACGCTGCAGCTCCAGTTTATTTTTGAATTTTCCGGCCAAATCGTCGCCACTGTATGGATGTGTTATAAAAGGATCATTGGCCGGATTATAAAATTCATCGTCAATTTCATTTAAAATGCCAACTAAATCGGAGTTTCTTTTCCTCAGCAAACCATCGAGTTTTTCCCCGTAATACGGCATTTGAATTTCCTGTAAGTAGGAAGGGCTCACGGTTGTGATCTTATCCGCGGCAACAAGTGCACCCTTCATAAAATTGATATCGCCATAAAACTCAAGCTGTTCGCTGTTAAAATATTCATCACCCAGCCCAAGTAAATCATGCAAAATTACTTTAGGGTATACTCCCTGAAATTGCAGGTTATGAATCGTAAAAACGGTTCTGATCAAGGCATAGCCTTCCCTTTTTGCATATTCTGCTTTAAGAAGGAAAGGAATCATGGCAGTATGCCAATCATGGCAATGAAGGATATCAGGATAAAAATCCAGGCATGATAGGCTTTCAAGCACAGCCCGGTCAAAGTAAGCAAATCTTTCACCATCATCAAAATATCCGTAGAGCCGGTCGCGCTTAAAATAATACTCGTTGTCGACAAAATAATAGGTGACCCCTTCAAATACAAGCTCTTCAATCCCGCAATACTGGTTGCGCCAGCCAACCTGTACATTGAATTCACAAATCTTTTTTAAATGCTTCCGGTACTCTTCCGGAAGGCTCCCGTATTTTGGCAGAATGACACGGATATCCGTTCCGAGTTTTTTCAGTTCTTTAGGCAATGATCCTGCGACATCCGCCAGGCCGCCGGATTTAATGAATGGGACACACTCCGAGACAGCAAATAGTAATTTCACGAATTCATCAACGCTCCCTGTACGGTTCCTTTTCGAATCACATACGGATGGCGGCTTGAAGTCTTCATAACGGTATTCGGCTCGATCTTTACGTCCTTATCCAAAATAACTGAATCGAGCACACAGTTTTCGGCAATTTGGCATTTTTGCATAATGATACTGTTTCGAATCACCGAATTTTTGCCTATTTTTACCCCCCTTGAGATAATGCTGTTTTCCACATGCCCTTCAAGGATGCAGCCGTTCGCAATCATCGCATTTTTCACCTTGGCTCCTGCTAAATAGCGGGTTGGCGGTTCATCTTTTACTTTTGTATAAATCGGCTGTTCCTTCAAGAATAGCTGCTGCCAGATCGATGGTTTAAGAATGCTCATGCTCGCATTGAAATAAGCGTTAATCGAATCGATCATAAAGGCAAATCCGGTATAATTATAGGTGCAGAGCCTATACGAATGTGCGATATCGGTCACAACATCCCGCATGCACGTATATCCCGTATTTTCTCTTGTTTCAATTAATTCAATCAACAGGGATTTTTTCACCAGATACATTTCGAGCGATTTTCCCTTCTGGCGAATCTCGGTAATATCACATTCGGATGCCAGATGCCAATCAAGGACCGGCCTGAAATCCATATTGAACACGGTATAACAGTTGGCAATCAAGGCATATTCCTGTGTGCTCCGGTAAAAATAATCGAGGTTCGCCGCAAAATGGGTAAACGATCCGATTCCTTGCTGCGGCCCATCCAAATTTGGCGATGGAAAAAAGAACAAACCATCCCGCTTGCGATTTAAATCCCAGTTGCGCCCGGAACCTAAATGATCCATTAAGGAGCGGTACTGGTATTTTGGAAAAATTGCGACGCTCTCAATCTCTGAATTCACCATATTAGATAGTACAAAGTCAATTAGTCGATATCGCCCGGCGATCGGAACTGCTGCAAGAGAACGATGAATAATCAATTCTTCTAAATCTTCATGATAGGTTGTTGCATCAATAACACCCAGTAGTCGCTTTTTCAACTTTTGTCCCTCCCGATTTGTTATTTGTAAGCGTTTCTGACTAATTTTTAATCTTGTGTGGTACATGATGAGAAATGCCTTTCAGCAGTTCATCGGTCACGAGTACCACCTCTTCCGACTCATCAACAGGGCGGATCACCGCTCCGTCGGGAATACGGATATTGGAAGGAACGATCGCTTTTTCAATATAAGAGTTTTTTCCAATGACAGCATCCGGCATTACGACTGTTTCTTTGACAACAGCCCCTTGTTCAACGGTAACACCCTGGAATAAAACCGATTTTCTAATATCGCCTTCAATGGTGCATCCTTCGTTGACGAGCGATTCAGTAATATCCGCTTCTGCCGAAATAAATTGGGGAGGATGGTTCGGGTTGATTGAGTAGATTCGCCATGAATAATCAAACAGGTTAAGTTCGCATTCTTCGTCAAGCATATCCATGTTTGCTTCCCAGAGGCTTTTTACTGTCCCAACATCTTTCCAGTAACCCTTAAATGGATAGGCATACATTTTCTTTTTCTCATCAAGAAGGAGCGGAATCACATCTTTACCAAAATCATGTGAGGATTCCGGGTTGCGGTCATCCATTTCCAAATACTCTTTTAAAACGCTCCAGTTAAAAATATAGATTCCCATTGAGGCAAGATTGCTTTTTGGCATTTGCGGTTTTTCATCAAATTGGGTAATTCTCATGTCGTCGCTCGTATTCATTATTCCGAACCGGCTCGCTTCAGCCCAGGGAACTTCGATAACGGAGATGGTGACATCTGCCCCTTTTTCTATGTGGTATTGCAGCATTTTTTCGTAATCCATTTTATAAATGTGATCTCCGGAAAGGATAAGTACATATTCAGGTTCGTACTGGACTAAATAATTTAAATTTTGGTAAATGGCACTCGCCGTTCCTGTATACCATTTCACTTCGGAGGACTCGCTGTACGGAGGCAGGACTGTAACCCCACCATCCTTGCGGTCCAGGTCCCAGGCACTGCCGATTCCAATATAGGAGTTTAAAACAAGAGGTTGATATTGAGTGAGGACACCGACAGTATCAATCCCTGAATTCGTGCAATTGCTTAACGTAAAATCAATGATTCTATATTTGCCCCCAAAGGGAACAGCCGGCTTCGCCAGGTTCTTCGTCAATGTACTAAGCCTGCTTCCCTTTCCTCCTGCCAGCAGCATTGCGACGCACTTTTTCTTCACCATTGCTGTTCATCTCCTTCCGCTTTTTCACAGGTCTTAATATGATTAAACCAAATGGCGATATCGTTAATTTCACAGAATAAGGCCGTCCATGAAAGCTGTTTTCTTCTGCCTTCACAACCCGCTTGTTCACAAAGCCCGCACCGCCAAACGCGAGCTGGTCACTGTTAAATGTTTCGCGGTATTGCCCGGCAGCAGGAACGCCAATTTTATAATCCAAGTATGTTTTTTCTGTAAAATTAGCAATTATGATAAGATATTCGCCATCCTTTGCTCCTTTACGTATGAAAGAAAAGATCGACTGCTGCCAATTATTTACGTCAATCCATTCAAAGCCTTCGCCAAGGTGATCCAATTCGTACAACGGCTTGGAACGCTTATAAACCTTCAGTAATTCTTTAACATAGTCATTCAATTTTTGGTGCATGTCATACTCAAGCAGATTCCAATCAAGCTGTTCTCTAAACTTCCATTCTGCAAACTGGCCAAGCTCGGTACCCATAAACATCAGTTTTTTTCCGGGATGGGCAAACATAAATCCAAGCAAAAGGCGCAGCTGCGCAAATTTTTGCCAATAATCTCCCGGCATTTTATCCAACAGTGATTTCTTGCCATGCACCACTTCATCATGCGAGAGTGGCAAAACAAAATTCTCATTAAATGCATATAACAATGAAAATGTTACTTTGCTGTGGTGTTTTGATCTTTCAAAGGAGGGAGCTTCCATATAGGTCAAAATGTCATTCATCCAACCCATATTCCACTTATAATTGAAGCCCAGCCCGCCATAATGCACAGGGCTCGTCACTTGCGGCCAGTCCGTTGAATCTTCGGCAATCATCAGCATGTTTGGATCTTGCTCAAAAATAGCCTTATTCAAATTCTTTAAAAATTCGAGACCGTATGGATTGGCATGGCCCCCATCTGAATTGGGCCAATAGATGATGTTCGCGACTGCATCAACGCGAAACCCGTCTACATGGAAATATTCCATCCAAAACAATGCATTGGAGATCAAAAAGCTTTGTACTTCCGGCTTTCCCAAATCAAAATTGGCCGTTCCCCATTCATGATTTTCCCGGTCATGGCTATTTTGGTACTCAAACAAATAGCTCCCATCAAAGCGGAACAGCCCATGATCATCCTTGCAAAAATGCCCCGGAACCCAGTCAAGGATTACACCTATCCCATTTTGATGGCACTGATCAATGAAAAACATCAGCTCTTGCGGTGTGCCGTAACGGCTTGTAACAGAATAATATCCAGTACCCTGATATCCCCATGAGTCGTCGAACGGATGCTCAACTAAAGGCAACAGCTCAATATGCGTAAAACCATGCTCCAGGACATACGGAATTAGCTGCTCAGCCAGCTCCCTGTAAGTCAGAAAACTTCCATCTTCTTTCTTTTTCCAGGAGCCTGCATGAACTTCGTATATCGCTGCCGGCTCAGCATAGATCGGCTTTTTCTCTTTGCGAATTCGCCAATTGTGGTCATTCCATTCGTAACCCTCAAGAGAATAGACAATTGAGGCAGTTCGAGGGCGAAGCTCGGCATAATAGCCGAACGGGTCAGATTTCAGCAGACGTTCACCGTTACTATTGATGATTTCATACTTATACAGGGCACCCTCCAGATTTCTATCGACCATCAGCATCCAAACACCTTCATTATTCACTCTATGAAAGACATACCCTTCTCCATTCCAATTGTTAAAATCACCGACTAGTCTGACAATAGCAGCAGATGGAGCCCACACACAAAATCGGGTAAACTGCCTGTCATTTTCCTGAAAAAGGTGGGCACCGAATAAACGATAGCTTTCATAAAACGTACCTTCATGAAACAAATGCAGCTGATAATCTGTTGGCAATAATGAGTTCAACACAATCCTTCTCCCCGCTCCAAAAATATTTCATGACTTTTATCTATTATTCGGCTTGCGTATCGAATATCCTTGTAAAAATTTTTTTAATTTTGTGACAATAAACTCTTTTTTTCGATAAATTTTAAATAGAAATGAGGTAATAATTGGGATTTCGACATCTTTATGAGCAAGCAGTGACAAATTACGAATTTAAAAAAATTTGGATTTTATCATGGAAGGTGTATTGGATAAGAGAGACAGGAGAGTTCTTAGTTATCATTTTCTTGTTAATCCGATGATTTCGGCTCCAGTAAATTTTAGATAAAGATTTTACTGGAAATTGGTATGAGTGCGACTAACATATAATTTGCACTAAAGGCAATTTTTTTCAGAAACAGTTTATATCAAACCCTTTTCAATGCAAATACAAGAGCGGACCATATCAATTTTCCACTAAAGAACCCCATTAATTTCCTTTAATAATCCGCTTTCGACTCTTCTATACTAATGTGGAAGGGAGGAAATTTAATGAAAGTACTTTTCTTGGTTATGCTG
Source organism: Bacillus sp. V3-13 (assembly GCF_002860165.1). Taxonomy (GTDB): domain Bacteria; phylum Bacillota; class Bacilli; order Bacillales; family Cytobacillaceae; genus Bacillus_BJ. The sequence goes on along the minus strand of NZ_PGUZ01000001.1, from coordinate 5,160 downwards.
TTAATCGCCACTATGCTACTTTTTTATAGGGCATATAAAAATACTCAAAAAGTTGTTTTCAATAAAGTTCATTTACCTACTTTTGAATTTCAGCGTTCAACTGGTCCTCTTTTACATATTTTGCAAATCTCAGATATGCATCTTGAACACATTTCGATTTCACCCGAACAACTTTATGATAAGTTGGCCGGCGAAACCATTGATTTAATTGCTCTTACTGGCGATTTTCTGGATAGAAAACGCACGATTCCTAAACTTATTCCGTATTTAAAAGTGTTAAAGCGCCTAAATGCACCATATGGAATATATGTAGTGTTTGGAAATCACGATTACATTTTAAAAATGGAGGATTTTGAAATACTGAGGGAAGTATTGAAAAAATATGGCTGTAAAACACTGCAAAACGAAAACGAGGCCGTTTTTGTCGATGGAGAACGAATTAATATTATCGGGGTTGATGACTTTCACTCAAAAAGAAGTGAACTGCAAAAAGCATTTTCCGATCTAAAGGAAGGATATTCCTTAGTTTTAACCCATGATCCAAACATCGTTCTTAACATGAAAGACTTCCATTATGATTATCTTCTTTCAGGCCATTTCCATGGCGGACAGATTCACTGGCCTAAGCCTTATCATCTCGCGAAACTCGCACGTACAATGATGCGAATGAATATGATCAAAGGCCTCCAGCTTTATAATGAAAAACCTTTTTATATAGGTGAAGGATTAGGAGAAACATCCATTAACATACGGATTGGAAGCCGTCCTGAAATCACACTTCACCAACTATCTCTAAACAAAAAAATAGAAAAAGAAGAGGCTCTGGCGGCAGTTTAACGCCGGAGCCTTTTACTTAAGACACCGGTATTCCCTAGTCAATATATTTCTTCTCCACTGGCTTCCCTTTGGTCGAATCTGAAGCGTTCTCAGGACTAAACATCAATTGATATAAATACAAGACGTACACGGCCTGTCACATCACACATAATTATGAATAGCAATTATTATTAGTACTCATAACTTTTTTAGTGAGGATTTAATTATGCATATTACTTCCATATTGCTTGGGCTAGTTATTATATTAAATATTTTTTTTGCGATTATTGTTATTTTTCGCGAAAGGCGGGATGCCAGTTCCTCATGGGCTTGGTTGTTGGTTCTATATTTTATGCCTTTAGCCGGGTTTGTGTTATATCTCCTTTTAGGACAAAACCTGAGCCATTATCAACTGTTTCAATGGGATGATCGTAAAAAGATTAGAAGCGCAAAAATGGCAGCAACCCAATTGGCCCAGCTAGGTTCCCGCCAGTTCCAATTTCGCAATCAAGCTACAAGAAGCAGCAGAGATTTAATATATATGCATTTAATTAACAATGATGCTGTTTTAACTGAAGATAATTTAGTTGAATTGTTTACGGATGGTCAGGAAAAGTTTAACAGCTTATTTAAAGATATCGAAGATGCAAAGGACCATATTCATCTGCAGTACTTTATCATTAAAAAAGACGAGCTTGGCAAAAAACTCATAGAAGTTTTAACGAAGAAAGCAAAAGAAGGGGTTAAAGTACGGGTTTTATATGATGAACTGGGTTCGAGAGGATTAACAAAACGATTTTTTAAAGAGCTTCGAGAAGCTGGTGGTGAAGTGGAAGTCTTTTTTCCTTCCAAATTCCGCCTCATCAATCTGCGGTTAAATTATCGGAACCATCGCAAGTTAGTCATTATTGATGGAAAAACCGGTTATGTAGGCGGCTTTAATGTGGCCAATGAATATCTTGGGCTTGTACCAAAATTCGGCTATTGGCGTGACACTCATTTAAGGATACAGGGTACAGCTGTTCATGCGATTCAGACCCGTTTTATTCTCGATTGGAATCAGGCTTCCTGCTGCCACAAAATTTCCTTTCTTCCAAATTACTTCCCAGAGGATATTTCTCCAGGAAAAGTCGGAATGCAAATCGTTTCAAGCGGGCCGGATTCTGAATGGGAACATATTAAGAATGGATTGATTAAAATGATCACAACAGCAAAAAAATCCGTTCTCATCCAAACGCCATATTTTATTCCTGATACAAGTTTATTAGATGGCCTTCGAATTGCATGTTTATCTGGCGTTGAGGTTAAAATTATGATTCCTAATAAACCGGATCACATGTTTGTATATTGGGCAACCCTGTCTTACATTGGAGAATTACTAAAGGCTGGGGCAACGGTCTATATTTACGATAATGGTTTTATACATGCCAAAACCATTGTTGTAGATGAAGAAATATCTTCTGTTGGAACAGCGAATATTGATATAAGAAGCTTCAAATTAGATTTTGAGGTGAATGCCTTTATTTATGATGAGGGTATTGCTCAAAGGCTGACCAAAGCATTTAATCACGATGTAAAAGTATCCAGGGAACTCACTCTTGAACAGTATCAAAAACTCCCGCTATGGGTACGTTTCAAAGAATCGATATCCAGGTTATTATCCCCGATCTTATAAAGGAAACCGAATGCTGTCGTGAAAGTTTGTCAATGCAGCCTTAAGAAAATAATCAGTAATAATGCCCATGGTGGAAATATGAAAGCTGTACTAGTAAACCCCATTATGTGCATCGTTAACGTTTCATAACCTCGTAAGAAGCATTCCAAACATTCTCTTAAAAAAGATAAATAAAAAAATAAATATTGAACAAAATGTTAAAGTGCTCATTTTTACGCGAGGAGGATTCACTTGGAAAATCGAGTTTTTTATATTGCTCTGGGAGATTCTCTCACTGAGGGAGTGGGAGCTTCTAATCATGACAAGTCATTTGCCGCCAGTTTTTTTCAAGCTATAAAACAAACAAAAGATTGCCAGTACATAAACTTTGGTAAATCAGGGCGCAGCAGCGGGGAATTGCTTGAATTTGTTAGGGATTCCAAAATACAAGATATATTGAAGAAAGCAACCCTTATTACTATGACAACAGGCGGAATTGATATGATTCGTGCCTATGGGAATACCTCTAACATTCTAGAATACGCTCGTACGATTCAAATGTTAAAACAAAATTTGAGTCACATTTTGCAGATCATCACTGAAATTAATCCAAATGCCCAAGTATTCATAATGGGCCTTTATAATCCAGGTACTCTGGACCACAAATTATATAGTTTAGCCCAAAAATTAATTCAAGGGATAAACAAATTGTATGAAGAAACGGCCAAACAATTTGGAATTTACAACATCAACCCAATGGATTCTTTTAGAAACAAACCGCATCTATTGGCAGATGAAGTTCATCCCAATGATTTAGGATATAGAGTGATAACCGATTTGTTTCTAAATGAACAAAAATTTTCCATCCCTATGTGACCAAACCAATAATATAATCAAAAAAGCTGCTGACACATTGTCAACAGCTTTTTTGATAGATGACCCCTACGGGATTCGAACCCGTGTTACCGCCGTGAAAGGGCGGTGTCTTAACCGCTTGACCAAGGGGCCGTTCGTTATGGCGGAGAAGGAGGGATTTGAACCCTCGCGCCGCTTACGCGACCTACACCCTTAGCAGGGGCGCCTCTTCAGCCTCTTGAGTACTTCCCCATATAGATGGCTCCGCAGGCAGGATTCGAACCTGCGACCGTTCGGTTAACAGCCGAATGCTCTACCACTGAGCTACTGCGGAATACTAATAATGCTCCCTAAATCCAGTTTAGCTTCGAATGTCCCCATCTCGGGAAGCCGAGGCAAGATGTGGCTCGATGGGTCAACTCGCAGTCCATTCATGGCAGCTTTGCTCGTTGCTCTACCACTGAGCTACTGCGGAATAATAAGATTCATTTATTTCTGGCCTAGAGCAGCAAAACAATGCTATTCTCCGAACTAATTTTTGTGGGAATGGTGGGCCTAAATGGACTTGAACCATCGACCTCACGCTTATCAGGCGTGCGCTCTAACCAGCTGAGCTATAGGCCCATTTTTGGAGCGGGTGATGGGAATCGAACCCACGATATCAGCTTGGAAGGCTGAAGTTTTACCATTAAACTACACCCGCATTGTATAGAATTAATCGCCAACAATGGTGGCTCAGGACGGAATCGAACCGCCGACACAAGGATTTTCAGTCCTTTGCTCTACCGACTGAGCTACTGAGCCATAATTCAAGTGTTTCCTAAACCTTAATTCAAGTAAGTCCTTTGCTCAAAAGATCTCACGATCTTTCTCGCAGGTTGCCACAGAAGCCAACCATCGAAGAGAGCAACCTGCTCTACCGACTGAGCTACTGAGCCAATATAAAAAGTATTATAATAAAAAATGGCGGTCCCGACCGGGATCGAACCGGCGATCTCCTGCGTGACAGGCAGGCATGTTAACCGCTACACCACGGGACCAGATTGCGGGGGCAGGATTTGAACCTGCGACCTTCGGGTTATGAGCCCGACGAGCTACCGGACTGCTCCACCCCGCGACAATAATAGTGTAAGTTAAATCTTAAAAATAAATATGGAGGAGGAAGGGGGATTCGAACCCCCGCGCGGTTTGACCCGCCTGTCGGTTTTCAAGACCGATCCCTTCAGCCAGACTTGGGTATTCCTCCGGATAATAAGTATTAATGGTGGACCTTGTAGGACTCGAACCTACGACCGGACGGTTATGAGCCGTCTGCTCTAACCAGCTGAGCTAAAGGTCCATGTTAAACTATTTTTAATTAAGATTGTAGTCAAAACTGTCTGTCCCCATCTCAGTATGTTTATTCAAGCAGCGGCTCGATGGGTACAACTCGCAGCTTGATTCATGGATGCTTTGCTCGTTGCTCTAACCAGCTGAGCTAAAGGTCCATGCTTAAATTATTATATGGTAGCGGCGGAGGGGATCGAACCCCCGACCTCACGGGTATGAACCGTACGCTCTAGCCAGCTGAGCTACACCGCCAAATATAAAAAATAATGAATGGTGGAGCCTAGCGGGATCGAACCGCTGACCTCCTGCGTGCAAAGCAGGCGCTCTCCCAGCTGAGCTAAGGCCCCATGAAAGTGCTTACTGGTCGGGAAGACAGGATTCGAACCTGCGACCCCTTGGTCCCAAACCAAGTGCTCTACCAAGCTGAGCTACTTCCCGTTAAATAATGGCGCGCCCGACAGGAGTCGAACCCATAACCTTCTGATCCGTAGTCAGACGCTCTATCC